>JAYUJN010000015.1:0-8841 GCA_043765195.1 Bacteroidota bacterium | reverse complement strand
TTTATTCGGCGGCGAACGCCCAGAATTTATGGAAGATTTCAGGGCTTAAAAGTACGATTTTTTTTGGTGTATTCAAACAAATTTAATACAATAGCCTCCTTACCACAACCAACCACAAAAATAGCCATTTTTTTGTAAATACAAAGGAATTTATGGGTCGTTTATTTTTTCCTATAATTTATATTATGTTAAGTAGTATTTGAAAATAAACGACCAGCTCAACTGACCGTGTTTTTAAAACTGGTTTGGGAAATTAGTTTGTCTCCTAATTACGGCGTATCGTATCTTATATTTACCAAATCTCCAAGATTTGGTAAATATACTACGTAAAAAATGACTTGGATTGTTCTTATAAACGCCGTAACGGTACGTCATATTTACCAAATCTTAGAGATTTGGTATATATACTACGTAAAAACTGACGTGGATTGTTTCTACAAGCCGTAAACGTCGTGTTTTGCAAATTTTTGCACCAATAAATAATAAAAAACAGCACGGTGTTTGCTGCGGTTGCTCGAACCAAATTTTTCTATTACTTCTTTTATCGCTTCGTCGAGGGCTGGGCTATCCGCCAAACCCAATTTTTTAATCAAAAAACGTTCTTTTACCCTCGCAAGTTCGGTATCGTCCGAGCCTGCCACGGTAGATGAATCTTTGTTGTAAATAGATGGACCCAAGCCTTTTGTAACTGCGTTCAAAAGTACTTCGTCTATTTGCTCAATACCCAATTTGCTTGCCATATCCGACTTATAAAGTTCTATGGCTTCTACGAATTTGCTCATTTTTAATTGTTTTTGGTTTTTAGTTGTTTAAAATGGAATTAAAAAGCAATATTAAACAAATTTTATGCTACTTTTTACAAATGTGCATAAGTTTTTATTATTTTTCTATGGATTTCGCCCAACTGTCCTTCAAACCCACAGTTTTGTTAAAAACGAGCTTTTCGGGCGTGCTGTCTCTATCCACACAAAAGTAGCCTTTACGCATAAACTGAACGCTGGTGCCTGCTTCCATTTCTAACAAATGCGGCTCTACATAAGCCGTAATTTGTTGCTTGGCGTTGGGGTTGATGAGCGTTTTAAAGTCCACATCTTTCTGTCTCGCTGGGTCTTCGTGCGTAAAAAGACGGTCGTACAGCCGCACTTCCGCCGTTTTTGCGTGATAAACGTTCGCCCAATGTATCGTTCCTTTTACATTTATGCCGCTTTGGTCGTCGCCGCTTTTGCTGTTGGGGAGGTAAGTGCAGTGCACCTCGGTTATTTTTCCATTTTCGTCCTTTATTACCTTGTTGCATTGCACAATGTAGGCGTATTTCAGGCGCACCAGTTGCCCTACGGCTAACCTAAAATATTTTTTAGGCGGATTTTCCATAAAATCGTCTTGCTCTATCCAAAGTTCCTTGCCAAACAAAATCTGCCTTGTACCCGCATTTGGGTCTTCGGGGTTGTTTTCGGCGATAAGCCACTCACGTTCAACCTCGTCGTAATTCGTAATCACCAGCCTCAAAGGGTCTAAAACCGCCATCACACGGTGCGCCGTTTTGTTTAGCTCTTCCCTGATGCAAAACTCGAGCAGGCTCAAATCTATCATATTGTCCCTTTTGGCTACGCCCACACGGTGTGCAAACTCACGCAAGCTGCTGGCGGTATAGCCACGGCGGCGCAGCCCCGAAATGGTCGGCATTTGTGGGTCGTCCCAGCCCGTTACTAGGTTTTCTTGCACCATTTCCAGCAGTTTTCGCTTGCTCATTACGGTGTAGCTCAGGTTTAGCCTCGCAAATTCTATTTGTTGCGGGTGATAAACATTGAGGGTTTCGAGTATCCAGTCGTAGAGCGGGCGATGCACCTCAAACTCCAAGGTACAAATGCTGTGCGTAATGCCCTCGATGCTGTCGCAGAGGCAATGCGCAAAGTCGTACATCGGGTAAATGCACCAAGTATCGGCTGTGCGGTGGTGTGTGGCGTGTTTTATGCGGTAAATCACAGGGTCTCGCATCAATAAATTGTTGGCAGCCATGTCTATTTTTGCCCGCAAAACGCACGCACCATCGGCGTGTTTACCATCTTTCATTTCTGCAAAAATGCGCAAATTGTCTTCTATCGGCGTGTTTCTGTATTCATTTTCAGTACCTGGCGTAACCATCGTTCCCTTTTCAGCCGCCATTTGCTCCGAACTTGAAAAATCAATATACGCCTTACCCAAACCTATCAGCTTTTGGGCATATTCATACAACGCCCCAAAATTATCGGAGGCATAGCGTTCTTCGTCGTTTTTCCACTCAAAACCCAGCCATTTCACGTCGTTTTTTATAGATGTAACGTACTCCGTTTCCTCCGTGATGGGGTTGGTATCGTCCAGCCTTAGGTTGGTAGCTCCACCGTATTTTTGCGCCAATCCGAAATTAAGGCAAATGCTTTTTGCGTGCCCAATGTGCAAATAACCGTTGGGTTCGGGCGGAAAACGGGTAAGAATTGCCTTGCCATATTTGTTTGTAGCGATGTCGTTTTCTACGATTTGCTCTATAAAATTCAAAGAATTTTGCTCCATTTTATGTATCTGATTAAGCCACAAAGTTACTAAAAAATAAATGCAATATTTGGCTCATTTTGTGCATAATATTTAATTTGATGAAAATAAAAAAACGCTTAACTTAGCGGCTTAATTTTATAGTTATATGACCGAACAAGAACTCATCGAAAAACTTCCGCTTGCCGCTTATTTTGATAGGTTGGCAGCCGTAAAATACCATTTGAAACTAAAAGGACACGCCAATTTTTTTGAGCTACAGCGAAACAACAAATATTTATCGCACCAAACACGCCGAGAATACGAAATCGACGAAATAGAGTTTTTGGAAGCCATAGAATTTAAAGAAAAACCGACTTCACGCAAAAAATACATCGCTTTTTTGGTAGAGAGCATCGTGGGCGAGCTGGGCTATATGTCGTTTACGTATCCTTATCCTTTTAGAGACTAACCATGAAAAACAACCCAAAAATAATGCACAGTTGGGCGATGTACGACTGGGCGAACTCGGCTTTTTTGCTCACGGTGCGCACCGCCATTTTCCCCATTTATTTCGAGGCGGTGAGCAGAACCCACGCCATAGAGCAAGGCGCAAATGCCAACCAAAATACGTATTTGGTGGATTTTTTGGGCTTAAAAATCCAAAATTCCGTTGCGTATTCATACAATACGTCTTTGGCGTTTTTGGCGGTCGTAATTTTGCTGCCCATGCTCTCGGGCATCGCCGACTTTGGCGGATTGAAACGGCGTTTTATGCAGTTTTTTTGTTATTTGGGCGCAATTGCGTGCATGGCAATGTATTTTTTTACAAAAGACAACATCTCGTTTGGGCTATACATGATGTTCATTGCCACCGTGGGGCTATACGGCAGCTTGGCATTTTACAATTCTTTTTTACCCGAAATAGCCACCAACGATAAAATAGACGCACTAAGCGCAAAAGGTTTTATGCTCGGCTACGTGGGCAGCGTGCTTTTGCTCATCATAAATTTGGTGGTGATACAAAAATGCGAGTGGTTTTTTGACGTAGATGGTTTTGCTAACCAGTTGGTTACTAGCACCAATGTAACCATACAAGCCGCAACCGAAACCGCATTTTCGCATTACAAGGGCATTGCCTCGAGGGTGGCTTTTTTGAGCGTGGGCGTTTGGTGGATTGGTTTTGCTCAAATCACTTTTTCCAATTTACCAAAGGAGCATTCAAAAGGAAAGATTACCAAAAAGGTTTTTGGCGAAGGTTTTAGGGAATTTAAGCAAGTATTTTTGGATTTGAGGCAGCATAAAATGCTCAAAATCTATTTAATCGGATTTTTATTTGCCAGCATTGGGCTACAAACCACCATGAATTTGGCTAGCCTTTTTGGAGCAAAAGAACTCAATATGCCAGCCGCAAACCTCATTTTGGTGCTGCTAATTATACAATTGGTGGCGGCAGTTGGCGCATACCTCATGGGTTTTGTGAGCCAAAAAATTGGGAATTTGAGCGTGCTTATCCTGTGCAGTGTCATTTGGATTGGCGTGGGCATTGGCGCTTATTTTGTGCGTACCGAGCCACAATTTTATGTGTTGGCTGCGGTGGTGGGCGTGGTCATGGGCGGAATGCAAGCGATTTTTCGCTCTACATTTGCCAAATACATACCCGAAAACACAAAAAATACGGCTTCCTACTTTTCCTTTTTCGACAATACCGAAAAAATTGCGGTGGTTATAGGCGCATTTGTGTATGGCTTCGTGGACCAAATCACGGGTTCTATGCGCAACTCAGCCTTGGCACTAACCGTGTTTTTTATGCTTGGATTGATTTTTTTGGTAAAAGGCAAAAAGTTAGAACAAAAAACCGAAGCATCGTAACGCTACACATTCCACTTGTTTTGTAGGCGCATTACTTGCTCTATCACCTCACGCACACAGGCTTTTCCGCCGTGCTTGGCGCACACGTATTGTGCCACGGCTATTACTTCGGGTACAGCATCGTGGGGGCAGGCGCTCATGCCCACAAACGCCATGCAAGGAATATCGGGCAGGTCGTCGCCCATATAAAGGGTATTTTTAGGGTCTATGTCGTACTTTTTTAGCACCGTTTGTAGTGCCTCCAGCTTTTCGTCGAAGCCAAGCAACACCTCCTTTGCGCCCAAACGAAGCAAGCGTGTGCGGCAACCCTCCGAGCGTGCGCCCGACAGCACCAGCACCGTGTAGCCCGCTTTGGCAGCCATGCTTATAGCCAAACCATCTTTGGTGTGCATACTCCGCAGCTCTTCGCCTTGCTCGGTAACCAGCACGCTGCCATCGGTAAGCACACCATCAATGTCTAACACAAAGGTAGTTATGGGTTCAAATTTATGCTTCATGGGTTTGGCACGGGTATTATTTCACGGTTGTAAGTTCTACAATGTTGAGGTGGTATTTTTCCCTTATTTTTTGCATTTCTTGTTTCAATAATTCAGGTTGTTTCCAATACTTCTGGCTTAATTCCTCACGAGTTTCTCGCATCATTTTTACAGCATCAAAATCTTTATTCTGTTTCATTACTCCACAATAAACTTGCTGCTAAACTTGCCTATTTTCACAAAATACACGCCCGCTTGCCATTTTTCTACGTCGAGCAATATATTGGGGTCGGTTAGTTTGTATTGCGCATACACCACTTCACCCAAGATGTTATATACCATCAGGTTTTCGGAGTTTAGTACCCGTGGCAAGAAAATATTTAGTATTTTATCCGTCGGATTTGGGTACAAAACGGGCTTATTTAGGTTTAGGTCTTTTAGCGCAGCCATAAAAAAGAAGTAAGTATCGGAAATCACAGAAGAACAATTGTTCACGGTGCTAACCACTTGGTACTCGCCATTGCTGCTGGGGCGGTAGCTCCGACCCGTAGCACCAGGTATGGGCAGCGCAAACTTGTACCATTGGTAGGCGGCAGCCGCTTGGGTAACGAGGCTATCGGCGATTTGCGTAATGGTGGGCAAGGGCAGCGGCGTAATGCTTATGTTGCTGATGCCGCTGGTATCGCTGCCACAACCGTTGGTTGCCACACAGGCGTAAGTACCCGTTTGGTAGGCGGCATAACTGTTTGTGTTGGCATTAAAAATTGGTGCGTTGTTGCGCAGCCATTGGTAGGTAAACGGTGCGCTGGAACTCGCACGTGCCGTAAGTTGCACCAAATTACCTGCACATAAAGTGCTGTCTATGGGCGTACTGTTTAGGGTAATGCCCCCAAAACAAGAGGCACAAATGTCTAAATTCCAGTTTTGGAGGTTGGCATTTTGCGAACCTAAACCTACACTATCCACTAGTTTTAGGGTCCATACCCCAGTAGCCCACTCGCCGTTAAAGGCTGTAAGCGTATTTTTGGGTCGCACATTTGCGGTGCTTATCGGCGGGCAAGGTATGGTTATTATGGTGGCATCATCGTCAAATTTTATGTCAAAATTGGCTACGTTTAAGCAATTGTTTTTAAATAAAACCACCTGCGTGCCGCTCGGGCTGATGAGCGTAGCTTCCAAATCTTTGATGCGGCTGTGGTTTCCTTTTAGGTAAATATTTACGTCTTGTACACGCAAACTATCCGAAACCTGAATGGTGGAGGTGAGTACGGCTGGAAACCCCGACGGAAAATTAATGGTAGATGTGGTCGTTCTGTTGTACGTTTTGCAACTTTCGGAGGAAGTACTGAATTTATAAATATTGCTATAAACACCTAAGCCACAACTACTTGTGGGGCGCACCCTCCAAAAATAAGTGGTGTTTGGGTTGCCAGCTATGCCCGAAAGTAGGCTGTTTGTGGCTAAATTTTGCCTGTTTAGCACCAAACTTGCTGCTGAAAACAAGGTATCGGTGGCTATTTGCAACTGGTAGCTCGAGCCTGCTATGCCTGCCCATTGGTAGCTCAACAATCCGCCTAAATTCGTGGCATTGTTTGCGGGCGTGTTTAGGGCTATGCTGCCCAAATTGTTCGAGAGTACGTTTAGGTTTATGTTTGTGGTGCGGTTGTTGCCGCTTGGCGTGGTAGAAGTAAGCGTTAGGTTGTAGGCATTTTGGGCTACGGTGTTGTTGGTTTGTATGCTAATAAGCACGGTATCCAAGGGGAGGAGCGTGGTTTTGTTTAGGGTTGCGGTGATGCCTGCTGGCACATTACCCAACGCCAAAGAAACGCTGTCGGTGAAATTGCCTATTTTGGTAATGATTACCTGCGAGGTAATGTTGTTGCCTGCGCACACGGTTTGTGGCTGGGTAAAAACGCCGTAGTTTGCATTTGCAGATTGTGTGATGGCAAAATTGGCATTATTTATGTCAAAAAAGACGTTGTTTATGCCCGTAATCATAATGCGGGCTTGGCTCACACTTAAGTTTGGCACAATGATGGACTCCGTGCCGTCGTTTGGCGTGGTGATTAGTAAGGTATCGGTAAAGGTTTGCCCTGCATTGCGGGAAAGCAATATTTTTACGTTTTGGCAGTTTACTGGGGCGGTGTTTGTGCCGTTTACGTTCCAAGTAATGGTTTGTATGCTGCCGCCTGCCCAAGTGGTGGCGGTATTTGGGGCGGTTATTGAAAACGGTCCGGAGTTTGCCACGGTAATTTTTGTGGTATCAAAACCGAATGCGCCTGCGCCCGCACGGTTGTCTTTTACGGTAAGGCGCATTACGAGGCTGCGGGCGTAACTGGGCAAAATTTCGCCTATGGTTACGGTGTTGGATAGGGTGTTGCTGCGCTTGGGGAACTCACGGTAGCCTGTGTTTGCGGAGGGGAACGACCTAAAAATGGGCGCATTGCCCGTGGGGGCGTTCCAAGCGGTTTGCGGTCCGATGTCCATTTGTTCCCAGTTGTAGGTGAGGGTTTGGTTCGGATTGTTGTCGGTCGCCGTGCCTTTTAGGTAAAAGGGTGTGCTTTTGGGTATGGTGTAGTTTGCGCCTGCGTTTACGATGGGCGCTGCGTTGGCGGTGGCGGATTGAACGGAGCAAGTGCCGCCGCTGCTGGTGATGAACGACGTGATTTCGTTGAGGCTCATGGCAGAGAAATGGTCGTCGGAGTGGAGCTGGAGGTCGGGCGGGCAAACGCCTGCGTAAGCCATGATGGTGCTGCCGCTGGCTGGCTCTACGGCGGTGCTTGAATTGCGGTTGCCGCTGCACGAGTTGTTAAAGGTATGGTTGCCATCGAACTGATGCCCCATTTCGTGTGCCACAAAATCTATGTCGAAGGGATCGCCCACGGGGTCGGAAGAACCCGTAACGCCCCGAGCTTTGTCGGAATTGGTGCATACGCAGCCCAAGTTGGCTACGCCGCCGCCGCCCGTGCTAAACACGTGCCCAATGTCGTAGTTTGCCGAGCCAATGCGGCTGGTTACCGTACTTTGGTTCTGCCCGAGCATGGTGCTGCCGTTGTTGTTTGTGTATGGGTCGGTGGTGGAATTAAAGAAAATGAGCGTGTCGGTGTTGGCTATCAGCAGCATTCTAACGGATAAATCTCGTTCATACAGGGCATTTACACGGTTTACGGAGGTGTTCATGGCTGCCAAAACCTGTGGTCTGGTGGTGGCATTAACGGCGGCGGCGTATTCGCCCGTGCAGGCGAGGGCTAAACGATAGGTGCGCAAAGTTTCGCCGTGTACAAATTCAGGGCTTGGGTTTGCGGGCGGTAAAACGTCGTTTTTTTTTACGGTTTGAGCGGTTGTTTTTGTGTTTTCTACGGCACAATTCCAGTCTTGGCGTTTGGCTGGGTTGCTATAATCTTGCTTGTAATACACGGCATAGACGTCGCTTTGGTTTTTAATTGGGTCTATATACACCGTGCCTTCTGGCGTAAAAATGAGTGCGTGGAAGCCCTGCGGCGAATAATCCACACGTCCGTTTATGGCTGAATTTTGCGGGTCTGCCACCAAAAAGCTCTTTATTTCGGGGTATTTTGCCGCAAGCTCGGGAGCCATGGTGGGTGCGTACCAAGCGTTAAAAGTGTACATTTTGCCGTCGGCTAAGGGCAAAGTTAGCTGTGTGGGCGTGGTAGAATGCTCGGGGGGCGCAGCCCAAAGTTGGGTTTTGAGCGTGCGGGCATCGAGCGCAAAAGCGTGGAAATGCTTCAAATGTGGCTGGTCGGCTGGGGCGGGGCTGGGTAGCCAGAGCGCAGTAGTTTGTGCCGCAGCACAGTAGCTCGTTAAAACAAAAATTAGTAGCAAACGCAATGACTTCATTTTTAAATTTATTTTTTAATGATTTTATTTATTTTATTCGGCGGCGAACGCCCAGAATTTATGGAAGATTTCAGGGCTTAAAAGTACGATTTTTTTTGGTGTATTCAAACAAATTTAATACAATAGCCTC
>JAYUJN010000014.1:0-45953 GCA_043765195.1 Bacteroidota bacterium | reverse complement strand
TATTTTTTTTACTGTTTACAAACTTCGTTTGTTGTTCCTGGCTGCTCTTATTTGTAATTGACTGTGTATCCGAAGATACGCACCTCTTACCGTGTCTTCTCAGACACTGCCTTAAATTGTTGCTATCTATCTATCAAAGAACTTTATAATGTAGAACATCACTGCTGCTACGACTATATATTAGACGACCTTCGTCGTTTAATTTGCTAACTTGTTTTTCTCTCTCACCTACCGCTATCTCACTCGCTAACTCCTATTCTATCTGCTTTTGCCTTCCTAATTTCCCAACCGCTAAACTCACTTACTCTGCTGCTTTTCTCTAACTCGCTACCTGCTGTTTGGGAGTGCAAAGGTAATACTAAAATTGAAACTTCCAAACTTTATTTTAAAAAAAATGAATTTTTTATTTTGTGTGCCTCTAAATAGCTTTCTATTTTTTGTGGCATTTACGTTCGCTTTGGGAGTGCAAAGGTACAATGATTTTTTAGATTACCAAACTTTTTTGGGTTTAATTTTTATTTAATTTGTAATATGTTGAATGGCAAATAGTTGTGTGTGAAAAAAAATCACTTTAAGGCTTCTGCTACGATGAAGGTGCTGCCGCCTACCATGATAAAATCGTGGGGGGTGGCGTTTTTTTTTGCTTGGGCTAAGGCTTGGGCTACGGATTGATAGCAGTTTCCGTTTAAACTATGGGCTTTTGCTTGGCTTTGAAGGTCTTGGGGGCTTAAGGCTCGAGGAATTTGGGCGGCGCAAAAGTAGTAGCTGGCGTTTTTGGGGAGTATTTCTAAGATTTTTTGTATGTCTTTGTCGTTTACCATGCCGAATACCCAGTGGAGTTGTTGGTATTTTTGGTGGTTTAGCTGGGTGAGTATGGCGGTTATGCCTGCTATGTTGTGTGCTGTATCGACGATTGTGGTGGGGTTTTGGGAGATGGTTTGCCATCTGCCTTGTAAGCCTGTTTGTTTTTGAACGTTTTTTAGGGCTTTTACGATTTGTTTTTCATCTATGAGGTAGCCGATGCGCTCGAGTTGTTGTAGGGCTGCAAAAACGGTGGTGAGGTTTTGTTTTTGGTAGCTACCTGCGAGGTCGGTGGTGAGTGTGGGTATGTATATTTGGTTGTTTTTTCGGACTTGGAAGGTTTGGCTTTGGGCTGTTTGGGCTGTTGGGGTTAGTTGAAAGAGTGCGTCGGCGAATTTGATTTGGGCTCTGATGTGGTTGGCTTTTTGTATGAAGATGTGTTGTATTTCGGGTTGGGTTTCGCCTATTACGATGGGTACGTCGGGTTTTATGATGCCTGCTTTTTCGGTGGCTATTTCGGGTAGGGTGTCGCCGAGTAGGTTTTGGTGGTCGAGGCTTATGTTGGTGATGATGCTTAGTTGTGGGGTGATGATGTTGGTGGAGTCTAACCTGCCGCCTAAGCCTGTTTCTATGATGGCTACGTCAATTTTTTTTTGGGCAAAATACCAAAATGCGAGTGCGGTGGTTATTTCGAAGAATGAGGGGTTTATTTCGTTTATGGAGGGCATTACGAGTTGGACGAAGCGCACTATTTCTTTTTGGGAAATTGGTTTGCCGTTGATGCGTACTCTTTCTCTGAAATCGTGGAGGTGTGGTGAGGTGTATAGCCCTGTGGTGTAGCCTGCGGTTTGTAGTATGGCGGCGAGGGTGTGTGAGGTGGAGCCTTTGCCGTTTGTGCCTGCTACGTGTATGGATTTGAATTGTAGGTGTGGGTTGCCGAGTAGTTTGCAGAGGGTTTTTATGTTTGTGAGGTCTTTTCGGTAGGCGGCTGCGCCTATTCGGTGGTACATGGGGAGTTTTTGGTACAGAAACTCTATGGTTTGTGCGTAGGTCACGGTGTTATTGGTTTTTGAATACGAAGGTCATTGTGCCACGTTGTTCGTCGGGTGCGTCGGGTGCGGCGTTGAATTTGGCTTGGAGTGCGGCGGCTTTGCATTTGGCTTGGAGTACGCTGTTGGATATGCTGGTACCTGATGCGCCTGCTTCGGCACGGAGTACTTTGCCGTTTTTATCTACGTATATGCGCACTACTATTTTGCCTTCTTCTTGTCCGTTGTCGGATATTGTGGGGGCGATGGTTCGGGTGCGCCCGCTGAGGTCGTAGCCGCTGCCTACGCCGCTTTTGCCGTTGCCTGTGCCTTGTGTGCCTGTGCCTTGGTTGCCGCCTGTGCCTTTGTATTGGGAGTTTGGGTTTCCGTTGGGGTCGCCTTGGTCGCCGCTTTTGCTGGTGTTTCCTTCGCTGCCGCCGCCTGGTGTTTGGTTTCCGCCGCCTGTGCCGTTGGCTGTGCCTTTGTTTTTGTTGTAGGCTTTTGCGGCTCGGTCTTTTGCGGCTTGAATTTGGCGTTGTTTTTCGGCTTCGGCTGCTTTTTTTACTTCGTTGGCTTTGGCTTCGGCTTGTTTGGTGCGCAGTTCGTTTTCTTGGGCGATGCGCTCGTTTTCTTGTTTTTGTTTTTCGTTGGCTTTGGCTTGTTCTATGCGTGCGGTTTCTTCGGCGGTTTGAGTGAGTATTTGTTGGCTGGTTTTGGGTGCGGGCGTGGAGGTTACTTTGGGCGTGGGTGTGGGCGGTGTAGGCGTGGGGTTTAGGTTTTCTTCGGGCATTGGGCTGGGTGTGGCGGGGGCTGGGTCGGGGCTGGGCACGAGGGGTTGGGTATCGCCGCTACCGAGGTCGAGGTCGGTACCCAAGTTTACTTCCACGCCCTCGGAGGCAGCAAAAAGTGGTGGGTCGCTTTTTATGCCTATAAACAAAAAGAAAGCCAGCAATAGGCTGTGAAAAATAATAGACCCAACCATGCCTTTTAGGTCGTTCTCTGGGTTTTGTGGGTATTTTTTGGTGGTCTGTTTCATGTAAAGTCTTTTTTAGGAGATGCTATTTTAATCAAAATTGCACAAATAACCCTTAGGCGCTCGGCTGTTTGGTGGCTAAAACCATTTTTATTTTCAGTTTTGCGCCCGTTTGCAGCACATCTACCAAGTCTTGTATGGTCAGCGTGTTTTCGGCACGCACCACTATGGTGGGTTCGGCTACGCCTTGCATCACTACCAAAAGCTCCGATTCTAAGTTTTGGGTGGCTACTTCTTTGTTGTCTATAAAAAACTTTTTATCGGCGGTAATCGATAGCGTAACCTGCTTTTTGTTGAGCTTATCGGCTGCTTTTGCCTGCGGCAAAAGCAATTTTATGGCACTTGTGTTCGTAATGGTGGATACAATGAGAAAAAACAGGAGCAAAAAAAACATAATGTCGTTTAGCGACGAAGTGGAAACTTCTGCCTGAAAACGGCTTTTACGGCGTAATTTCATGTTAAAATTGGATATTTGGTATAATTTAGGTAAACGCCAAAATTAGTCTTTTTGGTATTTTGGTTAATAACAAGTTTCAAACAGCAAATATAAGTAATGCCGCAAAATTTTAGTGTGAAATGTGTTGGAGACAAGACAATGGATTTTTGATATAAAATGTATCAGCGACAAAGCAATGCGTTTTTGATATAAAATGTGTCGGAGACAAGGCAATGCGTTTTTGATATAAAATGTGTGTGGTTGATGGCTGTTTGGCTGTGGTTTGCGTTCAAATATCCATTTACAAAAAAAGAGCCAAGTAATATGGCTCTTTTTTATTTTGCGCAAAAAACGCTTGTGGTGGAACCGGGATTCGAACCCGGGGTACAGTTTCCCGTACGTCAGTTTAGCAAACTGGTGGTTTCAGCCACTCACCCATCCCACCGTTTGTGCGGGCGTTTGCGTGCCTACCCAAATGAGGTGCAAATGTACGCATTAAAACCGTATTTCAAAAGCCTTTTTATTTTATTTTTCAAATATTTTAATGGCGGCAGTTTTTTGCGGGAAATTGGGGTAGATTAATGCGTTTCATACCCTATTTGCCAGCCATTAGTTTATTTTAAAGCTACTTTAAAGATGGGCAATGCCCACTCATTTATATTTGCATACACTTTTTCAAGTACGCCCTCATTGGCTCTAAAAAGCAATGTGGCAGACGCATATTCTAATGAGTTGTCATATACATAAAATCTATCTACAAAATGGGAAACAAGACAAGCATTGTTGATAGACTTGTAATAACGACTAACTATTTTTGAAATAGGAACATCGTGCCCACCTTCCATTACTCGCCTTGCGATACGGCTGGAATTAATCATCGGGTGGTTTGTACCAACAAAAAGAAAGCGAATAAAAAACCCTGCCTCCTTGGCTTTTCGCAAAAAATCAACCTTATCAGGCGCAGAAAATACCGTTTCAAAAATAAAGCTTTCGCCATTTTTTAGACAATTCTCACGCTGTTGGGTCGCAAATTCGGCAGCTTTTAACACCGCTTCGGGTGAGTTCCAATCACCAAATTGCTCTTGTGCGATGTTATCGGGATTGATATAAACACAACCTTGTACCCACTCATGTTTCAGAATTTGAGTAGTAACAGACGTTTTACCCGAGCCATTAGGTCCTGCAATAACGATAAGTTTAGGCTTCTGTATTGTCATTGCTTTTTTGCTTTTGTTCCCACCATTCCAGTGCCTCTTTGAGCGATTGCGCCTGCAATGCTTTGTATTTTGCCTCTGCTTTTTCTGCACGCTCTTTTACATCTTGCGCAACAAGTAGCATCAAACCCTCCCACTGCTCATCGGTTGGCTCTACATCGGATAAAAAACGATAGCTTTTGTCCATATTTACTTATTTTTAAATTACAATTCCCAAAATTACGAAAAAAACTGTGGAATTTAATGGCATTTTGACACACTTACAAAAATTTTATACCATCAACCATTTCCCTTTTTTTAAAATGCTACAATGCTTTCTATCCAGCGATTAAAACGTGGCGATTTTGCCCTTATTTGCCCAATACCTATTGCCTCCGCAAGATAATGACCGTACAATACTTTGTTGTAGCCTTTTATTATCCGTTTTAGCCTGTAACTTGGCGATGTTTCCCTATCATTATTTATCATTTCTGGATTGTCATAATCGGCAAAAGTTCTTTTAAGCTCCTCAATTCCAATTAGTTCAGCTTCTGGCACTTGGTCATAAAATATTTGAATGTTATTAAACAACAAACCTTCAAACTCATGTAATTGCAGGTACGGAATAAATCTGTGATTGACAGCATCGGCAACGTCTTCCTTCATTGCATTTTCTAAAAAATCCATTCGTTGGGTTTTATCTGCAATTTTTTCTCCTTCTAACCAATTCGGAAAACTATACTTCTGATACAAACCGTAGTAGTCAATAAAAGTGGATACGATAACATTCGGCTCTCGGAGATGCGTTTCAATTTCTTTTTTTAAAATTGCCCATTTTACAACGCCGCCCATAGACCTTTTTATCAAAGGCGCTTGAATAAAAATAGTATGCTTCATCAAATGAGGGGCTAAAACATTTTTACAAAATTCTCTTTCTGTTTCCCCCTCACAAATTATTATTACCCTTTTCATAAATCGTAGTTAGGTTGCCCACTCGTAATTATATTGCGCTTCCACAAATCGTCAATGGTATAATCTTCGAGCCATTGGTGTAAATTTTCGCTACTAAGCCGATTAAAGTTCGTCTCCCCATTTATTTGGTCCACTGTAATAATGTCTTCTGGCAAAAAATGGCTGATTAAATCCGTCGATTGTGTAGCCACAACAACCTGACAACCTTTACCTGAAACCGATTTTATCATTCCTGCCAATTTAGCTATTGCCGACGGGTGCAGCCCCAGCTCGGGTTCATCAATTACAATGGTATCGGGCAAATCGGGTTGTAAAAACAAAACAGATAGTGCAATAAACCGCAAAGTTCCGTCGGAAAGGTCGTTGGCACCAAAAACAACATCGCTGTACTTATCCGTCCATTGCAACCGCAAATTGTTTTCTTTGTTTGGAGCAAAATAAAAATCCGAAAAATAAGGCGCAATGGATTGTATATTTTTAACAATTCTATTGTACACAATTTTACTCGTTTCTTGGATACAGAACATAAATGCCATTAAATTCATGCCATTTTCATAGAAATAGTAAATATCGTTTTGTGTATTGCTATATTGCGCAAATGGTGAGCTTGGACTTGTGTCATGAAAATGATATTTTCTAAAACCAGTTAAATAATTGACAACATATTTATTTCTATACTCATTTGAAATTTTAATATTTGCTTCATTATTAAAATTACTAATTGTCCACGCATTTCCTCTATAAATTGAATTTTCTTCAATGAAAACAAAACCATCAGTCCCCGATTGAAGTGAGGCAGAATATCCATTTGTGCCATTCGCAAATTCCATTTTAAAGGAAATGGTATCTGTATTTTTTTTGCCCTTGTGTAATATTTTGTTGTCGCCACCTTTTAGGGCAATGTATTCATTGAGCTTGCGGTTGTATAGCCTATTCAAAAACTCAAAAAATGAAATGAAATTACTTTTTCCACTTCCATTTGCACCAATCAAAATATTGATAGGCGTTAGCTTAACCCTTGCATTTTTAATTGATTTGTAGCCACTAATCTCTATATAATCCATTATTTATTGTTTGGCGTTTTCATTTCCACAAAAATAGAAATTTAATTTTGGAATACGATGGCTTTTCTAAAAAACTTGGGGTATTGGTTGTCATTTAAACAATTTTACCTTTAAATACGCCAAAACTCCTCCCCCGCCCGAACTAACTCAAATGCTTTTTTACAAAATTTCTGCTCAAAAATATGCCCAAAACCATAAATGCGGAGCTTACCACAAACGCCGAGTGGTAGTTTAGCCCGTACAAAAAACCGCCCACAATAGGTCCGATGCCACGAGCCAGCGAGCCGATGCTCTGCATCACGCCCAGCACTTTGCCCTGCTCGTTTGCGCCGCTCAATTTACTGGTGGTGCTGCCTATGGCGGGCATCAGCATTCCGTTTGCAAAGCCCATAATCATGAGGCAAAGGTACTCTAAGGGCATAAAAAGATTGAGCGGTATAAATGGCAAAAACAAAATGCCCACCGCTAAAATAACAAAACCATTTACGAGCATTCTTTTTTCGCCCATTTTCCTGGATATAAAACCAATTAATCCGCCCTGAATAATGGCTGCCCAAACGCCAATAAACGCAAAAACATAGCCTATTTGCTTGTCGGTGAGGTGGTACACATCTTTCCAGAGCAATGCACACGTAATTTGGATAGCGGCATAAGCACCTATGTAAATAAAATTGAGCAGAAAAATATCTTTAATTATCGGTCGTTGGCTCACCAAAAAAATATCTTTGAAAGCGTCTTTTGCCGTGCGTTTTTGGGTATTTTTCACTTTTAGGCTTTCGGGCAACATAAAAAACGTGAGAATAAGGTTCATAATGCACAAAGCGGCGGTAAAATACCCCACGGAAGCCACGCCGTAGTGTTCTTTTAAAAACCCACCAATGGGCGGACCGAAAATAAAACCAAGCCCAAACGCCGCCCCAATCATGCCCATGGCTCTGGCACGCTTTTCGGGTGCGGTTACGTCGGCGATGTAGGCTTGCGCCACCGAGAGGTTGGCAGAGCCTATGCCCGCCAGCGTGCGTGAGAGCAGCAGCAACCAAATACTGCCCAAACCAAAAAACGAATACGCCACAGCCGTACCCGCCAAGCTCATGAGCAGCACGGGTCGCCTGCCTATTCTGTCGCTCAAATTGCCCCACATGGGCGCAAACAGAAACTGCATAAACGAAAAACTGGAAGCCACCACGCCCACCATGAGGTCGGTAGAGCCTATTTCTTTGATGTAATTGGGTAATATCGGAATTACGATGCCAAAGCCCAAAAGGTCGATGAACATGGTAATAAAAATGGGAAGCAGTACGTTTTTTTTCACTATTCTTATGGTTTTAAGCCACAAAGTTAGCACAAAAGCTCGGCTTTAAATGCACAAAGTTACTTAGGTCGTCCATTGATTGTGTACAATAGCCACCAAATATAGCTTGTTTTCGTACATTTTATACACAAGGCGCAGGCTGCTCCAATCCATGCCATTGAACTTAGGGTTTTTGCCAGCAAAATAACTTTCGGTAAAATAACACCCGCCAAACACCTCTTTTATGTTGTTTGGCGAATTGCCTTTGGCTATGGTTTTGTTCAGAGCCAAGCTATCGGCGTTTAAAAAATCGGCGGAATACCCAAATTCTTTCATATAATTTTCGGCAGATAGCAGTATCGGTTCGCCGCTTCCGTCGTAGCTTCCCCAGTTTATTGGGGCTTTTTCTTGGCATTGGGCTACAAAAGTAGCCGCTTTAAATGCCACGGATTTTGCGGTATCTATGTAGCTATATGGCGAAAAAACCACGCCCAACGTTGGGTGAATGTAGCCCGCAAGGGTTTGGTAATCTTTCGCTTTTAAAGCCGTTAGAACCAGTTTGGTTTGTGCCGAAAGCAGCGAGTCGCTTACTTGCACTTGCGCCTCGGGCTGGGCATTTTCTTGGTTTTTTTGTTGGGTTTCGGTGTTTTTTTCGGTAGCATTGGTACACGAAACAGCCTGGAACAGCATAAAAGCTGCGGCAAGCGCATAATTTTTGTTTTTCATTTGTATTAGTTTTGGTTTTTAGGTTTTATCTACAACTTTCTAAGGTCAAAATAAGTTCGTTGCCTTGGTACAAAAACATTTCGCAGCCTTTTATTTTAAAGGAAGTTGCTCGCTCCAGGGCGGCTATAAACTTGGTTTCTTGCTCCATTTCGCCGCACATCATTCTGGTGGCGGCTATTTTTTCAAATTTTATGCTTTGCCCCACCACGCTTACCATACCGTTGATGCGGTTGCAAGAGCCGCTGCCACTAAATGTTTTTTTGCCCTGATTTATCGTTATGTACGCACTTTTGGTGGCTACGCCGTTTGCTCCGTCTCCAAAACTCGAAATAATCCACTGGTTACTCAGTTTTAGCCCCGTGGTTTTGGGTGTTTTGCTTAGTATTTTCACCAGCGAATATTTGGTATCGCTGGCATCGGCTTGCGGATTTTTTATTTTTTGGGTTTTCACAAGTAACTCATATTCAAAGCCTTCCTCGTGTTTAAAACCCGCTATCTCGTCCGAAAAAGCAAACCATTCGCTTTGTTTTAGATTCTTTTTAACCATAAAGCAATCTTTTTGCAACTCGCCCGCATTGCACGGCGATTTGTAGGCATTTACCCAAATTATTTTGTTGGTTGAGGGCGGTTGCTTTGCGTTATTTTTATTTTTTTGGGCAAAAGCACTGCTAAAAACCAAGCAAAAAAGGAGCAAGCTATGGATTTTTTTCATGTTTAAAAATTAATTTTAGGTTATTTTAACTAAAATGCAGCAAAAAAAATTTGCAATTGTTGGCATTTAATCCTGCTTAATTATTTTTTGGGTGTAATAGCCTTGCGCCGAAGTTATTTTAATAAAGTACATCTGGCTGGGCAAAGATGCCAAGTTTATGGTGGCATTTTGGGTATTTTGCTTGCTCTCCAAAACCATCATGCCCTGTGCGTTGTACAAATTTAGGGTAAATGCCGCTTTTTCTGCCAACTTTACGTTTATAAAATTACTCGCAGGGTTGGGGCTTATTTGCACATTTAACAGCCTTGCATCGTTTCGCACGCCCGAGGGGTTGGTTACGATGTTTCGGGTGTTGGATTTTTCGGCTTGCACCAAACTTTTGTTGTTTGTTTGCTGCAAAATGGCTGTGGTGAATATCCTATCCAAGTTCCAAATGGCGCTTGGCGTGGCTTTGTAGGTGAGTACGACGCTGTCGCCGATGGTGCTGGGGAGCAAAAAAGGGTCGCCAGCGGGCGCAGTAAGGGCTTTTCGGAACACGTCGTAGTGTTTGGCTTCGTTGTTTGAGCCTGTGTAAAAAACCGTGTCTTCGGTCAGTGCCAAAAAAAGCGAGAGCTGCCCAAGGGTGTGGCTCGCCTCGGTTTTTATAGTTATGCGGGTTACGATGCTGTCGGTGCTGTATTTGGTTTGCACCATGCGCAGGCTGGCGGGGCTGGTGAGGGCTTTGTAGGGCGCAAAAATGGCGGTGTCGGCGTAGTTGGTGCTGCCGCCCACCACGTTTCCGTTGATGACCAAGCGGGGCGTGCCGCCATAAATGCCATAAAAGTTGGTGCGTGCGTCGGCGGCAGCGGCATTTTGCTGAGATAGCAGGCAGGCGGCATAGGGTGCGCTCGGAAACACAGATAGGTGCAGCGTGTTGGCTTGGGTGCGCAGGTTGGTGTAAAACCCAGGGTTGCGTGAGGCGCAAATGCTGCATTTTGTGTTTGTAAAATGCTCTACGATGGTTTTTTGTGGCACTTGCGCCCGCACTATTTGGCACAATGCGCAGAGCATGGCGATAAAAATAATTTTAAAGGATTTCAATTTGTGGTTTGTATTTAGGTTTAAAATGAAGCGTTATGACTGAAAAAACGGTTTGCTTTGGTTTTAAATGCGCTTTTTGGCTGGGGCAATGACTGCGATAGACTGTAAATTTACAAAGTATTTTTGGTTTTTCAACCTACAAAACGCAGCCATGGCTTTTGTATTGTGCGTGGCGGATAAAAGGCTGGTTTTATCGTTGTTTTTGTAGAGACAAGGCAATGCCTTGTCTCCATCGTACAAACGCTACATTGCGAAACACTACAAAAGAGACAAGGCATTGCCTTGTCTGCATCATACAAACGCTACATTGCGAAACATTACAACGAAGACAAGGCAATGCCTTGTCTCTACAAAATTTTATGCCACAATAAACCTACCCAATATATTTACTCCTCCCCCAACCATAACCAACTTCTTTGCGTTGATAGTGTAGCAAAAGAACAACATTGACCATGAAAAAAACACTGACGCTACTACTACTTTTTACAAGCATTTCGGCGGCGTATGCGCAGGCTACCTATTCGGCAAAAGTAGAAACGGGCTACCTAAACTATCGGCATCAAACTGTAACCGTTGACCCTGCGCCAGGCTGGAAGGGATACAACTTGGACGAAGAACAAAATGGATTAAACGTTACTGTTTTTAACGGCGTGCGCCTCGCAAACAAAAAACTGTTTACGGGCATCGGGCTTGGCTACCTAAATTTTAGGGGCATTCATGGCATTTCAGTTTTGAGCGATTTTGAATATCTACCCATGAAAACCAAATTATCGCCGCTCCTGAATTTCAAATTGGGCTACGACCACATCTGGAACCAATACGCTGGCGGCACGGGCAGCGCCCACACGGAGTTGGGCATTGGGCTAAACTATAAATTGACAGAAAAAATTGGGCTTTACGGCAAAACGGGGCTGGTTCGGACGCAACAAGCTGCGCTTGTAACATTTAGCATCGGGGTTAGGTACTAAAAAAACCGAAAACTCGTTGCAAATCAAACAGTTTGGCGTGGCTTTTTGTTAATGGTAGTTATCCGCTAAAAACGGGCAACCAACCAACATTTTAAAGCAACAACCCAACCCATGAGCCAACCACAAATATTAGAGCGAACATACCGAGCACTTTTGATGGAAAAAGTGCGGGCAAAAATTGAAAACGCCATTCTAACCTTAGCCATTGCCAGTTTTTTGGTTCACCTTGCTATTATTTATTTGGTAGATTTCAAAATCATTAGGCTGGCGGCACCATCGGAGCTACTAAACAACCCAATTGCCGCCATTTACACGCCATTTTCGTTCATTTTGCTCTACGAAGTTTACCTACTCATCTACTACCTCCCAAAATCGTTTACCACTTACATCGTAAAACAATACGAAATAATTGCGCTCATAATCATTCGCAGGCTGTTTAAAGACCTATCCAATTTGGATTTAAAGGGCGATTGGTTCAAAATAAAATACGATTTACAGTTCACCTACGACCTTCTAACGTCAATCATTATTTTTGCACTCATATACGTTTTTTACAAAGAAAGCAAGGTAAAATCCAGCACAAAAACCACAAGCGAAGCCGAACAAATTGCACTATCGAAGTTTATAAAAATAAAAAAAGGCATCGCTCTGCTGCTCGTCCCCATTTTTATGGCACTAACCATTTATTCGTTTACTGCATGGTTTATTAGCGTGGCGTACTCGCAGGGCGTTTCGCCGAGTTCGTTTACAAACATAAACAACATCTTTTTTGAGCAATTTTTCAATGTACTAATTTTTGCCGATGTGCTGGTTTTGTTGTTTTCATTTTTTATCACCGATGAGTTTTACAAAGTAGTGCGCAACTCGGGGTTTATTATTTCCACCATTCTAATCCGCATTTCTTTTTCTACAACGGGGCTAACCAACAATGCGCTGATTGTATTTGCAATTATTTTCGGGCTTTCTATGTTGATTATTCACAACAAATTTGAAAAAAATGTGGTGGCAAAGCCTTAGCATAAATCTTTGCGAAAATAGGGAGAAAATGCACAAAAAAGGCAATTTTCTGCGCACCACAAATCTAAAAACACAAGATACATAAACAAATAAAATGCAAAAAACAGTTTTGGTGGCGGGTGCAACGGGTAATTTGGGCAAAAGAATTGCTGGCGAATTGATGAAAAGAGGTGCGGCAGTAAGCGCAATAGTGCGCACGGTTACCGACCCCGAAAAAATTAAAATGCTCGAGGAAATGGGCGTAAAAGTGCTGGCAATAGACCTACAAAACACCGACGAAATAGCCAAGGCGTGCGAGGGCGTGGGCTGCGTGGTATCGGCTCTTGCAGGGCTGGCGGACGTGATAGTAGAGTTGCAAATACGGATTTTGGACGGCGCAATTAAGGCGGGCGTTACACGGTTTATTCCCTCCGATTTTTCTACGGATTACAACGATTTGGTGGCGGGTGAAAACCGCAATTTTGATTTACGACGGGAATTTAAAGCCTATATAGACAGTACGCCGATACAGGCTACGTCCGTTTTCAACGGGTGTTTTGCGGACATACTCAAATACAACACGCCCCTTTTGAACCTAAAAAACCAGAGCATCGGCTACTGGGGCGACGACGCAGACTGGAAAATGGACTTTACCACCATGGACGATACCGCTGCCTTTACAGCCGAAGCCGCCTTGGACGAAACCACGCCCAGAAACTTGCAGATTGCCAGTTTTCAGGTTAGCCCCAATATGCTTTTGGCGGACGCAAAACAAGCAACTGGGCAGGAGTTTGCAATACATCAAATGGCGAGCATCGCAGATTTTAAGGCGTTTGTAAGACAACAAAGAGCCGAAAACCCAGCGGGCGAAAACGAGTTGTATCCGAAGTTTCAGCAAGGGCAATATATGTGTGGTATGTTTACCACCCAGCACGCCCAACTGGCAAATAGCCGCTACAACCTTAGCTGGACTACGAGCTTAGACTACCTAAAAACGTTTTTGAAATAGGTTTTTGGGGAGGAATGTTTGGTTGAAATCTGTTTAAAATGCTTTGGCACAAACAATTACATCTAATTTTGAGACAAAAATCGTATATTTGCAGCGATAATTTAAATACCAGATGAGCAAAAAATTAATACGATTTGACTGGGCAACCAAAAGACTTTTGCGCAATAAGGCTAACTTTGTTGTATTAGAGGGTTTTTTGTCCGAATTATTGTTTGAGGATATTAAAATCCAAAGGATTTTAGAAAGCGAAGGAAACCAAGAAACAGACGAAGATAAGTACAACAGAGTAGATATTTTAACTCAAAACTCAAAAAATGAGCTGGTTATTATTGAAATTCAAAACACGTACGAGATAGATTATTTCCACAGAATGGCTTACGGTGCGTCGAAAGCCTTAACAGAAAATTTGGGTTTGGGACAACCATATTATGAAATAAAGAAAGTAATTTCTATTAATATTGTTTATTTTGACTTAGGGCAAGGGCAAGATTACGTTTATAAGGGCAAAACTAATTTTGAGGGTTTACACGAAAAAGATGTCTTGCAACTTTCTAACAAACAAAAAGAAACCTTTACCAAGCAAAATGTATCCGATATTTTCCCCGAGTACTACATTATCAAGGTTAATCAATTTGATGATGTAGCGAAAGATACGTTAGACGAATGGGTTTACTTTTTAAAAAATAGCGAAGTCAAAGATAATTTTAAAGCCAAAGGTTTGGCAGAGGCAAAAGAAGTTTTGGACATTATGCGACTGGATAAAGATGCACAATATGGTTACAACCGCTACTTGGATTATTTGCACGTAAAGGCAAGTGAGGCACTTTCTCTAAAAATTGAGGCAGAGGACAAAGTCAGGCAAAATGAAAAAATAGAAATTGCTAAAAGTCTTTTTACCACGAATTTAACCAATGAAGAAATCGCAAACCATACAGGTTTAACAATTGGGCAAATAGCGCAACTTCGCAGCGAAAAAGTGTAAAATATGCCTTGTAACGCTTTGGAGCAGTACTAAAAAACATAGACTTGTACATATTTTTCGTTGTTTTGGTTGTAACTTATTTTTTCAACAATTAGAAAATAAAACCCCGAAAACTTGCAGATTGCAAAGAAAATGGTTTAAATTTGCAGCACAGCGCAAAATATGCGTGTAGAAATATTGGGTGTTGTTAAAAATCACTTTAACAACACCTAAAAAATGCAAAGGCTAATGGAACAAAAAAACGAATTATATTACGGCGATAACTTGGACGTTTTGCGCAAACACGTAGCAGACGAAACGGTGGATTTGTGTTACATAGACCCACCGTTTAACTCCAAGCGAAACTACAACCAAATTTACAACAATATTGGTACGGAAGATACGGCGCAAGCGCAGGCTTTTGTGGATACTTGGACTTGGAACAGCATGGCTAACGAGGGCTTTGACGACATAATGAGCAACAAAAACGGCGTTTTTACCACACAAAGCATCAACCTAATTTTGGGGCTTGAAAAAGTGTTGGGCAAAGGCAGTTTGCTTGCTTATTTGGTGAGCATGACCCAGCGAATTGCCGAAATTTACAGGGTTTTGAAGCCAACTGGCTCGTTTTATTTGCATTGCGACCCTACGGCAAGTCATTATCTGAAATTGGTTTGTGATGCTTTGTTTTGCACACGAGGAGGAGAGTTTCGCAACGAGCTTGTTTGGCATTATCGCAGATGGACAAATGTGCAGCAACAATTTCAAAGTATGCACGACACCATTCTTTTTTATTCAAAATCCAACAATTCAACTTTTAATTTTACAGAAGTTGATATGTCCGATAGCCAAAAAAAGAAAGTTGCAAGAGGTTGGGACAGTAATGTAATTTCTTCGGATAAAGGAAAATACGCTCAGTTGATTGTTTATAACAAAGAAAAATTTGAAAATGCAGTAAGAAGTGGGAAGCTAAATAAAGAAAAATATAAAAATATCATATTTAGAGATAAAACAACTGTTGCAGCATCTGATGTAATTATTATGCCCTCACTAAATTCACAAGCCAAAGAAAGATTAGGTTATCCTACTCAAAAACCAGAAGGATTATTAGAAAAAATCATTAAGGCGAGTAGCAATGAAGGAGCGGTAATTTTAGATTGTTATTGCGGTTGTGGAACTACGATAGCAGTAGCCGAAAAATTCAAACGAAATTGGATAGGAATAGACATTACTTATCAGTCTATTTCATTGATTTTAAAACGATTGGAAGATAGTTTTGGTGGCGATTTTACCAAAGATTTAATAGACAAAGATACCAAAAAAATTATACGACCCTCTCGCTTGCAACTTTCGGGCGTGCCGCAGGATTTTGCGAGTGCGGTAGCCCTGGCAAACAAGCAAGATGATAGGGTGCGCAAGGAGTTTGAAAAATGGATAATTTTGACCTACTCTAACAATCGGGCGATTATAAATGAAAAAAAGGGCGGCGACGGCGGCATAGACGGTACGGCTTTTGTGGTGGATTATGACGACAAGCAAGAGCGTGATTTTAAGCAAGTTATTTTTTCTGTGAAGTCCAACAAAACCCTTTCGCCCACCGTTATCCGTGATTTGTTTGGAACGGTGGAGCGAGAAAAAGCCGTGATGGGTTTTTTATTGACTTTGTACCCAATGCCAAATTTGGTGAAAGAAGCCGAAAAATACGGGACTTATCAAAACAAAATGTTTGGGCATACGCACCAAAAAATAACGGTTGTGAGCGTGCAGGAGGTTTTGGACGGCGCACGAATGGCTTTGCCCACAAGTGTAGAAGTGCTGAAAAAAGCAGAGCGAAAAGCCAAATACGGACTAAACAAAGGACTTTTTGATGGTTGAGGGGTTATAAATTTGCAAAGTTACCAAAAATTGGTAACTTTGCAGTAAAATTAGAACAATGAAAAACACATCGGTATCCCTTGGAAATTATTTTGACCAATTTGTAGTCAGTCAGGTATCTGTGGGACGTTACAAAAATGTAAGTGAAGTAATTCGTGCAGGGCTGCGCCTGCTCGAAGATGAAGAAACCAAAGTTATAGCCCTGAAAAATGCCATTCAAAAGGGAATTGACAGTGGAATTGCACACGATTTTGACCCTAAAAACCATCTTAAAAACTTTGAATAATGAATGACAGAATAGAAGATAATCCTTCACACAAAAAATTAAAAATGGCACTTGGTGAAATAGAAGAAAATTACAGCGCTTTGCCTCTTCTAACATTATTTGGAGCCAATCCAAAAGACGTAGAAGAATTACAAAAAGCCATTAAGCCCATCATAACAGACCTCAAAAAACAACACCCAGAAGTTTTGCAAGCCCCTGATAAATTCAATGACTATTTCGCTGAAAAGGGTTGGATAGCACACCGATTAATAAATCAGGATTTGATGCTCAGGTGTATTGAGTTTGCGGACGAAGGACATATTAGACTGGGTGAACAAGAACTTATCAATTATTTTAGCTCTGATAAAATAGAATGGTTGATACGTGTACTTGAAACCACAAAAGAATTTTGGACAAGACTCTCTCTAATCCAAGCGGCTTATGAAGATACAATAGCAGAAAGATACCATGCTTGTATTCCTGTTTTACTATTAGTCATTGATGGAATAGTGAATGATGTAGACAAAAACAAAGGATTTTTTGCAGATAATATAGATTTAACAGCACGGAATTCTATTGCAGGGCATAGCTCGGGTTTAACAGTTTTAAAAGAAATTTTCAACACTTCAAGAAAAACAACAAACCATGAAGAAATCACTATGCCGTATAGAAAAGGAATTCTTCATGGCAGGGACACTAATTATGCAAACAAAACAGTGGCTTCAAAATGTTGGGCTGCACTTTTTGCAATAGAGGAGTGGGTAGGTGGTGTAAGAAATGGCAAAAGAAAACCACCACGTGAAGAGCCAAAACTAAGCGATAATGAAAACATTAATGAATTAAAAGCTACCCCTGAAAATCATGCAGAAATTCAGAAAAAAAATGAAGAGACTAAACAAAAATTAGATAAATGGTCGCCGAGAAATATTGAAATTGGAAAAGATATTCCAATAAAACCAGATTCTAATACGCTTGAAGAGCTTACACCTGAAAGAGAAGCAATGTTATTCATGGAAAATTGGAAAAATAAAAACTATGGAGCAATAGCCGAGCAAAAATTTTTTTTTGATGACGAAGAAATCAACTTAAGGCAAGAGGCAGGCGAAATTAGAGAAATTTTTCAAAATAAAATTTTGAAGGATTATGTCATTAAAAATATAAAAGACTGTGCCGCAGGAACCACGGAAGTAACCTTATCTGTTGATGTTATTCATAAAGAAAAAGAATACAATAAAGAAATCACATTAAGGCTTCTGTATAGTGGACTTAATAGAGAGTTTTTAATATTTGGAGATAAAAATGGACAATGGAAAATTCTCGAAAAGGTTTTTTACAAAATTGATAATATAGAATAAAACCCACCTCCTCTCTCCCCCTAAAATGCGATGCAAACATTTTTTGGTTCGGTGAAAAAGCGTAGGGCTTCGTAGCCGCCCTCCCGCCCCACGCCCGACTGTTTTGTGCCGCCAAAGGGCGTGCGCAGGTCTCGCACCATCCAGCAATTTACCCACACAATGCCCGTTTTTAGGGCGTGACTCGTGCGCTGGGCGGTGCGTATGTTTTCGGTAAACACGCTGGCAGCCAAGCCGTAGAGCGTATTGTTGGCTATTTGTATGGCTTCTGCCTCGGTCTCAAAGGGAATGAGCGTGGCTACTGCCCCAAAAATTTCTTGTTGGTTTATGCTACAGCTCGGGCTTAGGTTTTCGATGAGTGTGGGTGCTATAAAAAATCCGTTGGGGTTGGTTTGGGGCTGCACAGCCACGCCGCCGCACAAAATTTTTCCGCCCTGCGCCTTGGCTTCTGCTATGTAGCCGAGTATTTTTTGGTGGTGCGCCTCCGACACGGTAGCCCCTACTTGTGTGCCTTGGTGCAGCGGGTCGCCGACTACGAGCTGGTTTACTTTGGCTACCAAAGCGGCTTTAAATCGGTCATAAATGTTTTTTTGGACCAAAATGCGTGAGCCGCACAGGCATATTTGCCCTTGGTTGCTGAATGCGGCTTGGGCGGCGATGGATACGGTTTTTTCGAAGTCGCAATCGTCAAAAACGATGGTGGCGTTTTTTCCACCGAGTTCCAAACTCATTTTTTTGAACATTGGAGCTGCCACCTGAGCGATGCTTTTGCCAGTGGCGGTGCCGCCCGTAAACGATACCAGCGGCACGTGGGGGTGTGCCACCAGCGGTGCGCCCACTGCCATGCCTGTGCCGTGCACGATGTTTAGCACGCCTGCGGGCAAGCCCGCTTGTATGCAAATTTCGGACAATAAAAATGCGGTGTACGGCGTGAGTTCCGAGGGTTTGGCTACCACGGTGTTGCCAGCGGCGAGGGCTGGGGCTATTTTCCAACTAAAAAGGTAGAGCGGCAAGTTCCACGGCGAAATGCAGGCTGCCACGCCCACGGGCTGGCGCAGGGTGTAGTTTAGGCTATGCGGGTTAGGGTGCGCTTCGGAGGCAAAATGCCTGATGGCGGAGGCAAAAAACGAAAAATTTTCGGCGGCTCGGGGTATGTCCACACTCGTAGAGAGCGCAAGTGGCTTGCCGTTGTCGGTGGTTTCGGCAAGGGCAAGTTTGTCGATGTTTTGTAGTATTAAATCCGCTATTTTTTGCAGCACTTGGCTACGAAACGCAATGGAACTTTCGCTCCACGCCCCAAAAGCGGCTTGGGCAGCGGCTACGGCGGCGGCTACATCTCGGTGGTCGGAGCTGGGTATTTGGCTAAAAACTTGGTTGGTAGCGGGGTTTATGTTTGGCGAATAAGCGCCGCTTTGCGGCGCGATGAGCAAGCCGTTTATATAATTTTGCAAAAAAATCATGTGCCTTATTTTAACTAACTAATTGTTTATAAATCTTTTATACCAAAACTCAATAACCGCCAGCTTTAGCTGGGGCATAAAAAACCAAAATACTAAACTTTCAATAACCGCCAGCTTTAGCTGGTGCATAAAAACCAAAATGCCAAACCTCAATAACCGCCAGCTTTAGCTGGTGCATAAAAACCTCAATAACCGCCAGCTTTAGCTGGTGCATAAAAACCTCAATAACCGCCAGCTTTAGCTGGGGGATAAAAACCTCAATAACCGCCAGCTTTAACTGGGGGATAAAAACCTCAATAACCGCCAGCTTTAGCTGGTGGACTTAGCCACTGGACTTTTAGGCAAAAAAACCTCCGCCATCATACACCTTGCGCTGCCGCCGCCGCAGGTTTCTATCACAGTAAGCGGACTTTCTATGATTTCGCTCATGCCCCACAGCTCCACCAGCTCCTCCGCCCCAAATGCCTGATATGCCTGCTGGCTCATTACGGCGTATTTTTTGCCATTTTTGCCCACCACTTGCAGCGTATTTCCCGCAAACTGGTTGGCTTGGCTCTCGCTTATTTCTATTATTTTTTTGCCCGTTTTCTGCAAAATATCCACCAAATTTTGCCGCTCCGTTTCGTCATCTATGCTATCTAAGCACACCACGGCGCAGGCATCGTACACCGAAAGCATCACATTGGTGTGGTAAATGGGCAATCGCTGCTTTTTCACAGTTTGAAAAGCCGAAAAACTGCACGCCGTATAGCCCAAAGCAGCGCACCATTCCTGCAAAAGTTGCGCATTGGTGCGCTCCGAAATACAGGCGTAGGCTATTTTGTTGGTTCTATCCAGCACAAGGCTGCCCGTTCCCTCCAAAAACATATTTTTTTCCTCATAATGCGTCATATCCCTAATTTTACCCACAAAAAACCCGTGCTTTTTTTTCAGTTGCTCAAAAATATCCATGCGGCGTTCCAGCCTCCTGTTCGGCGCATTCATCGGGTAAAGCACCACATCGCCGTTTTCGTGCATCGAAAACCAGTTGTTCGGAAAGATACTATCGGGCGTATCCGTCGTTTTCGTATCGTCCACCACCACCACATCTATGGTTTTTGCCCTGAGTTTTTGTACAAAATCATCGAACTCTTTTTGGGCTTTTTCGTTAATTTCGGTTGCCGTAAGGTTTTCTAAACCCACCTGATAGTAATTATTTTCGGCGGTTTGTTCGTTAAACCGAAAATTTACGGGGCGAATCATCAGTATTGTGTTGGTATTTTGCATAGTAATTTGTAAATTGCACCACAAAATTACAAAACAGAATGCAAATCATAGAATTTAAAACACAAATAAAAGAATTTAGCAGCACCGACGAACTTCCGAGCCACCTCACCAACTTATTAGAAGCCGCACATTTGGCAGCCAGCAAGGCTTATGCGCCCTATTCGGGGTTTAAAGTGGGCGCAGCCATTTTGCTCCAAAACGGAACAATACACCAGGGCAGCAACCAAGAAAACGCCGCCTACCCCAGCGGACTGTGCGCCGAGCGAGTAGCCATTTTTGGCGTGGGCGCAAGCTACGGCGGGCAAACCATAAAATCCATAGCGATTGTGGCTCAAACCCAAAAATTTGAACTCATGCAGCCCGTAGTGCCTTGCGGCGCTTGCCTCCAAGTAATGAGCGAATACGAGCGAAAACAACAACAAAACATAGAAATAGTACTCGGCGGCGCAACCGACCAGCGAATTTGGTTGGTCGAAAGCATCAAACAACTGCTACCCTTACAGTTCGAACTACGGGGCTAAAATAGGTTGTTTTTTGGTACAAAAACTGTATCTTTGCTAAATGAAAAACATACGAAACTTCTGCATCATAGCACATATAGACCACGGAAAAAGCACCTTAGCCGACCGCCTGCTTCAAACCACCAACACCGTATCGTCGAGAGAGCTTGTAGCCCAAACCCTCGATAACATGGACTTGGAACGTGAGCGAGGCATTACCATAAAAAGCCACGCCATACAGATGAATTACAGCCAAAACGGCGAAAATTACATCTTAAACCTCATAGATACGCCAGGACACGTGGATTTTAGCTACGAAGTATCCCGTGCCATAGCCGCCTGCGAGGGCGCACTTCTGATTGTAGATGCCGCCCAGGGCATACAAGCCCAAACCATAAGCAACCTCTACCTTGCCATAGAACACGGCTTAGAAATAATACCAATACTCAACAAAATGGACTTGCCCAGCGCAAACCCCGAAGAAGTAAAAGACCAAATAGTAGAGCTTTTGGGCTGCGATAGAGACAGCATAATACCCGCCAGCGGCAAAACTGGCATGGGCGTAGATAAAATTTTGGAAGCCATTATATCGCAAGTGCCAGCCCCAAAAGGCGACCCCAAAGCACCACTTCAAGCCCTGATATTCGACTCCATTTTCAACCCGTTTAGGGGCGTGATAGCTTATTTCCGCATTTACAACGGAAGCCTAAAAACGGGCGAAAGGGTGAAATTTGTGAACACAGGCATGGAGTACAACGCCGAAGAAATAGGCATACTCAAAATGAAAGGCGAACCACGCCAAGTGGTGGGCTGCGGCGATGTGGGCTACATTATTTCGGGTGTGAAAGACAGCCGTGAGGTAAAAGTGGGCGATACCATTACCACCAAAGAAAACCCCTGCACCGAATCCATACACGGATTTGAGGAGGTAAAACCGATGGTTTTTGCGGGCATTTACCCCGTGGATACCGAAGACTACGAAGAACTGCGAGACAGCATGGACAAGCTAAGGCTAAACGATGCCTCGCTGGTGTATGAGCCAGAAAGCTCCGCCGCACTGGGCTTTGGGTTCCGCTGCGGTTTTTTGGGTATGCTCCACATGGAAATTATCCAAGAGCGGCTCGAGCGTGAGTTCAACATGACCGTAATTACCACAGTGCCAAACGTTTCGTACCATTGCTACCCAACAAACAAAGGACCGATGCAAATGGTAAACAACCCCTCCGACCTGCCCGAACCCAACTACATAGAGCACCTCGAAGAGCCTTTTATAAAAGCCAAAATAATAACGCAAGTGGATTATATAGGTCCAGTAATTTCGCTGTGTATGCACAAAAGAGGCATTTTAATAAACCAAATTCACCTCACGAGCAACCGTGTGGAGCTGCAATTTGAAATGCCGATGGGCGAAGTGGTGTTTGATTTTTACGACAAACTAAAAAGTATATCCAAGGGATACGCCTCGTTTGATTATTACCAAATAGGCTACCGTGCAAGCAAGCTCGTGCGCATGGATATAAGGCTAAACGGCGACATAGTAGATGCGCTTTCGGCACTTATTCACCAAGACAAAGCCTACGATTTGGGCAAAAGAATGTGCGAAAAACTGCGTGAGCTGCTCCCCAGAGTGCAGTACGACATAGCCATACAAGCCTCGGTGGGCGCAAAAGTAATTGCACGTGAAACCCTAAAAGCCCTGCGAAAAGACGTAACATCTCGGTGCTATGGCGGCGATATATCTCGCAAGCGCAAGCTACTGGACAAACAAAAAGAAGGCAAAAAACGTATGCGCCAAATTGGTTCGGTGGAAGTGCCACAAAGTGCGTTTTTAGCCGTTCTGAAATTAGACTAACTTAGTCGTTTTTATGTATTTGGGTGGCAGAAGCCTGCGCCTTGGGCAAAATGGTAAGGTCGGCAATGTTCACGTGGTCGGGGCGGTTTGCCATAAACCAAACGGCTTCTGCCACATCTTGCGCCTGCAACGGCTCAAAACCCGTGTAGGTGGCACTCGCCTGCGCCGCATCGCCCTTAAACCGCACCAAAGAAAACTCGGTATCGGCAGCACCTGGGCTAATGCTACTCACCTTGATGCCGTGCTCGAGCACATCTGCCCTAAGTGCCTGCGTAAAAGCCTCCAAACCAAACTTTGTGGCGCAATACACGCTGCCGCCCATATAGGCTTGCTTTCCCGCAATGCTGCTCACGTTAATAATATGCCCGTTTTTGGCGGCAATCATGAGCGGTAAAACGCACTTGGTTACATAAAAAACGCCCTTCAAATTGGTATCCACCATCTGCTCCCAGTCCGAAAGCAGGGCATCTTGCGCCTTGCCCCTGCCCGCCGCCAAGCCCGCATTGTTTATCAAAATGTCAATTTTTTGCCAGCCTTTGGGTAAATTTTGCACCATATCCGCTACTTCGGTTTGGCTTCGCACATCGAAACACAAAGTTAGCACTTCCGCATTACTCATTTCCCCCAAAGATTTTTTGAGTTGCTCGAGCCGCTCTTGCCTGCGCCCAGTAGCGATAATACTATAATTATTTTGGGCAAAGATGTGTGCCATAGCCCAGCCAAAACCCGAGGTTGCGCCAGTTATAAAAACGATTTGTTTCATTGCTTTTTATTCAGGCACAAATATACGGTTGCAAATCCGAAACTTTGGATTGGCTGCATTTTTTCGGGTAAAATAACCGTTTTAGGTCAATGGCTGGGAACTCAAAAAAAACAAAATTGGTTTTAACTAAAAAATCGGTTTTTACAACCTGATGCCATAGGCATCAAATGTTTATAGAAAAATACGTGGTGCAGCACGTCCGACCCCGACGGGGTCGCAGATACAAAGCATTCGTTTTTTTATAAACATTTAATCCCTACGGGATTTTTAAACAAATGTAATTATGCGCAAATAGTTTAACTAAAAAAATAAATGCCTTACCTCATACACCAATTCGAAGACAAATCGCTGTCGCATTACGCCTACGCCATACTTAGCCAAGGCGAAATAATACTAATAGACCCAGCCAGAAACCCTGCACCCTACCTCGAGTTTGCGGCACAAAACCAAGCCAAGATAGTGGGCGTGGTAGAAACGCACCCACACGCCGATTTTGTGAGCTGCCATTTGGAGCTGCACCAAACCACGGGTGCTACGATTTTCAACAGTAAGTTGGTGGGTGCCAGCTATGCGCACCAGGGTTTCGATGGCGGCGATGCCATAGCGTTGGGCGATGTTTTGATTTCGGCAATGAACACGCCTGGGCATTCGCCAGACAGCATTTGCGTTTTGCTATCGGAAAACGGCGTGGACAAGGCGATTTTTAGCGGCGATACGCTTTTTATAGGCGATTGTGGCAGACCCGACCTGCGTGAAAAAGCTGGAAACATCACGGCTGCACGCCAAGAACTGGCGGCAAAAATGTACCACAGCCTGCGCACGCACATACTTTCGCTGAACGACGACGTAACGCTGTACCCAGCACACGGCGCAGGCAGCCTGTGCGGCAAAGCACTAAGTGCCGCAAACAGCAGCACCGTAGGTGCGGAGCGGCTCACCAATTGGAGCTTGCAACCGCAAACCGAAGCCGAATTTATAGCCGAACTCACCGCCGACCAGCCATTTGTACCCAAGTATTTTGAGTTTGATGTAAACCTAAATAAAATGGGCGCTGCTCCCTTTGAACAAAGCATTGCAAAGATAAATTATATGGAAAATGTAAAACCCGATGCGCTCCAAAAAAACGTGCTGGTGATAGATACCCGACCCAAAACGGAGTTTGAAACGGGGCATTTTCCAAACAGCATCAACCTGATGGAAGGCGCAAAATTTGAGACTTGGCTCGGCAGCATTGTTGCGCCCGCCGAACGGTTTTATTTGGTAGCCGAAACCACCGAAAGGCTGAAAATACTCGTGGCACGCATTGCCAAAATAGGCTACGAAACCCAAATCGTTGGCGCAATTACAGGCAGTTTTTCAAAGCACGAAAATACACAGGCATTTGATTACCAACATTTTAAAGAAAACACGCAAGCCTACACCATCATAGACATTCGGAATGTAAACGAAGTAAAAAACAAAATCGCTTTTGCTTCCTCCACCCACATTCCGCTGCCCCAGCTGCGTGAGCGCACCGCCGAAATAGACGCTTCCAAACCGATTTTGGTGCATTGCGCCGCTGGTTACAGGAGTGCGGCGGGCAGCAGCATCATCAAAAACGCCCTACCAAACGCCCTCGTTTTTGATTTGGGCGAGCAAATAAGCAACTTTTTATAACCGAAATGCACCAAATAGAACCATTTTACCGCTGGCGAGATTATTATATAGCCGCCCAAGACGAGCTATCGCCGTTTTATGGCTACACCAACAGCCTCACCAAATACACGCACAAGGTTTATAACTACCTCATTCACCCCGAGTGGGACAGTTTTGGGTCGGAAACACTGTACATAAAACTTATTTATGTGAATTATGAGCAAAATTTTGCCGTTTTGGAGCTAATAGGCGAATGGAACGACTGCATAAGCAACGACATTATGCTCATTCAGCAAGAAATTATCAATAAATTAGTGGAGGAGGGCGTTCAAAAAATTGCGCTTATAGGCGAAAATGTACTCAATTTTCATGCCTCCGACGACTGCTACTACGAAGCCATATTCGACGATTTGGGCGACGGCTGGCTGGTTGGGCTAAATTTTAGAGACCATGTAATACAGGAGTTTTCGAGCTACGGCATAGCTACCTACTTTCAAATTCAGGGTAGTTTCGAGGATTTTAACTGGCGAAAATACCTACCGCAGCACCTCTGCGCCGCCATAGAACTGAGTATGCAGCGAAAATTGGGCTACTAAAAAACGTACCTTGCCTGCACTTTTGCGCTCTGAATCACGGGCGAATTAATGGATTTTCGTCCGTCGTACCCCAACCCTATCTGAATGTTGTTGGGCAATGTATGCAGCAAATTTAAACTCCACACTTGGTTGCCGCCCACCTGCAAACCCTGCAACAAATCGTAGGCTACTGCCGTGTTGGGCGCACCCGAGTACGATATTTGCACCCAACTAAGCGAAGCCCGCACGAGCGTGCTGGCGGTGGCACTCCAATTGGTTTCAAGCGTGATTTTATGCGTTTTTGCCAGTTCGTTGCCCGCATTAAGCGTGTTTTTTTCTTTGGTAAAATTATAAGTAGTAGCCAGCCTAAACTTATTTTTATACATATAAATGAGCGAGGGTTCGAGGCGAAAACCGCTAATTTCAAAGTCGTTTTGTTTAAAAATTTGGCTGTCTTGCGCCCGCTTTACCTTACTCGAATTGGTTTCGAGGCTAAACTTTTGGTTGATGTTGTAGCGGGTTTTTAAGCTCCAATTTTGGTTGCTGCGCTGCGAAAAACCATTGGTCGTCAGCAGCCTGTTCAGCGTATTTTGTAGCTGCAACTCCGCCCCAAAAACGGGGTTATTTCTGTTGAAAAACAAGGTATTGCGCACCTGTGAGTTGCTGCGCACCAGCGCCGAATCTCTAAAAAGGGTAAAGGGATTTAGGTAAATTTTGGGCAGTGCGTTTTGGGTTTTCTTATCGATGCTAAACGTAGAAAGCACCGAAAAACGGGCGGCAAACTTGCCCAATTTGTCTTTTTGCTTCAAAACATTGGCTAAAACCACGTTTATGCTGTGGTTGTAGCGGTTTCCGTAGGTTTGCACATATTTGTTCCCTGGCAAAAAAACCTTTACATAATTGGCACTATCGCCAAAAAACGCCTGCACATACTCGTTCAGTTCAGGGATATTGTTGCCATTAAAATCCCGCCAGGTGTAGCTACCAATGCCCGAAGAAACCCGCAAAAAAGTAAAATCCCGCACAGGCTCTTGCCCATTGCCAAAGCTGTAAAAAAACGAAGTAGCCACCAGCTTTTTCAGCCATTTTCCCCTGTATTCCACCTGCCCCAAGTAGCTCTGTTTCAAGCCATTTTGGCTGGTATCCGATACAATGCGGTAGCTCGTACTCAGCTCCAAATTATGGTTCGGGTTTTTGGTTAATGTACTGTTTACCGTAAAATTTTGGGCTACTTGAAGGCTGTTAAACTGCGTATTTTTTGCCCAAAAATCTTGGCGAATGTTGTATTTTAGCACAAATTTATTTTGCGCCGTGTCGGGCGAAGCCAAAAAAACCTCGGCTATGCGGAAATAAAAACTATTGTCGGTGAGCGTATCGTTGTTTGCGCCCAAAACGGCGTTGCGCTCTTGGCTGGCACTCGCACCAACAACCGCCAAAGGCATGGATTTTTGCAGCGAAAAACTCTGTTTCAGAAAATTAGACCGAAAACGCTCGAAGGTAAAACTGGTAAAATCGTTTAAAAAGTTGGTGCTAAATCCATTTTTTGCATACAATCCAGTAGCTTTATTTTTTAGCGCAGTATAGTCATCGCCAATGATAAAATTGGATAGCTGCAAGCCGAGGTTGTTGTTAAATTTATCGGATATATTTACGGAAATAGCCGCCAAGTGTTCATTTTTTTGGCTGTAAATCTGTTTTAAGTTCCAGTTTCGGGCAAATTCGGCTTCTCTATGTGGCTGCAAGGCATTGAAGTTTTGGTTTAAAAATTCGTAATTTAGTTGCGTTTTTATACTAATTTTTTGACTTTTTATACCCAAACTATGTTGATTGCTCAACTGAAAACGTGCGCCGTAGCCCATATTTTTGTCGTTGTTTAGCACAGATAGTTTGTTGGTATCGAAGTTTGTGAGCGCAAGTTCGCTGGTAAAATTGGTGTTTTTAGAAATATCTACCACCGTAGAAATGGTGTGCATTTGCTGCTTGTTGGGTGCTACCAGCAGCACCACAGGCTCGTAGCTGCCTTGCTTTATGGTGTCGTTTTGCGCCGAAACAATGGGTTTTACCCAATTAAAAACCCGCCCATTGGACGTAGAAGGCGCTTGAACGTAGTTGCCTTTGCCCTCGCCCAAAAACGTAAAAAGCACCTTGTACACCTGCGACGAACTGGCTTGGGCAAGCCTATAAAAGCGAAAACCCGCACTGTCCAACTGGGCGTACTGCACTTTTTTGGCATCGAAACTGGCGGTATCGGCACTGGGAAAATAGGCATTTTGGGTGTTGCTGCCCGCCTCCGACAAAAACTTGCGCTGCCCCACACTTAGGTCTTGCTGCAAAGGCTGGTTGGATAGGTCGGTTTCGGTGTAGCTATGGAAGTTTACACGCACTTTTTTTGCCTCAAAAGCGAGCTTATACAGGGCGGCAGAGCGCAAAAAAGCCTGATTTGCGTACTCAAACTCTATTACAAAACGTGCCTGCCCCGTAACAATGTGTTTGGGCGTAAAGGTAATTTCGGCGGTATTGTAGTCCATAATGTAGTCGTATTGCTCGCCCCTTTTGAGCAAATTTCCGTCCAAATACACCTTTTCGGAGCCTGCCAGCACCACCACAAACGCCTGCGCTTGCTCGCCCACAAGGCGGTAAGGTCCTTGGTTTGCCTCCTTACCAAAAAAAACATTGCGGATAAACTTGCCCCGTGCCGCCGAAACCGACAGCGTTTGGCTGAGTTTGTAGGTATCTTTTTTGTCGAGGAGCAAGTTTTGGCTCTCTATGCCCTGCACGTTTTTAAACATTTTTAGAAAATAGGCATCGGGGCGTTGCAGCGTGTAATCGCCCAAAGTAATTTGGTTTCTGGGGTTCTTTACCTGCACAAAAACCCTATCAAAATCCTGAATGGTTTGGGTATAACCATCGGGCTGAAACGGCAAATTGTTGTCGGTCATGGAGGCATTTAACTCCAAATCGTTGCCGAGCTTGCCCGAAAACTGCAAGTTAAAACCCGAATTGATGGATAAATCTTGGCTGTTGCCAAAACTTATGCCTCGGCTGATGCTTCCATTTTTGTTTAAGCCCTCAAAATCAAAAATTTCATTGGTTTTGGGGTCTTTTGCGGCTGGTTCGTTGTAAATAGTTGGCTCATTTGGCGGCAGATTTTTGAACCCATTTGTGGTAAAAATCCGTGCTAAATTGGTGTTGAAAACCCGATATTTTACCATGATGCTATCGGACTTCGGTCGGTTATTTTTATTAAAAACCAGCATGGCGTTAGCTGGATTTAGGCTATACGTTTGCGGATTGAGCGGTTTTTTGAGCGCAAAAGCCTCGAAACTACTCGGGTCTATGCTCAGGCTATCGATGTACAAAGTATCGGATTGGAGCGCAAAAGTGCGTGTGCGAGGCTGCGCCCACGCACTAAAAACAGCAAGCAAAAGCAGAATCGTAGTACTACAAAAAAATTTAACTTGCATCATTTACTAAAAACGCTTTATGGTATAAAGTTAGTATTTTTTGGCATAAAATCACTCGGAAATAGGCAGCTCCACAAAAAAACTGGTGCCTTGCAGCGTGCTATCAAAGCGAATAGAGCCGTCGTGCTGCTCCACAATTCGGCGCACAATGGCGAGCCCAAGCCCCATGCCCGAGGTTTTTGTGGTAAAATTTGGCTCAAATATTTTGGGCTGAATGTCCAGCGGAATGCCATTTCCGTTGTCGTTTATTTGAATAACATACATATTTTCATGCTTAAACAAAAACACATTTATCACCACTTCTTCGGTGTTTGGGCGGCTCTGTGTGGCATTTTTTAGCAAGTTATTCAGCACCCTCGAAATCTGTTCTTCATCGCCCGAAACCATGGCATCGGGGTTGTTTAGCTGGTTTTTATAGCGCAACTGCGCCATATCGGCATATAAATTTATGGCACTAACGCAAATTTCATGTATATTTATGGGCGAATGCACTTTTAATGCACCAATTTTTGCAAAGCTACTAAACTCGGAAGCAATGTTGTTCAGGCTTTGGGTTTGCTCCAAAATGGTGGTACAAACCCGCTCAAACATGGCAGGAAAATTGTCGGATTGCTCACGGTACGCCCTGCGCAAATGCTGTATGCTCAACTGTATGGGCGTGAGCGGATTGCGCACTTCGTGCGCAATTTGGCGTGCCATTTCACGCCAAGCAAGGTCTTTTTCGCTACGGGCTATCATTTCGGCACTCAGCTCCACCTCCTCCATTTTTTTGTAGTATTCCCTTATCATGTCCCCAATTTCGTCTCGCCTATTTATTTCGTCTAATTTCGGCAATTTTTCCTTCAAATGCGTGTTGGCTATCACCCTGGTTATCAGCCCCAAAGGAGCAGTAACACGGTTCGAAACCCACAAAACCAGCACCAACATCAGCAGCAACATCAGCACATAAATATTGAGCAAGGTACTCAAAAAGCCGCTTTGGGTGGCACGCAATTCGTCCCAGGCAAAAAAGTCAGGGAAATTTACAATGCCCACAATATTCTTATTTTCGTCCAAAATCGGCGCATAGCAAGCCAAATAACTCAAACTACCAAAATGCTCCGTTTGCAGCAGCACCGATTTGCCCAAATACGCTATGTCGTAGTACGCACGGGCATTTATGTATTGCGAAAGCGGAATAGGCACTTGCGAATTGCTAAAATTATTGGGGCTTAAAATGCCCTTGGTGCTGTAAAAAATTGCATTTTGGAGGTTGGCATTGCGCACATTTTCAATAGAACCTTTGTAGGTTTTTTGCAGTAAGTTGTTGGATTGCAGCTCCTTAGACTTGTTAAATGTATAAAAAATGGTGATGTACCCAAACAACAATTGCGAAAACAATACCGACGTGGTAAGCACCAAAGCTATTTTGCTGCGATAATTTATATCCCGCCAAAAAAACTTGTTTTCATGCAACTTGTACGCCAAATAAAAAACAAAAGACGCAAACAAAAACGCCAGCAAGAGCGAAGATGCGCCCACGGGAAAATCGTAAACCAACGGATTTTTAAAGCTAATTACAATGTGGTAAATGTCTTTTGGCTTAAAAAATTTGTCTTTTTTCGAAACCTTTAAATCACTTTTCATTTTTACAAAATGGCTCAAATGCACGTCAAATCCATCGTTTTGTACGCCAAAATCTTGGGTAAATCCTCTAAAATACGCATTATTTAAGTTGTATTGGTAGCTGCCCTTGCGCAATATAAGGCGTTGGTTTTTGTATATGCCCACCGAATAATCAAAGCTAAAACCACGCTCGGTTTCCAATTGCTCGCCAAAACTGCTCTGACTAATTTTAAAAAACAGCGTATCTATGGTGTTTTGCGTACCCACAAAAGGCACCGAAAGCCAGTGCGAAATTTTGGCTATGCCCGACCAAGTGCGCACCCTACCCTGAAACTTTATGGGGTTTATTTCCTTAAAATAACTGGAATTCATCGAGCTTTTTTGAATATACACACTGTCGAAATTATAGGTTTTTAGCACCGAACTAAAATACTTATTGATTATTTCGCCCTTCAAAAACTCTATTTGCCCCCGCTCGAGGCTGCGGGTAAGCGCAGTATCCACTTGTATTTGCTTGCCTATTTCGGTAAACTGTTGCTCTATGTCCTTGTCATCTGGGTTTTTTATGTTTTCGGCTATAAATTTGGCTCGTTCTATCTGCTTTTGGTACAATGCCAGCGAGGTTTGTAGGGTAATGGCAATGCTCATAACGATAAAAAAAGTAACCAAAATGGTAGAAATCTGCCTGTTTTTAAGCACCACACCAACCCAATATGCCGACGCAACAATAAAAAAAATGAGTATGGCAATAATACTCAACTGCCTAAAATTGGGCAGTAGCGTAGCCACAACCATTGCCAGTTGAAAAGCAAAAATAAATTTAGCAACTTTGTACTTGCGCAGCATCGCTATAAGAACCCTGAGCTGGTAAATGGCTATGCCGCCCAAAATCATAAAAATGGAATAAACTACTGTGCTATAAATAGTTAGGTTCAAAAAATCGCCTGCGCCAAACGGAATATTAGAGTTGATAACTGAATCGTGGGCTAAGTTAAGTACCAAGTACAATATGAGATTGGTGAGCAAAATATGAAAAAAAACAGGCAGATAGTACTGAATTTTGGAGGCTTTATCCGTTAAATATTCAAAGAAAATCCGTTGCTTGTACCCATACAAACAAATAAACATAAGTGCCAGCGTGTGCAAAAAAAGGTCGCCGAGCGAAGGCGTAAAATCCGAGTTTGCAAAAATATTGGCACTAAAAAGTTCGTTTACTTCGCCATCTATGCCTATCTCTTTTTTAAAAATAAACAAGCCAACTCGAGCCAGTAAAACAACGAATGTAAAAACCCAAAACCGCAAGCCATTTCGGCGAATTAGGGCTTTAAAATCTTGTTCGTACAGAATTATGCGCACAAAAAAAGCGAGAAACAGGCTTAAAATAGCGTATCCCTTGTACTTTTTGTAGGTATCGATGACCACAAACTGAATGTTGTTTTGGGTAAGTTTTATTTTGAAAAGAGGTTCGTTGTTGGGCGAAAAAATGCCCAAACCGCCCGAAACCGTGGTATCGGTGAGGCGTATAATGTCGCTGTTGGGGAGCGAAACCGCAAGGGCGTTTTTGAAATATTGCTGCTGGCTACTGCTTTTTTGGTGCTGTATGGGCACCGATGCCACCACCAAATAACCCGAAGTTGGTAGCCTGTATATGCACTGCAAAACGCTCAGTCCGTTGTTTTGTGCGTAGTTAAAAATTGGTTTTGCCGCATTGGAAAGCTCGCCTGTGGGCTTATAAAAAAAAATATCGGGTATTTCTGTACGGATTTGGTTGCTGTTCCAAAAAACGAGGCTGTCGTTTTTATAAATAAATACGGGAATGTTGATGTTTAAAAGGTTGGTGGCTTGGGTACACTGCTCAAAATCAAAATTAGCTAAGTGCTTTTGCTCCAATTTATTGGTGGCTTTTTGAACCGTGTTCACCGAAGTTTTGAGGTAGTTCTGAATAATTGACGCACTATTTCTCAAAAAAACGTCTTTGGATTGTTCTTCTTTGTTCCAAAAATATGCTGCTATCAACCCACAAACGAGGATAACAAGCGCAAATACATTAGGTATTGTGAGTTTTTTTAAGAATAATTGCATCATTTAGCTAAGGTACAAAACAAACCGATAAAAACAAAAAAATGGGCAAAAAATGGTGGTATTTAGCCCATTTTTGGTTCTAATTCTTTGAATTACCGAAATAAATGGCGTAAATTTGCACACATTACAAAATTACGAATGCACAACCTTAAAAAGTATTTATTTTTTTTGCTACTATGTAGCTGCAAACCTACGACCCCAAAAATTTCTACCTTGTTTACCGAAATGCCTGCGAACTACACGGGCATTAATTTTGAAAACAAACTTAGCTACGACAGTAAATTTAATGTGTTTACCTACCGAAATTTTTACAACGGCGGCGGCGTAGCCTTGGGCGATATAAACAACGACGGGCTGATAGACGTGTTTTTGACCTCGAACATGGGCGACAACAAGTTATTTTTGAACAAAGGAAATTTTCAGTTTGAAGACATTAGCAAAAAAGCAGGCATAGCTGGCACCAAACAGTGGAGCACGGGCGCTACGCTGGCGGACGTGAATGCCGACGGCTGGCTGGATATTTATGTGTGCAACTCGGGCGATGTGCCTGGCGACGACCGCTCGAACGAGCTGTTTATCAACCAAAAAAACCTTAGTTTTATAGACCAAGCACCCGCCTACGGCATTGCCGACAAAGGGCTGAGTACACACGCCGCTTTTTTTGATTACGACCACGACAACGACCTCGACCTCTATGTGCTAAACAACTCGTTTAGGGCAATTGGTAGCTTTAACCTCGAACAAAACATTAGAAACCAACCAGATACGCTGGGCGGCGACAAACTCTACCGCAACGACAACGGCAAATTTAAAGACGTGAGCGCAGCCGCTGGCATTTACCAAAGCGTGATTGGTTTCGGTTTGGGCATTACCGTGGGCGACCTAAACAAAGATGGTTGGCTGGATATGTACGTTTCAAACGACTTTTTTGAGCGGGATTATTTGTACATAAACAACCAAAAAGGCGGCTTTACCGAGGAGCTTACCAAGGCGATGCCGCACATTAGTTTGGCGAGCATGGGCGCTGATATGGCGGACATAAACAACGATACTTACCCCGATATTTTTAGTACCGATATGCTACCCGAAAGCGACGAGCGGCTCAAACGCACCACCAGTTTCGAGAGCTGGGACGTGTACCAGTACAGGCTGCAAAGCGATTATTACCACCAGTTTACCGAAAATGCGCTGCAACTAAACAACGGCAACGGCAGTTTTTCGGACATAGCACGCCTCGCCAACGTGGGCGCAACCGATTGGAGCTGGGGCGCACTCATAGCCGACTTCGACAACGATATGCAAAAGGATATTTTTGTAGCCAACGGCATACTCCACGACCTCACCGACCAAGATTATGTGGCTTACATATCCAACGAATCGGTGATGAAACAAATAACAGCATCGGGCAAAGCGGATTTTAAAAAACTGATAGATGCCATGCCCACAAACCCAGTACCCAACTATTTTTTGGTAAATAAGGGCAATTTAACCTTCGAAAACCAAGCCCAAACCGCAGGTTTGGGTACGCCCAGCCACAGCAACGGCTCGGCTTACGGCGATTTGGACAACGACGGCGACCTCGACCTAATTACGAACAACACCAACACCACGCCTTTTGTGTATAGAAACAACAGCGAAACGCTGAACAAAAACAACTATATTTCTGTAAAACTGGTGGGCAAATCGCCCAATAATTTCGGTATTGGGGCTAAAATTACGGTTTTTTGTGGCAATAAAACCCTTTACCAAGAAGCAATTCCGTCTCGTGGGTTTCAGTCGGCGGTGGATAATCGGCTGCATTTTGGCATTGCCCAAAACAAAAACATCGATAGCCTACAAATTATTTGGTCGGACGGGCTGCGCCAAACGGTGCTAAATCCGAAAACAAACCAGTTGCTATCCCTAAACCAAAGCAATGCCGTGGCACAACCAGAAATACAAACGGGAACAAGCACCGAGCCAGCCATTTTTACGGACATTACGCCAGCAAGCCAACTTAATTTTGCGCACAAAGAGAATTATTACAGCGATTTTAATAGAGATAGAATGCTGTTTCACATGCTATCCACCGAAGGACCAGCGAGCTGCAAAGCCGACCTAAACAACGACGGGCTCGAGGACATTTTTATAGGTGGCGCAAAAGGGCAAGCGGGCAAAATATTTTTGCAGCAAGCCAGCAGCCGCTTTGTAGCCACCCCGCAAAACGCCCTGCTCGCCGATAGCCTGTGCGAAGACGTGGCTGCCACCTTTTTTGATGCCGACCAAGATGGCGACCAAGACCTGTTTGTGGTCAGCGGCGGCAACGAATTTTTGCCCTCCGACCCCCGACTTTTGGATAGGCTGTACATCAATAAAAATGGGCGGTTTGAAAAATCGGCGCAAAGGTTCGACAATTTTTCGGTAGGCTCGTGCGTGCGTGCCGCCGACTACGACCAAGACGGCGACCAAGACCTGTTTTTGGGTTCACGCATCTACCCGTCGCTGTGGGGCGTACCCACCGACAGTTATTTGTTTGTAAACGACGGCAAGGGCAGGTTTGAAAACGCCACCTACGACCTCGCACGGGATTTTGTGCAGCTCGGCATGGTTACCGATGCGCAATGGACCGACCTCGATGGCGACAAGGATTTAGACCTGATAGCGACCTTGGAATGGGGCGAAATTAAGTTTTTTAAGAACAGCGACGGCAAACTTTTCGCCCAAAAAGACGTGAATATTTACGACCAAAACAACCAAAAAATACCGCTATCCAGCACCGCAGGTTGGTGGCAAACCATACACGCCACCGATTTAGACAACGACGGCGACACCGATTTTATACTCGGAAACTGGGGGCTGAACTGCAAAGTAAAAGCCTCCAACGCCGAGCCAGCCACGCTCTACGTAAACGATTTTGACCAAAACGGCACGCCCGAGCAACTCCTCAGTTACTACAAATTGGGCAATAGTTATTTGCAGCCTTTGCGTGGCGATTTGGTGCAACAAATGCCCATTTTGAAAAAACAATTTACCGATTTTAAGAGCTACGCCAATGTACCCATCGTAAAAATATTTAAGCCCGAAGTGTTGGCAAAATGCGTAAAATCGGAAGTGTATAACCTGCAATCTTCGGTGCTGATACAGTTGGGTAAAAACAACTTTATGCTGCGAAACCTGCCGATAGAAGCCCAAATTTCGCCCATTTTTGCCATTACCACCGCCGATTTTAATGCCGACGGCAAAACCGACATTCTGCTCGGCGGCAACTTTTATAGCGTAAAACCCGAACTTACCCGCTACGATGCCAGCTACTGCACGCTGCTTTTGGGCAACGAAAAAGGCGAGTTCACCGCCCAAAAATCGGGTAAAAACAAGCTCAACATCAGCGGAGAAGTGCGTGGGTTGGAGGTGCTAAAAAGCAAAAAACAGCACCTGCTCGTGGTTGCAAAAAACAACGCACCAAGCCAAGTACTGCAATGGTAAAACTTGTAAATTAACCTAAAATCACTTTAAATATTTTGCCAAAAAACCTTCGGCATCTTTGTAAAACTGCATTTTTTCCATTGCCTCGTGGTTTGGCTCTGCATTAAAAAAGCGATAAACAGTTGGGATATTGTTCTTTTTCAAAACGCCGATGAGCGCCAAGGTTTCACGTTCGTTTACGCCCACACTGCTGGTATTTTGGTAAATCATGAGCGGCGCTTGTATGTTTTTTGCCTTAAAAAGTGGCGAGCGTTCCAGCAATGCCAAACTGTCGTATTGCGGGTGTCCGATGTTTTCTATGAGCCTATTTTGGGTGGCGATGGGCTGTTTGTTGAGTTTTTGCAAGTAACTTTCTAAGTTCAAAGTAGCCGAGTAGCCAGCGGCGCACGCAAAGGTTTCGGGGCATTGCGCCAAGCAATTAAAAGCGCAAAAAGCACCCAAATTTTCGCCAATAATGGCTACTTTTTTGGCGTTGGCATAGTTTTTTTGCACCAGCCAGCTCACGCCATCTTGTATGTCGCACTCTATTTTTTTTCCGAGTTCTTTTTTGCCCAAATTATGAAAATACTTGCCATAGCCCGTACTTCCCCTAAAATTTAGTTGCAGCACACCCAAGCCCCTACTCGCCAAAAACTGTGCGGCGGCATCGTACTTTTGCACCACCCTACCCTCCGAAAACCGATGGATAAGCACCACAAACGGCATATTTTTTTTGCGCACCTGCGGCTGCGTGATGTAGCCCTGCATCGCCAGCCCATCGCAACTGGGTATATTTACGGCTTGTACCTCCGAAAGTTGCGGCAAATTTAGGTCTTCGTTGGCATTATAAAGCGGCTCAATGTGGTTATTTTTGTACAAAAAATAATTGGATAAATGGCTGCCGTCGTAGGTTTTTAACACAAATGCCGTTTCGCTGCTGTCGGTACTGACTACCACAAACTGTTTTTCGGTAAAAAACGTGGATATTTGGGCGTATTTTTTTTGGGTAAATGCACTCAGTGGCTGGTGCTTTACCTCATCTTTTATAAAAATAACGTCGCACAACTTTTGCTGAAAATGCGAGTAATATGCGTTGTAAACGTCTATATTTTCGTTTTCATACACCACTTCGTTCTCTTTACCAGTTTGGGCATCTATGCGCACCAAGGCTAATTTATCTCGGTTTAGGTTGGAAATGGCATAAAAACTTTGGTTTTCGGCATCAAAATCAATCGGTTTTAGCTGGTCGGAGGGGCAAAAACTAAGTACTTCACCAAAATTTTGGTTGTTGGTTTGGCGGCTATAAAGGTAGTAGAAATGGTCGGTTTGTGCCAGCGCAAGGCGCACCACGCCCTTGTGGTCGGCAAAATATTGGGTTATGTTGCCTGTATTTTGCGCCAAAAGCTGCATCGCCCCCGTATTTATATTGAGCATATATGCGTCGGGCTGCGTGGCGTGGCGCATACTTAGTGCCACCAAAATTTGCGTGCTATTTTGTGCAAACAGGCTTACGATTACCGCATTTGAGTTTTTGTACGGCGTGAGGTTTACTACTTTTTGCGTAAAAATATCCAGCACAAAGAGCTGTTTGTTGTTGCCTTTGCCCGTGATGTATATGAGTTTTTGGTTGTTTTTAAACGCAAAAAAAGATACTTGCGCATCTGTTTCCAACGTTGCAACTTCGGTAACTTGCTGGCTGGCAATGTTTTTTAGCAATATGGTAGCCTGGTTGTTTTTCCAGAGGAGCGATGCCAAATGGTCTGCATCAGGGCTTAACACAAAATTATTTTGGTTTGCCTGCTGAAAATAAGCCTCTATGGCTACCTTCCCAGATTCTGCTTTTGGTTTACAACCCCAAGTAAAAAAGAGACAATTGGCTAAAAATAAGCACAAAACCGACTTATTCATGGTAATTATTAGTGTGGTGCAAAGTAAACACTAAATTTCGGAATTTGGCGGGACATTAGGCTTATTTAGTATTTAAAGTTAAATAAAGCTAAAAGATACAATAAAGCAAAAATTTGCACGTTATTTGCAACAGATACACAAATTAACAATACAAACCGAAATCAAAAAGTTTACGCCACATATTGCCATCGGATTTATTTCTTTTTGTTTGGTTATTTTAATCCTCACACAACTCATCTGGATTCAAAAAGCCATAGCACTCAGAGCGGATAATTTTAAGCAAAATGTACAAAAATCTTTGCAAGAAGTGGTAACGCAACTGGCGATACAAGAGAATTTTGAAACGCTTTTAAAATCGGCAAAAGCAACAAACAAAAAAAATATTGTGCTACAAAATGAGGCAAATGCACAAATAAGCACCGAAAAAAACAAAATAAACGAAGAGATAAGTTTTGAGAACAACAATTTTAGCTTAGACTACAACACCGAAAACAACCCGAACAGGGCTTACAGCACCGATACGACACGTTATATATTAGAGCAAATTTTTGCAGACAGCTCTGTTACACAAGACAAAAAGTTTTTGTCGAAGTTCTTTGAAGAAACACAAAAAAGCCGAAAAAAATCGGTTGGGGAGCGCATAAACTACCTGCAATTGGATAGTTTGATTTACAATGCGTTGCAAGAAAACGGGATTTTAAAGCCGTACAGTTACGAAATTGTGCCGTCTAACCGCTCGTTTATAGCCACCATAGACCGATTGAACAAGCAAAACGAAAACGAAAGTGTGTTGTATGCCGTGCAGCTTTTTCCGAACGATTATTTGAGTACCTACCATTATTTGGTGCTGAAATTTGAAAACGAGCAGTTGTATTTTTCCAACAAAGGCATTAGTTTACTATTGCTTGCGCTGTTTAGTTTGATTTTGGTGGGCGGAGGCACTTATTATTTGTTTGATACCACCAGAAAACAACAACAACTGGCAGAGATAAAAAATGATTTTATAAACAACATGACCCACGAGCTAAAAACGCCCATAGCCACCATCGCCCTTGCAAGCGAAGCCATGGTAACGAATGTAAGCTCATTTACCGAAAAAAACATTGCACGGTTTAGTAAAATTATTTTTGATGAAAACCAAAGGCTGAAACAAAATGTAGAGCGTATGTTGGAAACAGCCAAAATGGAACGTGGCGGCATAGAACTTAGTTACGAGGTGGTGGATATGCAATTGGTGGTAGAAACGGTGCTTATTCAACTGGAAATACAGCTAAAAGCCAAAAAAACGACGGTTAAAACGGACTTTAAAGCGATGAATACCTTGGTAAAAGGCGACAAAATGCACCTGACGAACCTGATTTTTAATTTGATAGACAACGCCATAAAGTACTGCAAAAACGATTTAGTACTACAAATAAGCACCCAAAACAAGTCAAAAAACTTGGTGATAGAAATAAAAGACAACGGCATAGGCATGACAAATACACAGCAGGAACGGGTTTTTGAAAAATTTTATAGGGTACACACGGGCGATGTACACAATATAAAGGGTTTTGGCATCGGGTTGTCGTATTGCAAATCGGTGGTAGAAAAACACAAGGGCGTGATAAGCCTCACGAGCCAACCAAACAAAGGCACTACATTTAAAATAGAGCTGCCTGTAATAAAAAAAGAAAACAAAACAAACTCATAAAATAAATAACTTTTTAAACAATTAAAAAAATGCGTAAAATACTTTTAGCCGAAGATGATATAAATCTCGGCGCAATTTTGACCGAAAGCCTTACCATGAAAGGCTATGATGTAACCCTATGCGAAGATGGCGATGCAGCGATGATTGCTTACCGCCGCCAGGCTTACGACATTATTGTGTTAGATGTAATGATGCCCGCGAAAGATGGGTTTTCGGTGGCTGCCGAAATTAGAGCATCTGACTTGATAACGCCGATTATTTTTTTGACGGCAAGAAACCAAAAAGAAGACATTATTAAAGGGTTTCAGATAGGCGGCGACGACTACCTAAGCAAACCGTTTAGCATGGAAGAACTGAACCTGCGCATACTTGCGGTACTCAAACGCATTGCCCAAAAAGAAGACAATGCCCGCATGGACCAACACGAATTTAGGTTCGGAACATCTATACTCGATGCCCTGCGCCAAACGCTTACCGTGGACGGCGACGTACACCGCCTTACCTCGAAAGAAACAGAGCTAATGCGCATACTTTGTGCCAACATAAACGACATTGTGCTGCGTGAAGTGGCATTGAGGCGGATTTGGGGCGAAGATACGTACTTTAACGGCAGGAGCATGGACGTATTTATATCGAAACTACGCAAAACGCTCGCTCCCGACTCTGACGTAGAAATTATAAACGTACACGGCAAAGGCTTTAAATTGGTGGGTAAAGAAGCCAGATAGTAAGCGCATTTGCCCGAAAATGGGGAAATGAATTGATAATTTTTTAAAAAAAACGAGATGTTAGATGGCTTGCTACCCGTAATGGAGCATTTTTATACCATACAAGGCGAGGGATACAATACTGGAAAAGCTGCGTACTTTATCCGCTTGGGTGGCTGCGACGTGGGCTGCGTGTGGTGCGACGTGAAGGAAAGCTGGGACGCTGCGTCGCACCCAAAACTGAGCATCGGGCATCTGGTGGCTGAAACCATGAAGCACGGCGCAAAAAATGTGGTGGTTACGGGCGGTGAGCCGCTCTTGCACCCGCTGAACGAACTGTGCGAGGCATTTAGGCAACAAAACATTTCGGTTTGGTTGGAGACCTCGGGCAGCAGTAATTTGAGCGGTAAGTTCGATTGGATTTGTGTTTCGCCCAAAAAGTTTAAAGCGGCTTTGCCCGAAGTAGTGCAAGCCGCCGACGAGCTAAAGGTGGTTGTTTTTAACAAAAGCGACCTCGAGTGGGCAGAAAACCAAGCGCAAAACTGCGCACCCAACTGCAAACTGTACCTGCAACCCGAGTGGAGCAAGCAAACGACCATGACACCGCTCATTATTGAGTATGTGAAACAAAACCCAAAGTGGCAAATTAGCCTGCAAACGCACAAGTATTTGCAAATTCCATAGAACTATTTTGTAAAAAATGTTCTATGAGAAGTAAAATCCGTGATGCCGTAGGCATCAAACGTTTATAGAAAAAATGGTACGTCAGGTTCGACTCCGAAGGAGTCGTAAAGGCTAACCAGCTCTTTTCTATAAACGTTTAATTCCTACGGAATTTTGAAACAAATGTACATATAGCCTTAGCCGATTACTGGCCAAAGTTAGCTCCTAAAACCTTTTCTTGGGGTTTGTTTGCCGCCGCCCTGCATCATGTACTTGGGTACATTGGCGGTTTGTTTCATTTGGTCTTCAAACATTTTTATTTGGTCGCTCAGTATCTTGTTGGTGTCCAACTGTTTGGCTTCCCTAAGCAAGTTTTGTGCCTCTACCCTATTGCCTTTGCTGCCCGCTATGCCAGCGAGGTTTAGCTTGGCTACTGCTTGGTCTTGCGTGAGGCGCAAGCCGAGCGCAAGTGCCTTTTTTAGGTGCATTTCACACAAAGAAATATTGCTTCTGTTTTGCGAAGCCAGCAATCCGTTCAAATAATGGTAGTACGCCTGCTGCCCCTTGCCGAGTTTTTCGGGGAACTTAATGCCGTTTAAAGCATTGGCTGCACCAGCAAAATTTTGTTTGCGCAAATACCAAAACCCGAGCAAAATCCGCTCGTTTAGGTACAGCAGCCCCACCACGGGCGCAATAAGCAAGAGGCACAAAATGCCATTGCCCCAGCTTCCAGTAGCAAAGCAATACACGCTAAGAGCCACCAAGGCGGCTATAATTCCGAATTTCAAATACTTATTGTAATACACTTTTTGGTTGTTAGGTTGGTTTGGTTTTGCGTTTTACAAAACCCGTTTCAGGTGCAAATATACTATTTTTTATCCAAATGTATTGCATATTTTAGCGGGTCGTCCAGCCATTTGGGCGCATTTTCAAAAGCGGGCAGCACCTCCTCGGGTTGGCGCACAAATTGGTACATTTGCCCGTGGAGCGGAAGCATAAATTTTTGGGTGATGCTCTCGGCAAGTTGCAGCTCCAGCCCCGCATAGTAATTGTTGGTGTTCAAAAAAATGATGGGTTTGTGGTACAGCCCCAGTTTTTTTTGGGTAATGGCATCAAACGCCTCATCGAACGTACCCACGCCGCCCGCCAGCACCAATATACCGTCGGAGCCGTGTATGAGCTTGCGCTTGCGGGCGTACATCGTTTTTACCGATATTAGTTTGGTAATGCCCTTGTGCGCCCGCTCGGCATCTATGAGCAAGTGAGGCATAACGCCCACCACCTCGCCGCCGTGTGCCAGCGCAGCATCTGCCAGCGCACCCATTAAGCCCGTGCCGCCGCCGCCATACACAATGCCGATGCCCGCCTGCGCCAGTAGCTTGCCCACCGCTTTTGTGTGAGCCACATATATTTCGGGTACATCGCTGCTCGATGCCGCAAAAACCGTGAGTTTTTTAATCATTTTAAGTAAATAGGCGGCAAAGGTACAAGAAAGGAACAAAATACCTTAGTAATTCTTAAAAATTTAGCTTTTTTAGTGTAAATACATATTTTTTACCCAAAACTACAACCGACCAACAAGGTTTTAGGGTGCTGTTTTGGGGTAAACTACTTACAGTACATTTTTTTTTAAATCCCGTAGGGATTAAACGTTTATAGAAAACAGTTGATTGGTTTCTGCGACTCCTTCGGAGTCGAACCTGCTGTACCACGTATTTTTTCTACAAACATTTGATGCCTACGCATCGGGTTATAAAACTGGCATTTCAACCCACAACACATTAATTATATTCAAATGTATTACAAATTTATTGCGCCACACTATCATCTATCCGACAAACACAAAACACAATCATCAAATTATACATATAAATATACATTATGGTATAAATACCACAAATATAACATACTTGTTTTATCCACAATATAAAACGCACCACTGAATATTTATTACAAAAAGACTTATAATCAATAACCTAACAAAAGAAACTGCCTATATACTTATTTCTATTGCCCAAAACCTTACATTGTACTCCAAAACCAGAACAAGATTTATTACACAGTTACAACAGTTGTAAGTTTGCCCTGTAATATTTCACACTATTCATTTAAACAAAAATCATCAAAAGATGAGAGCAAATGTACAACTCAAACCAAGTTTAAGAAAAACCATGTTTGAAGGGCGTTTTAACCAAGCCAACGCCAAAACAAAAGGCTGGACATTACCCAACTACCCTACGGTAGTGTGGCGAAATCTTTTACTGATACTTTTCGCACTGCCTATGGTACTGCCTTTTGCAGCACAAGCGCAGGTAAGCGGTACAGCTTTCCGAGACTATAACGGAGATGGAGTGCGAGGCACAGCTTCGCCCAGCTTAGAGCCACCTGTTAAGGGTATCACTGTAACTGCCTACGATGTTTCGGGCGCAATAGTAGGTACCACCCAAACACTACCCGACGGTACTTACTCACTGCCCACGGCCATGGGTGATGTACGTGTTGAGTTTACAAGTTTGGCGCCTGGCGACCGTACATCTACCAATGGTAACATCTACGGTACTTCTTTACAGTTTGCTACCGCACCAAGCACCAATGTAAACTTCGCCCTTAACTCACCACAAGACTATTACAACCCAGCTTGTACCCCCGACCCCTCCTATATGCTACCTATCCACAACGTAGGTTCTTATGATGGGATAAATACGGTAGGAGTAGGCATAGTACGCTTGTATAAATCTACCGAAGGAGTGCCATTGGATAGATTTCAGCTAAATATCGCTCTTGATACCATCGCTACTTGGGGAGAAGTGGGAGCTACTTGGGGGCAAGCATACCAAAAAAATGCCGACAGAAGCCTTTTTACCGCCCTACTCAAACGCCATGCACAAGAAGGACCCCGAGGTTTAGATGGCATATACATTGTGGGAAAAATAGCTCCAAACGATTACGGTGTAGTGGCAGGCTTTGACTTGCAAGGAGTTATACCCGCCAACGGAGGTGCGCCTATAAACTTAGGTAGCGTAAATAGAGTAAATGCACCACCATCAGATGATTATTTTATTGGTGATAGCACCACACCTACCTCGAAAGATTTAGATGCTTTTAGTAAAATAGGCAAAGTTGGATACGGTGATACCGATTTTGATCAAGCAAACCAACTTTTTTGGACCGTGAACCTCAACCAACGTACACTCATTAGCATAGATGCCAGAGCAAGCAATGCAACATTGAACAATGCTTCTGCAGCTACCCTTAGCCCACTCGTAAATTCTTACGATATTCTTTCTTTGCCTGGCGCACCCTCTTGTGTGGGCGGTGATCTGCGTCCTTGGGGATTAGAGTTTAGGCAAGGTAAAGGCTATTTAGGTGTAGTCTGCGATGGTGGAACTTCTCAGAATTCCGCAAATTTGGCGGGCTACATACTACAATTTGATGCTGCCAACCCCGCTGCTGGTTTTACCAGTGTGCTTAATATTGCATTAAACAATTATCAGGATTGGAAGCCTTGGGCAAATACTTGGGCAGAAGCTGGAAATCCAAACGGTCAATACTACAACCTTTATCAACAGCCCATCATTTCTGACATTAGTTTTACAGAAACAGGCGATATGATAATCAATGTAATGGACAGATTTGGACACCAAACGGGTAAAGAACAACTGTGGGCAGTACCAGGTGCAGGTGCAGGTCCTAGCACGGGTGTTTCGTTAGGAGACATGCTATATGCTTGTTTTAATGCTACCAGTGATACTTGGGCTATGGAAAGTAGTAGTACTTGTCCCGCAAATAATGGTACTAGTTCTCCTATATCTACCTATGGCAATAATTATGTGGAACATTTTGAAGACCTTTCAGGCGATGGAACAGCCGAAGCAAATTTGGGCGCCAGCCTTACCTTACCTGGTACAGGGCAAGTGCTTACTATTGTAGTAGACCCATTTCCTGGCTCAACAATACCAGCTTCGGCACAAGCATCAGGTTCTTATTTAAACACCAACGGATTTTATTGGTACGACCATTCCACAGGTGATAAAACACAATGGGGTAGGATAGTACCAGGGCGAGAAAATTCTTTTGGTAAAGCTGCGGGTTTGGGAGACATAGATTTTGTTGCTATGTGTATACCCCCCCTCGAAATCGGTAACCGAGTATGGTTAGATACCAATGGCAATGGTGTGCAAGACCCCAACGAAGCGCCTATAGCAGGTGTGGTAATAAACCTTTATGCCGACGTAAACAAAGACGGCATCGCAGACAATGCCACGGTAATAGGCACAGCCACCACATCAGCTGATGGTACTTGGTACTTCAACGAAGCCAACGTAGCCGACGGCGACCCCAGCACCGCAGGCGCACAACTCGGACTCACCGCAGGCATGGGCTATGTGGTTCAAATTGCTTCTTCACAGTTCAATGGCACGGGCAACGGACCGCTGGCTAACCTCTCACCCACCGTATCCAATACGGGCGGCGCAGGCCAGGCAGATGTGCGTGACAGCGATGCAACACTCGTAGGCGGTCTCTCGCAAATAGCCGTAGTAGCTGGTAGTGCAGGCGAAAACAACCACGCCCTCGAC
>JAYUJN010000013.1:0-3309 GCA_043765195.1 Bacteroidota bacterium | reverse complement strand
GGGCAAGCTCCTGGCTCGCCGCCTTGGCTACCATTTTTGCGACCTCGATGCCTTGGTGCAGCAGCGCACGGGCTGCTCGCCCACCCAACTTTTTGCGCAGTCGGAACAGACCTTTCGCCTGCACGAACAGGCAGCGCTCCACCACACATTCACCTACCAAAACACCGTGATAGCCTGCGGCGGCGGCACGCCTTGCTTCTACGACAACATGAACGCCATAAACCAGGCTGGCACCAGCATTTACATACACTGCACGCCCAAGGTGCTGCACGCCCGATTGCTCGCCGCCACCAAGCCACGCCCGCTCATAGCCCAGCTAAACCCCGAGCAACTCATGGATTTCATAACCCAAAGGCTCGCCCTGCGCCTGCCCTACTACACACAGGCGCACCACACCGTAAACGCCGAAAAAGAACTATTACAGCTCGGCAAGTTGCTAAAAAATCAGGCGAAATAAAAACTATTACAGCTCGGCGAATTACTAAAAAATCAAGCGAAATAAAAACTTACACAGCTCGGCGAATTGCTAAAAAATCAATCGAAATAAGCCGCACCAATGCCCGCACCGCCATACCAATGCGCCTTTGGCACTTCCTGAAAATACAAAAACTTACGCCCCGTTTCCAGTGCAAAAAGGTGCAGTTTATCCGTGGCACTGCTGTTATCGCCCAAAATAATGCCATTTTTACTCATTTTTTCCGCCACAACCCTATACTCGTCCGCCTCGTACTCCGCCGAATGGTCGCTGTCGTTTATAAACAAATCTATGCCCGCACCCACCGTTTTTAGGCTCTCTATCGAGTCGCCGTACAGTATTTTCCCCACCGAATTATAGGGCGTTTGCAACAAATACCCAGCCTCTGGGTTTATATCCGTACCCAAAAACTGCCCCTCGTAGCCCTCCTGCTTGTTCGCCAGCAGCGCAGCGCACAGCACGCAGCTCCCCAAACCCTTGTCCACGCCCGTTTCTATCACCAGCTTAGGTTTGGTGGCACGCACCACCGCATACCAGCCCACACGCCTGCCCAACCGCACGGTCATATCCGCCTTATTTGTGTGCGAACTTTGCGCCTGCATTTGTGCTATGTGTTCCAAAAAAACGGTGTTATTCAGTATTTCGTCCATATAATTTTTTATTTCGGGATATGGTTTTTTGCATATATGCGCCACAAAATTCCCCAATTGTGCCATGTTTAGCTCCGTAAGATCGTAGGTAAAATTGGTGGTTTCACGCGATGTCCAAGTCCATTTAAGCAAGTTCACAAACAGCGGACGCACCGTTTTAAACCCAATTAAAAATCGGTATAGCATCAGCAAAGCGGGTCCGAGGAGCGGAAGTTTGGCAAGTTTTTTTTTCATTTTTGTGTAAATTTGGCTAATAGCGCATTATTTTTTCTACCTTATTTTTTTTCAGGTAGCTTTGTATTATCTGGGTAATGTCTTTGTTGTCGTGGTAAGGTTTGATGTAATCTTTGAGCGATTCGGTGCTAAAAATGGGTTCATCTGCCTGTAAAAAGCCAAAACCGATGTATTTTCCGTTTTCAATCATCACCACCGATTTTTCAGAGCTATGCCGCCCCTTGTCCAAAATAGCCAAGTTTGGGCTATCGTACTCAAAGCCCTGCTTGGCTTGCTCGGCACGCAAGTTGTAGCTCTCGGGCGTTTCTTGGTCGCAGCACGCACCCTTGCATTGTTTTATATGGTAATGAAAACACGCCCCCGAAACCTTATACAGCCCGCACAACTTTTGGCAAAGCTGGTAGCGTGTTACCACCCTTTGCAGCAGCGTTTCGGCTTCCGATTTGCTACCCAAAGCCACAATGGGCAAGTCGGTGGCTGGGCGCAGCGATTCTATCGAAAAAACCAGATAGCCCTGCGCATTCACTTGGCAAAAAATGCCCGTGGAGTATTTCGTGCGCCTTTGCTGCGAGTTGTAGCGTGGCTGAATGGTTTTTATTTGCTCCGACTCAAAAAGCAACGCCACCAGTTCGCTGCCCGTTTCCTCAAAACCAATGTCCACCGTATCGTTTTTCATTTCCATCGCCTTGCGGCTGGGGTTGCTCGCCGCAAAATGCGACAAAACCCGATGCCGAATGTTTTTACTTTTGCCCACATAAATCACTTGGTTGTGTTGGTTGTAAAAATAATAAATTCCAGTTCTTTCGGGCAGCTTTTCTATCGTTTCCTTCGGAATGTTTGGGTGCAAATGCAGGCTATACGTATCCAGTTGCAAGTTTTCTTGTACCAAATTGTCTTGGCTGGTTTTTTGCAGCAAAATATCGAACAGTTTAGCCGTAGCCTCGGCATCGCCCCTGGCACGGTGGCGGTCGGTTATGTGTATGTTCAGGTCTTTGCACAAGTTGCCAAGGCTGTACGAGCGGTGTTTGGGCAGCAGTTTTCGGCTCATTTTCACGGTACAAAGCGTGTTTCGGCGGTAGGTAAAGCCCAGCTCGGCAAAAGCCCGCTTCACAAAACCATAGTCAAACTGGGCGTTATGCGCCACAAATATACAGTCTTCGGTAAGCTCCACTATGGTTTTGGCTACCTCAAAAAACTTGGGCGCACTGGCTACCATATCGTTGGTGATGCCCGTGAGCTGCGTAATGTTAAACGGTATGCGTATCTGCGGATTTATGAGCGTACTAAACTCATTGATGATTTTTTTTCCGTCGTGAATAAAAATAGAAATATCTATAATGTATTGTCCGTCTTGGTTGCCGCCAGTGGTTTCGGTGTCTATTATGGCATATTTCATCAGGGAAATTTCGGGAATTTTTGAAAATCGGGGTCTCGTTTTTCCAAGAAAGCATTTTTTCCCTCTTGGGCTTCTTCGGTGAGGTAGTATAAAAGCGTGGCGTTGCCCGCCAGTTCTTGTATGCCTGCCTGCCCATCGAGTTCGGCGTTCAGCCCCATTTTTATCATTCTTAGGGCTAATGGGCTGCGCATTTGCATTATTCTGCACCACTCCACGGTGGTGGCTTCGAGTTCGCTTTGGGGTACTACTTTGTTTACCATGCCCATAGCTTCGGCTTCTTGGGCGGTGTATTGCTGGCAAAGAAACCAGATTTCACGGGCTTTTTTTTGCCCTACGTGCCTCGCAAGGTACGACGACCCAAAGCCCGCATCGAAGCTGCCAACCTTCGGTCCCGTTTGCCCAAACTTAGCGTTTTCGCTGGCGATGGTAAGGTCGCACACCACGTGCAGCACGTGTCCGCCGCCGATGGCATAGCCGTTTACCATAGCCACCACGGGCTTGGGCAGCGAGCGTATTTTGCGTTGCAAATCCAGCACATTCAGGCGTGGCACGCC
>JAYUJN010000012.1:0-49326 GCA_043765195.1 Bacteroidota bacterium | reverse complement strand
ACGCCGCAAACACATTGCCGGGGAAGGGAACGGTTAAGCAAACGACATCAGGTTTTGCGGTTTGAATCTTATTTTCAAGGAGTTGAAGCAGAATTTTGGCGACGTAAGAATCGGGTGCTTTCAAGGCTTTTTCAATCGGGTCGAAATGCGTAGCCGTGCGTCCTAAACGTTCAGCGTAGCGGCTAAAACCGAAGTTTTCGTCCACCAATTCAGTTATCAAATCGCCCAAATCTTCGAGGTAAAGCGTGGCGTAATGGCGGGCTTTATCGTGCGTTCCCATCGTTCCGAACGCCCAATCGAGTTCGTCCAGTTGCGCAAAACGGCTGGCTTCGGGCAGATAACTTCGGTCAGCAATGGCAAGCGCAAGGGTTGGATTTTTGTGTTGCAGAAAACGGATTGTTGGGTCAATGGTGGCGATGTATTCGGCTTTTAAAGCGATAATTCGCTCGGAATTGCTCGAAATACTGAGGGGGTACTTCTCCACATTTTCAAACAAACCCAGCAATCCTTTCTTTGAAAAAATGGCTAAAATGACTTCAATTCCCAAATCCGCTTGGTAGGATTCGTAACCCAACGTATTGAGAAAACCCTTCAAGTACGCAGTGGCTGGATAAGGCGTATTGAGTTGCATGAAAGGTGGCGTGAGGAGGAGGATTTTCTTTTTCAAAGGTGATGGATGTTTGAAGTTGCTTTTGCATTACTGCCAACGGTTTGGGGTTTGGCGAAGAAGGGGAGTTAAATGCACAAATGTTGACGTAAGTACAAATGCTCAATTTATCACTTCTGCCCCTTTTTCGCCAAACCCTTGTTGTATGCCGTATTAGTTTTTCATCTCGTTTCCACATTTTAAAAGTTCAGTAATTAATTGTCCTTGTTGCCCTGTCCAATAGGTTTTGTCGCAAATGATAATTAAATTTTTCTTTGCTCTACTTACTGCTGTATTAACTAAATTCAGACCTTTTGAAATTGGTTTTGTTGTATCAACAAACCATTTGTCAGAAGTGTCAACAACACTTAATATTACTGTTTCCCATTCTCTACCTTGTGAGCCGTGAACTGTCAATATTTTAAAATCATTTCTTTCTTGGGGTAAATGGCTGTTGAGAAGCTTTAATTGTTTTGAATAAGGTGTTAAAATGACAAAATCATCCTTTGAATTCTGTTTTAATATACTAACCAATTTTTTAATTTCATTTACTTCATTTATAGAAATTCTCGAAAGTGGTCCTTCAATTTTTTTAGCATCAATGAATATTATTTTTGTTTCTCCTTCTGGATTACTTGAATTAAAGTCGGAAGTGTAAACATACTCTCCTAATATTTTTGCAAGATTACTTCCAAATCTATAAGTTGAATTCAATTCAGTTTTAATAATACTAATTGGATTAAAGTTGATATTTTTTAAATATTGATTTTTACAAATTTCTTTTGAATTCGGAAATAACGTATCTAAAAATATTGCAGATTGAGCCCACAAAAACATATTACTAAATGTAAAATCTCTTTCTATGTCTGCATCATTAATCTCACAAACTGGTGGTAACTGCATATGGTCACCAAGAAAAGAAATTGGTGTTGAGTGATTAAATAAAGTTAATGCCTTAATTATGTTAGCATATCCTGCTTCATCAAGGAAAATATGTTCAACATTCAATTTGGTTTCTGTGTATCGTCCTATATATCCATCTAAAGTACAAGCTATAACATTAACAGATTTTAATCGTTCTTCTGTTGACGAAATAGCGATACTGTTACGCAATGAAATATAATCTGCCAATTCAGATTTTAAATCTATAAAGTTACTTGAACTATATTCTGTAAATAAATGTTCATCAACTTCCATTTTTGATTTGAATATGTCAATTATAGAAATTACTTCATCTTTAATATTGCTAATATTTGCAAAAGTAAGTTTTGATATAACTTCTTTAACTTCTGAAATTTCGCTTAACTTATTTATAAGGTTGTCAATTTCGCCTTTTGTCTTGTTTTGTATTTCATTTATTTTAGATTTACTTTTTGTAAGATTTTCTTGAATTTCCGTAAGTTCATACTTACTATATTCTAAACTTTTCTTTGTTTCAAAAATTTTATTTTCTATATCTGAAATATTAATTTCTGTCTTAGTTTGTTTATTGCTGAATACTTTGACAATTTTATGTGTTATTGATTTAGTTTGATTAATACCTTTTAATAATTGTGTATTTTGATTTGAAAATTTTTCATCAAATAGTTTAATTTCAATTTCTTTCTTCTTGAACTGACTGTTTATTTCATTAATAGAAGTATTTTTAGTGTCAATTGATTTTAAAAGTTTTTTTATACTTTCAAAATCAAGAATAGAATTTTCTAATAAAATTATTCTCTGTTTTTGACTTTGGAAGTTTATCATTCTTTCAAGAATTGCGATTTGTTTATCAAATTCTTGTAGTTTTTTTTGTATTCCTTTTTCTTCGCAAACTTCTGGGTATTCTTCTGCAAATTTTTTCGTTGGTGTTCCTAATCGTATTATTTGCTTTCTATCTACGCCTGCTTTGTCAGTCATTTTTAATACCCCACGCAATACTTGTTCAATGGCGTTGTTGGTTGGTGCTAAAATTGCAATTTTATCTCCTTTTCTTATATAATGTAGAATAGCATAAGCAAGTACAAATTGTGTTTTACCTGTTCCTGGTGCACCCCAAACATAGGAAAATGGATTTGTGAAAATGTTTACTAAAGATTTCTTTTGATTTTCGGAAGGTTGAAAATTTGGTTCTTTAAAAAATTCAATATTTTGTACATCATTTGAATACTTTGAAACTTTACTAGGCAATGATATTTTACTTCCATTAGTTTCATACCAAGCCTTTACTCGCTGAACTAAAAATTTCAAATCTGAAATTACTTTAAGGTCATTATGAGTTAAATTATCAAAATCAGATATAATTCCTTCAATTGGTTTTATTAAAAGAATATTTTTGTCTCTGTCATATTCAATAATTTTTGCTTCGGAAGTATCATATTCCTTGTTGTTTTTCAGATTTCTAAAAAAAATAGCTTCAGTATCAAAAAGTTTTGCAGATAATCTTAATTTGATAATTAAGTCTTTTCCTTGTACTTTTTCTAATTCTAAAATATTAACTTCTTGAATTCCTTTTTTGTTGAGTTCAAGATAATCATAATATGCCGTTGAACTATTTATTGATATTTCTCTTATTTCTTCTGCTGTCATTTTTAGTTTTGTCGTGGGTCTCGAAATATGGCATACAACGCCCGCCTGGCTTTGCGAAGTTACAAAAATTCTGAGCAAAGCGAAAGGAAATTTTTGGAATTTTGCAAAACCAGCAGTTGTACGCAGTCCGCCCCGAAGGGGCTGGATTGTGTACGGCTGTTGGTGTAGCCAGGCGGGCGTTGCGCCGCAATCCGCCCCGCAGGGGCGGATTGCGGCGCAACGAACAGGGCTTTGTGCAGGTGGGGGAATAGAAATCCGTCTGCCCGTAACCGCTGATGATTGAAAAACAAATGTACAAGTTTATTACCAATGTTCAGCGATGCTTGTCAAGCCGAAACTGATGTTCAATAAAGAACAAAAAGCCGATTGTTATTCCGTCTGCCCCACTTGCACAAAACCCCATGTTGGCGGTAGTTTATCTTTTTGATTCACCCCAAATTTCTTTATTGCTCCAACCATCTGTGTTCAATGCTATTTCTACTTTTAATATGTTTCTTACTTCAGTTTCTAATAATTTTTTATCGTTTTCAATAACGAATTTTGCATTGTACATTTTTTCAATATTATTAATGTAGTCGCTTCTAGCAATTGATTGATATTTTGTTATTGGATTTTCCTTTAAATATTTTATACCAATGTGTCTTGTGGAGTTGTGATCTTCATAAAATTTTTCCCTTCCTGGAGTCTTGTCTATGTAATCTTCTATATAAATTTTATTTTCTTTCAGAAGAAGTTTACCATTCTCTTCATGTACATAGATTTGTTTTCTGAACCCAAAGGGCATAAGATTTCTTGCTTGTCTGTCAGCTGCAGCCCAATATGAATAAAATGTAATTGTATTTTCTTTTGTCTTATAGCTTCCTAATTCTAAATTTATTGAACTACAGTCTCCGTCACTTTTATAAATGGTATGGGTTAATAGCTCTTGATTATTTCTATAAACTTTTAGAGTTTTTGAGTATTCGTCAGTAGAATCAATTACAAATTTTAAGTTGTTTAAAAAGTTAGTCGTATCTTTTTTTTGCAAAGTTTTTGTAGTGTCAAAACTTGAATTTAACGATGATTTGGAAGTCATCTCGACTACACTCTCTCCTTGTTTATCTTGTCCACACGAAACAAAAAAGAAAGCGATTATAATATTTGAAACTTTTGTCATAGTTTGAAAATGCTCTAAATTACCGCCAACTCATTTATATACGCATGTTTTGAGTTCGTTTGCAAATATATATTATTTTTTTATAACCTCCAAATTTTTTAAGATTTAATTTTCAAATTATTGAAAATTAAGTTTTTATAATTTTGAATAACCAACTATTTATGAAAAACAATACAAAATGCGCAAGTTTAGCTATTTTATTTTTACTAAACAACAAATACAAAATACGCAGCTATTTTTCGTCCTTTTTATCCAACAAAATAAGCTGCTCCGCCACTACTTCGGTTACATAGCGTTTCACGCCTTGTTTGTCGTCGTAGCTGCGTGTTTTGCTTTTACCTTCTACATACACCGTGCTGCCCTTGCGCAAGTATTTTTCGGCAAGCTCGGCTACGCCTCGCCACACCACCACATTGTGCCAGTCGGTGGTGCTATGCGGTTGTCCTTTGTCGTCTTTGTAGGTTTCGGTGGTTGCCAGCGCAAATTTGGCTACTTTTACGCCGCCGTCCAGCGTTTGTACCTCGGGGTCGCCGCCGAGGTTGCCTATGAGCGTAATTCTGTTTAGTCCTTTCATTGGTTCATGTATTTTAAAATTGGTTAGAGCCTCATTTAATCCGCAGCATCTAAATTATCCAGCGGGCTTTTTATTTTTTTAAGGCTTCGGCTCGTTACGTGTACGTAACGCATGGTGGTTTTTATGTCATTATGCCCCAGTAGTTCTTGTATAAATTTGGTATCGGTGCCAGCCTCCATTAGGTGCGTAGCAAAACTATGGCGCAAGCCGTGTATGCCCACCACCTTGTTAATTTTTGCTTTTTTCATGGCATCGGCGAACACCTGCTGTGCGCTTCGGGTGCTGTACGCATCGCCATATTGCCCCTCAAAAAGATAAACCTTCGGTTTATATGCCAAAAAATACGCACGCAACTGTTCCAGCAAACTCTCGGGTAGGTTGGCGTAGCGGTCTTTTTTGCCCTTGGCTCGGGCTATAAAAACCTGCATATTTTTGCTGTCAATATCCGTTACTTTGAGGGCTACTACTTCGCTTACACGCAATCCCATACCATAGCATAGTTTTAGCATCGTGTTGTGTTTCAGGTTGGTAGCCGCCCCAAACAACCGTTTTATGTCCTTGGCGTGTATCGATTTGGGTAGTATAGATGGCTTTTTGGGGCGTGGTATTTCAAAGAAAAACTGCTCTCGGTGCAGCACCTGCTCAAAATAAAACTTTACCGCATTGATGCGGCTGTGCAGTGTATTTTCCGATAGTTTTAGCTCCCTAATGCAATACAAAAAATAACCCCGCAGCCGCTCGGGCGTGAGGTCGCTCACGTCCGTATTTTTGAGCAAATACAGCAGTTGTGCCATTTCGTTGCTGTACGTTTTTATGGTATTTGGGCTATATGCTTTCAGTTGCAGCGTTTCTACCATGCGCAGCAGCGCCGCCTTGTTCACGGGCGAAAGTTGCAGCACCACAGCTTTGCCGATGGGCGAGGCAGGCTGCAACCCAAATTTTTTGCGGTAATGCGGCATATCCAGCACATACCATGCGCCCTTGGACTGGCTCCATTTCACGCCCACCAGTTTTTTTACCCGTTCTATCAGTGCAGCGTCATATCCAAAACGAATAAAAATAACAGCTTGCTTGCGGTGCATTTCCAAGCTGTACATTACTTTTGTATCCACGATTTTGTTCGGCATTTTACTTTTTCAATTGTGTATTAACCAATGCTGTTCACAACTTGAACAAAACGGAGGCTATTACTATCATTTTCTATAACCTCCAAACTTTTTAAAATTTAATTTTCAAACCATTGAAAATGAAAAAGTTAGCAGCTTGTTTTACCCAAAATATCGCACTTCGCTCACTTACAAGTGCCTTGTGTATAGCTTTTGATGCCCACGCATTCAGCCTCACAAGCATTGGAGTAAGTTACGCCGTTGCAGCCACAAACCGGGTCGTAAACCGCCATACAAACGCAATCGGGGTTTCTTTTTTGCTCAACACACATTTTATTGCACGACGAGCCAGCGCTTAACAACACAATGGCTACCAAACTTTTTAACGTAAATTTTAGTAACAATGCCTTCATTTTTTTACTACAAAATTATTTTTACCCTAACTAAAAACCCGCAAACTCGTGCCGCTCACCGCCGTTTGATACACCGTTAAACCGCCGTTTCCGTTGTTGTTCAAGCCCTTGCCCGCCAAATCAAACCTTGCGCCGTGCGCATTGCAAAACCATTCGTTGGTCGTTTTATTATACACCACCTCCGATTGTTGCTGGTGGCTGCACACCACAGTCGCCGCCGCATAGTTGCCGCTGGTGTCCCGTGCTATCACCACGCCATTTTTTATCACGTAGCCGCCGTTGGTTTTCAGAGCCACGTTGGCGGCATCGTCCAAGTTCAGGCTAAAATCCACTGCAAGCGTGGTTTTGGTGCAGCTCGCCAAGCAAGCCGAAGTAAGCGCAAAGGCTGCGCCAATGCCAATTTTTTCTAAAAAATCTCTTCTGTCCATTGTAATATAAATTAAAATTATGTGTCAAAGCTCGACGGGTTTTTTTGCAAAAAAGTGTCCTTCCTAAACTAAAAAATCTTATAAAATGCCCTTGTCAGTTGCTTATACTCGGCTGTGTAGCCACCGTCCGAGCCTCGTATATATAAACGGGCTGGCTCAAAATTTGTTTCAAAAAAGCCAAACGCCACCATGCACAAGTTGGCATTTTTGTGGGCATTTGGGTAAATATCACATACGTTTTTGGGGTACAAAAGGTTTTTTTTTGCCATTTTTACCACCGTTTCCTTTGCGCCAAATGGCATTACAATACCCAAAACGCCGTCTTGCGTCAGCAGTGCGGCACTGCACGCCATCAATTCCTCGAAGCCCAACGAAGTTTGCTGCCTTGCGTGCAGCCGCTGGGCATTGTCGGTGTGGTTTTCGTACCTAAAATACGGCGGATTGCTTACTATCAGGTCGTATTTTTTGTTTTGCTCTGTTGCGAGTTCTTGCAAGCGCACATTTCTTGCCTCCATATTCTTGCTCCAAACCGAATTTGCAAAGTTCAGTTGCGCCTCCTCCACCGATTTTTGGTCTATATCAACGCCCAAAACCTGCGCATTTTCGTACTTTTGCGCCATCATTAGGGCTATTACGCCGCAGCCCGTGCCTATGTCCAAAATCTTTTTTGGGTCTGTGGCAGCCACCCAGCTCCCCAAAAGCACCGCATCTGTGCCTACTTTCATGGTGCTTTGGTGGTGCATTACCTCAAACTGCTTAAAGGCAAAAGCGGGTTTTACCATACAATTTCTATGGTTTCAAAGCCAGTATTTACGGTCGTACTCGTGGTTTCGGGCGAAAACCTGCTCACACTTAGTTTGCTTTTTTTGCTCAATGCCTTGCTCGTATTGATGGTTTTAAAGGCATTTATTCGGCTGTTTTTGGCATAAAGCATCACAAACTGCGTGCGTGGTATGGGCTTGCTAAACGATATTTTTACGTTCTTTTTGCCCGCTGCCTGTACCAGCCTTGGCATGGCTACGTCGGCATCGTTGTTCATTATTTTGAGCAGTTTGTCGGCTCTGGGTACGCCGTAGCCTATTTGGTCGTTGCCGTAGGGGTACAAATGCCCCGCTTTTTCTATAAACTCAAACACTTCGGTGGCGCTTGCATTTGGTTTTGCCTGTAAAATGCACGCCGCAAACCCCGTAATAATCGGCGCAGCAAACGAGGTGCCGCCGATGGCAAAAGTGCTGATGTTTGGCTTTTGGTAGCTCAACCGTTCGTTGCCCTCGGAGCTATAATCTTGTTTGGCGTTGCTCAAATCGGTTGCGCCCACGCTCATCACGTAGCGGCTGTCGGCGGGTGCGCTTATTATTTTCCAGTCGTCGCTGTCGCCTTCGTTGCCCGCCGCTGCCACCAAAATCATGCCTTTTTCCACCGCTGCTATGTTGGCGGCTTTTGTGCTAACAGCCGTGTTGCCGTCCATTTGGGCGGGCGTGTAGTTTTGGGCTTCATCGTCAAACTTGGTGTAGCCCAAGCTACTGTTTACCAGCCGCACGCCCTGCTGCTCGAGCCATTCCAGCCCAGCCACCCAGTTGTCCTCGTCCATGCGGTTTTCCTTGTTTGGGTGGTCGGTTCTACCCAAATAAAACTGCGCATCGGTCGCAAAACCCTTATAATTCACTCTTTCGTTGTCGGCTACTACACCGCCAATAAATTTCAGTACCGTGCTTCCGTGGTCATTTCCCATGTCGTTTTCATCTAAGAAAAAAGGGCTGCGCACTATCTCGTAGTCTTTTTTAGGGGCATTGTTGTCTATTATTTCATCCAACGTAACAGAAATTAGCTCATAATTTGTGCTGTCAAGAGCTTCCTCCATCGGTATCGCCTGCGTTTTTTCGTTTGCATCACGTATCTCTTCCACGGTTACGGCTGCTTCTTCTACATTTTTGTATTCTACCACAACTGCCTCCGTTTCTAGTATTTTCATTGGGTCGTCGCTCGTAAAATTCTCGTTCTCAAACTTGGTTTTTGCCTCATTTTCAGCCACAAAATCACGTGTGTTTACGAGTTGTTTCGCCAGCATTTTTTCGGTCGCCAAAGCCAAATTTGCGCCCTGAAAACCCACATCTAACACGCCCACTTTTACGCCCGCACCAGTCAGGTTCGCCTTGCGCATGGCATCTGCGTTCATGTATTTTAGGGCAATGTCGTAGTTTATTTGCGCATCTTTGCCCAAAGATGCCACCATCAACACCCGAATTGGGGTTATTTGGGCTACAAATGGCAGGTTTTTTACCATTTCCAGTTGCTCATTGCTCAAAAAAGCACTTTGGGCATTCAGCCATTTGCTGGTGTTTTGGCTCACCACGCCCATTGCCTCCAATTTTTTTTGGTAAGGCAAAAATACTGGAATGTCCGACTCCGCCAGCGGATTTAGGTGCAGCAAAAACCTGTTTTGCAGGCACGCTACCGAGTTTACCTGCGCTGGATTGGTATAGAGCGCAGCGTGGGGTTTGTCTTTAAAAAAAATCCAATATTTGTTTGCTTGTGCCTTGGCATTGATGGCAAATAAGGCGAAAATAATCGCAAGTTTCAGGGTTTTCATCGGTTGGTTGGGGCTAAAAGGTTGGGTAAATGCGTATAAGTTTGTTTGGGCAAAGATAAAAGTTTAATTTTAAATGCGCCAAATATTTATCTATCAAACAGTAGGTCCAAACTCCTCAAAAACTCCTTTGCCGAGCGCCTGCCCAGCGGCGTAATTTGGTAGCTGGTGTTGGGGCGTTTGTCTATGGTTTGTTTTTTTATGGTTATAAAAGCCTCTTTTTCCAAAAAAACAATGTGCGCAGCCAAATTGCCATCGCTCACGCCCAATTTATTTTTCAGTGTACCAAAATCCACCCATTCGCCCGAGCTTATAAGCGCAGCCAAAATGTGTATTCGGGTGTGGTTTTCAAAGGCTTTGTGCAGCATATCGGGCTATTTACCTATAAATTTTGGCGGGCGTTTGCCCAAAAAAGCGTCAATTCCTTCGGCATAGTCCCGGCTTTTTGCCGCCTGTTGTTGCAGCGTATCCTCTAAGGCAAGTTGTTGGTTCAGGTCGTTGGAGCTGCTTTGGTTCAGTGCTTGTTTGGTAAGTGCCAAGCCGTGTGTGGGCATTTTAGCCAGTGTTTCGGCTATTTTTTTGCTTTCTGTTTCAAAGGCATCATCGCCCAAAACCTTGTAAATCATGCCAAACTGCGCCGCTTCTTGCGCCGTAACTTTGTCGCCGAGCATCATCAGTGCGCTCGCCCTGCCCCAGCCCACGAGGCGGGGCAGCACAAAAGTGCCGCCGCTATCGGGTATCAGCCCTATTTTGCTAAATGCCTGTATAAAACTGGCACGCTCCGCCGCCACCACCACATCGCACGCCAAGGCAATGTTTGCGCCCGCACCCGCCGCCACGCCATTTACGGCGGCTACCACGGGTTTTGGCATTTGGCGTATCGCCCACACGATAGGGTTGTAGTGCTTTTGCAGTATGGTTTGCATACTCGGGGCATCGCTGCCCGTAAGCTCGCCAATGTCTTGCCCTGCGCTAAACGCCTTGCCCACGCCCGTGAGGTACACCGCCCGCACGTCGTCGTCTTGCGTGCATTTGCCCAGCAGTTCTTGCAGCAGCAGCGCCATTTCGGTGTTAAAACTGTTGTACACCTCGGGGCGATTTAGCGCAATGTACGCCACATTGTTCACTATTTCAAAGTTTATTATTGCCATTTGTTTAATTTTTCGTTTATATAATCTATCGCCACATCGCAATCGTCGATTACGCCTTTTGCCTGCTCAAAATTGTCTTTTTCGCTCAATTCAATGGCTCTTTCCAACAAAGTTCTGGCTGCATAATACGCATTTGTATTTACTTGTACTTTTATCAGGTGAATGCTGTAATTGTAGTAGGCGATGGCTAATTTTTCGTTGTTTCCTGGGTTGAAGTTGTGTGCATTTATCGCCGATTTTAGGGCTTGCTCGTAGCTGGGTAGCGCCTGCCAAAAGGCGATGCTGTCGCCGTAATTAAAGAAATTTTTATTGTAAATCAGTTGTTTGTTCGTCGTTTTTGGGTTTATAAAATGAATGCTCACCGTTTGGTTTAGTAGTTGCCATTGCGGGTCTTCGGGTATGTGCGTGTTTATAAACTGGCTTGGAGGCGTTAAAAAATGTTTGTCGTTGAACAATCCCTCAAACTCCTTGCCCGAATTGTCTATGTAGCCGCTCGCCCACGTTACGTCCAAGGGTTGCCATTCGCCGTCTATTTTTACCACATTCCAGGCGTGGTTGCTGTTGAAATACGCCTTTTTTAGTGCCACGCCCAGCGGCACGGAGTAGCCCGCCACCACCTCACTTTTTATGCCTACCACGGCGCACATCGCTACAAAAAGCTCGGCGTACCCTTGGCAAATGGCTCGTTTGCTCCCGAGAGTTTGGGCTACGGTTTGGCGGGTGAGCTTGGCGGGGTTGCGCAGTTGGGCTACATCGTAGTCTATGTTATTGCTTATCCACGTAAAAATGGCTCGCACACGCCCCAAATCGTTTTGGGCTGGCTGGCACACATACTTGGTTATGGCTACCAAATTCGTGCCTATGTTTTCGGGCGTATTATATACGTGTTCGTCTATGCTCTCGAACTGGTTTTGGGCTTTTGCCGCAAAACTCACCACAAAAAGAACAAAAAACAACAGCTTTACTTTCATAAATTTTTAACGAAAAAACCTTTGGTGTAGTATAAAAAATGGCGTTTACTTTTGTAAAATAAGTAGGACTTGAAAAATGCGCAAAGCCATTTTTTAAAACTTAACCCGCATTTGTAGTTTCACTTCCGATTTTAGGTTGCCTTGTATTTGCTCCAAACCGCTGCCTATGCTGGTGCGGTCGGTGTACCAAGTTTGGGCATAGCGCACCCAAAAATCCAGGTGCTTGCCCGCCGTAATTCTGGTCATGGCATAGAGCCTCGAACCCGTGCCATAATAGGCAGGAATGCTGTACGAGTACAAAATCTCGTTTTCGTAGGCGTATATGCGGCTGTCGTAGCTCGGGCAGTCGAATAGGGCATAGCGCAAACTAAACGTTACGGGCATACTTAGTGCCTTATAATTTATATCCTGAAAAACCATAAAACCACGGCTTTTTGCGTTGTTTTGGTCGGTTACAAATGTACATTCGGCTCGGCTTTGCAGGCTCAGGTTTTCTATTTTATAGCTTGCATTTAGCCTAAACTGGTGTTTGCTGTTCGAGCTTGTTTTGGGCAAAATGCCGTTGGTGCTGCTTAGGTTTTCTGGCACATTGCGGTTGCGGTAGCGCACATAATATTGTGCCTTGCGTGAGTATTTGTAGCGCAGCTCCGCAAAATAATCGCTGCCAAGGCTCGGCGCATCGGTTTGGTAGCGCAGCCAGTTGTAGCTAAAATTATCGGAGAAAGCCGACAGCGTGAGCTTGGGCGTAAGGTTGTAGTTTGCGCCTACAAACAAACCCTTTTCGTTCTTGGGCTTGGTGCTTTCGCCAAAGGCATTGCCCCAAAAGGTCTGGTAGTCCGCACCAAAGTAGCGGTGTACCAAGCTGATGCTAAACCTGTTGTCCAGCACAATTAAAGCACCATTTAGTGCCGCCCACCCGCCTGGCTGGCTTTTGGCTACTTCGCCAAAAAACGACACATTTCTAAAACTATGCTTGTAATCTATGCTTAGGTTTAGCAGGTTTTTGCCCACAAAATCGTATATTCTGTACGGTTTGTCGCTGGCTACAAACGGAAACTCAAACACGGTGTAGGTACTCGTAATGCCTATGCTACTGAGTTTTCGGGTGTATTTTAGGTTGTTGCCCAGTATCTGCTGGCTCACTTGGTTTTTGGTAGCCAGTTCGCTGGGTGTACGGTGAAATCCGCCCACCAAAAACGACGAGATAGACCCCTCAAAATTGTCTTCGCCCGTGGTGGTATCTATCCTGCTATCCATTTTGTGCGCCGAGTAAAAGGGCGATATTTCCAAATTCCCCAGTTTGATGGTGGCAGCCACGCCCCGAAAAAACGCCGATTCGTTGGCGGAGCGGTACGAGCGCACGCCCTGCGCCTGGCGTTTTACGTTCATTACCATGGGGCTTTTGCCAAACGCCAGCCCCGACCACATATTCAGCCCCTGACCAAATTGCGCCTGAAAATCGCCCACAACTACCTTTTTTACAACTTTGTTCAGGTTGTTTGCCTCTATGTGCGCCGAATAAAAATCAAAACCTTGGCGGGGCGTACTGCCCAAAAACGCCTCGCCTGCATCTTTTTCGGCGGTAAACCCTGCGCTTATTCGGTTGTCAAACTTAAACCGATACCTACAAAACGCCGCATATTTATTGCCAAAATACCCATTTTCTTGGTCGGGTTTGTAGCCCTTTTGGGTTTGAACCACAAAACGGGTGCGGGTTATCAGTTCGCTTGTGCCTTGGGTAGCCAAGTTTTTTAGGGTAATTGGTATTTTGTACGGGCTTTCAAAAATGCTTATGTACGGCAAAATCTTATAAATATCCGACAGCTCGAGGTTGGGTACGGCTTGTAGCTCGTATATAGAAATAAAATCGCCGAAGGTTTCCCTGTATTTTATCAGGCTTTGAACCTGTATTTCGTTCAAAAAAACGAGGTTTATCAGCTCTTCGTAGCTCACTTTGTTGAGGTTGAGCTTGTTTTTTTTGTAAATTTCTAAGTTTTCCAGCTCGCTCGTAAAATCAATTTCTGCGTCTGTATTTTCGCTGGTGCTTTGTAGTAGGTCTTCCACGTTGGCATCTTCGTCGGTGGTTTGCGCCAGCGAACTGTGGTAGCAAAAGCAGCAAAAAAGTAGTAAAAGCGCAAAGTTTTTGGTAAATAGGTTCATTTTTGCTTTTGTTTAAAAACGGTAACTGATGCTTGCGTGCGAGCTTGCCCGCAAAACAGGGTGGATACTGGTGGCTATGTCCAACACAAAACTTTTGAATGCAAAGCCCATGCCGATGCAGTTTAGTTGCGGATTGGTGCTGATGCCGCCCCTGATGTAAAACATTTCGGTGGGGCGGTAGTCTATGCCAAATTTTGCGTTTGGGGTATAAATTAGGTCTTTTTCTACTTCGGCAGCCAGTATTAGTTTGGGGCTTAACTGGTGCGTAATGCCCGCTCTTATGCTTGTGGGGCGTGTAAAATTATTGGTTGGGTCGGCATTTAGGGTTTGTATTGGGTTAAAAAGCTGCACGCCCAAGTTGGTTTTTTCGGTGAGTTTGGCGAGCATAGCCAGCTCAAAAGAAATGCTATTGGTTTTTTGGGCAATGAGCCTGTTTGAAAAGTAGTTTAGCTGCACGCCAAAGGCTATTTTCGGACCAAAACGCTTGGATACTGCAAACCCGATTTTTTGGTCGTTGTAGCCCGTAGTGCCGTAGTGCTGGTAGTTTAGGGCGAGTGCCGCCGATTTTGTGGGTACCGCCACCGCAATGGCTTGCGCACCCAGGTCGGCTATGCCAAAACGGTTGTCGGCATAAAAACCGATGGTTGGTTTGGGCAAAAAAGCCATAGCTGCTTGGTTGTTAAAGCCCGAAAAAGCGTCGATGTTGCCCACCGATGCGCCCGCCATGCCCCAACTTTTTGCGCCTATGTAGCGTGGCGCATTGATAGCCGCACTTTTTTGGCACAAGCCAGCCAAAACAAACAACAGTAAAAGGGTAGGCTTCATGTAATAGGGGTGTGGTTTTGAAAAATGATGAAACAGAACACAAAACTACACTTTTTTAATTAATTGTGCTACTTTTTGGGTAAAATTACCGCACATTTTTTTGGTTTTATTTATGCGTGGGTTGTTCTTTTATTCAAAAAATATCTTTTGGTTTCCAAACAAAAATGGTATATTTGCAGATAAAACCGCCTTTAATTGAGTTATTTATACGTTTTTATTAAAGATGAAACCCATTGTTTTTCTATCAACTTTTGCATTAATTTTTTCGTCTTGTATAAAGGATTATTCAAGTACGACAAGCTCTGTAATTAAAAATGAAACGGCGCACACCATTCAAATAAATCCTTACTTAAACGGTGTTATAGACAATTCAATGTCTTATTTTCTTAACCCCAACAGCGAAATTACACCAATTAATTTAAGTATGGTTAGAGGAAAAAGTTTAGGGAGCGCACTGGGCAGGCTGCTGCAGCCATTCGACTCAGTTGTGGTCGTTTTTGACGGTTTAAAGTCAAGTAAACACAACAGATTTACAGATTCGAGCAACTGTAACAACTGTATTTTGCAATCAAATCAAAGGTCAATTGCCAACGAAAACAATTGGGTAAAAACCATCACAAGAGAAGACAAGCATACTTTAACTGGTTACTATACATTTATATTTATTGAGCAGGATTTTATAGACGCTAAATAAAAAGCAAACTAATTACTGCACAAAATTTGACTTTGCGCCTGCGAAGGCTCGGTTTTTTGGTGGTTTCCGCTTGTTTTTGTGCAAAAAATATCTTTTGGTTTCCAAACAAAAATGGTATATTTGCAGATAAAACCGCAAAAATGAACATTAGCACACTTGTACAAGAATTAGACAGCCTAATCGTAAAAGGAGACATTATGGGCGCTTTCGATGCGTTTTTTCACCCTGATGTAACCACGCATTACAGCCTAACGGACAAAACGGTGTCTAAGACCGAAAAAAAAAGTAGGTTGCAAGTGTTTTTAAATCAGGTAGCCAGCGCACAAAGTACGGTGCTGCACAATTCTTCTGCAAGCGGCTCGGTTTCGTTTTCGGAGTTTACCTTTCGTTTTACACACAAAGATGGCAACACCACCGTTTGGAATGAGGTAATACGCCGCTTGTGGCACGATAATTTGGTGATAGACGAAAAATACTACCTCGCCGAACCCACCGAAATGCCCACCCTCGAGGCACAAACGCCCACAAAAAAAGTAACCAAAAGAGCCAGCGTAAAAAGCCCAACGCCCTTTACAGAAGTAGTTTCATTGCCCAAAACCACTAAAAAAAGTTAGAAACCGTATGACCCATACAATACACCTAAAAACTGCCATACCAGGCGAAAACGCCCAAAAAGTACTGGCTCGCCGAGCCGCCGCATTGCCAGCAGGTTTAGCCAAAAGCACCGATGTGGTGGTAAAAAGCGCCAAAGGTGCGGTAGTAACCGACATAGACGACAATGTACTGCTCGATTTTGCGGGCGGCATAGGCATGATAAACGCTGGGCATTCGCCCGAAAAAGTGGTGGAAGCCATAAAAAATCAAGCCGAAAAATACATACACACCTGCGCCTTGGTAACCACCATAGAACCCTACGTGGAGTTAGCCGAGCTTCTAAATGAAGTAACGCCTGGCGACTTTCCGAAAAAAACGCTGCTTATGAACAGCGGCGCAGAAGCCGTAGAAAACGCCGTAAACATAGCCAAATATTACACGGGCAGAAGTGCCGTTATTGTGTTTGAGGGCGCATACCACGGGCGCACTATGCTCACCATGAGCCTCACGAGCAAGTACGCCCTGTTCAAAAAAGGCTACGGCTCGTTCGCCGCCGACGTATATCGCCTGCCCGCACCCAATATGTACCGCATTCCCACGGGCATGACGGAGCAAAACTACCTCGACTTTTGCATTGCCCAGCTCGAAAACGCCTTTATAGCACAAGTAGATGCCAGCGCAGTAGCCGCCATACTCATAGAACCCATTCAGGGCGAAGGCGGATTTATACCGATGCCCAAGGTGTTTTTGCAAAAAATAAGGGAAATTTGCACCCAAAACGGCATTGTGTTCATTGCCGACGAAATCCAAAGCGGCTTTGGGCGCACTGGCAAGCTCTTTGCCCTAAACCACTACGACATAGAGCCCGACCTCATTACCCTCGCCAAAAGCATGGGCGCAGGTATGCCCATAGCAGCCTTGGTGGGCAAAGCAGAAATTATGGACAAACCGCACCTCGGCGCAATAGGCGGCACTTATGGCGGAAACCCAATAACCTGCGTAGCCGCCATTGAAGCCATAAAAATGATAAAAGATGCCAGTTTTGAGGCGCACAGCAACCACATAGGCGACATTACACAAAAAACATTAGACAACTGGAAACACAAGTATAAATTCATAGGCGACGTGCGTGGCATAGGCGCTATGCGGCTCATTGAGTTTGTAAAAGACCAAAATACCAAGCAGCCCGACCCCGAAATTGCGCTGGAAATCATAAAAGATGCCGTATCCAAGGGCGTGATACTCATTAGGGCGGGGCTGTACTCGAACTGCATACGCCTGCTGCCGCCGCTCGTAATTACGACCGACCAACTACACGAGGGTTTGGCGGTGCTGGAGGCAGCCATTGCGGCGGCGCACGCCAAGCGAACCAATTAATTTAGCAAAGCCCAGTTTTTTTAGTAATTTTGCAGCTTAAATCAACCCATTTTAATCAATCAACTTAAAACAACATAATGAGTGTATTAGTAAATAAAAATTCCAGAGTCATTGTTCAGGGATTTACAGGAAACGAAGGCAGCTTTCACGCCCAACAAATGATAGAATACGGCACAACCTTGGTGGGCGGCGTAACGCCTGGCAAGGGCGGACAAACGCACTTAGACCGACCCGTATTCAACACCGTGTACGATGCAGTAGCCCAAGCCCAAGCCGATACCTCCATTATTTTTGTGCCACCAGCCTTTGCCGCCGATGCCATTATGGAAGCCGCCGACGCAGGCATAAAAGTAATCGTGTGCATCACCGAAGGCATACCCATAAGAGATATGGTGCAAGTAAAAGAATACATAGCCGACAAAAATTGTAGGCTCATAGGTCCGAACTGCCCAGGCGTGATTACGCCAGGCGAAGCCAAAGTGGGCATTATGCCAGGTTTTGTGTTCAAAAAAGGAACGATAGGCATCGTTTCTAAATCGGGTACGCTTACCTACGAAGCCGCCGACCAAGTGGTAAAACAAGGCTTGGGCATCACCACAGCCATAGGCATAGGCGGCGACCCAATTATAGGCACAACCACCCTCGAAGCCGTGAAACTACTGATGAACGACCCCGAAACCGAAGGCATTATAATGATAGGTGAAATAGGCGGCAACATGGAAGCCGACGCAGCACACTGGATAAAAGAAAACGGTACGAAGCCCGTAGTAGGATTTATAGCAGGGCAAACCGCACCCAAAGGGCGCACCATGGGACACGCAGGCGCAATAGTGGGCGGAAAAGACGATACCGCCGAAGCCAAAATGCAAATTATGGCAGAATGCGGCATTACCGTAGTGCATTCGCCCGCACAAATAGGCAAAACAATGGCTGAGGTGCTGAACAAAAAATAAGCCCCGCCAACCTGAAAATCCAACCGAACCTTAACCCAAACATTCGTTTATATAAATGCAGTTACAAAACAAAATTGCGCTTGTTACGGGCGCTTCTCGAGGAATAGGCAGGGGCATTGCCCTAAAATTTGCACAAGAGGGCGCAAACGTAGCCTTTACTTACCTTAGCTCGCAAGAAAAAGCCATAGCCTTGGAGGCAGAACTACAAAGCTATGGCGTACAAGCAAAAGGATACAAAAGCGATGCAGCCGATTACGACCAAGCCGAACAACTGATTAACGACGTGATAGCCGACTTTGGCAACCTGAACATTGTGGTGAACAATGCTGGCATAACCAAAGATGGTTTGCTGCTGCGCATGAGCAAAGAGGCGTGGAGTAATGTGGTGGATACCAACCTTAAATCTGTGTTTAACATTACGAAGCACGCCAGCCGCCACCTCATGAAAAACAGGGCGGGCAGCATCATAAACCTTAGCTCCATAGTGGGCAGGCAAGGCAACGCAGGGCAAGCAAACTACGCCGCCAGCAAAGCGGGCATATTGGGCTTTACGATGTCCATAGCCAAAGAGCTTGGCTCACGCAACATACGCTGCAATGCCATTGCGCCAGGCTTTATACAAACCGAAATGACCGAATCGCTCAATGAAAAAGTAACCGAAGAGTGGAACAAGGTAATTCCGCTGCAAAGAGCAGGCACCGTGGAAGATGTAGCCAACCTCGCCGTGTTTTTGGCATCAGATGCAGCTACGTATATAAATGGGCAAACCATAAATGTGTGCGGCGGGCTAAATATGGGTTAATTTTATGGCGGTTATGCACAAAACCCATCTATTTGGGTAGTTTATACGTTTAGTAAGGTGTAGTAAAACCAAATTAAAACCGCAATAAAACCAAATTTTAACCAACAAACTAAGTTTTAACAGAAAATAGTGCCGAAAAAAGAATAAAGTGGGTAATTTATAATTATTTTAGATTATATTTGCCTTTCAAAATACAACAAACCCCAAATTTAATTTTTAATCCAAAACATGATGAAAAAAGTTTTACTTTCTGTAATCGCCGTTTGCATATCGCTTTCGGTTTTTGCACAGGCACAAAGGGCAACCGTTGGTGTAACCAACCACCACCCGCTCCGCAGCGCACCAAAACAAATTGTAGATGCCGAGGCGCAGGTTACAATTCCTTACCGTTACACAGCACCAAACGAACCCAATCCATCAGCTTCGGTGTTTGCGGTAGGGCGTACCTTTATTGCTACTTCTACCAATGTATATGGTTTGCTTGTACCGACTACCTCACCTGTGGCTTATAATGCAGCACTCGGTGCTACTACTTTTACGTGTAGGTCTGGCTCAGGCGGTTCAGGCAAAATACGTTTCAATGTATCTACCGACGGTGGTACTACTTGGGATACTTCTCGCTTGGCGATAACCCTAAGCGGTGCTGGTCCGAGTTTAGGTCGTTACCCATCAGGGGCTATCATTAACCCCGCTGGCAACACTACCTTAGCCAATGCCTTTGCGGTTGTAGCTGGTCCCGCTACTGACCTTGCTCCTGGCGATTATGGTTGGGTATCTCACTATTTTGGTGCGAAAAAATTAGATGCTGCGGGCAGCAATGCAGTAGAGCTTTATACCTATAAGTATGCTCCTGGTGCCATACCCGGCACGCCTGGCGGCACACCAAATACAGTGGTAACCGAAGGTAGTTTCGCTACCATAAACTACGGTAGTTTGGACAATGCAGGTAGGTACCGTGTTGCAGACAATGCCTCCGATTCGGCTGGTTCTAGCTTATACGCCGATATGAATGGCGTAATGATAGCTACTTATACAAGAGACGAAGTAACCAATACGTTTTCTTCTGATTTTAAGGTGGTAAGCTCGGGCAACATACTACACTACGAAAGTGGCGGAATGGCTTGGAGCGAAAACGGTCAGGTGGGTTATACCCTCGTTGCGGGCATAGATACAACCTCTGCCGCCGTGAAAAAACCAAATGCCATACACGTTTGGAAAACCACCAACGCAGGTGCCACTTGGGCTAAATTGCCTGATTTTGACTTTACATCTATCTTGGGTTACACCTTCAACCTAAGCGATACCACGCTTGCGCTACCAGGCAACTTCCAAATTTTCCCTAAAACCATAGGCGGTGCTGGCGGAACTCGTCCGTTCTTCTTGGCTGCACGCTATACCGCTGGTCAAAATTATGATATGGTGGTAGATAAGCAAAATGAACTACACATTTTTGCCCCAGTGATTGGTGGTGCTACAAACAACGTGGACTCTTTGAACTTCACTTGGAATGTAAAACAACAATTGTTTGATACCTATACCAGCTCTACCACAGGCAAACCATGGCAAGCAAAGCACATCGCCGAGCTACAAACAGAAATCGTACCTGATGCAAGTTCACCTATAACAGGTTTTGGTTACGAACACCGCATACAAGCATCTCGCACCACCGATGGTCAGTATGTAGTATGCTCTTGGATAGATACCGATGCCAGCTTGGATAGCCTAAACTTGTACCCGAATATTTTTGCTTGGGCTATGGACGTATCAGCCAATAAAGTAGTAGATACTGCCATAAACCTAACGGCTGGCTCTAACTTCGACAGCGACAACTTTTGGTATGCTGCATCGCACACAGTAGTAAACGATGGCACAAAACTAACGATACCTGCAACCGTAGGTGTCCCTACTGCGGCTGGGTCTGCTATAAAACATTTTAACCACTTTTATGTAAATGGTTTAGAGATTCCACTTGCAGCCATTAATACCGCAAGGGGCGTAGCCACAAAAGAACTAAGCAAAGGCTTTTCGCTTACACCTGCATACCCTAACCCTGCTACAAACAACAGCATAGTGGGCATAAACTTAGATGCAGCAAGCACCGTAGGCGTAACACTTAGCAACGTAATAGGTCAGGTATTATACACAAACAGCAGCCGCATGGATGCTGGCAACCAACAAATAACCTTGAATACTTCGGGTTATGCTGCTGGTGTGTACTTTTATACCGTTACCGTAAACGGCAACAACATTGTAAACAAACTGATTGTAAAATAATTTTTGCATAAGTTTGTATTTCACACGCCGCTGGGCTGCCTGAAAAGGCAGCCCAGCGGTTTTTTGTTTGTTGGGTATTTGTGTTTTTTGCTATCGGATACCTACGGCATTTTTTCAAATTTATAATTGTTTTTCAAAATCCCGTAGGGATTTATGTTTGTAAAAATGTTGGGATTGGTTTGTCCGACTCCTACGGAGTCGCATATTTTTGTCGGTTTGTATTGCTACAAACGTTTAATGTCTATGGCATTTTTCAAATTGGTATTGCTACAAACGTTTAATGTCTGTGGCATTTTTAAACAAATATACTTATTACACCCAAAACCAAACCTAAAAAAACTATTTTGCGTTAATGATAATACCCAACAGCTCCACAATGAAAAAAACGATACTTTTAATGGTTTTAGCGCCCATCAGCCTTCTGGCGCAAACCCAAAGCCGCATAACCACACGCACCCAACCCACGGAAACGCCTGCGCTGCCTGTTGGTTTTTTGAAAAAAATACACATTGCCCCCGAAACCACCACAAGCCTGAACATTGTGCAAATAGGCTCGTCGGTAAATGCCTTTGGTGCTGCTTATGGCAACAGCCAAGGTTTGGCGGTAAACCCTGCCACGGGTAGCGTGGCGTACATTCACCGAGCCGACATAACCCAACCCAACGGCTCGATGCAGATAGATGCCTCGAAAGACGGCGGCAACAATTGGGTAGTAAACAGAAATGTGTGGGCAGGCGTAGGTGGGCGCAAGGCGCATTACCCACGGGCTTGCGGCATTTATAATCCGCCCTCAAACCTCAACCCAAACAACACCCAATGCGTGTTTACAGGCTCGGTTTTGGCGGGCGCAAACGATATTTGGGGCGGTATTGCGCTGGGAAATGTAAAAATTGATTTTACACAAATAGACACCACGCTGCTCACGGCTACAACTGCACAAAAATTTGCCATCACCGACGGCATCGCCATTACCCCAAATGCCGCTTACATTTTACAAGACGAAACCGACTATGCCAACTCGGCTACGTATTTGGGCAATTATTCCATTTTTAAAGGCGTGTGGAACGCCCAAGCCAATAATTTTACTTGGAGTACAAACATACCCACAACCAGCACCCAGCCTGGTTATATAAAAATACCAGTGGCGCAGCAAACCCCAGCGGCGGACAAAAAAATCGCTTTTTCGCAAAAAAACCCGAACATCGGCTACATAGCAGCCATTACCAACACCAGTGCCAGTACGCAATATTACCAACTCGTGGTGCTAAAAACCACCGATGCGGGTCTTAGTTGGAACAGCAATGCGCCCCAAGTCATAGACGTTTCCAACATTGGCAACGCCGCTTTTGGTACTGTAAACCAAGTGTATTCGCCAGGTTTTGAGCTCGATGCCGTGGTAGATAGCGCCAATAATCTGGACATTGCCATTGCCGTAGCCCGACCTTCCGCCACTACTACGTACACGCTCAATACGCCGCAGGGTAGCTGGGGCATATTTCACATAAATACCGATGGCAGTGCGGTGCAGCAATGGCGTTTGCTCGCAAAACCCAACGCTTTTCGGGGTATTTATGGCAATTTGAGGAACGATAGCCGCATTCAAATTTCTAAAACAGCCTCGGGTAGCCATACTTTTTTTAGCTGGTTGGATACGGATACTACGCTTTTGGGCAACCAAAGCAACAGCGCACCCAATATTTTTATGCGTGCCATGCGCCATTACGACCACCGTTACAACCAAGCGCAGGGCGGCGATACGCTCATTCGCCTCACGCAGGGCAGCGATGCCGATGCCCTTTGCCACTTTGCGGTCGTGGGTGATTATGTGTTTGAAGCCAACGATGCGCTGGGCAATGCGGTTTTTAAAATACCAGCCGTGTTTCAGAGCTGGAACGGCAACGAAGCCGATGCCGTTACTTGGTTTTATTTAAACAATGCGTTGATAAATAAAAACAACTTGTTTTCGGGCAATGTAGCAGTTTACGAGCCTAAAAACCAGCAAATAAGCATTGCGCCCAACCCAACCGACGGCATTTTAGCACTTAATTTTGGTGCGGTGCAGCCCGTTGGTACAAAAATAGACATACGAAATATGCTCAACCAAACCGTGGCTTCGTACCAAGTGAGCAACCAAACCACGGAGCGGATAGATGTTTCGCAGTTGAAAAAAGGCATTTATATTATACACCTAAATGGATACAGCAGCAAGTTTGTAAAAAACTAAGCTCGGTGCAATTTTAGGGCTGTTTTTGCGTTTGGTTAAGGTATTAAACTTTTAGAAATGAAGCTATTTTTTTGTTTGATTTTATTGTTAGTGCCTTTTGTTCAAGTATTTGGGCAGCAGCCACCAAGTGAAAAGGAAAAGCAAAAATTTGTAACCGCACGCATTTTTATTGAGCAAAAAAAATACGACGAAGCCAGTGTATTGCTACAAAAACTGATAAAAAGCAATGGCGGCTACAATGAGGCTCGTGCGGCACTCGCCGAGCTGTATATGCTGCAAAACGATACCGCTAGCGCTATTTTGCAGTACGAAACCATTTTGCAAAAAGACAAAAATTACGGCGGTTTGCCCTATTATAATTTGGGTTTGATTTATCAGAACAGGCAGCAGTTTGAGGTGGCAAGGCGTTATTTTGAGCAGGTGGCGGCGCAAAAAAACATTGCTATTTTTAAAAAAAACGATGCCAAAATGCGTGCAAACCAGTGTGTGTTTGCGCCCGAAGCCATGCGTAAGCCCGTGGCTTTTTTGCCAAAAAACCTCGGCGACAGCATCAACACCGAATACAACGAGTATTTGCCGAGCATAAGTGCCGATGGTGCGTTGCTGATTTATACTCGGCGGGCGGAGCAAGAGGACTTTTTTATGAGCGAACCCCGACCCGAAGGGTCGGGGTGGGAGCTGGCTACGGCTCTGCCTTTTCCGATAAACACCTCGGGCAATGAGGGGGCGCACTGCCTTTCGCCCGATGGCAAGCAACTGTACTTTACGGGCTGCTACCGCCCCGACGGCTTGGGTAGCTGCGACATTTATGTAGCCAACCGAATAGGCGATGGGTGGAGCAAGCCGCAGAATTTGGGCGATTTTATAAACACCAAATCGTGGGAAACCCAGCCGAGCATCAGTGCCAATGGGCAGACGCTTTATTTTGTGAGCAATAGGGCTGGCGGGCTGGGCGGCAGCGATATTTGGGTGAGCCAAAAAGACAGTGCGGGCAATTGGGGCTATCCAACCAATTTGGGGGCGGCGGTGAACAGCGTTTTTGATGAAATTTCGCCGTACATACACCCAAACAACCACGACCTTTATTTTGCCTCCAAAGGGCATATTGGGCTGGGCGATTTTGATTTGTTTTTGAGCAAAAAAGAAAATGATGCCTGGACTGCGCCCAAAAACTTGGGCTACCCCATAAATACTACCCAAAGCGAGAGCAGCCTTTCGGTGAGTTTGAACGGCAAAATAGGTTATTTTGCCTCCGAGCGCAGCGAGGGCAGGGGCGGCAAAGACATTTATAGCTTTGAAATGCCCTTGGAAGTGCGCCCCGATACCGCCACATACTACACGGGGCTGGTTTTTGATGCGCAAACCAAGCGTGCGCTCCAAGCCAAAATAGAAATTGAGGATTTGAATACTAAAAAAATAATTTATAGGCAGCAGTCGGACCTAAAAACGGGCAGCTTTTTAGTTTGTTTGGAGCCAGATAGCACCCAAAATTACTTGTTAAACATTACCAAAAAAGGATACGCTTTTTATTCAGAAAACATTCAAAAAAATACGAGTAGTCAGTTGCTCATTGGTTTAAATCCGCTTAAAATCGGGCAAAGCTCGGTGCTGAAAAACACTTTTTTTGAAACAAATTCGTTTGAAATAGCCGCACAATCCGTGCCTGAGCTGCAAGAGCTGTATATTTACTTACAAATGCAGCCCAGCTTAAAAATAGAAATTCAGGGACATACCGACAACGTGGGCAACGAGGCGCACAACCTCAAACTGTCGCAGCAGCGGGCGAAGGCGGTGTACGATTTTTTGCTTGCGAGGGGCGTGCCAGCGAGCCAAATTTCGTACAAGGGTTATGGCAGCAAACAACCGATAGCGGACAACGATTTGCTGCAAACTCGCAGCCAAAACCGCAGAACGCAAGTATTAATTATTGATTTTTAGAGTATTAATTAAATTATAGCCATAATTTATTGCGAGTTATAAAAACAAACTATCAAACAAAAAAGATAGATGTGTTTTTAATTTATTTGTAAGTGGTTGTATATGAGTGTATTTCTTATTTTTTTGTGTTTAATGTGATTTTTTTGGTTGCTTAAATTGGTATTTTCCTTACATTGACATCATTTGTGGAGAGCGGCTAAAATCTGTGTGGGTTCTGCAATATATTTGCATAACTAACACAACGAACAGCTCAATGAACAATACCAATAACCAGTTTTCTAAATACGAACAGTTGTCGTATTTGAACTTTGCCCGAGAACTCAATACCAGAAACGGAATTTTTTACGTGAACAGCGAGACCTCGGTCTCGAAAACCTTTGCGGGTTTGCAAGATATGTTTGGCTCAAAAATACTTTATACCGACGCTTTTTTGGGTATAGAGTCGTCGGAACTGGAGGGCGACGACCTGAAAATTTCGGAGCGCAGAAAGATAGCCATTGGCAGCAGTTGCGTGGAGTTGCTTTGTACTTTTAAGGGGCGCAACATAAAAAGTGCGTTGCTGCATTTTGATGCCTCTGCGCAAAATATATTTACGACCATAAAAAACAAGTATTTGCCCTACGCACGGCTGATGGAGGAAAATTTGTTTATTTTACAAGATGCTATGGCAAGCCAACTTATTTTTAGCAATGGCGTGGGTAATAGTTCGCACATTATTTTTATTAATTGTTCTTACGAAATAAATGAGTTGATAATGAATATTATGACCGAAGAAACGAAGAGCAATACTTTTTTTGCTTAAAAAGTTTGTAACTTTGCGGCGGTTCTAAAACAGTGCCACCAACCAATACCTGCAAAGTGAAATCAATTTATTACCAAAAAAGCCAGTGGAAGATAGCTTTGCTGCTCGTTGCCTTGTGTATTGGGAGCGTTTCGATTTATTATACGAACAATATTGTAACGCAAATAGCCACCGAGGAGCGTGCCAAGATTAAACTTTGGGCTGATGCGCAAAAGAAACTTTTGGAGCTTACACTGGACCCCAACGCATCGCCGACGGAGCTGAATTTTTATTTTGAAATTGTACAAAACAACCAAAATATACCCGTAATACTCACCGACGAGCGCTACAACATTATAAGTACTTTGCTGATAGACACGGCTCGGGGCGCAAATTACTTGAAACAGCAGCTCGCCACCATGAAAGAGCAACACCAGCCGATTGTAAACGAGTATTCAGTGGGCTCGGGCGCAACCAAAATGGGGTTTAAAAACTATATTTTTTTCAAAGACAGTAATTTACTGTATCAGTTGCGCTACTATCCGCTGTTTCAGTTGCTGGTTATCGGGCTTTTTGTGGGTACGGCTTACTTTGCGTTTAGCACTTCTCGCCGCTACGAGCAAGATTATTTGTGGGTGGGCATGGCAAAAGAAACCGCACATCAGTTGGGTACGCCGATTTCTTCGCTCATGGCGTGGCAGGAGGTTATAAAGCTGTACGACAGCCCGCCCGAGGTGCAGGAAGCCGTTGCGGAAATAGATTATGACATCAACCGACTGAATACCATCGCCGAGCGGTTCTCCAAAATTGGGTCAATCCCCGACTTGCAAGCCACCGATGCAGCCGAAGCCGTGCATAGTTCGCTTGGGTATTTGCGCAGCCGTGTGTCGCAGCGGAGCGTAAAATTTGTAGAAAAATATCCAAATAAACCCTGTTTTGTGCAAATAAATCCTGCATTGTTTGACTGGGTGATAGAAAATTTGGTTAAAAATGCCATAGATGCCATGGCGGGCATCGGTCAAATAACCATTGAAATTACGCTTAAAAACCAAAACCAAGTTTGTATAGATATTACGGATACGGGCAAAGGCATTTCGCCCAACCAAATATACAATGTGTTTAAGCCTGGTTTTTCTACCAAAAAACGGGGCTGGGGGCTGGGTTTGACCTTGGCAAAACGCATTATAGAAAGCTACCACAAGGGTAAAATAATCGTAAAAAAATCGGAGATAAACAAGGGAACAACGTTTAGAATAACGCTACCCCAAACCGAACACACACCCAACAAAACGACGACATGAAGATTGTAGCCATAGACTACGGCACCAAAAGGGTAGGGCTGGCTGCCACCGACGACCTGCAAATGATTGCGCTGCCCCTGCAAACGGTGGCGAGTGCGGAGCTTATTTTGTTTTTGAAAAACTATGTAGCCCAAGAGCAAGTTTCTAAGTTTGTGGTGGGGTTGCCGCTGCAAACCTCGGGTGAGTTTTCGCAGTCGTATTCGGGCGTGAAGGCGTTTGTGGCGCAGCTCCAAAAGGTTTTTCAGCACATACCCATAGAAATGCACGACGAGCGCTACACCTCCAAAATGGCATCGGCAGCCATAGCGCAGAGCAGCCTCAGCAAGCAAAAACGCAGGAGCAAGGCACTGATAGACGGCGTGGCAGCCGTAATTTTACTGCAATCGTATTTGGAGCAACAAAACTACCTAAAAGGGTAGGAGGGTTTTAGTTTTCAGTTCGTAATTGCGCTATTTGCTCAACTGTCAAATCCGTATCTTCCGCAATGTCTTCATTCGTAAAGCCCCGTTTTATGAGTTTTTTTGCAATGTCTTTTTGCGCTTGTTCTATTCCTTGTTCTATTCCTTGTTCTAACCCTTTTCTCAAAGCAAAACTCATTCGTCCTCTATCGTCTTGTTCTCGCATCAAAACATAATCGTAAGCCTCCAACTCTTGTTTGGTCCAATTGTGTTTGGCGGCATCTTCGTAGGCATTTTTCAAGCCTTCGTCTTTTACGCTTTCTGGAATAACCTCTAAATCTTCTGCATTTTTAATGAAGTAAACCCATTGGTCAATCACGGTTTTTAATTCAGTTTCTTTCTTGTTGAATTTTGGCAGTTCTATGAAATTAAACTCTATGTCTTTTATAAAATTTTCGCCTGTTTCGGTGTCAATAATTCTATGTCGGCTCAGGTAATCTTTGTTTTGTGTTATTTCAAAATCTAAAATTCCAATAAAAAAAGTCGGGTTTAGTTTTTCGTACAAATCGCCTCTATCAATTTGGGAAGAGTAACTTTTTGAGGCGTAGTACAAAACCCGTTTGTCAAACCCTTCCACTTCGGCGACTTGCATTTCTACAATGTAGTTCTTGTCGCTTTGGTCTTTGGCTTTTACGTCCACGATGGTAACTTTTCCGCCTTTCAGTGCGGGCAACTGATAGGGCGTTAATATTTCTACGGCTACGATTTTTTTGTCGTTTTCCAACAACAAAACGGCATTTAAAAAAGAAATTAGTACTTCTTTTCTGTTCTCATTTCCAAATATTTTTCGGAAGGCTACGTCGTTTTTTACATCAACAAATTTCATGGTTTGAGGTATTTTATTTGTCTATTGTCTAAAACAACGTTTTTTATGTAATAATATTTGTAAATTACCTTTTATTTCACCATTTTTACAGCACCCGATTTGGTTTCTAAATCTGCGGCTTCTAAGGTGTAATAATATATGCCAGCGGGGTGGTTTTCGCCCGTCCAGTCGTTTTTATAATCGGTGCTGTTATATATAATGCCGCCCCAGCGGTTGTATATGGCGAGCTTGGCTTTGGGATAAAACTCCAAGTTTTTTATCACAAATGCCTCGTTTATATTGTCGCCATTTGGTGTAAAAATATCGGGTATTGTAACGTCTCTTATGGGCGAAATATACACCAAATAATTGGATATAGACGTATCGCACAGGTACTTAGGTGCATTGTTTCGGGTAGTCAAAATGCGCAAACCATAAGTCCCATTTTTCTTTTGTTTGGTGTAGTTGTAGCTGGTATTTGTGGTGCTATCTATGTTTTTCCAAACAATGTTGTTGTTTATTTCTGCCTCTTGTATCTTATATTTTGGGTTGTTCCAGCCCCAATAGTTGTTCCAAGTGAGCTGCGCAGTGGTGGCTGCTATGTCTTGGTTGGCGAGCATTCCGTCGGGGTTTTGTAGTAAAATGTTGGCTATGGTATCGCTTTCTTGCGATTTTTTGTTAGAAATATTCAAATTAACCACCACCTTATACGCCCTGTCTTCGGTTTTTGCGTCTATGATTTGGTCTACGGCTATGGTGTCGTTTATGTTGTAGGTTTTTAGCAACGACGAAAAAGTCGGGCTGTTCAATGCGTTGTTTTTCAGTAGTTCGTAAGAGGCAAAAAATGTACTATCCAAGTCTTTTGGTCGCTCCCAAAAAATTTGGGTTTGTTTGTTGTCGCTTAGTGTGCTTACAGTCAGTAGTTTAGGCTTGCCGTTGTAGTTGTAGCAATCCTGAATATTTACATACAAGGTATCAAAATCCTTCAAATTATCTTTGCAGTTGCCCAACACAGAGTTGCCATCGTCGCCCTTTTTACTGTAAAGCACGTAAGTACCTTCTTTGTACAGCTTGTCGGCAATGCGCACATACAGCGTATCGCCGTAGCCCAGCGCATCGCAGCTCGTATAGGAAGAGTCGAGCCCAACGGCTACATTGTCGGGGTCGAAAAACCTAAAATTGGAGGCATTTTTATCTGGTGTGCTGCACAAAAAAGGTGAGTTCAGTAGTATTTTTATCACATTTGTGCTGCAAGGCATATTCATCGAAGGGTCTAAATTATCGCTTGGTTCTTGGTCTAAGTAAGTCATTATTTCGAGTTCTGGCACATAGCGAATAGACTCGTTGTTGGTCGTCCACGGTGCGCCATTTTGCCCATTTACCACATAAGCCAGCGTGCCAGGCGCATTGTGCAAGCCCCACACCGACGAGCCACTCACCCAACTTGGGCAGCTCGGCTTGCTCATCAGGTGGTTGTCTATCCAGTTTGTACCTTCGTGCATCACTATCTGAAACGTACCTAAGTTGCTGTTACACTGAAACATAGGGCAATCCAACCAGCTTACCGTAACCATTCTGTTGGGCGCAGTACCCGACAATTGCCTAAAAATATACGGACCAGCGCCCACACTTGGGTCCCAATCTTCCCATGGTCCCATAATGCAGTTTTTGGGCACCGTAGCACCTGTGTTTGGTATAAATGTACCCGTATAAGTATTGGGTTGGTTGGGCGTAAAACCCACCCAGCCGTTCGTACCCACGTAGTATTGGGTGTAGTTTGTACCAAAAAAATTAAACGTAAACCCAATCGGAAAAGGACCGTATGTAGCATCGTCCGTGGCTACGAGTGGCGTACCCACAAATGGTTCGGGCGTGTTTGGTATGCTAAAATGGCAATAAAAATCGGTGTTTGTTTGCGCCATGCCGCTCAGGCTCGTGCAGAGGTACAAACCAATTAGTAGGTACTTAAATTTAATCATTTCGCTTTGGGTTAATTTCAGTGCAATTTACAAATTTTTTGGGTTTCTAACAAGTTTTTTCTGTGTTTTTTCATATAAAAAACGAGTTTTTTATACACAAAAACTATTTTGCATCAAAATCCACACAAACCTTTGCGCTCGTAGGAAAAGCCTGGCACGTAAGCACAAAACCATCTGTAACTTCTTGCGCCTCCAAGGCATAATTCAGCCTCATTTCTACCGTTCCCTCCGTTATTTTGGCACGGCAAGTGCAGCAAACGCCCGCCTTGCAGGCGTAGGGCAGCTCGCTACCAAGCATGAGCGCAGCATCTAAAATGCTCTCGGTTTCTTTTTTCAGCTCAAAACTGTACGAAGAGCCATCTAAAATCACTTCTATTTGCGCTGTTTCGGTGCTTTTTTCTGTTTGTGTTTTGGCAGTTTCTGTTGTTTTTTTCTTACCAAACAACTCAAAATGAATTTTTGAGGGTTCTACACCCAAGCCTACCAACACATCTTTGGTTTCAAAAATCATTTCTTCTGGTCCGCACAAAAAGTACGCATCTATGCCCTGCGGGTTAAACATTTTTTGACAATAGGCAAGTACTTTTTCGGCATTTATCCTGCCCGAAAACAAATTATTGCCCGAATCTTTGCTTAAAACGTGGTTTATGCTAAAACGACTGATAAACTTGTTTTTTAATGCCTCCAATTGCTCACGAAAAATAATGTTTTCAAAGTTTTTATTGCCATAAAAAAGCAAAGCCGTGCTTTGTGGCTCTGTGTGCAAAACCGCCTGAATGAGGCTAAAAATGGGCGTAATACCGCTACCTGCCGCAAAAAAGACGTAGTTTCTGGGCGTTTCGGGCATCAGCGGCGTAAAAAACTTGCCCTTTGCGGGCATTACCTCCAAAATGTCGTTTACCTTTAATTCGTCATTTATAAAACTCGAAAACACGCCGCCCTCTACTTTTTTTACCGCCACCCGCAGCTCGTTTTGGTGCGGTGCCACGCACACGGAGTACGCCCTGCGCAGGTTTACGCCGTTTATTTCCGCCTGAATGGTTAGGTATTGCCCTTGTGTGAAGCTAAAATTTTGCGCCAGCGACTCGGGTACTTCAAATAAAACAGAGACCGCATTGGGGGTTTCGGGGCGAATTTCGAGAACCCGAAGTTTGAAAAATTCCATTGATTTTTTTTGCCACAAAAATAATCAATTATACTCAAATATAAGCATTATCTTTGTACACAAGCTACAAAAATATTGTGTTCCATGCGTCATTTTTATGTATTTTTCCTGTTTTTTTTGGGTAATACCGCCGCTTTTGCGCAGGTGCTATCCAGCTCTAATTTGCCCATTTTGGTTTTTGATACGCAGGGCGCACCCATTTTAGACGAACCTAAAATTAGCTCCGATTTCACGCTTTTTTACCAACCCAACCAAAGAAACAAACTTTCGGACAGCCCAACGCTGGTGTGCAACGCCGCCATAGAGTTTAGAGGCTCGTCGTCGCAGGGTTTTCCCAAAAAATCTTATGCTTTTGAAACCCGAAACGCAGTAGATAGCAGTAATTTGAATGTTTCCTTGGCAGGCTTGCCCGCCGAAAACGATTGGAATTTAATCGCCGCTTACAACGACAAAACCCTGATGCGAGATGCTTTGGCGTACAGTTTTTCGGCAAAATTAGGCAATTATGCGCCTAAATTCACCTTTTGCGATTTGGTGGTAAACGGCAGCTACGAGGGCGTTTATATGCTTACCGAAAGCATAAAGCAGGGCAAAAATAGGGTGGACATAGCCAAACTAAAATCTACAGACCTTGCTGGGGATAGCCTCACGGGCGGTTACATCATAAAAATAGACAAAACCACGGGTAGTGCCGCCAGTTCGGGCGGTTGGGAGTCGCCGTACAGCCCGATAGAAGGCAAGCCGCAAACGACGTTTTTTCAGTTTCATTACCCAAAGCCAGCCGTACTTGCGCCCGTGCAAAAAGATTACATACAAAACTATGTAACGAATTTTGAAAATGTACTAAAATCTCCAAACTTTGCCGATACCGTAAACGGTTACCCAAAATACCTAAATATTCCAGCTTTTATCGATTATTTTATCATCAATGAGCTTACAAAAAACGTAGATGGCTACCGCTTAAGCACCTTTTTTTATAAGGACAGGGATAGCAAAGGCGGTAAGCTGGGTTTCGGTCCCGTTTGGGATTACAACATTTCGCAGGGGAACGCAAACTACTGCAATGGCGAAAAAGTTGAGGGCTGGGCGTACAAATTCAACGATTATTGCCCCGAAGACGGTTGGGTGGTGCATTTTTGGTGGGATAGGTTGATGCAAGACCCTAATTTTACAAAAGCCCTAAAAGAACGATGGCAAACCCTGCGCCGAACAACCCTAAAAACGGATAGCATTCAGTTGGCTATCAATGGGTTTGCTACCTATTTAAACGAAGGGCAATACCGTAATTTTCAGCGTTGGGATGTGCTAAACCAGTGGGTGTGGCCCAATAATTATGTGGGCGGAACCTACCAAAACGAAGTAACTTACCTAAAAAATTGGTATTATGCCCGTTTGGAGTGGCTCGACGCCGCTTTTGAGGTCATTTACAGCAATTACGATGCAAGAGCCTACACGCCGCCCAGCATTTATCCCACTGTGTTTACCGAGCAGTTATTTCTTAGTTGCCATGCCATGAGAAACTCCAAGGCAAGAATACTTTTTTACGACAGTTTGGGTAGGCAAGCGTTGAAGCAAACTTTTGTGTGCAGCACTGATGGCGCAAACCAATTTATGTTTGATGCGCCGCTGCCCAAAGGCGTTTATTTTGCGAATGTGAGCATTAATTTAGGGAAATCCACGATTATAAAGCTCGTAAAAAACTAACTATGCCAGTGCTTTTTGCGGCTCTATCCATGCGTCGCTGTCTTTTATGAGCTGTATTAGGGCATCTACCGCATTTTCTTCGGGCAAATTCCGTTTCATCACTTCTTGCCCTTTGTAAAGGGTTATCTTGCCAATGCCGCTGCCCACGTACCCAAAGTCGGCATCTGCCATTTCGCCAGGTCCGTTTACGATGCAGCCCATAATGCCTATTTTTACACCCTTCAAATGGTTGGTTACCGCCCTAATTTTTGCGGTGGTTTCCTGCAAATTAAACAGGGTGCGCCCGCAACTGGGGCAAGCGATGTACTCGGTTTTGCTTATGCGCACCCTCGCCGCTTGCAACACACCAAAGGCAATGTTGTTCAGCTCCGCCACATTTTTTCTGTTTTGGGTAATGAATATGCCATCGCCCCAGCCGTCTATAAACAGCGTGCCTACGTCGGTGGCGGCGTAAAGCTGCACTTTTTCTATGGCGGTATTTTTGTATTGGCGATGGATAATTACGGGATTGTTGATGCCCAAGGTTTCCAGTTCTATAAAAAACCTGCGTAATTCAGGCATAGCGTGCGCATTTTGGGTTTCGGCTATCAAAATGGCTTTGCTTTGCGGGTCTTCCAAGCGTTTTTTTAATGCCGCATTGAGGTCATTTAGTCCAAGTTTCACAAAAGTCATTTCGGCTATTTGTCCGCTCGCCTCCAAAAATTCGGCGGCATTGAGCAGCGGGTAGCTGCGTGTTTTGTTTTCCAAACCCAAAAATGTTTTGTAGTCGTAAATGGCTTTGAGCTGCGGCGGTATTTCAAACCCAATACTTTTATTGCCCAAATACATAAAATCTGCGGCTTGGTCGCCGATGTGCCATTTGTCTAACAGCGGCAGGTAGTGATGCCCTATTTGTTTGAGTTGCGTGCTGTTTTTCAAGCCTTCTTGGCTAAAATCTGCGATTACTCGGGCTACCTCATGCCCACCCACGTTAAAAATTTGCTTGCTAACCTGTTTTTTGTACTGAAACAAATTGAGCTTAGTGCCGTCGGGTATCGGTGCGATGTCGGTTTGAAGTTTCGCCCTGTTTTTGTAGCGTTTTACCAGCTCTTTGCAAACGGGCAGCTCATGTACGGGGTCTTCCGTGAGCGAAACCCGAATGGTGTCGCCCAAGCCATCTTCGAGCAGTGCGCCTATGCCCAAAGCCGACTTTATGCGCCCGTCCTCGCCGTCGCCAGCTTCGGTTACGCCCAAATGCAGCGGATAATTCATTTGGTTTTGGTGCATGGTGGCTACCAAAAGGCGGTAAGCCTGCACCATCACTTGCGGGTTGCTGGCTTTCATACTCAGCACAATGTTGTAAAAATTTTCGGCTTCGGCAATGCGCAAAAACTCCATCGCACTTTCTACCATGCCTTGGGGCGTATCGCCGTATTTGCTCAAAATTCGGTCGCTCAACGAGCCGTGGTTTGTACCTATGCGAATGGCTGTGCCGTATTCTTTGCAAATTTTTACGAGCGGAATAAACTTTTCTTGTATCCTATCCAGCTCCAACTGGTAGGTTTTTTCGGTGTATTCTATGTGTTCAAACTTCTTTTTGTCTGCATAGTTGCCTGGGTTTACCCGCACTTTTTCTACAATTCGGGCGGCTATTTCGGCGGCGTTGGGCGTAAAATGTATGTCGGCTACCAGCGGCACAAAGTAGCCCTGCTGGTTCAATCCTTTTTTGATGTTCGCCAAATTTTCGGCTTCCGCCTTGCTTGGTGCTGTAATTCGTACCAGTTCCGCACCTGCATTTATGAGCGTTATCGCTTCCGCTATGGTGGCTTGGGTATCCATCGTATTGGCGGTGGTCATGCTTTGTATGCGTATGGGCGCACCTCCTCCTATGCTCAGTGCGCCCACTTTTACGGTGCGTGTGTGCAGGCGGTTGTATTGGGTAAGTGAGTTTGCAAAAATCATTATCTTTGAGAAAAAGATTGGTATAAATGGTGTTTTATGGCATCTCCGCCGCACAAATCTATGAGTTCTGCCACAAAAGCAGTGAGCAGCAGCCCTTGGGCGGCGGCTTTGTCTATGCCTCTGGATTGTAGGTAAAACAGTTGGGTTTTGTCCAACTGACCCACCGTAGCCCCGTGCGAGCATTTTACATCGTCCGCAAAAATTTCCAGTTGTGGTTTGGCGTATATCGTGGCTTGCTCCGATAGCAAAATGTTTTTATTGCTTTGGTATGCGTTTATTTTTTGTGCATCTTTTGCCACCAAAATTTTTCCGTTGAATACCGCCTTGGCTTCGTCGTCTATCAGTCCTTTGTAAATTTCGTTGCTCTGGCAATTGGGCGAAAAATGATGTATAAATGTTTGGTTGTCAATTCTTTGTTTTTTTGTGGGCGCATAAACGCCATAAAAATTGGTCAGGCAGTTTTTGCCTCCTTGCGTGGCGTTCAAGTTATTACGCACCATTGCGCCGCTCCAACCAAACGAAAACGAAGTAAAATTACTGTCAGCCTCTTGGTGGATTTCGGTCGTGCCTACGTGGTAGCTCTCTTTTAGGTTGGTTTGCAGTTTGTAATGCGTCAAATTGGCATTTTTCCCCACAAATACCTCGGTTATTAGGTTGTTGAAACTGGTATGCGCACCATGCTGAAAAAAATCTTCTACCACCGTCAGTTGCGAGTTGCGCTCCACTACTATCAGGTTGCGGGTGTGGTGGGCATTTGCCGAAATGTGCAGGATATAAATCGGTTTTTCCAGCACCAAGTTGTCCGCCAAATGAATAAAAATGCCTTGCTGCGCCATTGCGGTGTTCATTACCGCAAAATAATCGGTTTTGGAGCTGTATTTGGCAAAATGTTGTTTAAATGCCTCCGTATTTTGGGCTTGTTTAATGCTTTGTATGGTCAGCCCGTGCTGGCTGGGTAGCTCGCTCAGTTCGGGTACCAGCGCACCATCTTTCAGCACTACGTAGTAGGCATCTAAGTCGGGTATTTGGGGTAAATCCTTCGGGCTTAGTGCGTACTCTACCGTGGGAAAAGGCTCATTTTGGAGCGAGCGCAGGCTTGTATAACGCCAATTTTCTTGCTTTGTATCGGGGAAATGCAGGTTCTCTAAGCCTTCCATTGCCTTTTTTTGTATGGAGTTAAACGCCGATTGCGCACTACCGTTCAAAGAGGCTTGGTGGCTCGAAAACGCTTGTAATATAGCTGATTTTGAAAACATGATTTAGTTGTTTGCTTCGTCTTTTATCCAGTCATAACCACGTTCCTCGAGTTCCAGCGCAAGGTTTTTGTCGCCTGTTTTTACTATTTTTCCGTCGTAGAGTACGTGTACAAACTGCGGAACGATGTAATCCAACAACCTTTGGTAGTGGGTAATGATTACAAAGGCATTTTCGGGGTTGTGCAGCGTATTTACGCCTTCGGCTACGGCTCGCAGCGCATCTATGTCCAGCCCGCTGTCGGTTTCGTCCAGTATTGCGAGGTGCGGGTTGAGCATCGCCAACTGAAAAATTTCATTTCTTTTTTTCTCCCCACCAGAAAAACCTTCGTTTACCGAGCGGTTTATGAGCTTGTTGTCCAAGCCCACCAAACTGGCTTTTTCTTTCATCAGTTTCAAAAACTCGCCTGGCGGTATGTTGGGCAGGTCGTGGTGTTTGCGGTGTGCGTTTATGGCAGCTTTCAAAAAATTGGCGTTGCTCACCCCAGGTATTTCTATTGGGTACTGAAACGCCAAAAATATGCCTTCGTTGGCTCGCTCGTCGGGCTCGAGTTCTAAAATGCTTTTGCCAAAAAACAATATTTCGCCCTCCGTTATTTCGTAGCCCTCACGTCCTGCTATCACGGCAGAAAGTGTGCTTTTTCCTGCGCCGTTGGGTCCCATAATGGCGTGTATTTCGCCTGCGTTTACTTCTAAGTTAAGCCCTTTTAATATTTTTTTGCCGTTTATTTCGGCGTGTAGGTTTGTTATTTTTAGCATTTAGTTTGTTTGTGTGTCTTTTAAATTTTCGGGGCAATGGCGCTCAACCTACGCTACCTTCTAAGCTGATAGCCAATAGTTTACGTGCTTCTACCGCAAACTCCATGGGCAGGTTGTCCAGTACTTCTTTGGCGTAACCATTTACAATCATGGCTACGGCGGTTTCTTCGTCTATGCCTCTTTGCTGAAAATAAAAAAGTATGTCTTCACCTATTTTACTCGTAGTAGCTTCATGCTCCACGGTGGCGGTGGGTGTTTGTATTTCGAAGTAAGGAAACGTGTGTGCGCCGCATTTGTCGCCGAGCAAAAGGCTGTCGCATTGCGAAAAATTGCGTGCGTTTAGCGCACCTTTGCCCGCTTTTACCAGCCCACGGTAGCTGTTTTGGCTCTTGCCCGCCGATATTCCCTTGCTCACTATGCGGCTTTTGGTGTTTTTGCCTATGTGAATCATTTTTGTGCCTGTATCCGCTTGCTGGTAGTTGTTGGTTACCGCCACGCTGTAAAACTCGCCTATGGAATTGTCGCCTTTTAGTATCACGCTCGGGTATTTCCAGGTAATGGCAGAGCCAGTTTCTACCTGCGTCCAAGAAATTTTGGCGTTTTGTAGCGCAATGCCTCTTTTGGTTACAAAGTTATAAATGCCGCCCTTGCCGTTTTTATCGCCAGGATACCAGTTTTGAACCGTGCTGTATTTTATTTCAGAATTATCCATGGCTACCAGCTCCACCACCGCAGCGTGTAGTTGGTTTTCGTCCCGCATAGGTGCGGTGCAGCCCTCCAAATAGCTCACATAACTACCTTCGTCGGCTATGATTAGGGTGCGCTCAAACTGACCCGTATTCAGCGCATTGATGCGAAAATACGTACTTAGCTCCATGGGGCAGCGTACGCCCTTGGGTATATATACAAACGAACCGTCGGTAAATACCGCCGAGTTCAATGCCGAAAAATAATTGTCGGTTTGTGGTATCACCGAGCCCATGTACTTTTTTATAAGCTCTGGGTGCGTGTGTACCGCCTCGCTTATGGCACAAAAAATAATGCCCATTTCTTTTAACTTGCCTTGGTAGGAGGTAGTTACCGATACCGAGTCCAGCACAAAATCCACGGCTACGCCAGCCAGCATTTTTTGCTCTTGGAGCGGAATGCCGAGTTTTTCGTAGGTAGCCCTTATTTCGGGGTCTAACTCATCGAGGCTGTTGAGCTGCTTTTTTTTTGGTTCGGCGTAGTAGCTAATGTCTTGGTAGTCGGTGGGTACGTAGCCCAAGTTCGCCCATTGCGGCTCGCTCATGGTTTTCCAGTGCGCAAAGGCTTTTAGCCGCCACGCAAGCATCCAATCTGGCTCATTTTTTTTTGCCGAAATAAATCGTATCGTATCTTCGTTTAAGCCTTGTGGTGCTATTTCTTGCTCAATGTCCGTTACAAAACCATATTTGTACTCATTTTCTATTATCGGTTCTAAAAGTTCTAAATCTTTGCTCATGGTATTTGGTTTTTGCAGGTTTTATTAAACCGCAACAAAGATACTACAAAAAATGTTTGTAAAAAAGAACTGTTTCATACAATTTGCAAGCGATTTTTAGCCATTGGGCGCATTTTTTTTGTAATCAAACAAAATTATCTTATATTTGTTGAATATTAACCTTAGCGGAATTTGTGCAATGCAAACCAAATTACTTTTTATTGGCTTTATATTCTTGCTATCGGCTTGTTCTGGTACAAAAGAACCGATTTTAGTGCTGAACAATGCGCCTCCGCCCGACTACACCATAAGCAACGTACTCAAAGAAAATTATGTACAAAAAACCTATTTGTACCTAATTGGGCGTGCGCCGAGTGCCGCCGAGTATAATGCCGCTTTTGGTATTTTGAGCCAAAACAACTGCTCGGTGGGCGATAGAACCCAACTGCTTACCGCACTGATGCAGCAAAACGGCTATCTTTTGCGCCAACTCGCCATCGAAAAAAACGATATTTTGCCAGGCGTTGTACAAGGCAACATAGATTATACCATCAATTATTTGACCCAAGAATCCACCGACACGGCATATATTACTTATTGGCATATAATAATCAAAAGGCTCAATAAAATGCGGCTTTTGAATACCGTTGGGCAAAAATACGCCCAAAAAGAAATTACGCATACACAAATGCAGCGCATTTTGTGCGACAATTTGCTGTTTGAGTACGAAAGAGGCGGTGGCAAAAGCTGGGCTATATTTTGTTTTGGGTATTTTACCCTAAGAAAACCCACATTGGAAGAAGAAGAACAATGCAACGATATGTACTATGGCTATGTGTCTTCGCTGTTTTTGCAGCAGGGCGAAAGTGCCGACGATTTGATGGGTATTTTTTTTGGTTCTGATGCCTATTTTGCGGGGCAGATACGCACTTTGTTCAAAAGGTATTTGTACCGAGAACCCACGGAGCAAGAGCTTTTTGGCTACACCGAGCTATACAAATCGGGGGCTGAGTACGCCAGTATTCAGAAAAAACTCATGCTTACAAACGAATATTTGGGTATATAACAACAGAAAATGAAAAAATACTTTTTGATTTTAGGCGTACTTTTTGCCGCCATTGGTTGCCAAAAAACTGGGGTTCGGGTGTATGAAATACAAAACCAACCCATAAAACAAGACGAAATAAACAAGAAAAACTTTAAGAAAGAATTGGAGTTTGTTTCGCTGGCGTATGCCGATTTGTACCAAAAACCCATAGGCTCGGACGAGTTGCAAGATGCCGTTCAGGTTTTTAATGCCAACGGCGACAAGGCTTTGGTGGTGGATTTGCTCATTAGAGATTGGCTAAATAGACCAGAAATGCAACTACCAACCAACGCACAAATGCGCCAAAATACGGCTGATTTTGTGGTAAATACGTATAAAAAGTTTTACCATAGGTCGCCCAACGAGTTCGAAAAATGGCATTGGGTAAATAGGCTGAACACCGACAATACGCTTGGGGCGGACATGGTTTACTATGCCTTTTTGATTTCTGATGAGTACAAATGGTTTTAAATATAAAATAAATGAACCGTAGAAATTTTATAAAAAAAGCGGCTTCCGCAGCCGCAGCCACCGTTGTACTGCCGTACATTTTGCCTACGGGCAGGCTTTTTGCGGCTACTGGCACCCGCATAGCCAACCACGTAGTAGTGTGTATGCTGGCGGGCGGCATTCGTAGCTTGGAGAGCATACACAAAGCCGACGGAAACCTGATGCCCAACCTTTTGGTGGGGAGCGAACCCATAAGTAATGACATAGCAGGGGCAATGGACGCTCTGCCGCCCTCGCCGCTGGCAGCTCCGCTGCAAACACAGGCGAGCTTCTACAAAAATTTTAGGTACAACAGCCGCATCGCTGGGCATTTTCAGGGTCATGCCGTGCTGGCTACGGGCGCATACGTGAACGAGTTTGTGAACTTTTCGGATTACTCGCCCAAGCCAACCATTTTCGAGTATTACCGCAAGCACAACAGTCCCGCCCAAACGGCGCTAAACGCTTGGTGGGTAAGCCTTTATACGGGCGAAAATGAGTTTTTGAGCCACAGCACGCACCCCGATTATGGTGTAAATTACGGCGCAAATTTTTTGGTACCCAACGCCTTTTTGCCCTACAACTACGAAAGCATAGACCTTTGTCGCACTTTTTCGCCTGCCCAAAAAACATCGGTAGCCGATATGCAGCAGTTTTTGAACCAAAATTTTAAACAACCATTGCCCACAAGCAATGCCGTAAATACCCCAGCCGAGCGGTTGCGCTTGGAGCAGTTTTACAATAGTACCATAAACGCCGTAAAGTCGGGTGCGTTGAGCAATCCTTGGGGTGCGGGCAATGCCATGAACGGCGATATGCTCAATGTAATGTTTGCCGAGCGCATTATTAAGGAGTTTAAACCAGAGCTGCTCATGGTGAATATGACCAATGTGGACGTGGCGCACGACAGGTTTACTGCTTCTTGCAACAACCTGCGCAAAGCCGATTTTGCCACCGCACACCTGTGGAACACCATACAAAACACGCCAGGAATGCAAAACGATACCATCATGATAGTAGTGCCCGAGCATGGCAGAGACCAACGAGAAAATACGATAACCGACCAATATGGCAGGCACGGCACCGACCACGGCGGCGATGCCATGTCGTCGGAAATATTTTGTATGGTAGCCGGACCCGCCAGCAAAGTGTATCAGAACAATGTAATAAACGCCGTGCAGGGCGAAAGCATAGACATAGTGCCTACGGTGGCGCATATTTTGGGCTTTCACAACGATATTCCAGCGGGCTTGCTGCAAGGCACGCCTTTGTTTACATCTTTCAAATAAAAAAAATGAACAATATCCTAAAAATAATGTGCATTTGTCTATTTTGCTGGGCAATAACAGCTTGCGAAAAGGCGAGCAACCTCAAAAATCCGTTTGACGACATAGTGCGTGATACCGCCAAAATAGTACCCGAAGTGCCGCTGGATAGCAGCGGCATAGCAGGCATACACAAATACATTTTTGAGGTAAAATGCGCCATACCGAGCTGCCACGGCGTAAATTTTGAGCCGAATTTTAGCAGCGTGCAAAGCACCTACAATACACTCGTTTACCAAACGGTGTACAAAAACACCAGCGATTTTAAGTTTAAATACCGTGTAGTGCCTTACGATACCGCCAAAAGCTGGCTGCATGAGCGCCTCGTAACCGACGATGCCATACTCGGCAGAATGCCCCGCTATGCGCCGCCGCTTACCGCCCGAGAAATGTACCACATAAATAAATGGATACTAAGCGGTGCAAAAAACACCCAAAACCAACTGCCCGTTAAGCCCAACATCAACGTAAATATTTATGGTTTCGGTATTTATGGCACAGATACCAATTATGACGAAAATCGCACTCGCTGGCATGACCCGTGTACTGTGCCGTACAACCAAACCGTTTATTTTGCTTTTTTTGCCTATGATGATGAAACAGAAGTAAAAAACTTTGGTGTAAACCAAATAAAAATCAGTAGCAATGCGCAAGATTTTAGCAATGCGGCGGTTTTTCAAACCACATATTCGGCTCAATACGACTCATGGTCGGCAGCCATCAATACAAGCCAGTTTATCCCTGGCAAAACATATTTTTTGCGGTATTATGTAAAGGATACCGACCACGCCGAAGCCCGAGAGTTTCCGAACCTAAATACCAACCAATATGCGCTTGGGCATTACTCTATGACGATACAATGAAGATAAAATCGTTGGTTTTTGTTGTGCTTTTGGGCGCATTTGGGTGTAAAGATGACGTAGTACCAATGGCGATAGAACCCAGCATCAATCTCATAAGCGTGGCTCCCAGCACGGTGCGGGCTTTCGCCGACAGTTTGGTGTTTAACATATCGTACACCGATGGCGATGGCGACTTGGGCGAAAATAACTCCAATGCCCAAAATTTATTTATAAAAGATAACCGCATAAATATCACCTATAATTACAGAATTAACCAGCTTTCGCCAGCCGCCGTGCCTATTCAGGGAACGCTTTCGGTGGTGCTAAAAAACACGGGCATCACCGACCAAAGCAACAGCCAGCAGGTGAGCTTTGATATTTTTGTGCGGGATAGGGCAGGGCATGAGAGCAATAAAATTACGACAAACAACATTACGATAACAAAAAATTAAACGATTAATAAAAATAAAAAAATGAATAAAATTTTACTTACCATCGCACTATTTTTAGTAGGTGCGGGTGCTATGGCGCAAACCACCGCTTTGGATTTTACAAAAGCCGATTGCGCAGGCACAAACCACAACCTTTTTGCTAAGTTGGACAGCGGGCAGGTGGTTGTATTGGAGTTTTTTATGCTCAACTGCCAGCCCTGCGTTACGGGCGGTAATGCCCTGAAAAACATCGTGAACGGCTATGCCACCACCCAGCCCAACAGGGTGAAGTTTTACAGCATGGGCTATAACAATGCCTATACCTGCGCCCAGATAAACACTTGGCGTGCATCTAACAATTTTACGCACACGTGCTTTGCGGGCGGCGATGCACAAGTGAACTACTATGGCGGTATGGGAATGCCCACGGTGGTGGTTTTGGCTGGTAGCCAGCACACGGTTTTATACAACAACCAAGGCTACAGCTCCGCCGAAATTGCGCCCATAAATGCCGCAATAACCGCAGGTTTGGCACTTACAACGCTATCTGCCCAAAACCAAGAACAAATATATGTGCATACCGATGTGCTAAACAACAACTTGCGTGTAACTGCCACAATGCAAATACAAGACATACAAATATTTGATGTTGCTGGCAAATTAGTCCAAAATTGCAACTACATTAACGCCAACTTTAAAAATATAAATATAGACAATTATAGCAAAGGTTTGTATTTTGTGAAATTACGGTTGGAAAATGGACAAATACTGACCAAAAAATTCGTAAAAGCCTCTTAATATAAATAACCTAACTTCATGTTTCAAAAAACCTATTTCATTTCGGGTATGACCTGCCAAAGCTGTGTGGCTCGTGTGCAAGCTGGTTTTTTGGGCATTGCGGGCGTGGTAAGTGCCGTGGTAAGTTTAAATCCGCAGGAGGCTATATTGGTTTCTAAGCACGAAATTAGCCTGCAAACCTTTAAAAATGCCTTAGCCCGCATCGGAAACTACGATGTTTTTAGCAGCCCAAATATGGATATAGCCGAGGCGCAAACTAGCTACAAACCGCTGTATTTGATTGCGGCGTATTTGGTTTTTGTAAGTGCGGCTTGCGCCAAGTTCGATGCCATGCTGTTTATGCGGTATTTTATGGCTGGGTTTTTTCTTGTTTTTTCTTTTTTTAAAATGTTAGATGTCCCAGCTTTTGCCAAATCCTACCAGCAATACGACCTGATAGCCAGCAAATTTAAGGCTTATGGTTACATTTATCCGTTTATAGAGTTGCTTTTGGGTGTGTTGTACCTCACTAATTTTATGCCCAAAACGACCAATGTGCTTGCCTTTTTATTGATGGCGATAGGCATAGTAGGGGTGGGAAATGCGGTTTTTCGGCAAAAAAAAATACAGTGCGCTTGCTTGGGTACGGTTTTTCGTTTGCCGATGAGTACCGTTACCATTATCGAAGATGGCATTATGATTTTGATGGCTGGTTTCAATATTATTTATTTATTTTAGTTCAAAAATGCAACTAATTTTAAAAATATTTTTGCTTTTGATATTTGTTTTTACAAACCTAAAAATAATGGCACAAGATACTACATCGCTTAATGGTGTAGAGATTACGGCAAAAGAGCGCAACATTTCGCTGACCAAAACACTGAACATCACCACCATAAATGCAGGCAACTTGCAACAAGCCGCTTGCTGTAATTTGTCGGAGAGTTTTGAGCAAAATGCCTCCGTTTCGGTTTCCATGGCAGATGGTGCGACGGGCGCATTGAGGCTCAATTTTTTGGGTTTAGATGGCGTTTACACCCAACTCATGGCAGAAAACGTGCCTACCTTGCGTGGTTTGGCTACGGGTTTTGGGCTGGGGTACGTGCCTGGTAGCTGGATACAAAGCATACAAATATCGAAGGGCGTGGGGTCGGTGGTGAACGGCTATGAGGGCAATGTGGGCAGCATAAATATTGAGTTTTTGAAGCCCAACAGCGCACCACGTTACTTTGTAAATGCTTTTTTGGCGCACACGGGGCGTGTGGAGCTGAATGCGCACTTTGTACCAAAGGCAAAAAAACGCTGGACGAGCCTCAATTTGCTGCACGCCGAGGCGCTTACACGCCGCTTGGATATGAACCACGACAGGTTTTTGGACGACCCACGCAGCCAGCAAATCCATGTTTTTAGCCGCTACAAATACGAGGGCAACCGCTTAAAGGCGCAGTTTGGCATTCGGGCTTTGACGGAGGGGAGGCAAGGCGGGCAGGTTGGGTTTGGGCTGCAAAATCCGTATTTGATTGGTATAAACTCGCAGCGGGTGGAGGCATTTTGCAAAACGGGTATTGTGTATCCGTTGCAGCCGTACAAGGGGCTGGGTTTTGTGAACAGCGTGGTGTTTCATGCGCAAAGTGCGGTGTATGGCAAAACCGATTTTGATGTGCGCCAGTGGAGCTACTACAACAATTTTGTGTATCAAAACATCGTTGGCAACACAAAACACAAGTACAAACTGGGCGTAAATACAAACTACGACAACTTTGTGGAAGAATCAAATAGTGCGAAATTGCAACTATTTAATAAAAAAAATATCAATTTGAGTTCGGGAATCTACGCAGAATATACCTTTAATCCGAACCCAAAATTAGATGTAGTGGCTGGTTTGCGCACGGATTATATAGCGCACTACGGATTTTTTCCGACCCCAAGGCTGCATTTAAAATACAATTTTAAGCCCAATATTGCCCTGCGGCTCTCGGGCGGGCGGGCGTTTAGGTGGGCGCAACCACTGATAGAAAACCAGCAGTTTTTGGTGAGCAGCCGCCAGTTGGTGGCTGATGCGCCGCAGTTTGCCGAAATTTCTTGGAACTATGGCGGCAACTACACCCAAGTGTTTGCGCTGGCGCAAAACAGGGAAGCAACCCTGAGCATAGATGCGTACCGCACGCAGTTTGAGCAGCAAATGGTGGCGGATTTTGAAGTGCCAGCGCAGGTTTTGTTTTATAGCCTACGTAAAAAATCGTATGCCAACAGCTTTCAAGTCGAGCTAAACACGGAGCTGACCGAGCGCATAGAGCTGAAATTAGCCTACAAATTTGAGGATACCCGTATAGCGTACAAGAGCCGCAACGAGCTAAATGCCTATAAAATAAAGCCATTGTTTGCCCGACATACGGGGCTTTTTGTACTGCATTATGCCACAAAATACAACAAATGGCAAGCCGATTTTACGACCCGCTACACAGGTGGCAAGCGGTTGCCTTTGTTTGTAGGTGAGGTAAACGAGCGGTGGTCGCCAGGTTTTTTTACGCATAATTTGCAGATTACAAGGCGTTTTTTGCAGATAGAATACTACGTGGGCAGCGAAAATTTATTTAATTTTTCGGTGATGCACGCCATAAACCAAGCCAATGCCCCGTTTGATGGTGGATTTGATGCCACTGCTGTGTGGGGTCCCGTTTTTGGGCGGCGTGTGTATGCTGGCTTGCGCTATACAAGGAAGTAGTGCGATACTTTCAATAGAGCAGCATTGAAAATAAAAAGAAAAATCGTACATTTGCATAGATAAAAATGAAAAAAAATGAGCAAAAAACTAATAAGTTTTGACTGGGCAATAAAAAAACTTTTGAGAAACAAAGCCAACTTTGTGGTTTTAGAAGGTTTTTTGAGCGAATTGTTATTTGACAATATAAAAATTGAGCAAATTCTTGAAAGTGAGCCAAACCAAGAAACAGACGATGACAAATTTAATCGTGTGGATATTTTAACTCAAAATTCAAAAAATGAACTCATAATCATTGAAATTCAAAGTACCTACGAAATTGACTATTTCCACAGAATGGCTTATGGCGTATCAAAAAGCATTACTGAAAACCATAAATTAGGCAGTGAATACAAACAAATCAAAAAAGTGATTTCTGTAAACATCGTTTACTTTGACCTCGGACAGGGGCAAGACTACATTTACAAAGGAAAAACAAACTTCATTGGACTTCACCAAAAAGACTTGTTGGCACTATCCGACAAGCAAAAAAGTACATTTATGAAAGACAATGTATCTGATATTTTTCCAGAATTTTATCTCTTAAAAGTTCGGTGGTTGATCACCACCGCTGCGCTCAGGCGCTTGATCTGGCCGCTGGACTCGCGAACCACCTTCACCGTCTTGTCCACTTCGTAGTTCACCACCGACTCGCGGCGCAGCGAGCCCGGCTTCTCGGTGCCCCCCTGGGCGGCCACGCCCACCGGCGCGGCAGCGCCGTTGATGGGGGCGGTGCCGGTGGCGGGCGGCTGGTTGCTCACCGCGCCGGGCACGCCCGACGGGGTGGCGCTGGCGCCTGTGCCGTCTTCCACGGTTTGCTGGCTGCGCACCGCGCTGGTGTCGGGGCTCTGGTTGGGCTTGTGCTGTTCGCTGGTCGATTCGACCATGGAGAAATCCACGTCGGCGCTCACTTGCGCTTTCACGTTGTTGCGGCCCACCAGCGGCTCCAGCATGTCCATGATGCGGCGCGTGTAGAGCTGTTCGATCTGCTGCGTGTACTGCAACTTTTGCGTGTCGGCGCCCTGGGCCTGTGCGTCGGCCGGGGCCGAGAGCAGGTTGCCTGCGTCGTCCACCACGCTCACCGCCTTGGGGTTCATCTCGGGCACGCTGCTGGCCACCAGGTGCACGATGCCGGCCACTTGCGCGCGGTCGAGCGTGCGCCCGGCGTGCAGCGTGAGCAACACCGAAGCGCTGGGTTTTTGCTGTTCGCGAAAAAAGCCGTTCTGGTTGGGCAGGGCCAGGTGAATGCGCGCGCTCTGCACCGACGAGAGCGACTGGATGGAGCGGGTGAGCTCGCCTTCAAGGCCGCGCTGAAAGGTGAGCCGCTCCTGAAACTGCGTCATGCCGAAGCGGTTGGCTTCCATCTGCTCGAAGCCCGAGATCGAGCCCTTGGGCAGACCAAGTGACGCCAGGCGCAGGCGGGTGTCGTGCACCTTGTCGGCCGGCACCATGATGGCCTGGCCACCCTCGGCGTGTTTGTAGGGCACGTTCATCTGCGAGAGCTGGGCCACGACAGCGCCGCCATCCTTGTCGCCCAGGTTGGCGTAGAGCACGCGGTACTCGGGCTGGCGACCCATGAAGAAGAAGGCCAGGGCAATCGCCAGCAGGGCCAGCGCGCCCAGACCGAGCTTGATCTTCTGGGCCTGGTCCATGCGCGAGAGGCCTTCACCGAAAGCGCTGCGGCTCGCGGGCTGGAGTTCTATCGGTGCCAGGGTGGTGCTCATGGGTGCAGGGCTCGGGTAGAAGGTCGCCGGTGGTGGGTCTGTTCGGGACAAGCTGCATCCCGTTGCAACCGATTATTTGGTCCCACCCCCCGCGCCATACCCATGAAAAGGCCGTGCTTTGTGCCCTTATTCCCGCCGCGTCTGCACGGCCCGCCGCCTAGCATCAAGGCGTCAACTTTTGTCGAAGGAACACGCCATGGACATGCGCATTTCCCCCCTGACCAGCCAGGCACTCACCGGCATTGGCCAGACCCAGCTCAAGCGCCCCGGCGGCGTGGGCGGCACCGAAGGTGGCTTTGCCGCCAACTTCAAGGACGCGCTCAAAAGCGTGAGCGATGCGCAGAACGATGCCTCGCGCCTGCAGACCCAGGTGCAGCTCGGCAACCCCAAGGTCAGCCTGGAAGAAACCATGCTCGCGATGCAGAAGTCGCAGATCGGTTTTCAAGCAACGTTGCACGTCAGAAACAGGATGGTTCAGGCGTATACCGACATCATGAACATGGGGGTTTGACACGGCCTCTGCGGAGCGCGTGTCTCAGCCCGGAGATGCCGAGGAACTGGCTTTGCCAGGCCTCAGGCATCGTCCCCCCGGGGGGAAGCCGCGAAGCGGCGCAGGGGGCTTCCCTTCTAGTGCATCGGTTGCGGTTGGTTTCTGTCGATCAGTTGCGACAAATCATTCAGCCACGGTTCGGCCAGGTTTCTGATCTCGGCGTCCGTGCGCAAGATGCGCTGCATGATTTTGGTCTTTTCCTTGCGCTCTTCGGGCGCCAGTTCGTCGGTCTTTGCCTTGTAGCGCAGCTGTGCAATCAGCACCGCGCAAGCGCCTTCCAGCCGCACCACC
>JAYUJN010000011.1:0-49704 GCA_043765195.1 Bacteroidota bacterium | reverse complement strand
TGGGCGACAACCTCGAGATTTTAAAGAACTTGGAAACCGAAAGCGTGGACTTGATTTATATCGACCCGCCTTTTTTCTCCAATAGAACCTACGAGGTGATTTGGGGCGATAGCGGCGAAATTCGTAGCTTCGAAGACCGATTTTCGGGTGGGATAGACCACTACATCGGTTGGCTGAAAGAACGCATCATGGAACTGCACCGAATACTAAAACCAACGGGTTCTATTTTTGTGCATTGCGACTGGCACGCCAATGCTGAAATTAAGGTTTCAATTTTGAATAGAATTTTTGGTTCAAATAATTTCAGAGGTGAAATTATTTGGCAAAGAACCAATGCACACAGCGATGCAAAAAAGAAATTAGCCGTATTAAGTGATACGATTTGGTATTACTCTAAAACGGATACATTTGCGTACAACCCAATTTACATTCCTTACACATCTGAATACAAAGAAACTTTTTACAGATACAAAGATGAAAAAGGCATATATAGTTCAGATAATTTGGCAAATCCAAAACCAGGTGGATATGTTTACGATTACAAAGAATATACGCCACCAGCCACAGGTTGGAGGTGTCCGCTTAGTACAATGCAAAAATTAGAAAACGAAAATATGCTTATTTTCCCAAAAAACAAGCAAGGTCGGATACGAATAAAAAGGTATTTGGACAATGAAAAAGGTGTTCTATCTGGAAATATGTGGGTAGATAAAACATTGCTTGAACTGACAGACGATGAGTTTAATCAAATGTACAACACCGACGAAATAGGAAATATTTGGCATGACATAAACAATGTACAAGGTGCATCTATTGAAAAAATTGGTTATCCGACCCAAAAGCCAGAAAAACTTTTGGAGCGTATCATTCAAATGGCAAGTAATGAGGGCGATACGGTTTTGGATTGTTTTGTGGGCGGTGGCACTACGGTAGCCGTAGCCGACAAACTAAATAGGCACTGGATTGGCATCGACCAAAGTGTGCAAGCCATAAAGGTTACGGAATATAGGCTGAATGCGCAGCAAGATTTGTTTTCGCAGCCGTTTACGGTTACGCTGCACAAATACGACTACGATACGCTGCGGTACAAAGATGCGTTTGAGTTCGAAACCTGGATAGTGCAGCAGTTTGGCGGCACTGCCAACTCGAAGCAGCGTGGCGACCTTGGGGTGGACGGAAAAACCAGAGAAAATACGCCCATTCAGGTAAAACGCAGCGACAACATTGGGCGCAATGTGGTGGATAATTTTCATGGAGCCGTGATGCGCCACGACAAGGCGATTTACGACAAAAACATAGCCGAAAAACTGCCCGTGGGCTACATCATTGCGTTTTCGTTTGGTAAGGGAGCGGTACAAGAAGTGGCTCGGCTGATGAACGACGAGGGCATAATTATTAAATTGATTACGGTGGAGAGCATTGTGCCGATAGCCAAAAAACCGAGTTTGACTGTGGAAATAAAGGATTTGGGCGTGGCGAAAAACCTGCGTGAAATTGAATTTGTTGCCAAGGCAAGCAGCGAGGCGGGCATTGAGTTTTTTGCTTGGGATTTTAATTATAGGAGCGATGCGGGTTTTAAGCCCGAAATAATTATAGATGCCTCGGGCGTGCAATGCCACAAATTTAAGGCGGGGCTGCACCACATAGCGGTAAAAGTGGTGGACAACGACGGGCTGGAAAACATAGAGGTGGTGAAGCTAAAAGTGAACGGCGAAATAGTGGTGGTATGATGTTTTCATTTGTGTTTGAGCGGCTAAAAAAGCGTGGTGCGCCTTCGGCGCACCACGTGGCTGGCGCACCGCAGGTGCGCAGCTACCAAACCATGCTTGGTAAGCACCTACCGCCAGCCGCCCAACAGCCCACGCTCGAGCTGCTGGCACTTGCGCCCGAGGTGAGGCTCACGGTGAGCCGCCCACGCAAAACCAAGCTCGGCGACTACCGCCCGCCCCGCCCGCACTCGGGCGGGGCGCACCACATAACCATAAACAGCGACCTGAACCGCTACGCATTTTTGGTTACGCTCCTGCACGAAATAGCCCACTACCACACTTTTGTGCGCCACGGCAACGTGCCAGCCCACGGCACAGCCTGGAAAAACCAGTTTCGGGCATTGCTCCAGCCTTTTCTTACACCCGAAATGTTCCCGAGCGATGTGCTGCTTGCGTTACAAAAATACGCCAAAAACATAAAAGCCTCGTCTTGCACCGACCAAAACCTGCTGCGCAGCCTAAATGCCCACAACCCAAAATCGGAGCTGGGCAGCCACCTAAAAACCGTAGAAAGCCTGCCCCAAAATGCGCTGTTTATGGCACAAAACGGAAAAATTTATATGAAAAAAGAAAAAATACGCACACGCTTTTTGTGCATTGAGCAAAAAACCCACCAAAAAGCCACCGTACACCCGCTCATGCTAATAACGGAGGTGCAAAAATAAATTTTTATAATTCGCCCAAAACCCCTAATTTTACACCGCAAATAACCAAACGAAATACCATGTTTGATTTTGCACAAAAAATAGTGGGCGAAGCCCTCACCTACGACGACGTACTACTGCTACCCGCACACTCCACAGTGCTGCCACGGGAAGTAAACATCTCCTCCAAAATTACCAAAAACCTGCGGCTAAACCTACCCATAGCCTCCGCCGCCATGGATACCGTAACCGAATACCGCCTCGCCATAGCCATAGCGCAAGAGGGCGGCATTGGTTTTTTGCACAAAAACCTAAGCATAGACCAGCAAGCCGCCGAAGTGCGCAAGGTAAAACGCTCCGAAAGCGGCATGATTATAGACCCCATAACCCTGCCCGAAAACGCATTGCTACACCACGCCTTAACCATTATGAAAGAACATAAAATAGGCGGCATACCCATCGTAAACGGCGCAGGCAAGCTCTGCGGCATTATTACCAACCGTGACCTGCGCTTCGAAACCGACCTGCGCAAGCCCATTACCGAAATAATGACCAAAGAAAACATCATAACCACCCACCAAGGCACTACCCTAACCCAAGCGGAACTCATACTAAAAAAGCACAAAATAGAAAAACTGCCCGTGGTAGATGCCGACGGCAAACTACTGGGCTTGATAACCTACCGAGACATACTAAAAATAGAACACCACCCCATAGCCTGCAAAGATGAGTTGGGCAGGCTCATAGTAGGCGCAGCCGTGGGCGTAACGCCCGATATGAACCAACGCATAGAGGCACTGGTAGCCGCAGGGGTAGATGTAATAAGCATAGATACGGCGCACGGGCATTCGCAGGGCGTGCTAAATGCGGTAAGCCAAGCCCGAAAAAGTTTTGGGGCATTGCAAATAATAGCTGGCAACATAGCCACGGGCGCAGCCGCCGTAGCCTTGGTAAAAGCGGGCGCAGATGCCGTAAAAGTGGGCGTGGGTCCGGGTTCGATATGCACCACCCGCATCGTGGCGGGCGTGGGCGTGCCACAACTGTCGGCGGTGCTAGAAGTGGCGCACGCCCTGCAAGGCAGCCAAGTAGCCATTATTGCCGACGGCGGCATACGCTACACAGGCGACATTGTAAAAGCCTTAGCCGCTGGCGCAGATTGCATTATGGCGGGTTCACTTTTTGCGGGCGTGGACGAATCGCCAGGCGAAACGATGATATTCGAGGGCAGAAAATTTAAAAGCTACCGAGGCATGGGCTCCATAGAAGCCATGAGCCAAGGCTCAAAAGACCGTTACTTTCAAGATGCGGAAGACGAAATAAAAAAATTAGTACCCGAGGGCATCGAGGGGCGTGTACCATACAAAGGCAAGCTATCGGAGGTAATATACCAATACATCGGCGGACTAAAAGCGGGCATGGGCTACTGCGGCGCACACAACATCGAAGCCCTGAAACAAGCGCAGTTTGTGCGCATAACCCACGCAGGCTACCGTGAGAGCCACCCGCACGGCGTAGCCATTACGAAAGAAGCACCGAACTACTCACCGTTTTAAAACTGTTTTAAAGCCGTTTTTTTAAAGAAATGATTAATTATTTGCCCAACAAATAATAGCACCCTGTGGTACAAAAATCTCTTAGATAAGGTATTTTGGTAACAAGTGGTAGCTGCGTGCGCACTTTTAGCCCAAATTTGTACTGGTAAATGGGGTTTATCAAAAAGTATTTGCGCTCCAAAATGGCAAAGCCAGCGTTTTTTGCCATGCGTTTCATGGCATTAATCGTAACCCGATAGTCGACCAGCTCCGCAAGCTCATCTACCACCACCTTAGGCTCGCCGCACAGCCGCAGCAAGCCCAAATACACGGCTTTGGGTAGCAAATGTATCCAGGGCGTGATGCCCAAAATTTTGCTGTGGCATATCTGCTGGTGCCCACCAAAGGGCATATACCACGGAGGCCAGCCGATGAATAACAAGCCTTTTTCGGTCAGAAAACTGCGCATTTGCGCCAGCGCAGCTTCTTTTTCGGGGATATGCTCTATTACGTCTTTGAGCAAAATAACATCGAACCGCCCCCGAAATTGCTCCGCAATTTCGGGGTTGAAAATATCGTCGAAAAAAAGCTGCATACTGCCGTCTTTTATCTGCTCCTGCATCAGGTCTATGCCCTGCGCTATCTTGGTTTTATTCAAATCTATGCCCACGCACACACTGCCCGCCAGCGCAAAAGGCAGCAAGTTGCCGCCCTCGCCGCAGCCCAGCTCCAAAACTTGTAGCCCAGCCCAGCTTTTGTTTTGTATATAAGGCTGCAAAAACGGCATAATGCTCTGGGTCGTATTGTCTATTTGTTGCTTTAAATACGTTTGTGGGTTCAGGTGAAAATCAAAAGGCATGGGTAATAGTATAAGTTCTGTTCGCAATGCAATTTTACAAAAATTATTTGAATTTTGAAAGGAATAAAAAAAATTAAGCTCTTTTTTACAAAAAAAATAAAAAAACGGCTACAAAACAACGAAAAACCAAGAAAAATAGCTATTTTTACGCATTATTTGAAAAACACTGAACATCAAAAAATGCAAGGAACAAACCAACAATCACTCAACCAACTTTTTGACCAAGAGGGAAATAAAATCAGCCCCGTACTTTCGAAAAAAATAAAAAACTACCTCATAGACATAGACGGTACCATTACCGAAGATGTACCCAACGAAGAGCCAGAGCGCATGAAATCTTGCTTGCCGTTCCCCGATGCTTTGGAAACGCTGAACAAATGGTACGACGACGGACATATCATCACCTTTTTTACGTCTCGCACCGAAGATATGCGTGCCATGACCATAGAGTGGCTGGACAATGCGGGCTTTAAATACCACGGTTTGCTCATGAACAAACCCCGTGGCGGCAACTACCACTGGATAGACAACCACATCGTAAAAGCCACACGCTACAAAAACAAATTTACCGACCTCATAAAAGTAAGCAAAGAAATAGAGGTTTTTGACGACGAAGACGAAGCCTAAGACCGCAAAAATATGTCGCCAATTCTTATTTCGGGTATCATAGCAGCTTATTTTTGCTTGCTATTGGGTGTTTCTTACTTCACGAGCCGCAAAGCCTCGGAAGATGCCTACTTTTTGGGTGGCAAGCAATCGGCGTGGGTTTTGGTTGCCTTTGGTATGATAAGCGATTCGCTTTCGGGCGTAACTTTTATATCCGTGCCAGGTGCGGTGGGCGTGGCTAAATTTGGGTATTTGCAGGTGGTGCTGGGCTATGTGCTGGGCTACATTGTGATAGCCAAGGTGCTTTTGCCGCTGTATTATCGGCTAAACTTAACGTCTATCTACGCTTATTTGGCTAACGAAAATAGGTTTGGGGCGTATGCCCAAAAAACGGCATCGTTTTTCTTTTTGGTGTCTCGTTTGTTGGGTTCGGGCGCAAGGCTTTTTCTGACGGCTACGGTTATTCAGCTCTTTTTGTTTGATGCCTGGGGCGTGCCGTTTGTGCTTTCGGTGAGCATTATTATCGTGCTTATATTTTTATATACCTATCGGGGCGGCATAAAAACGTTGGTGTTTACCGATGCGCTCCAAAGTGGCTTTTTGCTTTTGGGCGTGGTGTTTAGCTTGGTAGCCATTGGGTCGGCGATGGACAAAAGTTTTTTTGAGCTTGTGGCGCAAGTAAGCAACTCGGAGTATTCGCAGGTGTTTTTTTGGGATATAAATGCCAAGAGTTATTTTTGGAAACAGTTTTTGGGCGGCGCATTTATTTGCATAGCCATGACTGGCTTGGACCAAAACATGATGCAAAAAAACCTGAGCTGCCGCAGCCTGCCCGAAGCCCAAAAAAATATGTATTGGTTTAGCGGCATGGTGGTGGTGGTAAATATTTTCTTTTTGAGCCTCGGGGCAATGCTCTACTTTTATGCCCAGAGCCAAGGCATCGCCATTCCGCAAAAAACCGACCAACTATTCCCGATTTTAGCCCTAAACCACTTGGGTATGTGGGCTGGGCTGGCGTTTATTATTGGGCTTACGGCGGCTACTTTTTCGTCGGCAGACTCGGTGCTAACCACGCTTACTACCTCGTTTTACATAGATTTTTTGCACCTGGATACCAACACCGACAAAAGCCCCAAACACAAAAAAAACATCAGGCAACTGGTACACGTTGGGTTTGCGGTGCTGCTTTTGCTGGTGATACTGGCGTTTAGGGCGCTCAACGAACAAAGCATCATAGACACCGTGCTTACGCTTGCGGGCTACACCTACGGACCCATTTTGGGCTTGTTTGCCTTCGGTATTCTGACCAAAAGGTGCGCCGATGCGTGGGCTGTGCCTGTTATTTGTTTGCTTTCGCCGCTACTCAGCTACGGTTTAGATGCCCACTCGGTACTGTGGTTTGGCGGATACAAGTTCGGCTTTGAGCTACTGATAGTAAACGGCGTGATTACATTTTTGGGTCTTTTGGTGTGCAGCAGCTCGGGGGCGGAGCGGGTGGGCGAAGTTGATGGTTAATTATACACCAAACTAAAAATAACTTGAAATAGTAGAGAATTTGCGAAAAATTGTGTATTTTTGGAGGCTAAATGGAAGAAACAGGATACATAACCGTTCGTTTTGATGGAGTAATTAATGGAAAAAAAATAACTCCGTTAGATGTTGATATATCGGAAATTAAAGAACTAATTACCGATGTAGAAGCATTTTTGTATCCGACAAGAAATGAAAAAAGTGCAAGACCACACATTTCTTACAAAATTGAGGAAGGCTCTGCTTTACACAAATTCTTTTTACCAATTACAAGCGTTATTCTTTTTAATGGTTTAATTGGAGAGGTTGCTCACAGAAAATCAATTGAGTTTTTAGATTACAAAAGAGCCGAAATAATTGAAAAATTTCAACGAATTGCGAGAGAAAAAAATATAGAAATTACATTTAATGCCTCATCACAAAATAGCAAAGAGTTAAAAATAACAAAAGATACGAACTATTTTAATGTTGCCCCAAGTTGGATAAGTACTGAATTTATTTTGTACGGAGAAGTTTATCAGGAGGGTGGCATAACGCCTAATTTTCATATCACAACCAAAGAATTTGGTAAGCTAACTGTGTCCGCAACTAAGGAGCAAATTTTAGAAGGAGAAAAAAGGGTTTACAGAATTTATGGGTTGAAGGCATCGGGTAAACAGAGCGTAGAAACACAAAAACCATTTGACCTAAAATTAGAAAATTTTATTGAATACAATCCCATTTTTGACAAGGCAGAACTGGATTTACTTATAGACAAGGCTACCCCAAATCTTTCTAAGATTAAAAATGTAGATGCTTGGCTCGAAACCATCAGAGAAGGAGGCTTACATGAATAGCGTGTTGCTTGATACTTCTTTTTGCATCAGACTTTTGAAACGCAACGACCCTTTATACCAAAATGCTTATGATTATTTTGAGTACTTTTTAGAAAATAAGGTCGAAATGTACCTATCTACAATTGTTGTATCGGAATACAGCGTTAAAGACGACGTAAACAACCTACCTTTAAAAACCCTTAAAATAATTCCGTTTGATTTTTTTGACGGTAAAATTGCAGGTGCGTTTTACTCAATTTTAAGCAACAATAAAGCGCAAATTCAGGGACTTGACAGATTGGTTATCAAAGATGATTGCAAATTAATTGCTCAAATTTACAACAGAAAAATTGATGCTTACATTACCAAAGACAGGAAATCGTTCAATCAGTTTTTTAATCCGCTACAAAAAGAAATGAAGTTTTCAGTAGAACTTCTCGACCTTTCTGTTCCTTTAAATGAATATAAAATGTTGCTATTTTAAATGCTGAAATTAAAGTCTGAAACGAAAAGCTTTGCGTACATCAAACAACCTTTTGGGCTGTGAGCAAATCCCAAAAATAAAAATTAAATGGAGCAAGAAATCCTAAAATTTAAAAAAGTTGATAAAGGTAGCGTTTTGCTGCGCCAAGGCGAGTACTGCAAAAACGGCTTTCGGGTTGTTAGCGGCTGCCTAAAAAGTTATGTGATAGACAAATCGGGGAAGGAGCATATACTGCAATTTGCGCCCGAAAACTGGCTAATAAGCGACCTAAAAAGCATTATAGACAAAGTTCCGTCCGCCATTTTTATTGAAGCAGTCGAAAATTCGGAGGTACAACTCTTGCCCATTGGCGAGCTGGATAGCATGGCGCTAATGCCCACACAAGCTCTGCTCGAACACAACAAAACATTGGTAAGAAACGTCATAGCCTCAAACCAACGCATCAAACTTTTGCTCTGTTCCACAGCCGAAGAGCGTTACGTGGATTTTATCGAAACCTATCCGTCGTTGTTGCAACGGCTTCCGCTGAAACTAATTGCTTCGTATTTGGGCATGACCCCCGAGTATTTGAGCGAAATAAGGCGCAAAATAGCCCAAAAACAACCCAAATAATTATTTATTAAGATACCTTAATGCGCCTAAAAAACGTTGTACTTATCTTTGTGCTATAAATCAATAATTTAAAATTCAATAAAATGAAAACAGTAAAAAAAACAGGTTTGGCAGTTTTAATTGGCGCATTTGTGGTGCTATCTGCCTTTACAATCGCCAATGCCATCAACTGGCAGATAGGAAACGGTTACAGCATTAAATTTTCGGGTGCAGATGCCGAAGGAGAATTTGAAAAAATAAATGGCGCAATTATCTTTGATGCTGCCAATTTAGCGGACTCGAAAATGGCTGTGAATGTAGATGTAAAATCTATTTCGACGGGTAATTGGCTCAAAAACAGGCACGCCGTTAGCGATGATTGGTTTGATGCCGATAAATTTTCGCAAATTAATTTTGCGTCTTCTAATTTTTCAAAATCTGCAAATGGTTTTGTGGTAGATGGCACGCTAACCATGCACGGCGTGAAAAAACAAGTGCGTATTCCGTTTACTTTTTCGAACAATGTGTTTAAGGGCGTTTTTTCTGTAAACAGGATTGATTATGGCGTTGGCACTTTGGAGGGAATGTCGGCAAAGGTGGGCAATACCATGAAATTGGAGATAACTGTACCAGTAATTAAAAAGTAAAGCACAAAATTTTGAATTCTGTCCGTCGGGGCGAAAAGTCGGGGCGACCCTTGTGGTCGCCCTTATAATTATTGTTCAAATGATGAAAAATGAGGCGAAATTATTCATTTTATGTCATAAGGGCGACCACAAGGGTCGCCCCGACGATGACAATTTTTCACACTCTTCAATTATTCATTTTCATTATAAGGGCGACCACAAGGGTCGCCTCATTTCCAATTATTCATTTTATGTCATAAGGGCGACCACAAGGGTCGCCCCGACGTTTCGCCCCGACGTTTCGCCCCGACGATGACACAAATATTTTCACTCTACGACAAATGATAAGACCGCTTAATGAAAGCGTAAACGTCAGCGGTCAATTCATCTAAACTGGCTAACCGCACGTGGTTTTCGTATTTGCTGTGCCACACCACACTTTTAATTATGGGGAGTTCGTTTTGTTCTTGCTCGGAATAAAATTTCAGGTCTAACTGCGTTTTCATTGGTCGCACAATCAAAAAAGTTTTGTGATGCACAAACACAATGCAGTTTTTTGTGGCACTTACCAGCACATTTTCCCAGTCTATAATCTCCGACAAAAGCCTATCGAACACAAACTCCAAACCTTCGGCTTTGTTCACAAAAAGGTCGCCGATGTTTACCTTCACGCAATTGTGCCATTGATTTAGGTTCCTTAATTCTCTTTCGCAGTTTGGGCAAGTCCACATACTATGTTTGATTTTATTTTTTTGGTAAGGGGCGAAATGCCTAAACAAAGCAGCCCTTTTGTTTAACTTTTTATAAATTCGGGTGGTGTTTTAAACTTCTTTTAAATGCAATTGCATTGCCCCAAACCACTTGCTATTAAGCCTCCAAGCCAGATAGCACCACTACAAACTCGCCCTTTATACTGGGTTTTTGCCTAAAAAAATGCGCCGCATCAGCCAGTGTGCCGTTAAATGTTTCCTCAAAGAGCTTGGTAAGCTCCCGAGATACAGAAACCATGCGCTGGCTGCCCACGTACTTTTGTAGCTCGTCCAAGGTTTTTAGTATTCGGTGCGGCGATTCGTAAAAAACGATGGTGCGGGTTTCTTGGGCAAGCAGCGTGAGGCGGGTTTGCCTACCTTTTTTGGGTGGCAAAAACCCCTCGAAACAAAACCTATCGCTGGGCAAGCCCGATTTTACCAGCGCAGGCACAAACGCCGTAGCGCCAGGCAGGCATTCTACCAACACGCCGCTTTGCACGCAGGCACGCACCAGCAAAAACCCAGGGTCGGAAATGCTCGGCGTGCCAGCATCGCTCACCAAAGCAATGGTTTCGCCCGCCTCCAACCGCTGCAAAAGGTTGTTTATCGTGCCGTGTTCGTTGAACTTGTGGTACGAGCTTAGGTTTTGTTTTATATTAAAATGCTTTAAAAGCACGCCCGTGGTGCGTGTGTCCTCCGCCAAAATGAGGTTTGCGGCTTGCAGCACCTTTAAAGCACGCAGGGTTATGTCGTCTAAGTTTCCGATGGGCGTGGGCACCACCACCAATTTGCCTATGTGCATTGTTTGCAAAATAATGTGTAAGAATTCACCGCCAAAATTAGTATTTTTGTGCTTTAATTTTATGCAAAAAAATGAATATCGTAAAAAAAATGATGCCTCTGTTTTTGTTGCTGCTTATTGCCACACAAATGCAGGCAGCACCCAAAGATTCCATAGCCATTATGGTCATAAACAACGTGCGCTACATCTTGCACAGGGTAGAAAACAAAGAAACGCTTTACGCCATATCTCGCAGGTATAGCGTAGATGTTTCGCTGCTGATACAACTAAATACGCTGGATTCTGTTTTAAAAGAAGGAAGGGTAATTCGCATTCCGATAAAAAACGACCCCAACAAGCCATTTACCTACACCAAACCCCGAGACGAGCGCAAACCCATAGACGCACCCAAACCCGAGGTATCGCAAGCCATATACCACACCCTAAAACGGGGCGAAACCCTGTACAGCCTCGCCAAGCAAACACCCAACAGCTCCGTAGAAAAAATAAAACAATGGAATAAAATAGAAACCGACGCACCCATAAAAGAAGGCACGCTGCTCATAATAGGCTACACCGCCCGAGCCACTGCGCCCGCCCCTCCCCCAAAACCCAAAGAAAAAGAACCCACCACGCCCCCCAAACCCGACGAAGCCAGCATACCCACCACCACCAACGAAGCCACCGAACAAGCCGTGTGCGAATGGAACAACAACGGACAACTGAACGCCAACAGAAAATTTGCGCTACACCGCAGCCTGCCCACAGGCACAATACTCAAACTGACCAACCCAGCCAACAACAAAATAGTATTCGTGAAAATAGTAGGCAAACTAAAAGACGACGACACCACCGCCGACCTACTGGTTTCGAAATCGGTGGCAGACCAAATAAATGCAGAATCCATGCGTTTTAAAGTACTCATGGCTTACAAAAAAAGATAATCAACCCAAAAAAATGCAATACCACCAAAACATATTAGGAACCATAGGCAACACGCCAATGGTAAAACTAAACAGCATCGTAAAAGAAATACCCGCCACGGTACTCGCCAAAATAGAGTTTTTTAACCCAGGAAACTCCATAAAAGATAGAATGGCTATAAAAATGGTGGAAGATGCCGAAAAAAGCGGCGCACTAAAACCAGGCGGCACCATCATAGAAGGCACAAGCGGCAACACGGGCATGGGCTTGGCAATAGCCGCCATTATAAAAGGCTACAAGTGCATATTTACCACCACCGACAAACAAAGCAAGGAAAAAGTAGATGCCCTAAAAGCCTTTGGCGCAGAGGTAATCGTTTGCCCCACCAACGTAGAACCCGAAGACCCTCGCTCGTACTACTCGGTATCGTCGAGGCTGGTAAACGAAGTACCCAACGCCTGGAAACCCAACCAATACGACAACCCCGCCAACTCATTGGCGCACTACGAAACCACCGGACCCGAAATATGGCAGCAAACAAGCGGCGAAATAACCCACTTGGTGGTGGGCGTAGGCACGGGCGGCACCATTTGTGGCACAGCCAAATATTTGAAAGAGCGCAACCCAAACATAAAAATTTGGGGCATAGATACCTACGGCTCGGTGTTTAAAAAATACAAGGAAACGGGCGAGTTCGACAAAAATGAAATTTATCCGTACATAACCGAGGGCATCGGCGAAGATTTTTTGCCCGAAAACGTAAACTTCGACCTCATAGACCTTTTTGAAAAGGTAACGGACAAAGATGCCGCCCTTTACACCCGACAGCTCACCCGCCAAGAGGGCATTTTTGCAGGAAACTCGGCTGGCTCTGCCATCGCTGGGCTTGTTCAGCTCAAACATCTGCTCAAAAAAACGGACGTGGTGGTCGTGATTTTTCATGACCACGGCAGCAGGTATTTGGGCAAAATGTACAACGATACGTGGATGCGTGAGCGTGGATTTATAGACGATAGTATGCTGGTGAGGCACGTGGTAGAAGCCAAAGATAAAAACGCAATATTGTACAGCATCGGGGCTAAGGCTACGGTTTATGAAACGTTGCAGCTCATAAAACAAAAAGACATATCGCAACTGCCCGTAATGGACGGGCTGAATATGGTGGGCGCAATAAGCGAAACTGCGGTGCTGAACTTTTTGCTGGAACACCCGCAAGATAGAGAAAAAGCGGTGTCGGCAGTGATGGCTGCGCCGTTTCCGATGGTGGATTTTGATACGCCCTGCGATGCCATAAAAACGCTGCTCGGGCGAGAAAACGCCGCCGTAATGACCAAAGACCCGCTGGGCGTTACGCACATTGTTACAAAATACGACATTATTCAGGCATTGAACTAAGTGCCAAAATACGAGTTTATTCATTTTTACGAACCCCAAAATGGAATTTACGGCTTTACAAATTACAGAAACCACCGAAGGCACATTTGAGCGCAATTTCGTAAAACGCACTGCACCCGAGCTGGGGCAAAACGAAGTGCGCATCGCCGTAAAATACGCCGCACTGAACTACAAAGATGCGCTTTCGGCTACGGGCAACAAGGGCATTACCAAAAAATACCCGCACACACCAGGCGTAGATGCCTCGGGCGTGGTGGCTGCAACGACCTCTGCGCTGTTTGCAGTAGGCGACCAAGTGCTGGTTACGGGCTATGATTTGGGCATGAACACCAACGGCGGTTTTGGCGAGTACATACAAGTGCCTGCGGCGTGGGTAGTGCCGCTGCCCAGCGCATTTAGCCTAAAACAAGCCATGGTGCTGGGCACGGCAGCCTTTACCGCCGCCCTGGCACTGTACAAAATGGAACAAAACGGACAAACGCCCGAGCAAGGCGCAATATTGGTTACGGGCGCAACGGGCGGCGTGGGCAGCCTCGCCGTAGCCATACTCGCCCACGCTGGCTACCAAGTAATAGCCGCCACAGGCAAGCCGCAAAGCCACGCATACCTAAAAACACTGGGCGCAACCGATTTTAAAACCCGTGAAGACCTGAATACCGTCAGTACACGAGCATTGGTAAGCAGCCAGTGGGCGGGCGCAATAGACAACGTGGGCGGCAACACCCTCGCCAACTGCCTAAAAGCCTGCAAAGCCAAAGGCAACGTAGCCGCCTGCGGGCTGGTGCAAAGCCCCGAACTGACCACAACCGTTTTTCCGTTTATAATAAAAGGCATAAACCTGCTGGGCATAGACAGTGCCGAAACGCCTATGCCGCTGCGCCTAAAAATTTGGCAAAAACTATCCGAGGACTGGAACGTAACGGATAAACTAAGCAGCATAACCACAACCATACCACTTACCCAAATAAATGAGTACATAGACAAAATGCTACAAGGCGAAAACATAGGCAGAACAATCGTTGAAATGTAAAAAAGATTAACAAGCAACCTACTTAGTTTTACCAAAAATTACAAATCTAATTCACTTACTTTGCATTATAAATACACTTTTAACCGTGCTACATCTACACCATGAAAAACAAGTACTTAGACCTAATAGAGCAAACATTTGATTTTCCGCAAGAGGAGTTCAAGGTAATAGACGGCGAACTTTACTTCCACGACATACCGCTCATGGACGTAATAAAGCAATACGGCACGCCGCTAAAACTAACCTATCTGCCCAAAATAACGCACCAAATACAAAAAGCAAAAAAATTATTTAACGTAGCCATAGCCAAAAGCCTGTACAACGGCAGCTACAACTACTGCTATTGCACCAAAAGCTCGCATTTTTCATTTGTGCTAAAAGAAGTTTTGAAAAACGACGTAAACCTCGAAACTTCGTCCGCCTTCGACATAAACATCATAGAAAACCTATTTGATGCTGGGCTACTATCCAACCAAAGGCACATTATTTGCAACGGATTTAAAAAAGAAAACTACTTAGACAACATACTTAGGCTGATAAACAAGGGCTTTACAAACACCATTTGCGTGTTCGACAACACCGAAGAACCCGAGCAACTAAGCCAAAAAATAACCGAAAAAACGGTAAAAGTAGGCATCAGAATAGCTGCGGAAGAAGAGCCAAAGTTCGAGTTTTATACCTCACGGCTGGGCGTAAGCTACAAAGATGTAGTGCCTTTTTACATAGATAAAATACGCAATAACCCGAAATTTGAGATGAAAATGCTGCATTTTTTCATAAATACGGGCATAAGCGACACGGCTTACTACTGGAACGAACTTACAAAATGCGTAAATGTGTATTGTAGCCTAAAAAAAGTATGCCCCGAACTGGATAGCCTGAACATAGGCGGCGGGCTGCCCATAAAAAATTCGTTGGGGTTTAGCTACGACTACGAGTACATGGCAGAAGAAATTATAGCCCAAATTAAAATGCGCTGCAACGACAGCGGCATCGCCGAACCGAATATTTTTACGGAGTTTGGTAGCTATACCGTGGGCGAAAGCGGCGCTGCGCTCTACTCCGTTATTGCCCAAAAAAAGCAAAACGATAGGGAAAACTGGAACATGATAGACAGCTCTTTTATGACCACGCTGCCCGACTCGTGGGCGATAAACCGCAAGTTTATAATGCTCGCCGTAAACAACTGGCACGAAGAATACGAACGGGTGCTGCTCGGCGGCTTAACCTGCGATAGCGACGATTATTACAACGCCGAAGCGCACCAAAACGCCATTTATTTGCCCAAATACGATGCCAAAGAAGTGCAGTACATCGGCTTGTTCCACACGGGCGCATACCAAGAAAGCATCGGCGGCTACGGCGGCATACAGCATTGCCTCACGCCCGCACCCAAGCACATCATCATAGACAAGGACAAGGACGGCGACTATACCACCAAACTTTTTTCGAAAGAACAGAGCTACAAAAGTATGCTATCCATACTGGGGTATTAAAAAGGTATGCCCACGCCTATTTGCGGCACAAAAAACGGGTACTTTTTGTAGTTACTCGTCGTATTTAGGTCCTGTTTCCACTGGGTGCGAGTCCAGTTTTTATCGAAAAGATGCGAAATAACCCAAGCGTTGGTAGCCCAAAAGGCTGGGTCTCGCAGTTTTAAGCCATAATCCAGGCGGAGTACCACATAGCTTATGTCGTAGCGCAAGCCCACGCCCGTGTTTATGGCTAAGTATTTATAAAAGTTTTTTAGCTCAAAGCCATTGTCCGAGCCGTTGGCGAGGCTGTAAATATTGCCCACATCACCAAAAAAAGCGAGGTTTATCGCCTTCGTAATTTTAAGCCTGTACTCGGCACTGGCTTCTATTTTTAGTTCGGCAAACTGCGCCGTTCTGTCTTTGTAGTAGTTGTTTTTCGAGGGTCCGAGTTCTCGGGCGTTCCAGCCTCTGAGGCTGTTTGAGCCGCCTATGATGTACAGTTTTTCTATGGGCAGCGTAAGCGAATCTTTACCCAAGGGCAGCCCCACGCCCACAAAACCCCGAAACGCCAGCACGTTGTTTGGGTCGGTGCGTATGTATTTTCTTAGGTCAAAATCGGCTCGCACGTACCTAAAAATAGGCAAACCAAATATTTTATCGGGCGTTCCGCCCAGGGCTTTTGCACCCACGGCGTACAGGTTGCCCGCCGACTCTATGCTGGTTCTCAAAAAATAGCCCTCTTTTTCGGCGAGCAGGTTTTTGGTGTAGCTTATGCGTGTGTCGGTGGTGAAGTGGCTACCAAAACTAAAAATTTGGTAGGGGTCTTTTTGCAAAATACTGTCTCGGAACACAGGGTCTAAAAACGGCGTGCGCCCCAAGTTCAGCTCTATCGGATAAAAGCCCCAAGACGTGGCTTTGTCGGCTTTCCACTCGTAGCCCAAGCTGCCTTTGGCTATAAATCGGGTGTACTCTGCCCTCGCCTGCCGCAGCACCGATATGCCTATGTTGGTACGGGCTGCCTCGGCTTTTTGGGCTATGGCAGTTTTTTTGAACAAAAAAACGAAGCGTGGTATGTACAACGAGCTGCTCAAACCCAGCTCGTAGGTATTGAAAATGCCAAAAACCCGTGGCAAAGTACCCACGCCGAGCTGCGTTTCCAAACCGCCGTTGGCTTGCAGGGCGAGTACCTCTGCGCCACCAAAAAAGTTTTTGTTGCGCAAGGCACTTACCGCCGAAACGCCAAGGTTGCTGCCGCTCAGGGTAGTAACCTCAAAACCGAGCTTTAAATCACGCTTTTTTGCGGGCGCAAGCAGTATGTTTACGTTCACTTTTTGGCTATTGGGCGCAATTACGGGTATGAGCTGCGAGTTCACGTAGCTAAACACATTTAGCTCGCTCAACCTACTTTGGGTCAGGCGCATTTTGCTTTCGCTGTACAAATCGCCAGGTTTAAACAAAATGCTGTTGGCGATTACCAGCGGATTGGTGGGCGAAATTTTGGAGGTGTAAAACAAATAATCCTTTACTTTGTACGCCGTGCTGTTGCTAAAATTATTTAGCGCAAAAATGTCGTAGTTGGTATTTACCACGATGCTATCGTATCTAAAAACCTTATATATGTGCGGTTCTTCCGTGGATTTGGTAGAAAAAACCAGCGCAAGTTTGCGTGTATTTTGGTAGTTTGTATCTATATTTATAGTAATGAGGTCTTTGTTAAAAAGCATATAGCCTTGCTCCCGCATCGTTTTGGTAATGCGTGTGCGCTCTTGGTCTAATTTATCTAAGTCGTAATTGTCGCCTATTTTTATGTCTAATTTGTCTTTTAGGCGGTTTATTTCTTGGTCTATGGGCTTTTGGGTTTCAAAATAATTGATGCTCACAATCGTGTAAGCGGGCGTTTCTTGCACCAAATAATTTACCTTGGTACGCTTGCGTTTTGTGGTGTACGCAAAACCAACTTTACTGCCGAAATGCCCTTTGTTGAACAAAAAACTTTGGAGCTGTTCGGTACTTTTCACTATTTTTACGGAGTCGAAGAGCGCGGGCGGCTCGCCTATTTTATCTATCACTATGCTGTCTCGGTGGGTTAAAACCACGCCGCTAATGGCTCTTAGGTAGAGTACGAGCCTGAGTTTCGGACCGATGAGCAGCAGGCGGCGGTTGGGTTGCGGCTGCACGATGCTTAGGGCTTTTTCTTCGTAGTCAGGCGTGATGCCCACGATGGCGTTTTTGGTAACGAGCGATTGGTCGGCAGCCAAATACCGATACGGATTGCAGGCGCACAGCCCCAAAAGGGATAGCGCAGCCCAAACGGTGGTGCTGGTTTTAAAGGATTTTATAAAAAAAAGTTTGGTCAATGTGCCGTACTTTAAGCTATTTGTTAGAAATTTGCACAAAAATATACATATTTAATGATAAGTAACAAACAAATTAAGGAAATACAGGCGTTGGCGCAAAAAAAAGTGCGGCAAGAGGCGCAACTGTTTGTGGTAGAAGGCACAAAAACCGTGCTGGAACTGCTGCAATCGGGGTATGAGGTAGAGAGCCTGTGGGCTACCGCCGAGTGGCTGGGTGCGCACAACCCGCCGCTGCCCGCACCAAAGGTTTGGGTAGCCAAGCCCCCAGATTTAGCCCGCATGAGCAACATGGCTACTGCGCCTTCGGTGCTGGCGGTGGCGCACTTCAAGCCACAAAGTTTCGATGTTTTGGCGTGGGAGCAGGGCTATATTTTGGTGTTAGATGGCATAAGCGACCCTGGCAATTTAGGCACAATTATCCGCATTGCCGATTGGTTTGGGTTTCGGGCGGTGGTTTGCGCCCCGAGCTGCGTGGAGCTGTACAACAGCAAGGTAATTGCTGCCGCCATGGGTTCGGTGTTCCGCCAATCGGTTGTTTACACGGAGTTAGAGCCGTTTTTGAGCCAAGTTTTGGCACAAAACACCGCTTGCTATGCCGCAAATTTACAAGGAAGCAACGCATTTACCACCAAGTTTGCGCCCAAAGCCGCCCTTTTGGTGGGCAGCGAGTCGCATGGCATTTCGCAGGATTTACTAAATTTGGGCGTGCAGCCAGTTACCATACCCAGTTTTGGTGCAGCCGAATCGCTGAATGCGGGCGTGGCTGCTGGTATTTTGTGCGCCGCCATGCGGGCATCTAACCCGTAGTTTTTTGGGGTTTGAGCCAAACCAACACATCTTTTTTTGCAGAAACCAAATAAACTCCCAGCATAATGCCCAAACCCAACAACACTTGGGCAAGGCTAATGCTGTAATTGCGCCAAAAAACGGCGAATGCGCTCGCCATAAATGGCTGCAAATAAATAAAACTACCCACCGTAGCCGTGCTTAACTTTTTTATAGCCAAGGCATTAAACAAATACGTAAAATACGTAATGCCTACGATGATAAATGCTATTTTGAGCCAGATAGCGGCATCGAACGAGTGCCAGTTTACCGCAAAAAGCCCGCTTGCGCCAAAGGGCAGCACAAACAAATTGCCAAAAACAAAAGTATAAAAAGTAATGGTAATGGGGCTGTATTTGCGGGTGAGCGGCTTTATAAGTATGAGGTAAAAAGCATAAATAGCCGCATTGAGCAGCACATATACATCGCCCAGCCAATAGCCCACGGCGGCGCTATGGCTGTTTTGGGCGGTGTAAATGAGCAAAAAAGCGCAGGAGCAACTTATAAAAATGCCCAAAATGTTTTGGGTACTCAGTTTTTCTTTGAGCAAAAAAAACGCAATAACCGCCACCAGCACGGGCGTTACGAGCATCATAAGTGCGCCGTTTACGGGCGAAGTAAGCGACACGCCTTTGAAGAAAAACAGCATATTCGCCCCCGCACCAAAAAACCCACAAAAAAAGAATTTTAGGAAATCTTTTTTCTCTACACGTTCTTTTATAAACAAACCATAATGCAACCCAAACAAAATGGTAGCCCCCAAAACCCTCAAAACAATGAAACTATACGCCGAAATGTGGCTGGGCATCACGTCTTTGGCGATGCTAAACCCTGCGCCGTACAGCGCCTGCGCAAGCAACAAATAAATGACCGACGGCATATCTATGTGTGTTTTCAATTTTGGGGGCGGTTTGGGGTTTTATTCGCAAGTTGTTCTTGTGTTAAATGAGCCAATTTTCGCTCCTCTTTAATTAATTCGCCTATGGCAAAAAATTTGGCTTTTATTTCAAAGTCAGTTCTTTTTTCAGTTCCTTGCTCGCCATACCTACTCTCGAGGTGTTGGTTAAGCGTTTTGATATTTTTATTGCTTTCCATTTTTATTTATTTTTTGGGCATTAAAATACCTCATCAAAATTCGCCACAAATACAAAACCCACTTGGCTACTTCTGTTCATTTTGTTTGTTTAGGTTGTACCAATCTATGTTTCGGGTTAGGTACATAATGGTAGCCAAAATGAGCAACAAACCCACGCTGCCCATGAGCAAGGCGTAATCTTGGAGCTGCAACAAGGCATAAAAGAAACCATATAGCACCAGCAGCACGCCCGCCACGAGTGCGGTCAGTTTTAGGTTTTTTAGCACAAACCAGCTATAACCCGCAATGAGCGAAATAACCAAAAAGCCAGATAGCCAGTACGCCGAGTCGAATACGATATGCTCCGACAACGAAAGCAACAAAATGTAAAACAAACAAATAGCCGCCCCAATGAGCAAATACTGAATGGGGTGCAGGCGTTTTCTGTTTAAAATCTCTATGAAAAAAAACGTCAGAAAAGTGATGACGATAAACATCACATTGTACTTTGTGGACCTAAGCGTTTTTTGGTATTCGTCGATGGGCAGCATTAGTTTTACCCCAAAAGCCGACACCGAAGCATCTATTTTATTGTTTTCATTGCCTTCGCTGGTTTCGGTGTAGGCATAATTGTTTGCGTTGTTTGAAGGCATTCGGATTTCGCCCAAATAACTACCCAAGCCCTGCTGGGCGTAGTTGCGGTTGAATTGCAGCACTTTCCACGCTGCCTCAAAACCCTGCGGCGACACCTTGCGCTCGTCAGGCAAAAAAGAACCCTCAAAGCTCGGGTCTGCCCATTTGCTCACCAATTTTACATCGGTTTGCTTGCCAAACGGCAAAAAGTACAAGCGGCTGCTGCCATTTAGGTCTAAGCCTATATTTATGGCTAACTTTTGATTGCCCGCCAAACTAAGGTCTATCGGCAGGCTCACGCCCGAAGTATAAATGTCGGAGCTGGCTATGCCTGGGTTAAACGCCACATCAATGCCGTTTACGCTGGCTTTTGGGTTTTGTTTGATGCCCTTCATATCCGTAATGCCCAGGCTCAAAAATGCTTTGTTGAGCATCAAACTTTCTTTGGATATACCCAAATCCGTGAAGTTTAGCGCATCAAAATTGAGTTTTAGGTTCAGCACGCTGTTGTACAAAACCACCACATAAATGCCTCTTTGGCGTTTTTCGGGCGTTACCACGCCATCTACCACCAGTTTATCGGGCAAAAAATGTGCGTATCTGGTTTCAGTGTATTGCTTGCCGTCTTTGTCGGTTATCAGGGCGTTGTACGGTATCGAAACCACAGGGCTGCCCACCAGTTGCTCGTCGCCCCACTTGGAACTTACCTCTTTTATGGCTTCGTCTCGCAGGTCTTGGCGTTCTTCTATCAGGCGGCTTATCATGCTCGAGGGTACGAGCAGCAGCAAAATGAGTACGCCTATTACCAGTATTTTTAGGGTAATGGAGGTATTTATCCAAGTTTGAAATCCGTTTGTTTTTTCGGGGATTTGTTCGTTTTGCATAGTAGGTTTTTATTTCGGGGTAAAACGCCTGTACGGTTAAAATAGTATTTTAGCTCAAAAACAGCTGCACTATCTGGTTTTTAGGGCTACTTGCTGGGCTACTGCCTGCGCCATAGCCGTAAAAGCCCGCACCAAACTTGGCTCGTTGCCCAGCATGGCGGGTGTGCCTTGGTCGGCTTGGGTGGTTTGGTATTCGGTGAGCGGTATTTGGGCGAGGAGCGGCACATCGAGCTCGGCGGCTAAGGCTTCTCCGCCATTTTTACCAAAAATATAGTACTTTTTTTCGGTGTTTTCGGGCATAAAATACGCCATGTTTTCTACCACGCCCAGTATGGGTATGTTTATTTGCGACATATTAAACATGGCTGCGCCCTTGCGGGTATCGGCTATGGCTACCTGCTGGGGCGTGGTAACGAGCACCGCCCCCGAAATTTTGAGCATACTGGCGAGGCTAAGGTGAATGTCGCCCGTGCCAGGCGGCGTGTCTATAACCAAATAATCCAGCTCGCCCCATATTACGTCGGTAAGTAGCTGCCTCAGTGCCGACGAAGCCATGGGTCCACGCCAAACCAACGGCTGGTTTTCATCTATCAAAAACCCGATGCTTATCGCTTTTATGCCGTATTGCTCTATGGGCAGCATCATGTTTTTGTCGTTTTCAGTGTGCATTTTTGGGCGGGCGGTTTTCAGCCCCAGCATCGTAGGCAGCGATGGTCCGTAAATATCGGCATCTATCAAGCCTACCGATGCGCCCAGTTGGGCGAGGGCGAGCGCCAAATTTACGGCAATCGTAGATTTGCCTACGCCGCCTTTGCCCGAAGCTACCAAAATAATGTTTTTTACGGCTGGCAAAAGTTCGTTTTTTAGGTTCGAAAAAACACGTGCCGTGGTGGTTATATCTACCTTTAAATCAGGGTACAGCTCGGCTATGGCTTGCTTGCAGTCGGCTATCATTTTGTCTTTTAGGGGGCAGGCGGGCGTAGTAAGCACCAATGTAAACGATACGTTTGTTCCCTCAATTTCGAGGTTTTCAATCATTTTAAGCGTTACAAGGTCTTGGTGTAGGTCGGGTTCTTGTACGGTACTAAGTGCCTGTAATATTTGGGCGTGCATCAGAAAAAGTGTTTTGTTCGCCACAAAATTACTGCTTTTATCTCATGTAGGGCATTTTATTTTGTGGTGGTTTTGGCGTATCTTTGCGCTATAAAAGCATCACATGAACCCAACCAATTTTATATCGGAGCTAAAAAGCCGAGATATGCTACACGACGTAATGCCAGGCACCGAAGCGCAGCTATTGGGCGAAAAAACGGCTGCCTACATCGGTTTTGACCCCACCGCCGCCTCGCTCCACGTGGGTAGCTTGGCACAAATAATGGTGCTGGTGCATTTTCAAAAAGCAGGGCATAAACCCATTGCACTGGTGGGCGGTGCCACGGGCATGGTGGGCGACCCCTCGGGCAAATCCGCCGAACGAAAACTGCTCTCGGTGCAAGACCTGGACCAAAATGTGGCGGGCATAAAAGCCCAGTTGGAAAAGTTTTTGGATTTTGACTGTGGCGAAAACGCCGCCGAACTCGTAAACAACCACGATTGGTTTAAGGACATAACGCTGCTCGGTTTTTTGCGTGATGTGGGCAAACACCTCAGCGTGAACTACATGATGGCAAAAGACTCGGTAAAAAACCGCTTGGAAACGGGCATTTCGTTCACCGAATTTAGCTACCAACTGCTGCAAGGCTACGATTTTTATTATTTATACAAAAACAAAAACGTAAAGCTACAAATGGGCGGCAGCGACCAGTGGGGCAACATAACCGCAGGCACAGAGCTGATACGGCGCATGGGCGCAGGCGAAGCCTACGCCGCCACCATACCGCTCATAACCAAAGCCGACGGCACTAAGTTTGGCAAAAGCGAAGGCGGCGAAAACATTTGGCTGGACCCCACGCTCACCTCGCCCTACAAATTTTACCAGTTTTGGCTCAATGTAGCCGACCACGATGCCACCCGATACATAAAAATATTTACCCTAAAAAGCCTCGAGGAAATAGCCCAGCTCATAGCCCAGCACGAAGAAGCACCGCACCTGCGCCTGCTCCAAAAAACCCTTGCGCAAGATGTAACCACACGTGTACACTCGGCACAAGACTACCAAACCGCCGTGCAAGCCTCCGAAATTTTGTTTGGCAAGGGAACAACCGAGCAGCTACAAACCCTAAGCCAAGCCACGCTCATGGCGGCACTCGAGGGCGTACCGCAGGTTTTTGTGGCACGCCAAGAATTAGAAAATGGCGTGGACATTGTAACGCTTTTGGCGGACAAAACACAGATTTTTGAGGGCAGGGGCGAATGCCGAAAAATGATACAAGGCGGCGGCATAAGCATCAATAAAGCCAAAATTACAGAACCCGAAACCAGCCTAAATGCCAGCAACCTACTAAACGACAGCTATTTATTGGTACAAAAAGGCAAAAAAAATTATTACCTAATCATAGCCAACTAAATGAGCCAAAAACTAATCATAGACGCAAAAAAAACGGGTTTTTCGCTCGGTATATCAGACCTGATAGCCTACCGAGACCTGTTTGTGGTCATGGCGTACCGAGATTTTAGGGTGCGCTATGCCCAAACCTACATGGGTTTTTTGTGGGCATTTATACAACCAGCCATTACCCTGTGCGTGTTTCTTTTTGTGTTCGGAAAAAACACCCAAAGCCAGATAGGCAACATTCCTTACCTGCTGTTTGCAGCCACGGGCTTGGCGGCTTGGAGCTACTTTTCGTTTGTGGTAAACCAATCGGGCGCAGCCATGATTACCTCGCAAGAAATGATTAAAAAAATATACTTTCCACGCCTCGTCATACCGCTATCCAAGGCATTGGTGGGGCTTATAGATTTTGGTGTGGTGCTGCTTTTGGTCATCGCCATCATGCTGTACTACGACTACACGCCCTCCATAAAAATTGTGTGGCTGCCCGCTTGGCTGCTGCTCATTTTGCTTTCGGCACTGGGCGGCGGCATCGGTCTTAGCGCACTAAGCATTCGGTATAGGGATTTTCAGCACGTTTCGGGTTTTTTGGTGCAGCTCGGTATGTTTCTTACGCCGATAGCCTATCCATCTACGAATATCCCCGAAAAATACCAAATAATATACTTTTTGAACCCAATGGCGGGCATCGCCGAAGGTTTTCGGTGGAGCTTACTAAACAATTACGCACTGCCTGCCTACGCTTGGGTTTCGGTGGTAACCACCGTTTTGTTTTTTGGGGTAGCCATTGTTTTTTTTAAAAAAATAGAATACAAAATAGCCGACCTGTTGTAAATAAATTGTAGAACCAAACATTAAAACCTAAAATACTTTTTATAATGCCTCGTAACCACAATATAAAATCGGTGCTAATTATAGGCTCTGGACCCATTATAATAGGGCAAGCCTGCGAATTTGACTATGCTGGCTCGCAAGCCGCCCGCTCGCTGCGGGAAGAGGGCATTATAGTGTCGCTCATAAACAGCAACCCAGCTACCATTATGACCGACCCCATAAATGCCGACCACATTTACCTAAAACCGCTTACAGTAGCATCGCTTAGAGAAATACTGGAAACACAAAAAATAGATGCCGTTTTGCCTACCATGGGAGGTCAAACGGCATTAAATTTATGCAAAGAAGCCGCCGAAATAGGGCTATGGCAGGAGTTTGGCGTAGAAATAATAGGCGTGGACATAGATGCCATAGAAAAAACCGAAAACCGAGAGGAGTTTCGCAAGCTGATGGTAGAAATAGGCATCGCCGTAGCGCCCTCGCAGATAGCCAACTCGTTTTTGGAGGGAAAAGAAGCCGCCGAAAAAATTGGGTATCCGCTTGTAATACGCCCGAGCTACACGCTGGGCGGCACTGGCGGCGGTTTTGTGCATACCAAAGCCGAGTTCGACGACGCACTTACCCGTGGCTTAGAAGCCTCGCCCACACACGAGGTATTGGTAGAAAAAGCGGTTTTTGGCTGGAAAGAGTTTGAGCTCGAGCTGCTGCGGGACGCAAACGACAACGTGATTATAATCTGCACCATAGAGAATTTTGACCCGATGGGCATACACACTGGCGACAGCATAACGGTGGCACCCGCCATGACCCTGTCGGATACCGCCTACCAAGATATGCGCAACCAAGCCATAAAAATGATGCGCAGCATCGGAAACTTTGCGGGCGGTTGCAATGTGCAGTTTGCCCAAAACCCCGAAACCGAACAACTCATTGCCATAGAAATAAACCCACGGGTGTCTCGCTCGAGCGCATTAGCCAGCAAAGCCACGGGCTACCCAATAGCCAAAATAGCGGCAAAACTCGCCATAGGCTACCACCTCGACGAGCTAAAAAACCAGATTACAAAAACAACCTCCGCCTATTTCGAACCTACGATAGACTACGTAATCGTAAAAATACCGAAGTTCAACTTCGAAAAATTTTCGGGTGCAAACAAAGAACTTGGGCTACAAATGAAAAGCGTGGGCGAAGTAATGGCGATAGGGCGCAGCTTCAATGAGGCACTTCAAAAAGCCTGCCAAAGCCTCGAGAGCAAGCGCATGGGGCTGGGCGCAGACGGCGTGCAAAACCGTGATTTACAGGCGATTATGTACGGCTTAGAACACCCTTCGGCAGATAGGCTGTTTTTGATTAAGGACGCATTTACGCTGGGCGTACCCATAAAATCCATACAAAAAGCGACCCAAATAGATATGTGGTTCTTGCAACAGATACAAAACCTCGTAAAATTGGAGCAAACCCTGCGCAAACACCACTACATAGATACGGTGCGCTACGAAGAAATGAACCAACTGAAAAAAAATGGCTATGCCGACGTGCAAATAGCGCATCTTTTGGGCAATGAAACCACGGAGGAAGAGGTGAGGGCGCACCGAAAAAAGCTGAACATCAACCGAATTTATAAACTGGTGGATACCTGCGCCGCCGAGTTTGAAGCCGTTACGCCTTATTACTACTCCACCTACGACACCGAAAACGAAAGCATATCCGCCGATACCAAAAAAATAATTGTGATAGGCTCGGGACCCAACCGCATAGGGCAAGGCATAGAGTTTGACTATTGCTGCGTGCATGGGCTGCTGGCGGCTCGGGAGGTGGGCTACCAAGCCATTATGATAAACTGCAACCCCGAAACGGTAAGCACCGACTTTGATATGGCGGACAAACTGTACTTTGAGCCTGTTTTTTGGGAGCATTTGCTGGATATTATAGAACTGGAAAAACCCGAGGGCGTAATTGTGCAACTTGGCGGACAAACCGCCCTAAAACTGTCGAAAAACCTGAAAGAGGCGGGCATTAAAATAATAGGTACGAGCTTTGAGAATATGGACATTGCCGAAGACCGAGGGCTTTTTTCTAAATTACTACACGATTTGGGCATACCTTACCCCAATTTTGGTGTGGCAGAAAACGCCGAAGAGGCGCTGGTGGTAGCCAAAGAAGTGGGCTATCCTGTGCTGGTGCGCCCCAGCTACGTGCTGGGCGGGCAGGGCATGAGCATTGTGATAAACGACGAAGACCTGGAAACCGCCGTGATAAATATACTGAACCAAGTGCCGAACAATCGGATTTTGATAGACCATTTTTTGGATAGAGCGGAGGAAGCCGAGTGCGACATTATATTTGATGGCGTAAACATACACACCATCGGCATTATGCAGCACATAGAGCCAGCGGGCATACATAGCGGCGACTCGCACTCGGTTTTGCCGCCATTTAGCCTTAGCCCCAATGTACTGACGCAAATGGAAGATTACGCCCACAAAATAGCCAAGGCATTGAATATTAAGGGATTGATGAACGTGCAGTTTGCCATAAAAAACGAAAAAGTATATGTAATAGAAGCCAACCCAAGGGCGAGCCGCACCGTGCCGTTTATATGCAAAGCGTACCAAGTGCCTTATGTAAACATTGCTACCAAAATAATGCTGGGCTCGCATACGCTCGCCGACTTCGAAATAGTACCCAAACTGGTGGGCTATGCCATCAAAGAACCCGTGTTTTCGTTTGGTAAATTTGCGGGCGTAAACCGACAACTGGGACCCGAAATGAAAAGCACAGGCGAGGCTATTTATTTTATAAACGACCTAAACGACCCACATTTTAGGCAATTGCTCAAAGAAAAAAGTATGTATTTAAGTAAATAATTTTTGTAACACCATGAACTGCGAAATAATAACGATAGGCGACGAAATTTTAATAGGGCAAATAGTAGATACCAACTCGGCGTGGCTGGGGCAGGCACTAAACGCCATAGGCATAAAAATAGTACAAATAACCTCGGTACAAGACCAACCCGAAGCCATAACCAACGCCCTAAAAACGGCAGCCACACGGGCGAGCTTGGTGCTAACCACGGGCGGGCTGGGACCCACAAAAGACGACATAACCAAAAAAGTGCTGTGCGAATATTTTGGGGTAAGCACCACCCGAAACGAAGCCGTGGTAGCGCACTTAAACGAAATTTTTAGCCTGCGGGGGCGCACGCTCTTAGACATAAACCTACACCAAGCCGACCTACCCCAAAATTGCCAAGTGATATGGAACCGCCTTGGCACCGCACCCGCCATGTGGTTTGAGCAAAACGGCGTAGTTTACGTAAGTATGCCAGGCGTACCCTACGAAATGAAAACGCTCGTAACCGAAGAACTCATACCAAAAATAAAAGCGGAGTTTACCCTGCCAAACATTGTACACAAAACCGTACTGACGGCTGGCATAGCCGAATCGTCGCTGGCGGAACTGATAAAAGACTGGGAAAACGCACTACCGAGCCACATCAAATTGGCGTATTTGCCCAGCCCAGGCAGGGTGCGCCTGCGCCTATCGTACTACAACGGCGCGCACATAGCCGACATGAAAACCGAATTAGATGCCCAAGCCAACGCACTCATAAAACAAATACCCAACTACCATTTTGGCTACGAAAACGACAAAATAGAACAGGTAATAGGCGAGCTACTCAATGCCCAAAACGCCACAGTATGCACCGCCGAAAGCTGCACGGGCGGCTACATTTCGCAGCTCATAACCAGCATAGCGGGCAGCTCCGCCTATTTCGAGGGCGGCGTGGTGGCTTATAGCTACACCCAAAAAGAAAAATTACTGGGCGTGCAGCCCGAAACCCTGCTCAATTTTGGCGCAGTAAGCCACGAAGCCGTGTGTGAAATGGCAGAGGGCGCACGCAAAAGGTTCGAAACTACCTACGCCATAGCCGTTTCGGGCATAGCCGGACCAAGCGGCGGCACACCCGAAAAACCCGTGGGAAGCGTTTGGATAGCCATAGCCACGCCCACAAAAACCACCACAAAACTACTCAATTTTGGCAAAGAACGCAGCCTAAACATAGAACGCTCGGCACAATACGCCTTGTTTATGCTTTGGTCGCTGCTGAAAAAAACCGAATAAGTAATGAAAATACTGCTAACGGGCGCTACGGGTTTTTTGGGCTACCGAACCCTGGAAACGTTGCTCGAAAACCCCAAAATTACTAAAATTGTAGCCACAGGCAGAAACCTCACGCCAGAACGCACGCTCACACACCCAAAACTAAGCTACAAACTCGGCGACCTTACCCAAGCCGAATTTGTAATAAAACTGGTGCAAGGTATAGATTGCATCGTAAATACCGCCGCACTTTCTGCGCCGTGGGGTAAAACCAAGGATTTTTATGAGGCAAATGTATTGACCCAAAAAAACCTCATTGCGGCTGCCCAAAGGTATGGCGTAAAACGCTTTGTGTATATTTCCACGCCCAGCATTTATTGCAATGGCAACAGCCGCATTTTGGTAAAAGAAGATGCGCCGCTACCAAAAAAGTTTGTGAATCAATACGCCGCTACCAAGCGCATCGCCGAAATTTTTTTGGCACTTTCGGGCATCGAGCACATCATACTCCGACCAAGAGCCATCGTAGGCAGGGGCGATAGCGTAATTATGCCCCGACTTATAAAAGCGCACGAAACCAAAAAACTAAGGATTATCGGCGACGGCAAAAACATGGTGGACCTAACCGCCGTGCAAAACGTGGTAGATGCCATTGTGCTAAGTATATTTGCGCCCCAAAAAGCCCTAAACCAAACCTACAACATAACCAACGGCACGCCCGTAAACCTGTGGAATTGTATAGGCGATATACTACAACGGCTCGAAATGCCGTTGAATACCAAGAAAGTACCGCACTGGCTCGCAAGCTGGATAGCAAGCCTATTGGAGCTAAAAGCCAAAGCCACCGACCACAAAGAACCTAAACTCACTCAATACAGCGTAGATACGCTGGCTCACTCGTTTACTTTGGACATAAGCAAAGCCCAAAAACTGCTCGACTACGCACCCAAAACCAGCATAGAAGAAGCCATAAACGAGTTTGTAACTTGGTACAAAACCCACAATGCACCTAAAACTAACCCTTAACAATGCTGGATATTGCCTTGCAAAAGCAAGCCACGCCATAAAAGGCGCACCCGCCAAAAACATCGCATTTGGCGCACTTTTTGGCTTGATACAACACCCAAAACTGGGCTACATTTTGTTTGATACGGGCTACACGCAGCGGTTTTTTGAGGCTACAAAATTTTTTCCCAACAAAATATACGCCATGGCTACCCAAGTGGTGGCTGCACCCCAAACCGAAGTGCGAAACCAAATAGCCACGCTGGGCATACATTGCTCGGACATAAAACACGTGATACTTTCGCATTTTCATGCCGACCACATCGCTGGGCTAAAAGATTTTGAAAATGCAACCATACATTGCTCCAAAACTGCCTACGAACAAGCCAAAAACATACCGAGTTTTTTGGGTTTTACAAAAGGAATACTCAAACCATTGCTGCCCAAAAACCTAAGTAGCCGAGTGCAGTTTATAGAAAACTCGGGCGGGCAGCCCGATGAACTGTTTGGAAAAAAATACGACATTTTTGGCGACGGTTCAATCATGGCTGTGCCGCTGCCAGGACACGCAGCCGGGCAAATGGGCATACAACTGAGTACGCAAAAAAACCATTATTTTTTGGTAGCCGATGCCTGCTGGGACCAACGAGCCTACAAAAATTTGGATTTTCCGAATGCCATTGTTCGGCTCTTTTTTGATTCTTGGGCGCAATACAAGCAAACGATTTTTCAGCTACACAAATACCATACGCAGCACCCAAAAACCATTATAGTGCCTACGCACTGCGCCCAAACCACCGAATTGCTCATACAAAACAACCTGAACTTAGATGTACTTTAAATTAAAAGTAGTCTTTTATTTGCTAAAAACGCATTTTTTGCTTTGGCTCTTTCGCCGAAACTTGCGGGCATTGCGGCAATGGCGGCTGTGGGTTTTATTGCGGTTTTTGAAAAGGAAATCGGCGTTTTATGCGCCTTTTTTACAAAAAAAACGGGTGCTATCTGGCTTACCAAAAATAGAAAAAACGGCATTTATGCAGCATTTCGACCAAATAAATACCCGAAATATACGCCTAAGCCACGCCTTGGAGGTGGCGGAGCGTGCGGAGCGCAGCCGTGATTTTTTGCCCACAATCGCTGGCGTGGCGGTGGGGCTATCTACGGGTACGAGCGGCAACAGGGGCGTTTTTTTGGCGAGCAGCACCGAGCGAGCTATGTGGGTGGCGGCGGTGCTGCATCGGGTGGTGGGGTGGCAATGGCGGCGGCGGAGCGTGGCTTTTTTTCTGCGGGCAAACAACCAGTTGTACCAAGCTACGGAGTCGAGGCTGTTGAAATTTGAGTTTTTCGACATTTTTTTGGATATAAATGCCCACATCGCTCGGCTAAACAGCCTGAAACCCACCATTTTAGTGGCACAACCGAGTATGCTCTGTTTGCTGGCGCAAAAAAAAATGGAGGGCAGCTTAGAAATTTTCCCCGAAAAAGTGATTTCGGTTGCCGAGGTGCTTACGCCCGAAGACAAAAACTACCTACAAAATTGCTTTGGACAAACGATTCACCAAGTGTATCAATGCACCGAGGGTTTTTTGGCGGCGACCTGCGTGCATGGCACATTGCACTTTAATGAGGACTTTTTGATGGTAGAAAAAAACTACCTAAACGACGAAAAAACGAAGTTTTACCCCATAATAACCGACCTGCTGCGCACCACACAGCCCGTAGTGCGCTACGAACTAAACGACATACTGACCGAAAAAACCACACCCTGCCCCTGCGGCAACCCAATGTTAGCCATAGAAAGCATAGAGGGCAGGGCGGACGATGTGCTGGGGTTTTATGAGGTGGGGGGCAAGTTTGTGAAATTTTTTCCTGATATATTTCGTAAAATTATAGTACTTTCGAGCCACGAAATACAAGACTATGCCTTGGTACAAACCGATTTTGGGGTGTTGGAACTGTACATAAAAACTGAAAACGAGCGTGCTTATTTGGCTGCAAAAACGGCTTTGTTGCTCTTTTTTGCAGAAAAAAACATAGAAAACCTGGACATAAAAAAGCTACATACCGACCCGCTCATTGCGGGGCAAAAAAAAAGGAGGATACGAAATGAGACCAATTAGAATCACGGGTTCGGGCTGCTATCTGCCCGAAAAAGTGTACTCGAGCGACATAGAGCGCAAGTTTGGGCTGGCGCAGGGGTGGTCGCAGCGGTACTCGGGCGTGGAAGTGCGCCACCAAGCGGCGTGGGAGTCGGGCGGGTACATGGGCGCAAAAGCCATAGAGGCTGCGCTGGCACAAGCCGACTTGCCGCTGTCGGAGCTGGACATGATTATAGCCGCAGGCGCTACCTTCGACTACCCGCTGCCCAGCCAATCGGCGGTGATAAAAAGCCAGCTCGCACAGGGGGCGCACAGCCACACCGCCACCATAGATGTGGATAGCACTTGCCTTAGTTTTATATCGGCGTTCGAAGTAGCCGCCAAGCTCCTGGACGGCAAGCAATACAAAAACATAGCCATCGTCAGCTCCGAAATAGCCTCCAAGGGTTTAAGCCCCACACGCCCCGAAACGCTCACGCTCTTTGGCGACGCAGCGGCGGCGTTTATACTCAGTTTTGACGAAACGCAGCCCTCGGGTTTTATAAAAGCAGGGCTAAAAACCTATTCGCAGGGCGTAAACTACACCATTATAAAAGGCGGCGGCAACCAGTATTTTTTCAAAGATTTTGCCTACGACCAAGAGCTTCACGCCTTTGAAATGGACGGTATGAAGCTGCTCAAAATGGGAAAAGAAAAAATCCCGAGCTTTATGGAGTGGTTTTTTGAAGATTTGAGCCATAAAATAACCGATATTCCAGTCATAATACCACACCAAGCCTCGCAAACTGCCCTGCATTTGTTCAAAAAAATGTACGACTTTGCGCCCAACCAACTGCAAGAAAACTTGGCGACCCACGGCAACTGCATCGCCGCCTCCATACCATTGCTGCTGCACCAAACCATAGCGGCTGGCACGCTCAAACGTGGCGATTTGTGCCTGCTGTGCGGCACTTCGGCGGGTTTTTCTATTGGTGCAGCACTATTTCAATACTAAATTTGAGCCATGCAAAACATAAATTTGATGTGGGGCAATGCGCTCCTACTTTTTTTGGTGGTGGTAGAAGCCCTGCTAATTAAGCTATTTACCAAAGAAAAACTGCCCTACAAAGAGCTGATAACCAACCTCAATTCTGGGCATATTTTGCTATGGATTTTTAGAGGAATGGAGGTTTCTGCTTATTTTTACACCTACAAATACGCCAGCTTGGGCTTGGTAACGCTGCTACCCAACTGGGCGGTTTGGCTGAGTGCCTTTGTTTTGTGGGATTTTTGTTTTTATTGGCTGCACCGCACGCACCATTATTTTTCATGGCTTTGGGGCGTACACGTGGTGCATCACGAGGGCGAGCATTTTAGCCTGTCGCTGGGCATCAGAAACTCGTGGTATTCCTCGCTTACTTCGTTTCCGTTTTTTATCGGCTTGGCGGTGTTGGGCGTTCCCGTGGCGGTTTTTGTGTTGGTTTCGTCTGCCCATTATTTCATTCAGTTTCTGAACCACAACCATTTGGTGAAATCCGCCGACGGTTGGTTTGCGCACATTTTTGTGAGTACATCGCACCACAGGGTGCATCATGGCAAAAATGCGCCGTACATAGATAAAAATTTTGGTGGCTGTTTTTCGTGTTGGGATAGGTGGTTTGGTAGCTTTCAGGCGGAGCTGCCGCAAGTGCCAGTGCAGTTTGGGGTAGCCGATTCCAATCCGTCCAAAAACCCAATTTCGATGAACAACAAGCCTTTTTTACAGCTATTCAACCGTGACTTTTCGGTAAAAAACGCCACTAAGCCGCTGCCCACCGTGCCCGAATATTGGTTGGTTTCGGGGGCTATTTTGTTGTTTGTAATGCTGCTTTGCTATGTGTATGTGGAGCTTACTTGGGCTTCTTTGCCCAAACTGCTGCTGTTTTCCATTGTGTTTTTGGGTACAATAGCCAATGGCGTTTTGTGCGATGGCAAGGCTTGGGGTTTGGTGGCGTGGCTGGTAGCCACGGTGGTGCTGCCGCTGGTTTTTGGGGCTTGCTATCCGTTTTTGTTTATGCAGTTTGGCGTGGCGTTTGCACTACTGATGCTGCACGGGGCGTGTGTGGCGGGTTGGTTTTACACCAAACGCACGGCGGCGGGCGCATAGCTGTGGGTGCGGGCGCACAGTGGTTTTCTGCCGCAAAAAATGAAATTTACCCATTTATCACAGCCAAATTGGTTGTAAAATCCTCTCGAAAAAACGCTACTCGTTCCCGTTACTCATTGCTATAAAAACGCTACTCGCTCGCCCTACTCATTGCCAGAACCCATGCCAGTTATTTTAAACTCCGCCCTTCTGTTGGCGGCGTGCTTGTATTCAGGGCAAGTTACACCGTTGGCGCACTCGTTTGTGAGCTGCGTTTCGCCGTAGCCTTGTGCAGTAATGCGCTCGGTTGGTATGCCCTGCGCAATAATGTAGCTCACGGCGGCTTCGGCACGCTTTTTAGAAAGCTCCATATTGTACTCATCGCTGCCTCGGCTATCGGTGTGGGCGCTAAATTCTATTTTTATTTGTGGGTTATCGAAGAGCATCAGCACCACTTTTTTTAGGGTTTCGTAGCCCGCTGGTTGCAAGCGTGCGCTTCCATAGTCAAAATTGATGTTGCCGTCTATCACAAAGGTTTTGTCCACCTCTATTTTATCTATAAAAATATCGCTCTCAAACCCCAAGTCTTCACCATCTTTAAACGCCACATTGGTAAGCCCCGATATGCAAAATTCGGTGCGGCTATCCAGCTTGCTTGGGCAAAAATTAAACTTAATGCGGTGTTTCAGGTAGTCGTTTCTATAAAAACCAATTTCGTATTCGTAGCCTTGGCGTATATCCAAGCTATAACTGCCCACGTTTGTGCTTTTATTGTACGAAATTTCGTTGGTTTGCATATTTCTCACTTCTATGTTTATGGGTTCGGTTACGGGTTTTTTGGTATCCCTATCCAAAAGCAAACCATCGAACACAAAGTTTTTTACGTTCGTACCCATCGTTACCGTAATGTTTATGAGCTGTCGGCGGTCGGTTTTGTCTGCCGTATTTATATTTATGGTTTCAGTTTCCAGTTCGGGTTTGGTTACCTCCATGCGGTAGTTTTGGTTTCGTTCCAGGTTATCGAAGCTAAATGTATAACTTTGGTTGTCTATTTTCAGCGCATTAATAAGGTTTTCGCCGATGTATAGCTTTACTTCGCAGCCACGCAGGGGTTGCTTTTCGAGTTTATCGAGTATTTTGCCTGCTATGGTTATGGGCTGGGCAAAGGCTGGGCTGCTGGCTAAGGTAGCAAATAGCAGTGCAAAAAAACAGAGTTTGAAATATATTTTCATGGCTAAAAGTGGAGGTATTTTAATAAGTGATGTTCAAAAAATTGAGTGTTTTTATGTTTAGGTTGCCTACTGGCAGGGCGTTGTCTCGCTGAAACTGCTCCAAGGCGGCTTGCGTAATCGGTTTTAGTTCTGGGGTAATGCTCAGCGAGCCTATGAGGTATCGTTGGGCGATGAGTTTGCTTTCTACTTGGTGCAGTATGTCCAAACTAACGGCGTTGGGGCATAGTATTTCCTCCCAAAGCGAAAAAGTGCCTGCGGTTTCTACCACTTGTTTTTTTATGGTTACAACCTCTGGCTCTACGGCTACGGGACGAGAGTAAGCGGGCGATACCGTAACTTGTACCGTAATGTTTTCGGTGCGGGCGGGTATAATGTTTTCGGTGTAGCTGGCTGCCGATTTTAGTTTCATTACCGTGAGTTCTTCATAGTCGGCTGGTATGGGCATTTCTTGCACCTTGGCGGTTTCTTGCAGTATTTGTTTGGTTATAGTTACGTAAGCGGCTGGCACTATTATTTCTTCTATTTTGGCGGCTTCTTTTAGTATGCGTTTGGGTACAAAGCGGTATTCGGCGGGTATTGGCTCTTCCCGCACCGTAGATAGTTGTTTTACCACCCTGCGGCTGCGTGTTATATACGTGGCATCTACGCTTATTTCTTGGGTGTAGGCTTCTCTTTTTACGATTTGCTTGGGTATGTTCAGCATTTCTGCGGGTATATTTACAAGGCACAGCATCATGCAGTCGTCGTTGTTTAGTGCCGTGCAAGCGGGGTCCATTTGTTTCACCACTTTGGTGGTGGCTTCCTTGCTGGTTATGCTTTGGTTTTCGGGCAAAAAGAACGTCGGCACTTCCGTCAATCTGTTGTACGGTTCTTTTATCAGCACCTTATCCGTTACGTATTCGTATTCGGCTGGTATGTTCACAAATCGGCTGGCTGCCTCCTTCACCAGTACTTTTTCCATCACGGTTTCATACACGGCTGGTATGTTTACCAATCGGGTGTAGGCTTCACGCACCAATATTTGTTCCTCCACGGTTGTAAATGTAGCTGGCGATATTTCCAAGCGTGTGCTGGGTTCTTTTATCATCACCCGTTCGCTGGTATAGTCGTACTCGGCTGGCGTTACGGCAAGTTGCAAGTTTGGTTCTTCTGCAATGTGCTGCCGCTCTTCGGTAGCAAACTCGGCGGGTACTATCTCGAGGCGTGTGCTTGCCTCTCGGGTAACCACCTGCTGCTCCACCACCCTGTACTTAGTGGGCGTAAGGCAGCGGTCGTAGCATTTGTTGGGGTCTATGTTGTCGGGCAAACGCTGCGCAAATAAATAGCTGCCACTGGCGCAACATACCATAAAAAATAGTATTTTTATAATCGGTTTCATGGGTAAAGAGATAAGTCGTTTTGTGCGTAGAATACAAAAAATACAGGGGTATTTTATAATAGCTAAGGTACGACCATTTTTTAAAAAGAATAGCTCAATAAAACAAAAAACCTTATATGTGTAAGAAATCGGGTTTTGAACCGAAAAAAAGGCTCAAAAAACCACAAAAAATTTAAAAATCGCCAAAAAATAAATCTAAAACAAGTAGTTTTGTACAAAAAAAATTAGCAATGTCAAAAAAATTATGTCGTTTATTAAAAATAAAATGCCTTTTTTTGTGCCTAATCGTCGCCCAGCCGACCATTGCCCTCGCCCAAAAAACCAAGCTACCCAACAACCTAAATATGCAAGTGGGTCTAAACCACTCACGCATCATTTTCGATAGTTTGACCACCGAAGGCGTGGTTATGCCCTATTTTGGTTTAAATATTGCAAAAAACCTTACACCCAAAATGCAGCTTATTTTCGGTGGGCAGCTCAGTTTTAGGGCTGGCGAGCAAATAATACCTCGAAACAAACGCTACCGAAACACCCATTTCGACCTCCAAGTTTTGGGGCAATACCAGCCCAGTGCCGACCTCGTGCTACTGGCGGGCGTGCAAGCCACGCAACTGCTAAAAAGCCAAGTGGGCAGCCCCGATACCTCGGGCAGAATTTTTTTGCCCTCCACGGGTTTTGCGCCAAACACCCTCGAAACGCTCGTTGGCATAGGCTTACAAGTACAAAAAAACGCCCGAATGCAGCTCCTCTACACCCTACCAATTAGGGCAAAAGCGCAATACACAAACCTACAACTGGGCTTGATAGTAAACACCAATGTGCTGCTGGCGAAAAAAGAAAACACCCGAAAAACAGCCGCCTCTAAGCAAATAAATGAGTTTAAAAACAGCGTGCTGCTCGTGTGCCTCCACCCAAAAGATACGCTGAACCAAGCCATTATCCGCAACTTCGAGGTAGCCTATAATTTTACGCCCGTTTACTATTTTTTTAGCCAAAATACAGCCCAAATTACCCAAACCCAAACCGAAAAAATCGTTTTTAATGCCCAAAACGAGCAGGTAATACTACCCAAAAACCAGCCATTTTTCATCACAGAGTTTGCGCAGGCACAAGCCGACACCTCCAAAACCATAGACAGCTACACCGTAGAAAAGCGCAACGGCTCGCTGCAAAAACTGCCAAACTACTACGGCGCAGGCATTACAGATGTGGTGGGTTGGGTCATTTTTGATAGGCGTTACCAGCAACTCCAAGAGCCTTTTCCTTATTTTGCCAGGGTGGTTAGGGGCAGTAGTAAAAATGTGTTGCAAGCCATTTCATCGCTCAACCAGCAGCTTTTATTTTATTACCAAAACCAATAAAAACGCCATTTTTTGCCGAAAATCCGCTTAAAATCCGCTTAAAATCCGCTCAAAATCCGCTCAAAATCCGCTTAAAAAATCTTTAAATAGCCCAAAAAGTTCCGTGTATTTCGTAAACCCCACAGGCGGACAATCATTTACGTCGTGGTAGTGCTGCCAGTCGCCTTCGGCGTACACAAAGAGCGCCGCCACGCCCTTTTGGGTAAACGGATAATGGTCGCTGTTGGGCGCATTGCTGCGTTTGGCTACCTTTTTTAGCCCGTATTTTTGGGTATTTATGGTTTTCAGCCGCTCAAACTGCGCCAAATGGTTGGTGGCATTTACCACCGTAATGCCATTTTCGCCCGTGGTTACGAGGTCGAGGTTTAGCACAAATTTTATTTTTTTGAGGGCAATGGGTGGGTTTTCTACCCAAAAACTGCTGCCCAGCAGCCCCAGCTCCTCCGCTCCAAATGCCACAAATACAAGGCTGTACGGCTGCGGATTGCGCACAAAATACTGTGCCAAATCCAGCAGCATGGCTACGCCGCCCGCATTGTCGTTTGCCCCACAAAAAAGCGCATTGCTGCCCAGCATACCCAAGTGGTCGTAGTGCGCACACACCACCACAAAGCTATCGGGCTGGCTGCTGCCCGCCACCACGGCGTACACATTTTGGGTTTTGAGCCTTTTTAGCTTGGTGCGCACGGCAAAATCTATGGTATTTATTTGGTTGGTAGTGCTATCCAGCGCATCGGTGCGCACGGTAAATCCTGTTTTATTTGTGCGTGTTTGCGACAAAGTCCAGGTGAGTTTGGGCGTAATTTCTATGGTGGTGCGGCAGGCATAGTCGGGCTTGGCGAGCATGGCGGCGAGCTGCATTTGGTCTCGGCGCTGGGTGGGCTGCGCCCAAATAGCCACCGCCCGAGTGGCATTTGCGGTGGCATCTGCCACATTTGCCACGCTATCGGGCAGCAGGTAGCAGTTGGTGGCGGGGTAGCTGCCACGCCCGCTGCCGCTGTTGGCATTGACCAAAAAATCGTAGCCCGCCACCAAATTTTTGCCATTTATAGCCAGTTTGGGCGTTTTTGCAAACGTATTTACGGTTATGCGAAAAGGCTGCATAAAATCATCGTTCATTTTTTGCAAGCCGAGGCTATCCATTTGCTGGGCGATGAACTGCGCCGCTTTTTTGTGTCCGTGGCGCACATAGCCCCTGCCCGCCATTGCGGGGCTGCACAGCTGCGCCACCACTGCGTGGGCATACACCACATTTTGGGCGTGAGCAATGCCCAAAAAACTAAAAAACATACCCAAAAATACGTAAAACTTCGTCATTTTAAAAAAATCGGTGGTTGAAATGTGGAATAGCCTTAATCTATTTGTTCAAACATAATTTTGGTGGTTAAATTTCAATTGATTAAAATTATCTTTTATTGTATTTGAGGTGATTGTCTGCATCACAGAAATATAGTAGAGATGTTCTATTGGAACATCTCTACAACCAACAAAAAACGTCAGAACAGGATTACGGGATTTTAGGATTTTTAGGATTGTTGTAATAAAAAATCCTGTCCATATTTTAATCCTGAAAATCTTGTTCGGAGAAAGGGCGTTTCGGCTGCGCTCAACGACCAAAAACGTCAGAACAGGATTGCGGGATTTTAGGATTTTCGGGATTGTTGTAACAAAAAATCCTGTCCATCTTTTAATCCTGAAAATCCTGTGCAGACAAAGGGCGGTTCGGCTACGCAACAACCAAAACCCGAACGAATTACGTACAGACGCGATTAATCGCGTCTCTACCCAGCAAAACGTCTCTACCATACTTTTTGTACAGACGTTGCATTGCAACGTCTCGACCGTCACATTTTCCACCACAATTGCAGAGACGTTGCAGTGCAACGTCTGTACAGCCAAAAAATCCACGTTCGTTGAGCGTAGCCGAAACGAACAAGGCAGCCGAAACGACCCTTCGGCTACCTACGCTCAGGGTACGTTAAAATTGTAGAGACAAGGCATAGCCTTGTCTTGCGCCGCAACGTATTTACGACAACCGTCATTTTTTATCGTTTACCGCACCAGCTTTTCGGCACCGTAGGCACTGCGTGCAAAATAAATGCCTTGCGGAAACGCACTTAGGTTCAGCACCATTTCAGAGGTGGTGGCGTTGTATTGCTGCACTTGCTTACCTGTGGCGTCGGTTATGGTTATGGCTATTGGGTATTTGAGGGCATCGCCCAAAAACCGCACTTGGTACTGGCTATCCAGCAGCGAACCAATACGCCAAGTACCCGATTTTTCGGCATCGGTTATGCCTACCATTGCTTGGTCTTTTACCTTTATTATCCAGCCGTCGGAGTAGCCATGCAAACCTGTTACATCGCCGTTGTTGCTATTGGTAGTGCCAGCCAGAATTATTTCACCTGGCGTTTGCCCCAGCGTAATACCACCCACATAATCGCCTTCGCTACCGCCGTAGGTATCTTGCCAAAGAATGTTTCCGTTTTCGTCAAATTTTATCAACCAAAAATTACGGTCCAGTTGTATGTTCATTACCGCATCGCCAGCGGCGTAGTAATTGCCATCGGCACTGGGTATAATGTATTTCAAAAAACTGCCAGCGAAACTTGGTACGCAGGTGCGCCATTTTAGCGTTTGCATGGAAGTATCGGTTTTAAAAATATTTTGCTGGTAACCTGGATAATTTGGGTTTACGATTGGGCAGAGAGGTGGGTTGTGGGTATCTTCCACAAAAATAAAATCTAAGCCGCTGTTGTTGTAAATGGCATCGATGGTATGAGACTGCCTAAGATATGACCATACACTAGTAGGCGATGGCGATGTTGCTGGTACGAATAAAATGGTGGTATCTAAGTCAAGAAAACCACGTGGTCCATTTGTACCCCACATTGTGCATAGATACTTTGATGGGTTGTTGGTATTCTTAAAGATTTTTCTAATCGTGTCATAACTCTGCATCTCATATCTAAAATTCATACCTATGGCTGCGCCGTTGTTTGGGTTTATATTTACTATCAAACACCGCTCCATAGGTGCGCCTACGGGCGGTCCGCCCATAAAGTAGGTATCGGAGCTACCAGTTACCAGCACCTTGCCATCTATAAAATCTATACTGGTGGCATAATCATAATACGGATGCCCGTAAGCCGACTGCCACAACAGCACACCGTTGCTATCGGTACACATTACCCAAAAGTCGCCCAAGCCACAGTAGTTTGGCATATTACTATTACCAGTCCAGCCACAGGCTATCAAGTTGCCGTTGGGCATTTCCACTACGTCGCCCACTCCGTCGCCTGCTATGCTGGCATAAGTTTTGTTCCAAATAATGTTGCCTTGCATACCCATTTTTATGAGCCTGCCTTGCTGGTCCGACAAAATCAATTTGTCGGTTCTGGTTTTTAGCACATTGGTTATGCCATCGTAGGCATTTGTGCCAATGCACTTTTTCCACATAATTTGGGTTTGTGCCTGCGCTTGCCAGCAAAATACGAGCAAGAAACCTAACATTTTTATCGTTTTCATCTTTTTGTTTGGTTAAAAGTGAATTACAAAAGAAAAAACAAAGCTATGAAACATTTTTTAACTATGCAACAAAAAAATAAAATACTTTTTCGCCTAATTCCTTACAAAAAAATCAGGTCTTCTATCGCTTCGTTGCCTATGGCTTGGTTTAGCTTGGTTATTATGGTTTCTTTTGTGTAGCGCAGCTCTTGTTTTAGTATCGCCGACTCAAACTGCACAAAAAGTATTTTATTTTTCAAATATATTTTTTGCGTTTGCTTGGTTACGGCTTTGCCCATCGTTTTTTCCCAGCAGCTTATTATGGCTACTTCGTTCAGTTTTGGGCGTAGCTTGTATTGGTCTATGAGTTGGTTTATTACGTCCGAAAGTGGCTGGTCTTGGGCTTTGCGCATGGTTTTGGGCTGGGTTACAAGTGTTTTTCGGCGTGGTACGACGAGCGCACCATGGGTCCGCTTTCTACTATTTTCAGTCCTTTTTGCAAGCCAATATGGTGGTAATGCAAAAACAGCTCGGGGTTGATGTACTCGGCTACTTTTAGGTGCATTTTGGTGGGTTGCAGGTATTGCCCTATGGTCATCACGTCCAAACCGTGGGCTATCAGGTCGTCCATAATGGCATAAACTTCGTTTGGGGTTTCGCCCAGCCCCACCATAATGCCCGATTTTGTGCGCAGCCCAAAGTCCTTTGTGCGCTTTATTTGGTCTAAACTGCGCTGGTAGTTTGCTTGCGGGCGCACCAGTTTGTAGAGGCGTGGCACGGTTTCCATGTTGTGGCTTATTACCTCTGGTCTGGTTTCTAGTATGGTGTGTAGTGCGTCCCAGTTGGCTTTTACGTCGGGTATTAGGGTTTCTAAGGTGGTATTTGGGCTTTGTTTGCGTATTTCGTTTATGGTGGCTGCCCACACGGCTGCGCCACGGTCTTTGAGTTCGTCTCTATTTACCGATGTAATTACGGCGTGGCGCACGCCCATCAGTTTTATGGCTTCTGCCACACGGTATGGCTCGTCCAAATCCAGCTCGGTGGGTCGCCCCGTGGCTACGGCACAAAAGGAGCAGCTTCGGGTACACACATTGCCCAAAATCATAAACGTAGCCGTGCCTGCGCCCCAGCATTCGCCCATGTTGGGGCAGTTTCCGCTTTGGCAGATGGTGTGCAGCTTGCGCTCGGCTACTATTTTTTTTACATTTATATAATTTTCGCCCGTGGGCAATTGCACTTTGAGCCACTTCGGTTTGCGCATCGGCGCAGCAGTAGCTTGCTGGGCGTTGGTATTTGGTTCGTTGTTCATGTTAAAAAAATCTAAATCTTGCGTTGCTATTCCGTGTAAATTTTTGCGTATAAAACAGGTTTAGTGCTGCATCAAATGCACTCAAAACAAAACATTACCCAAAAAATACTCCACAAAATTACAAAACAATCACCAGTTTTTCGTAATTTTATAGCCTAATAATTCCTTCTTAGCCCCAAACACCCATTGCCCGCCAACTCACTAAAACGACTTGTAACCGACACCGCCGTATATGGACTTAGCAACATGGTGGGCAGGCTGCTCAACTACCTCCTCGTGCCGCTGTACACCCGTGTGCTTGCCCCCGACCAAAACGGCATCGCCACCAAACTATACGCCTGGGTGGCACTGCTCATGGTTTTGTACCTCTACGGCATGGAAACCGCCTATTTTCGCTTTATAAACAAACCCAACGCCGACCAAAACAAGGTTTACAGCACCGCTTTTGCCAGCTTGGCGGGCAGCAGCTTGCTTTTATCGGGTATTATAATCGGTTTTAGCCCACAAATAGCCGAGTTTTTGCAGGTTTTGCCCCAATACGTCATTTGGTTGGCTTGCATCATGGCGTTCGATGCACTGGTTGCCTTGCCATTTTGCAGGCTTCGTCAGGAGCAAAAACCCCTTTTGTTCGCAAGCCTAAAAATTTTAAACATCGCCCTAAACATCTTTTTAAACATTTGGTTACTAACCACTTGGATACCCAAACCGTTTCACTCCGAAGTGTCAGTTTCTTACATTTTTTTGGCAAATTTGGTAGCCAACGGCATCACGTTACTAATTATGGCGCAGTATTTTCCTCTAAAAAACTTCGCATTCCACCCCAAACTGCTCAGGCAAATGCTTGTGTACGCCCTGCCGCTGGTTTTGGTTGGTTTGCTCGGTATGCTCAACGAAATGTTCTCCCGAATTGTGTATCAAAACTTAGCCATCATAAGCCAAGATGCCGCACAGATACAGCTCGGTATTTTTGGCAATGCCATTAAAATATCGGTGTTCATGAGCCTTTTTACCCAAACATTTAGAATGGGCGCAGAGCCGTTTTTTTTCAAAAAAGCACAAGACAAAAACGCCCCCGAAACCTACGCCAAACTCATGCGGGTATTTGTGGCTATGGGCAGCGTTTTTTTTGTATTTGTCTCCGTTTTTTTACAGAATAAAGGCTGCTGCCAGTCGTATAGCCTCGGCGGTTTTATCATCGGTACACGGTTTGCGGCATACTACGAAGGGCTAAAAATTGTCCCCATTTTATTTCTATCTTATTTGCTGTCAGGCATTTACTATAATTTATCGGTTTGGTACCGCCTCCAAGACCGCACGCACGTAGGCGTGTATTTGGCGGTGGTAGGCGCACTGGTTACGGTAGCGGGCAACCTGTTAGCCATACCCAAGTTTGGGTACGTGGGCGCAGCCTGGGTGAGCTTGGTGAGCAGCGGCGTTATGGTGGTACTCAGCTATGTTTTTGGTCAAAAAACCTACCCAGTGCCTTACCCCGTTTGGCGCATTTTGGCGTACATTTTTGGTGCGGTTGGGGTTTATTTTTTGCAAGAAAAAATACTTTTGGAGGCATTGGTAAGCAAAATGTATTTGCTTTATGCCATAAAAATAGCCTTTGTAGCCACGTACACCTTGTTTGTTTTTAGGGCAGAAAAAAAGCTGTTTTTTGCACCCAAAACCGAGCCTATTACAGGCTCAGTGCCTGACCCAAATCGGCTATAAGGTCGTCGCTATGCTCTATGCCCACCGAAATGCGCACCATTGCGGGCGTAATATTTATTTCGGCTTTGGCTTCGGGGCTCCAGCCAGCGTGGGTGGTGTGGTAGGGCTGAGTAGCCAGGCTCTCGGTGCCGCCGAGGCTCACGGCTTGTTTCATGAGCCGCAATTTATCGAGAAAAATCGGCACTTGCGCCTCATTTTTTAGGTCAAAAGCCAGCATAGCACCAGCGGCGGTGCATTGTTTTTTAAATATGGCGTAGGTAGGGTGCGTAGGCTCAATGTCGCCCAAGAAGTAAACCTTGCGCACGGCAGGGTGATGGTTGAGAAAAAAAGCCACTTTTACCGCATTTTCGGCGGCTCGCTCCATGCGCAAGTGCAGGGTTTCGGTGCTGCGGCACAGCAGCCAGCTACTAAACGGGTTGGCTATGTTGCCCAGGCTGTGGCGCAGTAGGCGTATTTTTTTTATCAGTTCCGCCCTACCCGATACCGCACCTGCCACGATGTCGGAGTGTCCGCCGAGGTATTTTGTGGCAGAATATACACTCAAATCCACGTGGTGCTGGGCGGGTTTTTGAAAACACGGACCCAAATAGGTGTTGTCCACCACTGAAATTGCGCCGTATTTTTGGGCAATATTTGCCATCATTTCTAAGTCCACCAACGAATTGTTGGGGTTTGTGGGCGTTTCAAAATAAATGAGTTTCAGGTTTTTTTCTTGCCCCGATTCTTTTATAATTGCTTCTATTTGGGCTTGGGTGTGGTGCGGATAAAACTCCAAAACCGTGATGCCAAACCTTGGCAATTGCTTGGTAATGAAACTATAAGCACCCGAGTAGCTCTCGTGGCTACACAAAATACAACTGCCCGCCTCCAAAAAACAAAGCAGCGTGGTGGTGATGGCTGCCATGCCTGTTTCGAATGCAAGCGCCGCCTCCGATGCGTCCAAAATACTGAGCCGCTGCTCAAATTCTTCGGCGTTGGGGTGGCTCATGCGGGCATAAAAATACCCAGAGGCATCTGCCAAACCATAAGCAGTAGCCGATATTTGCCTGCCTTGCTCGGCATCGGCAAACTCGTAGGTGCTGCTGAGGTAAATTGGTTTTTTTATGGCTTGGTTGTGCTGTGAAGGCACGTGCGTCAAAAAAATTTGGCTCTCGGGTCGCATTTGCTGTTTTTTTGCACAAATATAATACGCAGCGGCGTTTTATGTAAATTAAATGTTGTTTTTGTTTGTTAAGCTACTACGATACTAAAACGCCGCTTTTTACGTCATTAATCCACAAAAAAACACAAACTATGAAACTAAGGTCTAACTTTTTGGTGTGCATTTTGCTTATGTTTGCAACTGCTACCCACGCCCAGCAAGCGCCCAACCAAGTGCAGCTCAAACAACTGATGTACGATTTTAACCTAAAACCCGATGGCAAGCAGCGGCTGGCAGCCAATTATGAGTTTATAAAACTGCTGGTGCAAACGCTCAAAGAACCCAAATCTTTTGAGTTTAAGTTCGACTCGCTTACGGCGGTTTCGGTACAAAAACCCGAGGACTCCCGCTTCAAAATTTTTAGCTGGCAAGTTCCCTTAGATGGCGGCGTATTTAAGCATTTTGGGGCGATACAGATGAATAACAAGGCGCTAACGATATTTCCGCTGAACGATGTGTCGGATACCATAGCCCCAGCCGACATGAATGTGCTGGAAAACGGCAGGTGGTTTGGCTGCGTTTATTACCAGATAGTAACCAAAAAATACCAAAATAATACCTATTACAACCTCGTGGGCTGGGACGAACACGAGCCTTTTTCTACCAAAAGGCTGGTAGATGTGCTTTATTTTGTGGACGAAAAGCCTGTGTTTGGCGCACCGATTTTTAAAACGGTGAAGGACGGCATAAAAGATAGGCTGATATTTGAGTACGCCGAAGATGCCACGCTCACCCTGCGCTACGACCCCAAACAAAAGGTGATAGCCGTGGATAATTTGGTGCCGCAACGCCCCGAAAACGTGGGGCTTTACTTCGATTATGTGCCAGATTTGAGCGTGAATGCGTATCGGTTTACCAACGGTTTTTGGGTGATGCAAGAAAACTTTACACCCAAACCAATACGCAAAAAACGGTTTTACTTTTTTTAAGTACTTTTTTAGTTCACCTCACATTTTAACAAAAGGTAAATTTTTTTATTTTTTTCTTGCACAACGAAATAATACTTCGTAGCTTTGTTTTGTGTTTTACAACTCACTTTTAAACAACAAAAAGATGAAAACGATAAAAATGTTAGGTTTCCTGCTCGTATTTTGCTGGCAGGCACAAGCACAAACCCAGATAGTATGGAAAAAATGCCTCGGAACGGCTGCCTTCGATCTTATAGGTGGTGTAACAAAAACCAAAACCAACAAATTGATTTTGGCAGGGGAAATGAACTATAAAGGCAAGCTCATAAAAATGGATATGCAGGGAAACACCATTTGGGACAAAACTTATGGCGGAATAGGCTATGATGGATTTGCCAAAGCCATAGAAATGCCCAACGGCGACCTAATAGCCTATGGCAACACTGGCAGCAGCAACATGCCAAACTACGTAGGTGGCACCGACTTTTGGGTAATGCGCACCGATAGCAATGGCGTGCTGCTATGGCAGTCGGCTTACGGCGAACAATATACCGACTTAGCGAGCAGCATAGACTTTATAGACGGTAAACTGCTCGTGAGCGGCAACTCCGATACCTACTGGATGGGTGGACCACCCGTAGGCTCACCCATAGAGCGGAGTTTGATAGTAACCATAAACCCAAACAACGGCGCAGCCATAAATACAGCCTTTATGTATGGTGCTACTTACAGCATCAAAAAAACTTTTAACAATACCAGCAATCCATCAAGGTATTGGTGGATAACTTGGGCACAAAATATGCCAGAAGGTCTACTTGACATGGATACGACGGCTCTGAGTAGCACACCACCTACGTCCCAGTGGGCGTATCGCAGGCAGTCCTATATTAGTGATGCGATTTACAACAACAACGGCTTGGATTTTATTTTTGTAGGCATAACTTACGACACACTTCGATGCCCAAGTATAAACCCAACTTATGCAGGTTACCAGCAAACCATTTTTAAAACCGATACCGCCATGCAAGTACTAAAATGGCGCACTTGCATACCAAGCCTTGGTGGTAGTATCTTGCGGTACATTGTACCCAGTGCCGATGGTATGTACTATGCGGCTGGCGATGGGCGCATGAACGAACAATGGGATAATAATTTTTGGTTGCTAAAATTTGACGAAAACGGAACCATTATTTGGCAAGATACCTATGGCGGCACCAAAGAGGAATATTTAGGTGGCATTACGCTGGGGCAAACGCCAGGCGAAATAATACTTGCTGGCGTTACTAAGAGCAACGACGGCGATGTGGCGGGTTCGGGTTTTCATGGTAATTATGATGGCTGGGTAATAAAGGTAAAAGACCAAGCCATGGTATCCGTAACCGATGCCGAGAAGTCGGGTGCTTGGCGTGTTAGTCCGCTGGCGGGTAGCCAGTACCAAGTAAATTTTTTGGGTGATTTGACAAAGTACCCAGTACGCATGGTACTCACTGATGCACTGGGTCAGGAGCTGCGTAGCTACACAGCGCAGTCTGCGCAGTTGGTTATAGACCTGAGCGAATACACACAGGGTATTTATTTCCTTCGCAGTACCTACGGTGCCGAAAAGCTGGTGCGGTAATTATTTCTGCAAATTATTATCATTGCCGATGGCGTTAGCCATCGGCAATTGAAGTTTGAGTGCTGACTAAATCTGAATTTTAGAACCAAAAAATGCGAAAATAACCAAAAAATGAAAAGTATAAAATTGTTTGAACAAACACATATCCGCTCTAAATGGAATGTAGAAGAGCAAAAATGGTACTTTGCCGTTGTAGATGTTATCGCTGTTTTGTCGGATAGTGATAACCCGCAAGTTTATTGGAGGGTGTTAAAGAAGCGATTACTTGCAGAAGGTAATGAAACCGTTACAAATTGTAACGCTTTGAAAATGGAGGCGGCAGATGGTAAAATGCGCATGACCGATGTAGCAGACACAGAGCAATTGTTGCGACTTATTCAATCTGTTCCTTCACCTAAAGCCGAACCCTTTAAGCAATGGCTGGCAAAAACAGGATATGAAAGGATTGAAGAAAGCCAAGACCCAGAAAAAAGTATAGATAGAGCAATGGAAAATTATTTGAAATTAGGTTACAGCAAAGCATGGATTAATCAGCGTTTGAAAAGTATTGAAGTAAGAAAAGAACTTACAGACGAGTGGGAAAATAAAGGTGTGAAAAAAGGGCAAGCATTTGCAGCATTAACCGATATTATTACAAATGCTTGGAGCGGAAAAACGGTGGCGCAATACAAGAATTTTAAAAAACTAAAAAAAGAGAATTTAAGAGATAATATGACCAATTTAGAATTGGTTTTGAATATGCTGGCAGAAGCCACAACGACGGAAATTAGTAAAAATAACAACCCTAAAACTCTTGCCGACAATATGAAAATAGCAAAAAAAGGAGGAGAAATTGCAGGAAATACTCGAAAAGAAATTGAAGCGCAAACAGGGGTAAAAATAGTTAGCCCAATAAATGCAAAATCGTTGAAGGCAGTAAAGGAAAATAAAAATCTAAAATGATTTTCAAAATTTCAACAGTGGCAGTTAAGCCTGAATTAACATTTAGATTTCAATAACCAATAACTTTAGCTATTGGTTAAAAAAGCCACCAAAATTATGTTTGAACAAATAGATTAAGACTATTCCATATTTCAACCACCGATTTTTTCAAAATGACGAAGTTTTATGTATTTTTGGGTATATTTTTTGGGTTTTTTAGGGTTGCCTCTGCCCAAAATGTGGTGTATGCCCACGCAGTGGTGGCGCAGCTATGCAGCCCCGCAATGGCGGGCAGGGGCTACGTGCGCCACGGACACAAAAAAGCGGCG
>JAYUJN010000010.1:0-9958 GCA_043765195.1 Bacteroidota bacterium | reverse complement strand
TTTTTTCACGTTTTATGTTTATTTTTTCGTCCCTACCCAGCGAAAGCAGCAAAGTATCGGCGGTTGTGTTGGGGTTTATGGTGGTTTTGCCCACGTATTTGTTTTCCAAAAACAGGCTCGCTGCGCCCGTAAGCAGGTTGAGCGTTCCCCACTCGGGTACTTTCGCTATCAAAAATGCGCCTTTGTCCAATTTGGGTACGCTGTGGTAGCGGTACAGCGCATTTACGGTGGCTTCGTGCATTATTACCGTGTGCGGTATGCCGTCGTTGGGTATGCTTTGCGGCAGCCTAATTTCGTACTCCACACTTAGCAGCGTTTGGGTGCTGGTGGCTACGCCCCCAGCGAATTTTAGGTCTTCTCTTTTGGCTTTTGCGGGCATAGCACCATTAATTCTTGGTCTTGCTATATTTTCATCGCTGGTAACTACCACACTTTCTAAGGTAGCCGCATACGAGTTTTGCATCATTTGTGGCATATTGCTGTCGTCGTATTCATTGTCTTTATACATGGCTATGGGCTGATAAATGCCAATTATTTGCGGATAAAGAATGGGTCGTTCGTTGCTTACATACGCATTTGCCGACGATACCGTAATGTTTACATTGCTCCAATCCAAGCCCGAACGCTGAAAAATTCCGGCTTTATACACCATAAGTAGGTTGTTTTGCGCATTTTTGGAGCGCACGTCATAGCTCGGTATCCAGCCCGCCTCGTATATTAGGTAGCTTACTTCTATCTCGGAGCTGGTGGCGGCTTCGGTGTTTAGCACCAGCACAATTTGCTGGCGGGTTTGCTCCCAGCCCTCGGGCATGGCGGGCGGCACGGCACGGCTCTGTATTTCTTGCATACGCACCGCTATGGCATTTATGCGCTCTTGGGTTTCTGCCTCGAGGCGGTCGGTGGCTACCAGTTGGTTCTGTATGTCGTCTATTTTTACCCTAAACGCATTGAGTTCCGCCTTAAATTCGGGCGTGGGCGTGGGCTGCATTCCTATGGGCATGCTGGCGGGCAGCGTGGTAAGTAGGTTGTTCATGTATTTTTCCAAGTGTGCTTTTTCTTGGGCAAACGACTCTTGCTGCAAGTTTATTTTGTTGCTTTTGTAGCCCAAATCTCTTTGTTCCATCTCCAATTTTTTGTACTCGGTGCGCAGGGTTTCGGGCAGCAGCTCCAAAAAACTCGTGGGTGAATTAAAAGGTGGCGTGGGAGCCGTGCGCTGGTAGGTTTCGAGCAGCGTAACGCCGTTGGTTAGCCGTATTTGTAGGCTGTTCATGTCGGCGGCGGTGGGTATTTTATCCAAAATAATGGTGTTGTTGCCCGCTTTTAGGCTCGACTTTGCGCTTTGGGTGAGCTGCGCCCCACGGGTAAAAACCGTAACACGCTCTAATTTGGGCAAAAGAACCACTTCGGTTTCTTTTTTGGGGTTGGGCTGGGCGCTTACTTGGCAGCAAAAAAGCGCAATGGCTGCAAGGTTACAGGCAGAAAACAAAAGGTGTTTAGTCATGGCAAAAGTTCTTTTTTATTAAAAATATACTCGATAGATGCAAAACTAAGAAAAATTGCACAAAGTTTTTTCATTTATTTTTGTAAGTTTTATGCCAAAAAAAATACCAACGGTACAATATATCAAACCCGAAATGGCACTTATAGAAATACAAAACCTAAACAAACTGTACCACAAACACACGGCGCTCACCGATATAAGTTTGCAAATACAGGAACAAAGCATATTTGGGCTGCTCGGACCCAACGGCGCAGGAAAAACTTCGCTCATACGCATCATTACCCAAATTACCGCACCCGACTCGGGCAAAGTGCTGTTTAATGGCGAACCCCTGCAACAAAAACACATAGCCGCCATGGGTTATATGCCCGAAGAACGTGGTTTGTACAAAAAAATGCCCATCGGCGAGCAAATTTTGTACCTCGCCCAGCTCAAAGGATTGAGTAAAAAAGATGCGCAAATTAGGGCAAAATACTGGTTTGAGCGGTTGGAAATGCAAAGCTGGTGGAAAAAAAAGGTGGAGGAGCTATCTAAGGGAATGCAGCAAAAAGTGCAGTTTGTGGCTACCGTAATGCACAACCCAAAACTGATAATACTCGACGAGCCGTTTACGGGTTTTGACCCTATAAATGCGGGCATTGTGCGTGACGAAATTTTGGAGCTGCGCCGACAAGGGGCTACCATTATATTTTCGACGCACCGCATGGAAACCGTGGAGGAGCTATGCGACGACATTGCTTTAATCCATAAATCCAAAAAAATACTCGACGGCAGCAAGCGAGACATCAAACTAAAATACCGCACCAATGTGTTTACGGTGAGCTATGAGGGCGATTTAGCCGAAATTTCACGCCCTTACACAGCCTCCCAAGGCGAATATTACCCCCAAATTACGGTGCAGCTCCAACCCAACGAAACGCCAAACGACCTGTTGCTCTCGTTAATTCCGCACCTAAAAATTTATGATTTCAAAGAGCAAATTCCGAGCATAAACGACATTTTTATCACCGCAATAGAAACCCAAAACAATGTTTAACAAAATATTTTTAATCATAAACCGTGAGTTCACCACACGTGTTCGCACCAAGCAATTTATCATAGGCACGCTGCTCACGCCCCTGCTGTTTATGGTGGCTATGGGCGCAATGGTTTTTTTCGCCACCCAAAACACCTCCAACATTGTGGTGCTGGTACACGACCCAGCGGGCGTATTTGCGCCTAAACTTACGAACAAAACGGGGCTTAAATTCCAGAATGTGAGCGAGCAAAACCTACAAACGCTCAAAGTTTTGGTGCAAAAAACCGACGAAACGGGCTTGCTCGTAGTGCCTGCCACTTTTTCGGAAAATGAGCCGCAGAGCTTCGAGTTTTACTCAAAAGAATCGGTGGGTGCAGGCGCTATAAACTACATAGAGCGCAGCCTATCTAAGCAAGTGCAGGCTATAAAACTGCAAAAAGCGGGCTTGCGCAAGGGCTTGATAGACAGCCTACGCAGCACAAATGTGGAGATAAAAACGTTTCAGCAGAGCGACCAAGGCATGAAAAAAACCAATACGGGCGCAGCCCTGGCGGCTGGTGCGGGCATGGGCATACTCATGTATTTGTTTATTATACTGTATGGTATGCAGGTTTTGCGTGGCGTAACGGAAGAAAAAACCAATCGGATTGTGGAAATTATAGCCTCGTCCGTAAAGCCCTTTGAACTCATGATGGGTAAAATACTGGGCATCGCCGCCGTGGGTTTGGTGCAGTTTTTACTCTGGATAATACTTAGCATTGGGGCTAGCACGCTGGTGGGCGTAATTTTTGGGCAAAAAATAGCCGCCTCACAGCAAAAAATGATGCCGCAAAACCTCCCCCAAGTAGATAGCAGCCAAGTGGCATCTTATAGCCAAGCCATGCCGCAGGGCGGCGGTATGGGCGCACTCAAACTACTGGACGCAGTGGCATCGCTGGATATTCCGTTTATTTTGGCGTTGTTTATTTTTTATTTTTTGGGCGGATATTTGCTCTACGCAGCCCTTTTTGCGGCGGTAGGCTCGGCAGTAGATAGCGAGGGCGACACGCAGCAGCTCATTGCGCCCATTATGGTGCCCATAGTGCTGGCGTACATGGCAGCGATGCTCAGTATCGAAAACCCGCACTCCGCCATTTCCGTTTGGTTTTCCATCATTCCATTTACATCGCCCATCGTTATGATGACCCGCATTCCATTTGGCGTGCCCACTTGGCAGCTCGTTACTTCCATCAGCGTGCTGATACTTAGTTTTGTGCTTTTTACGTGGTTTGCGGCACGCATATACCGTGTGGGCATACTTATGTACGGCAAAAAAGTGAATTTTAAAGAACTCATAAAATGGGCGAGTTACAAGAGCTAAATTGGGGTTGGTGATAAAAATGTGTAAATAACCGTGTTCACCAGCCAAAGCTGGCGGCTATTTATTTAGAGTAAATAGGTTCAAGCAAATGATTTCAATAGCCCAAATTATCAATTTCAATAGCCGCCAGCTTTAGCTGGTGGATAAAAAAAGTAATTGATTTAAAATTCAAGCAAATAATTTCAATATCCGCCAGCTTTAGCTGGCGGATAAAAATATATTTATTGCCAGTTGTGGCGTTTTTTTGTTTCGGTTATGTGCGCCAAATGGTGGTTGCAATGCCAGGCATAAACTCCAATGTTTTCATCTATCCTAAATGTTTTCCCGTGTTCGGGGTGGATAAATACCTTTGCGTGCTGTTCTTGCGTGAGGTTGTTTAGCAAGAACGTCCATCTTTCGTGCGTGCCTTCTATCATTTTTAGGGCGGGTGCAATGGGCATATTTTTGCTGTCTGCGAGTTCTGCCCAGCGTTCTTCGTAGTAGGGTTTGATGGTTGGTTGGTCTTCGGTGAGGGCGAGCTTCAAGCGTGTAAAACTGTTTATGTGGCTGTCGGCGCAATGGTGAACTACCTGCCTGATTGTCCAACCGTCGGGTCTGTACTGGGTGTCGAGCTGTTCGTTTTTTAGGTGAATTACTTCGTTTTTTAGCCTTGCAGGAAAAGATGCAATGTCAGAAATCCATTGCGCCAAAATGTCTTTTGTGATTTTGGCTGGCTGTTCAAACCTGCCAATCGGATATTTTAGTTGTTCTGTGGTCATATTGTTTGTTGGGTTTTGTGTAAATAAATAGGTTCAAGCAAATGATTTCAATAGCCAAGTAATTGTCAATTTCAATATCCGCCAGTTTTATCTGGCGGATAAAAAGGCAATGGATTTAAAATTCAAGCAAATGATTTCAATAGCCCAAATTATCAATTTCAATAGCCGCCAGCTTTAGCTGGCGGATAAATTATTGAGCCACAACTATTTTTTGGGTAATGGTTTTGTTGTTGCCCACCAGTTTCAAAAAGTATATTCCGTTGTGTAGGTTTTCTAAATTAAAGGTGTATTGTATTGCGGGCTGAATGTTTTTTTGCTTAAAAACAATTTCACCCAAAGCGTTTATGATTTGTGCCTCCAAATTGTTGTTTTCGCTGGGGGCTACAAATATGGTTAGGTTGTCTTTGGTGGGGTTGGGAAATATTTTAAAATCATTGTTACTCAAATCATTTTCAATATTTGTAGCCAAATTGCAAGATGCCGAAACCGAGTTTGTGTTTTCTATTGTAGCCGTTGGAGTTAGGGTATGCCCCAAAAAGCCCAAAAAATTATTTGGGTAAAAACCACACCTAAAAACAAGGTTTTGCGTTGGCAGCACATTTTGGGCGATTATTCCAGTACCAGAAACAGGATTGACATACTCCCAAACCTTTGCGCCAGCACCATTTACTTCCGTAAAAGTGCCTTTTGGTCCGTTGCACAACAATACATTGCCGTTGGATAACTGTTGAGCGCCCGAAATATTTTGTGCGTAATAATTATTGGAATTACCGTTGTTATAAATCCACGAGTTCGATGCTGGCAAATACGGAAGTGTGGGTGTGTAATTGTACCCAGTTACGGGCGGGTTTATAATTTCTGCGGTCGAATAATTGCCGCCAGTTCGGTTTAGCCCGTTGTTAAAAACCATAATTTGGTTTGCGTAGGGCAATCCCGTTTCAATCCAATGCGCATTGTGTTGCCCAAAAAGTTTTTGATTGCCCGCACCGCCATTGTTGTATGCCTGCGGATTTCCCCATCTGTACAATATATCGCCACCTTTGCCCGAGTTTCCGCCCGAATGTGCCGCAGATTGTAGTGTGGTGGTGCTGTGGTCGATAATCCAAAGCTCACTCATGGCGTGCGAACTCAAAAGTATTTGGTCTAAAACTGGATTGTAGTCAATGGAATTTAGGTGAATCCAATCTTTTTGCGTGGCACTGGCACTGTAATTCACATTTAGCAACTGAGGATTGGTGGATATTACGCCATAATTGGGTTTTGTGGCATCAAAATCTTGTACCAAATGGTCGAACAAATGCCACTCCCAAACTATATTTCCGCCCGACGCGCCAACGGGCTGTATTTCCAAAATTTGTTCGCTCCAAACTGTTGCTGGCACCAAGGCTGGGTTTCTACCCTGCGCCACCGCCTCGGCGTTGGTTTTGCTTTCCCACGCCACTACCAGTACATTTCCGTTGGGCAATGCCTTCACATCGTGGTGTTGGCATTTGGTGGCATCGGATATGGTGTAGGTCCAAATCACAGTTCCGTTCCAATCTATTTTTTCAATAATTCCGCCCTTGCCGCCTGCCGTAAAGGTAGCATTGTTTGCATTGCCCGTGCGCAGCAAAGTGCCATCGCTCAAAATATAAACCGACTGCCCTGGCTTGTAGCTGCTGTTCCAGGTTTTGACTTGCCGCCCACATTTATCCACCATATACGTGGTGGTGCTGCCAATCGGCGCAAATAAAACGTAGCCATCGTCCAAAGATTCAGCCGTGCGCTGGGTTAAGCCCACTGTTTGGCAAAAGGAACTTGCACCGAGCAGTAGGCTTGCGATTAGGAATAAATTGAATTTCATGGTTTTATTGGGCTACAACTATTTTTTGGGTAATGGTTTTGTTGTTGCCCATCAGTTTCAAAAAGTATATTCCGTTGTGCAGGTTTTCTAAGTTGAAAGTGTATTGTATTGCGGGCTGAATGTTTTTTTGCTTAAAAACGATTTCACCCAAAGCGTTTATGATTTGTGCCTCTAAATTGTTGTTTTCGCTCGGTGCTACAAATATGGTTAGGTTGTCTTTGGTGGGGTTGGGGTAGTACTCAAATGCGATGGTTTGGCTGGGGTCAGCAACGCCCGATGCGCCTGGTGTGTAGGTAGTTACGGGTTCGTTTATGGTATTGCGCCCGCCGTTGGGTCCGGTGTTGCCAGGCTGCACCGTGCCGTAGTAGGTCGGACCTACCACATAAGGGTAAACGGGGTACAAGCTGGCGTTTATGGTTACGAAATAGGCGTAAATGCCGTTGGGGTAGTCGGGCGTTACGCAAAATCTGCCGTTGTGGTTGTCCAAATCGCCTGCGCCGTTTACAAAAGCTCGGTCTTCGATGTATGCCCCCAGCGGATAGGTGGCATTTACGGCGGGTCCGTTGGTTCTGGTGGTGGCGGTGTTTAGCACAAAGCTGCTTTTCATGCGTTTTATGCTGCCCGTTCCGTTGGTGTTTGTGTAGCCGTAAGCGCCATAAATCGGAAATCCGTCGAAGGCATAGCCAATAATCGGCGAGTGGTGCGTGCTGTCTTTGTCGTTGTAGAGGCAGGTTGGGTTTACGTGGTTGTGGTACTCGCCCTGCCCGCTCGGGTGCCCCAAACAGTCGTCGAAACTAACGCCCTCGTAGTACAGCGCATCTCTGTTCCAAACGCCCGCATTGTTGTAGCTCATGCCGTCTTTTGCATTAAAAATGCTCACGCCATTGCTCCACACGCCAATATGCCCCAGCGGTGTGTTGGTGGCGTTGCCTGGGTTTTGTATTGGGTTTCGGGTGATTTTGAACACAAAATTTTTGTTCGTAGGTATGTTTGGGTTGGCTGCCCACGGACCGATGGCATAGCCAGGAATACAGGTAGCACTCACATAAACATTGTTTGTGGAGTACTGCACCTGCTGCACATTGGTGAGAATGCCAGCGTAGCCCGTTGCGCCAGTTGTGTTAATTATCCAAGAAGTAATTTCGGGTGTTGGTTGTGCAAAGGCTGCGTTTGCCAGCAGCACGAGCATTAAAGTGTATGTTTTTTTCATGGTACTTAGACTGTACTTTCCACAAAAGGTTTAATGGGGGGTTGCCCAAATGATTTTTTTTTGGGGTGATTTTAACATGATTATATGAAAAAGCACTATTGAGGACGACCTACTCACCATCTAAAAAGCTACGCTCTTTTTCTGAATTACTCATATCTAAGCAACGTGCTATATTATCGTTTACATATTTTTTAATCGGAATTAATCTTATCCCTACCCTTGATTTTTCAATAATTGCAAGAATGTTTTTCCATTCTCTGGTATCAATATCCGATAGCGTATCATCGCCTGTCCAACTTCTTTGGTTTGGAAGCCAAAAAATTTTCGAGAATAATTCTTTGTCTTGGGTCAATGATAAAAACAACAGTAGTATTTCCTCCAATATTTCTTTCATTGAATGCCTAACAACGTCAATTATCAAATTCATTTTATTGATGTCTGAAAAGTTGGTTTGGCAATAACTTAGCAGAAAGTTTTTTGCTTTTTCTTTTGCATCATCTTCTAAGGGTTTAAAAAAAGAATTGTAAAAGTGGTCGTGTGTACGAAAGGTTGATTCTTTTTTAATTACCAAATCAAAAACCTTTCTTAATTCTTGTTCAATGTTTTCTACTTGCCAAATAACGCTTAAATTTTTACGGTTGGAGCCAGATAAATACTTCTTTTCTGAATACAAATTGGTTACATACTCAAAAAGAAATGACGAATCTTTTTTAAGAATCTTTAAAAATCCTTTTCCTATCAGGTCAAAGTGGCTGTCAATTAGGTCTTGTTGTAAATATGCCCTCTTAATTAGTTCGATGTCGTCTCCCAATTGCTCAAAGTGCGTTTCAAAAGTAGTTATCCAAACTGCCAACTTTGTTCCTTCTTTTTCGTTCTTATCCGTTATTGCCCTGAGTATTATCTGAGATAAGTTGGGTTCAATTTTTAGGAAATGTGGAAACTGAAACAAGCCAAAGGTTATGAATTTTCCTTCCATGCTCGTAATAGTATGCACCAATGCCTGAATAGATTCTTTGCTCATGAGCAAAGAATCTAAGCACCTATAAAATGAAAACTCCCAAGATGCTTTACAATTAAACTCTTGGCTCTGCAATATTTTCCAAATGGCATCTGCCGATTTTTTTGTTTTTAAATGACTCGTAAAACCAAAATTTTGTGGCTCATAGTTGATGCTGTTTTTGTCTTCGATTACTTCGTTTAGTAGCTGGCAGCCCAATTCAAAATTCTGCAAATAATTTTCGTCAATTATATAGTCAAGGCTTAGGTTATAATTGTGATTTGATGTACTTTTTGTCAAAAATTGCTTTAAGTATTTAAAACGGGTGTAGAACGTTTTGACCTCCGAAATATCACTAAAAATAAATGCGCTTCTGATTTCTGTTTCGCTTAGTTTTAGGTATTCGTCAGAGTTTATGGGTCTTTCTATAATCCTTTCCATATCCCAATCCATCAATGCAAACATTTCATAGTCAGGGTTTGTAAATTTTTGGGCTAACGAATCGAATGAATCATTAGAAACATCATGTTCTTTATACCGCCTGATTTGGTCTTGAACATATTTGCAATGCTCAAAAGAACTTGGTGTTAAATGCTCAATAATGCCAACTAAGAATGGAAGGTCAAATTCCATGATTGCTCTTGTACGGTCTTCCCAAATCTTTGTGCGGTTAAATGAAAGGTAATCTGATAAGAGTTTAAATGAATTGTCGGGGTTTTGGGCATAATTGGTTTCCATAGCATTCCAAATCTTTTCCCTCAATTGTTTTATTTCCGCAGTGTCTGGGATTGCATAATGATGAAATCCAACTGTGTTCTTCCGCCCGCCCATTGCGTAACGAAACTCAAAATTTAAAAACGTTCCTGACAGTTCGTAAAATGCAGCAGTCAAAAGTGCATCTTGTTTATTCAATCCATCAATTAAAATGTCAAAAAGTATGGTTTGTTTTATAAATCCGTAATGTGTTTCATCTTTTTCCTGAAAAGTTATTTGTACTTGAATTTTATGAATCCATTCGGCTAATTTCTCTGGCTGCTTTCTTGTGTATTCAAAGCCCAATTCAATAGCCTCTTTTAAGTTGTCAGGAAATCGCAAGAACTCTCCAAGCAATTCCATCACATCTTTGTTTTTGTTGTACGAAGGGCGATTATTATAAGCAATTTCATACTTAGTACTCACGTTACGCAAGATAAAAAAGAGAAGTGCTTAAAAAGGTATAAATTTGCTTATGGAAAAAATATTTGATTTATATACAGACTATCTGATTTCAA
>JAYUJN010000009.1:0-10077 GCA_043765195.1 Bacteroidota bacterium | reverse complement strand
TCGGCTACGCTCAACGAACGTGGATTTTTTGGCTGTACAGACGTTGCACTGCAACGTCTCTGCAATTGTGGTGGAAAATGTGATGGTGGAGACGTTGCAGTGCAACGTCTGTACAAAAAATATGGTAGAGACGTTTTGCTGGGTAGAGACGCGATTAATCGCGTCTCTACGTAATTCGTTCGGGTTTTTGTCGTTGAGCGTAGCCGAAACGCCTTTTGTCCGCACAGGATTTTCAAGATTAAAAGATGGACAGGATTTGTTGTTACAACAATCCTGAAAATCCTAAAATCCCATAATCCTGTTCTGATGCTTTTGGTCGTTGGGTATTTGCTGGGTAGAGACGCGATTAATCGCGTCTGTACGTAATTCGTTCGGGTTTTGGTTGTTGCGTAGCCGAAACGCCCATTGTCCGCACAAGATTTTCAAGATTAAAAGATAGATAGGATTTTTTGTTACAACAATCCTGAAAATCCTAAAATCCCGTAATCCTGTTCTGACGTTTTGTATAGACGTTCTATTAGAACGTCTCCAACGCCGCATTTTTCTATAATACACCCCAACCATTTTACCTCAAACCACATCGAAAAAAAACGACCTGCTGCCCCTTTGGGGCAGCAGGTCGTTCAAGTTTTTTGAAACAGTTAAAATATTTTATTTATTCTCTTCCAGCGTTTAATCTGTCTTGCAGCACTTTCAATTCATCAAATTTTCCATCTCTTGCCAAACCAGCTTGCTCGCCCCAAGTTGCGGGGTTATGCACACGATAACGTGCGCCAGCTTCGTCCAAAATGGCTTGCATAGCCTCTACCGATGTAGAAGCAAGCTCTGCAAATGTGTGAATGTTAGCAGCATGAAACAGTTTTTCTATCGCTGGTCCGATGCCCTCCACGATTTTCAAATCGTCGGCTTTGCTACCAGTTGAAGCAGCTTTGGCTACTGGTGCGTCGGTTATGGTAGGTTTGGCTTCTTTTTTTACAGGCGCAACTTTCGCTACTGGTGCGGCTGGCGCATCTGTAATTCTTAGGCGGTAAGCAGGTGTAAACACTGTTTTAGCCTCAGCTTCTGGTTTAGCCGTTTTTACGGTATTTAGTACCGCCGAAAAAACCTCGGGGTGGTTCATCGCAAGGTCAGCAAGTGCCTTACGGTTCAAGCCCAAACCAGCCTTGGCGTACATACCCATAAATACCGAGTACGACAAGCCTTCGAGGCGTACCGCAGCATTTATACGTGCTATCCACAAGGTGCGGAAATGGCGTTTTTTCGCTTTTCTATCTCTGTAAGCATACTTTAATGCTTTTTCTACGGCGTTTTTAGCTACTGTCCACACGTTTTTACGTGCGCCAAAGTAACCTTTTGCCATATTTAATACTTTTTTACGTCTTGCCCTGGAGGCGACGTGATTGACGGAACGAGGCATATTTTTTAATTTTTGTTTTTTGAAAGCAAGCGAAACTCATTATAAGTTTACTTTTACAGGCTTGGCATTCGGGTGAAAACTGAGAACCTTTTCAGCGAAAAAACGCTAAAAATTAATTACTTACCGATGGCAAGCATCTTTTTTACGAGGCTAAGATTGGTTTTGTGTACCAACACCGTACCCGTAAGATTGCGCTTGCGTTTGGTAGATTTTTTTGTTAAAATGTGGCTTTTGTAGGCGCTTTTACGCTTAATTTTACCACTTCCCGTGAGCTTAAAGCGTTTGCTTGCTCCAGAGTGTACTTTCATTTTTGGCATGAGGCTTGTTGTTTTTGTTTCAAAAAAACTTTGAGGGTGCAAAGTTACTACTTTTTTATGGATTTTGGATTTATTTGCACAAACATTTTTTTGCCCTCTAATTTAGGCATTTGCTCGGGCTTTCCATAGTCCTCTAATTTTTCGATAAATTGCAACAAAAGCAGCTCGCCACGGTCTTTGTGTATAATGGCTCTGCCCCTAAACATGAGGGTAGCCCGCACTTTAAAGCCCTGCTGCAAAAACTTGATGGAGTGGTTTAGTTTAAAATTAAAGTCGTGTTCGTCGGTATTGGGTCCAAAACGAATTTCTTTGAGTTCTACTTTTACGGTTTTAGCTTTGAGTTCCTTGTCTCGTTTTTTCTTTTCGTACAGGTATTTACCATAATCTACAATCCTGCAAACGGGCGGCTCGGCTTTCTCGTTTATCATTACCAAGTCAGCTTCGGCATTTTTAGCCATTTCTAAGGCTTGCGCCGTGGGGTAAATGCCCTGCTCGATGTTTTCGCCTACCAAGCGCACTTCTGGCACTCTAATTTGCGAGTTGATTAAGGTGTTGTCTTGTACTGGTGTGTTTTTGCTTACCATTAAGTATTGTTTTGTGAATTTTTTTCGGGTGTATTATACTAAAACACCATTTTATGGCGAAAGTTACAAACTTTTTGGGAATTTTGGTTTAATTTTTCTTAAAATCCCCTTTTTATTTTACCTATTGCTGCATTAGCCCCTAAAAACCTGCGCTGGCTCTAAGCTCACAATGCGTTTTATGGCGAACATACTGCCCATCACGGCTATAAAAATGGTGATGCCAAAAAACACAAACCGCAACCAAAGTGGATAGTCAAACAGCGTGCCAGCCTTGGCTATGCCGTTTCTAAAACCCTCCACGAGCGCAGTGCCTATCACAAAACCCACCACCGCCACAATCAGGGCTTGCGTAATAATGAGTTTGCGCACATATCCGTTGGTAGCGCCTATGGCTTTGAGCGTTCCGTAGTCTTTTATGCGGTCTATCGCCGACGAGTACAGCGTAAGACCTATGATTACAAACCCCACAATAAGCGCAAAAAAGATGAGCGTACCAAAAGAAATGGCAATTCCGCTGGATTTTAGCACCGTAATAATGGTGCTTTGGGTCAAATCTTTGCCGTTCCACGCATTTACGCTACTAATACTGGCTTTTATATTGGCTATCACCTCGCTTTGTGGCAGGTCGGGCTGCCAAGTTACCAAAAACGCACTGGCTTTGTTGTTCGATAGTTTGGTTATGGCTCTGGCTCGCTCTATGGTCGTAAAACCGATTGCGCCGCCGCCAAACGACCTATTGCCCTTGGTGTTTCCTGCTATAAAAACCTTGTTTCCGTTCAGTTCAAAATACTCGCCACGCACGGCATCACCAAACAGTTTTCGGTCGAAATAATCGGTAAAAACTGCGCCGTCTTGCAACAAATCTTTGGCTTTCGTATCCGCATCTAAATTCCACAAACCGCCCACAAACTCGGGTGGCTGCACCCCAAACAGCGACAAATTGCCCACCGTACCATCGGCAAACTTCGCCGACGCACCCGCAATCACAATCGGGTACACCTTGCTCACGCCCTTCACGCTCGCAAGCTCACGGCTGATGCGCATATCCAGCGGCACAAGCGCATTGGCGTTGGTGGTTTGGGCATCGGTAATCCAAATGTACTGGTCGTTGTTGCGCACATAGCAGCTTATGGCTCGGGTCAAAAATATAAAAATACCGCATTGCTGCCCAATTAAAAACACCGAAATAATGCAGCCAAACAGCGCACCAAGTGTTTTGGGACGGTCGAAACGCAAAAATTTTAAAGCTATCCGAAACATTTGGTACTTGTTTAATTGGTTTTTTGAGCCGCAAAAACGCCCAATGTGGTTATAATAATGGCTACGATGGCTGCCGCCAAACTGGCTATAACGTCGTAGTAATCAAAAGTCATGTGCAATTTTGGCTGAAAAAACTCAAACACAATAAATGCCGTAGTAACCAAAAAAATGCTTATATTTATACTTTTTATCGTAAAACGGGGTTGTAATGCAATAGAAATGAATATAATGCTCAATGTAGCCAAAAAATTGCATAGGCTATCTGGCAAAAAGCCCGTTTTAAGAAACTCCTTAGCCACCAACGCCCGATACGGCGCACCCGATGCAAACGAAAACATGCCTGCATTTAAGCCTATAATTAAATATGTAAACCTATTTAAAGTCATTTTTCAGATGAAATTTGTGTGTTTTTTCGCCGCTTTTTTGTGTGCAAATACATGCTTTGCCCAAGAATATAAGCTGCGTGTGGTTGCGGATACAAATATACAAAAAATACTACCCAAAAACGCATTAACCAATAATTTTGTGGCGGATAGCACGGCGTGTATCCAAAAAGTAAACGAGCTTGTCCAAACTTTTCAGGCGCAGGGCTACCTTTCGGCGGGCGTGGATACCATTTTTTTGGAAAAAAAAACGCTGGTAGCCAAACTGTTTTTGGGCAAAAAATACCATTGGCACAAAATAAACCTTGCAAACCTCGATGCCAAGCTGATAGCGGCTACAAACATTCGCCTTTTTTTTGAAAACAATGCCATAAACAGCCAAAACTACCAAAAAATTTGCACCAAAATCCTCGCCTATTGCGCCAGCACGGGCTACCCATTTGCTACGGTGGGCTTACAAAACCTGAACATAAAAAACGACAGCATTTCGGGCAGTTTGGTGCTGGATAAGCGCATAAAAATAACGCTGGATAGCATACGCATTTCGGGCAGTACGAAGGTGAGCCGCCAGTATTTAGAAAAATATTTGAGCCTGCCCACCAACCAACCCTACAACGCCGCAGCCGTGGCGAACATTGAGCGCAGGCTGGCAAATTTGCCGTTTTTGCGCAGTGTGCAGCCACCAAAAACCTATTTTTACAACGACAGAGCCACCATTTATATTTTTGTAAAAGACATACCCATAAACCAAGCCGACGGCATTATCGGCGTTTTTCCCAATGCCCAAAACAGCAACAAACTGCTCGTTACAGGCGATGTTACGCTTAGTTTGCAAAATTCGTTTCGGCACGGCGAGCTGCTTTCTATGGCTTGGAAAAGGTTAGATGCCAATGTAGCCGAACTAAAATTAAAGGGCAATTATCCGTTTTTGGCGGGCTTGCCGTTGGGCATCGAGGGCGAGTTTCGGCAGTTTCGCCGAGATACTTCGCAGTTTGAACTCAACCAACGCTACGGCGTGCAGTTTTTTTTTGATGGCAGTAATTTTGTAAAAGCCTATTGGCAAAAAAAGGATTTTACGCTAAACAACGGTGCTTTTTTGGCAAGCGATAGCAACCGAATAGCCAGCAGTTTGGGCAGCCTGTACGGCGTGGAGTGGCGCATACAGCGGCTGAACCGTGTGCAAAACCCCACTCGGGGCTACAGCCTGTCGGGGTCGGTGGGCTTGGGTAGCAAAAAAACCCGCACCCTTGCGCCCCGTGCGCCCAACATTACCACCAAACAAACCCAAATAGAGCTGCAAGCCAGCGTTTATTTGCCACTGAGTAAGCGGTGGGTGCTGGCTACCATGGTGCAAGCCCAAGGCAACTTTAACACACAAATATTTGAAAATGAGCTATTTAGGCTCGGCGGCTTTAAGACCCTAAAAGGCTTTGAGGAAGAAAGCCTGCGGGCATCGAGGTATTTGGCTCTGAACATAGAACCACGCTTTTTGTTGGAGCAAAACGCTTATTTGTTTGGCTTTTTTAATGCCGCATATTTAGAAAACCAATATACCCGCACCCGCACAAAACCCTTGGGCTTTGGTGTAGGCATGAACTTTGCGGCAAAAAATGGCATATTTAGCATTGCTTACGCCCTCGGAAAAAACTCGGGTGCGCCGCTGCTCGTGCGTAGCTCAAAAATCCATTTTGGGTATAAATATTTTTTATAATTTTTTTACCAATGTATTTTTACCCCAAATTTTGGTTGTAACAAAGCCGCTTTATTTTTTGTTGTGTAGTAAATTATTTTACACATTACAACCGCCAATGCGCCAATCCGAACAAATTACTGCGCCCATTTTACCCGAATTAAAGGCATTTGAACCCAAATTTAGAGCCGCTATAAAAAGCCGAATAGGCTTGTTAGATACCGTAATGAACTACATTGTGCGGCGCAAAGGCAAGCAAATGCGCCCGATTTTGGTTTTTTTGTGCGCCAAACTGCTCGGCGAAATTACGGAGCGCACGTACAGGGGCGCTACGCTGGTGGAGCTGCTGCACACCGCCACGCTGGTACACGACGATGTGGTAGATGAGGCTTACGAGCGCAGGGGCTTTTTTTCGATAAATGCGCTTTGGAAAAACAAAATAGCCGTACTCGTGGGCGATTATTTGCTCTCCCGAGGCCTGCTACTTTCTATTAAAAACAAGGATTTTGAACTGCTCGAAATTGTATCGGAGGCAGTAGGAAAAATGAGCGAGGGCGAGCTTTTGCAACTCGAAAAATCCAGAAAACTCGACATTACCGAAGCCATTTACTACCAAATTATTACCCAAAAAACCGCATCGCTCATGGCATCTTGTTGTAGTGTGGGTGCAGCATCGGTGGGCGCAAGTGCTGAAGATGTAGAAAAAATGCGCATTTTTGGCGAGTGTTTGGGCATTGCTTTTCAAATAAAAGACGACCTCTTGGATTTTGATACCTCGAGTACAGGCAAGGCAAAGGGCGTGGACATCAAGGAAAAAAAACTTACGCTACCCATCATTTATACCCTAAACCAAGCCGATACCAAAACCCGAAACTACCTAATAAACACCATAAAAAACCACAACCAAGACCCCAAAAGGGTGCAAGAACTGGTGCAAATGCTCTACGACAAGGGCGGAGTGGCTTATGCACAAGCTGCTATGCAGGGCTACGCCGAGCAAGCCATCGGCATTTTGGCGGCGTACCAGCCCAGCCCAGCCCGCACGGCTTTGGAGGCACTGGTGCGCTACACCACCGAGCGCAGCAAATAACGAAAACGAACGAAAACCAGTTTTACACTGCGCTACAAAACCCGTTTGAGTATCTCTGTTTTATAAAAAATAGTCCAGTAGCCACGCAAGAGCAGCGTATTTTTGTCTTGCAGTTCCATTTCGGAGCGGTAGTTTTTGCCGTCTCTTGCGTTGTATATGTTGCCGATTTCCCATATTTTGGTTTTTGGGTTGTACTTAAACCCACTCAGTAGCACCACGCCCAGCAACGGTCGAGTTCTTAGCTTCGGGTTTGGGTTGTATTCATCTTTGGCATCGGCTCGGTATAGCCAAGTTATTTTGCCGTAATACACGCCTTTTTGCTCATAAATTTCTATTTTGCTGTCTTTGGTAGCCACCAGCCAAGTGCCTATTATCTGGCTTTGGGCAAATAGTTGGTGAGTAAGTAGCGGCGAACACAGGGCGAAAATAAGGGCGAAAATGAGTGTTTTCATGGCAATGGGTTGTAGCCGCTGCCACCCCACGGGTGGCAGCTAAGTATCCGTTTTAGTAGTAGCCAGCCGCCTTTGGCGGCTCCGTATTTTTGTAGGGCTTGCACGCCATACACCGAGCAAGTGGGCGTGTAGCGGCAGCTCGGCGGCAGCAGCGGCGATATGGCGTATTGGTAAAACCGCACGGCGTAAATGAGCAGCGTTTTCATTTTATTGCGCCATAAGTTCGCCTACTTTGGCATCTAAGGCTGCGCCTCTAAGGTCTCGGGCGGCTATAATGCCATTTTTATCCAACAAAAAAGTTTGGGGTATGCCCTGCACGCCGTATAGTTTGGCTGCGGCACTGCCCCAGTATTTCAGGTCCGAAACCTGCACCCAGCCTATGCCGTCGGCGGCTATGGCTTCTTTCCAAGCATTCATATCTTTGTCCAGCGAAACGCCGTAAATCTCAAAACCCTTGGCTTTGTATTTGGAGTAAATACGCACCACGTTCGGGTTTTCTTTGCGGCATGGTCCGCACCAGCTCGCCCAAAAATCTATAAGCACCACCTTACCCCTCAGCGACGAAAGCGCCACCAGTTTGCCCTCGGGCGTATTCAGGTTAATTTCGGGTGCTACCTTGCCCAAAGCCACATTTTGCGATGCCGCAAAGGGTACGAGGCTGCTGGCGAGCTGCGTGGTGTATTTGCTGGTGGGTTTGGTTTTTTGGAGGTGTTCCAGCAGGGTTTTTAGGGCATCGTAGTCGGTGCGTGGGTTTAGGTAGTTTGCCCCAAACACGCCCGCCAAGTTGTTTTTATTTTTTGCCACAAATGCCTTTTGTTCGGTGGCAGCCGCAGTGGTTATTTGCTCAAATTCCTTGGTAAGCACCTCCCGCACCGAGTCTATGTTGGCTGTGCCTTTTTGTTGCGCCTCCAAAAACCGCTTGTTTATGGCATCGCTTTGGGTTTGGGTTTGTATCAGGTTTTTCACAAAACTCTTTATGCTCCTCGAGTCTTCGGAATTAAAAACCTCATAATTATTCACAAAATCGGGCAATGCGCCCGTTATATCTATGGCATCGTTGCTGAGGGCAAGCACAATGTTTTGGTTGTTTATCATGAGGCTGTACAGCGTAGGCTCATCTACCAAGCCGCTCAGTTCAAACTTTCCGTCGTCGCTTATCTTAGCAGAATCTGTGAGCGTAAGCCCGCTGGCTTCCATTTTATTAAGGTAAACCGTAGCGCCATTGGCATTGGTTATTTTGCCTTTTAGGGTAAAACCTTTGCTTTGGCTGCTGGTTTGGTTGCAGGCTACAATGGCTATAAAACAAGATAGCAGTGTTATTTTTAAAAAGAAATTCATGTACATAATTTGTTGTTGGTTCTTGCATCAAATTTACGAACTATTACGCAAAAATGCAATAATAAATGGGTGCGCCGCATATTTTGGGTTTTTTTTAGAAAAATGCGCCTATTTTACCTTGGCAAGAAAATAAATAAAACCAAATACACGTTTTTGGCGTATAACTTGTGCATTGATTGTATAACCGTTGGTTTATTTTTGCAGTATAAATGATATAGCTATGAGATTTTTAGAAACCACCAAAATATTAGGCAAAGGCATCGTAGGGCTTTTGTTTTCGGGCGTGGTGCAGCAGTTGCTAACCGCAGTTTTTAAACAAAACCAGCACAACGAAAACCTACAAATTTTTGTAAAAAATACCGATGCCTTCACCCTAAATTTGCTTGTGCTGTCGGCGGCGGTGGTAAAAGCCGATGCCAGCATTCAAGCCTGCGAACTGGATTTTGTAAACCGTTTTTTTATACAAAACTACGGCGCACAGTACGCCAGCGAGCGCATGGTTGTTTTTTGTAGCCTTTTGAAAAAGGAAGTTCCCATAGAAAAAATTTGCGTAGAAATACGGCAGTCAATGGATTACGGTTCTTGTGTGCGGCTGATGAGTTTGCTGGCGCAGTTGGCACTTTCCGATGGGGTAATGGCGAGCGAAGAACGGCTGGTGCTGGAGAAAATAGCCAATATATTGGGCTTGCTCCAGCAAGATGCCTGCGATATATTGGGTAACAACCCAGCCATAGCCCTAAAATACGTGCCGCCTGCCTACACTCGGCTTGGCATCACGCCCACGGCTACCAACCAAGACATTAAGCGTGCCTACCGCCAGCTTGCCAACGAAACCCACCCCGATAAGTTTAACCATTTGAGTGAAAATGTGCGCCAAGAAGCCGAAGTAAAGTTTCGCAACCTGCAAGAGGCATACCAAAAAATTAAGCGTGAGCGGTTGATGGTTTAGGTTTTATTTGAACCGTAGAGACAAGGCACTGCCTTGTCTCCGCAATCATGCCTTGTCTCCGCAAAAAACATAGCAAAACTCGTTTTTATGTTTTGAAAAATATTTTCTCATTTTTCTCTTGGAAAATAAAAAATGTTTTGTATTTTTATGGCGTGTTTTAGTTTTACGCTTTAAACCCAAAAAACGATGAAAAAAACACTATTTTTGTCAATTAATGGTAAAAAATTGGCTCTGCCCTTTGTGCAGTATATCACCAAACGATGGGCTGCGGCTGCGCTGCTCGCCGCCTGCACCATGCACAGCGCCGAGCTGGGGGCGCAAACCACACCCACGCCAGCCACCGTGCCTTACTCCATACACCACCACACGGCATTGCCCGAGGAGTTTGCGGACACTAACCCCGCCACCGACCACAACAACCCGCCCATGAAGGGGCTGGACCAGCTAAAAGCCTTCCCACGCCCACGTTATATGCCCCAAAACGATATGCTGCCCAATGTGGCTTTGTTCCCTACCTCGGGCGATATGGTGCCGAACCAAGTGCCGTTTTCTACCAAAAACATGGACAATGCCGAAATAGTCGACTTTTATTTTGAG
>JAYUJN010000008.1:0-3453 GCA_043765195.1 Bacteroidota bacterium | reverse complement strand
AAAACGGAATGATAGCCGTTTTGTACGGATTCGTTACATTGAACCCAATGAGGTTGGGCTGGTTTTTTATCATTTGTGCCAAATCTTCTATTTTTTCGAGCGGTTGGGCGGTGTATTCGTAGTTTTTGATGCCCAGTTGCTCAAATTTTTGTTGGAAATAAGCTGGCGAAAAGCTGTAATTCAAAGGGTAGCCTACTACTGCGAGGGTTTTCAAGGGTGGTTTTGGCTTAATCTTTTTTGGTGTAGTAGCTCATCGGGCGGATAATCAGGCGCAGGTGGCGGTCGTAGCTGAGGTAGTTCCAAAACCAGTTTGTGAAAACAATGAGCTTGTTCCGAAACCCAATGAGCGTAATTAGGTGTACGAACATCCACACAAACCAAGCGAATAATCCCTGCGATTTAAAAAGTTTTAGGTCCACCACCGCACGGTTTCTGCCCACGGTAGCCATGTTGCCTTGGTGGTGGTAGCTAAACGGCGTTGGGGCTTGGTTTTGGGTTATTCTTAGTAGGTTTTTGCCCAGTTGTGTGGCTTGTTGTATGGCTACTGGGGCTATTTGTGGGTAGCCGTTCTCAAAATTTGGTTCGGTTTGTAGGCAGGCATCGCCCACTGCAAAGGCATTTTCATAGCCCAAAATCTGGTTAAATTCATTTACCTTCACACGCTTGCCTCGCCCCAGCAGCTCTGCGGGCAGCCCGTCGGGCAGTGCCGACTCTACGCCAGCCGTCCATACCAGCGTGGCTGTGGCGATGCTTTCGCCGTTGTTTAGCGTGGCTGTGCTGCCGTCGTATTCGTTTACTTTTGTGTTTAGCCAAAGCGAAACGCCCAGTTCCTCGAGGTAAGTGCGGCTTTTTGCCGAGGCTTCGTCGCTCATTGCGTCCAGTACTTCGCTGCTGGATTCTATGAGGTTTATTTGCATTCGGCGCAAGTCCAGCTCGGGGTAATCTTTTATCAAAACGTGTTTTTTTAGCTCGCCCAATGCGCCCGCAAGCTCCACGCCCGTGGGTCCGCCGCCCACTATCACAAAGTTCATGAGCCTATCTCGCTCGCTGAGTTCGGTGGTGAGCAGGGCTTTTTCGAGGTTTTCGAGTATGCGTGTGCGCAGGTCGAGGGCATCGGGTATGCTTTTTAGTTCCATGGCGTTTTGGGCTGCGCCCGTTTTCCCAAAAAAATTGGTTTTTGTTCCCGTCGCCAACACCAAATAATCGTAGCTAATGTCGCCTATCGATGTTGTTATGTAGTTTTCCTTGGCATTAATTGCGCTCACCTCCGCCACACGCAGCAGCACATTGTTGTAATCGTTTGCAAACTTGCGTATGGGGTGCGCTATGGAGCTGGGTTCCAGCCCGCCCGTAGCCACTTGGTACAGCAGCGGCTGAAAACAGTGGTAGTTGTACCTATCTATGATAATGACCTGAAACGGCTTGTTGCCCAGTTTTTTTATCAGGTTCAAGCCCGCAAAACCTGCGCCTATAATCACCACCCGTGGGTGGCTGCTGTTGGGTATGTTTGTGTTCATTGTTGGTTAGAGTTGGTTTTGGGTGAGTTTTCCGTTGTACCACGTGGTATCTATGGTTGCGCCCAGTTTTTTATAAAAGGAGATGGCTGGTTCGTTCCAGTTCAAAACCTGCCACTGCATACCTGCGTAGCCTTGGGTGCGGGCTATGGTTCTTGTGGCTTCAAAAAGTGCTATGCCTATGCCTTTGCTTTGGTGTTTGGGCGTTACCATGAGGTCTTCGAGGTACAGGCAGCGCCCCTTCCACGTAGAGTAGCGGTTGTAATACAGTGCCATGCCCACTATTTCTCGGTCGAGTTCCGCCACCAAGCAGCCGTACTGCGCATTGGGTCCAAACCCGTCGTGGAGCAGTTGCGCTTGGGTGCAGGTGTGTTCATTTGGTGCCAGCTCAAACACAGCCAGCTCGTGTATCAGGGCATACACCCGTGGTACGTCGGCTATTTGGGCGGGGCGAATGGTTGCTTGGCTCATGGTTTGGTGCTATACTTCCAGTACTTCTTGTAATATGTTGCGTTTGGTTTTTTTTAGGGTAAAGCCGAATGTAGAGCCTAAGCCCAGCGTGCTGCGCACGCTCACGGTTTGCTCGTGGGCTTCCACGGCGTGCTTCACTATGGCGAGTCCTAAGCCCGTGCCGCCGTCCTCTCGGCTGCGGTGGCGGTCTATTCTATAAAAACGCTCGAACAGCCGTGCCAAATGCTTGGCATCTATGCCCTCGCCGTCGTCGCTTACTTCTATTAAGTAGCTGGTATCCAAGTCATAAAAAGAAATTTGGGTCAGCCCGCCATTTTTGCCATACTTTATCGAGTTCACAATCAGGTTCACAAACGCCTGGCGTATCAGTTGCCTATCGGCATCTACATAAATCGGCGTTACGTAGTGGTGCTTAAATTCCAGGCGCACATTGTTGGCTTTGGCACGCATTTCCAGGTTTTCAAATATTTCCTGCACCAGCTCCACCACATCTATGCTTTCTATTTTTAGCTCCTGCGTACCTGATTCGAGCTTGGCTATGTTCAGCAGGTCTTTCACCAAAAGCTCCAACCTATCGGCACTTTTGCCCGCCTTACCCAAAAACTTTATCGACATTTCCTTGTCGTCTATTGCGCCATCGAGCAGCGTGTGTATGTAGCCCTGTATGTTAAATATGGGCGTTTTTAGCTCGTGGGCTACATTGCCCAAAAACTCCTTGCGGAACTTCTCCATGCTTTTTAGTTGCTCTATTTCCTTGGCTTTGCCCTCCGCCCAGCGTTCCACTTCCTCGCTTACATCTGCCAGCGGGTCGTTGCTTTTTAGGTCCTGTATCACATCTTCGTTAAACTTTTGGGCTTTTAGCGTAGAAATAGTGCGGTATATCAGTTTTATTTTTCGGTATAAAAAAAAATTTATAAAAAACAAAGACAAAAAAAACGTAGAAGCACACACCGAAACAATGTACACGCCCGTGTGCGTCCACCGCATGTGGGTGGGTATGCTCAGTACCAAAGCAATGATGCCCACCGAGCCCGCTATGTACAGGGCTATGATGCGGGGCGTGGGTTCTTTGATGGGCAGGCTGGGTATGGGGGTGTTCATATTACAGTTTTCTGAATTTATAACCAACTCCTTTTACGGTAGTTAGGTAGTCTTCGCCGAGTTTTTCTCGTATTTTGCGTATGTGTACATCTATGGTTCTTATCACCACTATCACGTCTTCGCCCCATATTTTTTCCAAAATTTCATCTCGGTTAAATACCTTCCCAGGCTTAGATGCAAGTATAAAAAGCAGCTCAAATTCTTTTCTTGCCAGCGCAATGGGTTTGCCCTGCTGGTACACCAAGTAGCTTTCTCGGTCTATAACCAAGTCTTCTATTTCTATCCTATTGGCGTTCGATACCGCGTTTTCTTGGCTTTCGGTGTTGCGCCGCAGCATGGCATTTAGCCTACTAATGAGCGCACGGGG
>JAYUJN010000007.1:0-10181 GCA_043765195.1 Bacteroidota bacterium | reverse complement strand
AAGCCATATCGGTTTCGGATATGTACAAAAATTGGTTTTTGGACTATGCCTCGTATGTAATACTCGAGCGAGCCGTACCCAATATAAACGACGGCTTGAAACCCGTGCAACGCCGCATTTTGCACGCCATGAAGGAGCTGGACGACGGCAGGTTTAACAAAGTAGCCAACATCATAGGCAGCACCATGCAGTACCACCCGCACGGCGATGCCAGCATCGGCGATGCCATCGTAAACGTGGGGCAAAAAGACCTGATGATAGAAACCCAAGGCAACTGGGGCGACATACGCACGGGCGACAGCGCCGCTGCGCCCCGCTACATTGAGGCTCGCCTATCTAAGTTTGCGCTCGAGGTGGCATTTAACAAAGACACCACCGCCTGGCAACTAAGCTACGACGGACGCAAAAGTGAACCCGTAACCCTACCCATGAAGTTCCCGCTCCTGCTCGCCCAAGGCACGGAGGGCATCGCCGTGGGGCTTTCTACCAAGGTGCTGCCGCACAACTTTTGCGAGCTGATAGAGGGCAGCATAGACATCTTGCGCAACAAAAAAGTAGAAATTTACCCCGATTTTCTGACAGGCGGCACCATAGATGCCACCAACTACAACGGCGGCAAACGTGGCGGCAGGCTGCGTGTGCGGGCAAAAATACAAGAGCTGGACAACAAAACGCTCGTCGTTTCCGAAGTACCGTTTGGTACTACCACCGATAGCCTCATAGAAAGCATTGTAAAGGCAAACGATGCTGGCAAAATAAAAATAAAAAAAGTAATAGACAACACCGCAAAAAATGTGGAAGTTGTCATTCAGCTTGCGGCTGGCATTTCGCCCGATGTAACCATCGACGCACTTTTTGCGTTCACCGACTGCGAAATTTCCATTTCGCCCAACGCTTGCATTATTATAGACAACAAGCCCATTTTTACGACCGTAAACGACATTTTGGAGCAATGCACCCACCAAACCAAGGCATTGCTAAAATGGGAACTCGAAAACCTAAAACTCGAGCTGCAAGAGCGGTTTTTGTTTTCGAGCTTAGAAAAAATATTTATAGAAAACCGCATTTATAGGGATATAGAAGAATGCGAAACCTGGCAAAGCGTGATAGAAACGATAGACAGGGGTTTAACGCCCTACAAAGCAGAGTTTTATAGAGCAATAACCGAAGATGACATCGTGCGGCTAACCGAAATTAGGATAAAAAGGATAAGCAAGTTCGACGCATTTAAGGCAGATGAACTCCTAAAAAAACTGCAAGAAGAACTGACCCAATGCCTAAAAAACTTGGAAAACCTGACCGAGTACAGCATTAATTTTTATAAAAACCTGCTAAAAAAATACGGAAAAGGCAGAGAACGCCGCACTGAAATCAAGGCTTTTGAGCAGATACAAGTGGCGCAGGTAGCCATAGCCAACGCCAAACTTTATACCAACAGAGCCGATGGTTTTGTGGGTACGGGGCTAAAAAAAGACGAATACATTTGCGAATGTTCGGACATAGACGATATAATTGTTTTTTTGAGCGACGGAAAATTTAAGATAATAAAAGTTAATGACAAGGTGTATGTGGGCAAAGGCATTATTTACGCCACGGTTTGGAAAAAATCGGACGAGCGCACCACCTACAACGCCATTTATACCGACGGCGACAGCGGCAACACCTACGCCAAACGGTTTGCGGTAACCGCCATTACCCGAGACAAAGAATACGACATTACCCAAAGCGCAAAAAACAGCAAACTGCACTATTTTTCGGCAAACAACAACGCCGAAAGCGAAATAGTAACCATTACCCTAAGCCAAAATAGCCCAGCCAGAAAAAAAATATTTGAGTTCGACTTTGCCGAACTGGGCATAAAAGGTAGGAACTCGGTGGGCAATTTGGTGAGTAAATACACGGTGAAAAAGGTTGTTTTTAAAGAAAAGGGCAAATCCAGCATCGGCGGCAAAAATATATGGTACGACGAAAAAATAGGCAGGCTAAACACCGACGAGCGAGGCACTTATTTGGGCGATTTTGACGGCGACGATAAAATTTTGGTGCTGTGGCGAGACGGTAGCTACGAGCTAACCAACTACGAAATTACGAACCGCTACGAGCCAGAGCAAGTAGCCGATATGCTCAAATTTAACCCGAAAACAGTGGTAACTGCCTGCTATTTTGCGCCCAAATACGGCAATTATTACGTAAAACGCTTTGTGGTAGAAACCTCCACCGCCGACAAAAGATTTGTTTATATTACGGAAGAAAAAGGCGCAAAACTCGTTTTTGCATCGCTAAAAAACACCATAACTGCCTGCCTAAAAACGGGACTAAACAAGGCTGCCCTAAAAACGCAAACCATAGACCTGATTGGTTTTGTGGACGTAAAAGGCTGGAAAGCGCTCGGAAACAAGCTCTGCGATGCCAAAGAATACAAAGGCTGGGAAACGCTCACCAACCTAAATGCGGCGGTTAGTGCCGAGTTAGAGGAAGCCGAAGAATTGGTTTCGGTTGCGCCTGACGAACAGCCGCAAGCTACCAAAAAATTTGTAGCCGTAGGCGAAACCATAGAGCTGGACATAGAAAGCACGCAACAAGTGATTTTGGATTTTTGAAAAGAAAAATATCCGAACAGGATTTGGGGATTTATAGGATTGCGAAAAAATCCAAATAAATATGTACAGACGCGATTAATCGCGTCTCTACCCAGCAAAACGACCAACTAAAAAATATCCGAACAGGATTTCGGGATTTAGGGATTCATAGGATTGCGAAAAAATCCAAATAAATATGTAGAGACGCGATTAATCGCGTCTCTACCCAGCCAAAACAGGATTACTGAATTTTAGGATTTTCAAGATTATATAATCCTGTCCATCTTTTAATCCTATAATCCTGTGCAGACAAATTCACTTACCCCACCTCCACCACACGGGGCGGCACGGGCTTGGCTTCCTCTTTCTTGGGTAGCGCAATGCTCAAAATGCCATTGAGGTACACGGCTTTTATGCCGTGGGCATCTACGGTTTTGGGCAACGAAAAACTGCGCTCAAAACTACCTTTCGAAAACTCTTTGCGCACATAGTTTTTTGGTGCGGTTTCGGCTATTTCGGCACTTATGGTAAGCAGGTTTTGCTCAATTTTGAGCTTAAAATCGGCTTTTTCGTAGCCGCAAGCCTGCAACTCTATCATAAAATCTTGGTCGGTTTCTTGTACATTTACCCGAGGCAATTGGGGCGCAAAACCAGTTTCGAGGTTCGGATTAAAAAATCCGCTTAAAATACCATTTGTGGCTGCCATAGCAGGAAATCTTAGATGTGTCATGGTGTGAATTATTTTGGTTTAATTGTTTTTGTAGCTATACAGCAAGCCACGTACCAAACCAAAAAATGCGCCATTTTGGCGCAAACAATTAAAAAAACGTGCCATTTTGTCTATTTTTACTGAATTTATAGCATAAAAAGATAATTGTTGCGTATCTTTGCAACAAAAACCATGAGCAAAACACATATAAAACACCCAAAAAATTCGTATTGTATCATGACCGAACTCGTGCTACCAAACGACACCAATACGCTAAACAACCTAATGGGCGGCAGGCTGTTGCATTTTATGGATATTTGCGCCGCCATTTCGGCACAAAAGCACTCAAACCGCATTGTGGTTACCGCCTCCGTGGACAACGTTTCTTTTAAAGAACCTATCAGACTTGGAAACGTAATTACGCTGGAATCGCACGTAACAAGGGCATTTAGCTCCTCGATGGAAGTACACATACAAGTGTGGGCAGAGGACATACCCGCAGGCAAAAAATACAAGTGCAACGAGGCATTTTACACCTTTGTAGCGGTGGACCAAAGCGGAAACCCCATTCCTGTACCCGAAATTGTACCCGAAACGCCCGCCGAAACCGCCCTTTTTCACGCTGCATTGCGCCGCCGCCAAGTGCGCTTGGTTATGGCTGGGCGCATGAAACCCGAGGAGGCTGGCGAGCTAAAAGCGTTGTTTATGAACTAATTTTTGTATAAATCAAGCCTGTTTTTTATAGCAAATGTACCCCAACCAAACCCATTTTTATAGCGGAAAAGTGCGAGATGTTTATACCATAAACGACCAATATTTGGTGATGGTAGCCAGCAACCGCATCTCGGCTTTTGACCACATACTGCCCCAGCCGATACCCTACAAAGGGCAGGTTTTGAACCTAACTGCGCTGCATTTTTTGCAAAAAACCGCCCATATAGTGCCAAATTGGCTCATAAGCTCGCCGCACCCAAACGTGAGCATAGGGCAAAAATGCACGCCCTATAAAGTGGAAATGGTGGTGCGGGCTTACCTTGCGGGGCATAGCTGGCGCACCTACCAGAGCGGCGGCAGGCTGCTGTGCGGCGTGGCACTACCCGACGGGCTGCACCAAAACGACCCGCTGCCCCAACCAATTATTACCCCGACAACAAAAGCCGATTTTGGACACGACATAGACATAAGCAAAGGCGAAATATTGGCGCAGGGCATCGTGTCGGCGCAAGAGTACGAAGTGCTGGAGCGGTACAGCCTGGCACTTTTTACAAAGGGAACTGAAATGGCTGCCGAAAAAAACCTTATTTTGGTAGATACCAAGTATGAGTTTGGCAAAAACGACCAAAACGAGATTTTGCTCATAGACGAAATTCACACGCCCGATTCGTCACGTTATTTTTATAAAAACGGCTACGAACAGCGGCAAAAAAACCATGAACCCCAACTGCAACTAAGCAAAGAATTTGTGCGTGAGTGGCTGATAGACCACCAGTTTCAGGGCTTAGAAAACCAAACCATGCCCACGCTGCCACCCGAATTTGTAGCCCAAATAACCAACCGCTACATAGAGCTGTACGAAACCATTACTGGCAATACATTTGAAAAGGAAGCAAACGACCTCGATACCCAAAAAATAAATGAAAAGATTGTACACGCATTGGCGAAATTAACGTAAATTTGCACCAAAATTAATAACAAAACACATGAAACTAAGCATAGATAAACACGAAAAATACATTATTTTAAAGTTAGAGGAAGAAAAATTAGAGTCGCTCATAGCCCCAAACCTAAAATCGGAACTGATTTACATCACCACCGAGGGTTACAGAAACATCATACTGGACCTTGCGGACGTAAAATACGTGGATTCGTCGGGGCTGAGTGCCATACTTACTGGAAACAGGCTGTGTAAGGCGGCAAATGGCAGCTTTATACTCGCCAATGTGCAGCCGACTGTAAAAAAACTGATAGAAATTTCGCAGTTGGAAACCATACTTACCGTGCTGCAAAATGTGGAAGAAGCCGTAGATTACGTTTTTATAGAAGAAATAGAGCGGGATTTGAGGCACAGCGACGAAGACTAACCGCATTTTATACACCAAAAGAGGCTTTTTTTACAAAAAGCCTCTTTTTTAATCTTTCTTTGCTTTTTAAAAATATTTTTACTTTTTTTTATTTTTTGTTTGGATTGTATAAAAACATTTTGTAGGTTTACAGCGTTGAAGTAAAGTTAAACATTTTAAACCACAAAAGATGAAAAATTTATTGTTTTTGGGTAGAAAAAGAACAAACGTTTACCCCCCCCCCCAACAACTACCGTGCCAAGTATTTGGCAACCAGTGTATTAGTAGCAATTTTTGCTATGAATGCCCCTGAACTTAGGGCGCAAGCACCACCAGTGCTGCACCAATACCCGCACTTAACCCAAGAGTTTGCAGATACGCTTACCCAAGCCACGACCCAAAACAGCATTGTGTTTCAGAACGGAACACCCGCTACTTTTACCGTACCACACGCACACAACTACCCCGATTATAGCGGCTTACAGCAATTTGCCTCCTATCCGCTGCCGAGGTTTTGGCGAAGCAACTCACTGATGCCAAACGTGGCACTACTCAACCCAGTTGGGCTAATAGACGTACATACGCAAGGATACGCAATTTCGGAAGCCGAACACGTGAACATAAGCCTGGAACTGGCACGCAACTGGAACTACTATTTTAACGTGGCAAACAACACCAAGAGCGGCTTAGACGACATTACGGTGGCACTGATAGACGAAGCCAACAAACCCCAAAACCGAAACCTGCCACGTTTTGCAAATACGTTTTGGGCGCAGATTTCGCCCAACCGACCCTACCCTACCCCAATAGTAAACCGACCACTAAGCGGCAACGAACCAATACCTGGCTTTATAAATACCTGCTTGCCAATTGGATCGCTGCAACGATATAGAGTACCCTTGTACGACGGCAATAAACCAAGGTTTTATGATGAAGACGATTGCTTGGATTTCCCCGACGGCACCAGAGATGCATATAATAATCCAAATTATGTTACCGTTTCGATGTGTGAAACGCCCAAAATACAAAGCAACTACCTTGCAAATAGCTACTATTTGTACAAAGACGGCGTGGTAAACGACCCGCTTACAAACACAACAGATGTAACTACTGGGCATTGGTACAAAAAGAATGGCATAAATGGCTTTTTTAGAGACGGAACTACTTTTTATTTTAGAAAAGATATACGAAACTACCAACTGTGCCTAAACCGACACCCAGACTATGAGTACGCACACAAGCTACTAAGCCCAGTGGCACCGCTCTTTGCCTTCGAAAAAGATGCAGACCTACACCACTACTACATAAGGCTACTAACAAGCAGCACCCTAAACCCAAGCCATACACTACTACCAAGACCCAACGGCAGAACCATAGACATGCTCCTGGAAAACGGCGAGGTAGAAACCATGATAGACTTCGGAACGTACCAAAATCTGAGTGTGCAAAACAACAACCTTTATACAAGCACGCTAAGGCACTTTTATGCCTTTACACCCATCGTAAAAAGGGCTTATATAAACGCCTATCCCTCCGATACCACCGTGGCTAATGTACAGCAACTACACGATTTTCAGACCAAGGGCATGGTGGATAGGTACAATACCTATTTGAGCAAAACGAGAGCCAATGCCGCCAACCTGAAACTACAAGGCTGCTTATACACCATATACAACATGGACGGGCAGCGGAGCTATAGGTACGAGTGGGACGTGGTAAGAAAAGCGACATCTCAAATAAGGGGGCAACGCTACTCCACACCCGACTTTTATCCGTTTAAAGTATGGTGGAAAAAAGGCTGCTGTGCCTTTGAGGGCATAGACCGCATCATAGAAAGCCGCAACGAAGAGCTGCGCAACAACCCCGACAGGCTTTTTTCGCCGTTTGTAGCCGCAGGCTGGAACCCCGACGAAAACTACAACAAACGACCCGCCCAATGGCTGGGGCTGATGAAAACCATAGGCAACATGGGCGCAGAGTTTTTTTATGTGGGGCATTTTGGCAACGATGGCAACCAGTTTAGGGACTTTAACCACCACGTAAACCACACACCCAACTGTACCACCACTACGGGGCAGTGCTACAACCCAGGGTCAAATTTTTCGCCCAATGGCGTACCACGCCAAGAACGCATGGCACCAAGCTCAAATACAAACAGGGGTTCATTTTTGCTTGGCAATTTTGCTTGGCAATACGTGATGCCCATATATGCGCAAGCCAGTTTTTCGAGGGCAGAAGACCTACTGCTAAACGGTAACTTAGAAAAAGGAGCAGGCACATACAATGCAAACACCAACACCATAGACTACCAATACAACATGCCTGTGCTGGGCATAACCAACAAAAGCATAGCCCAAAACTACCAAACTTATGTAGCCGCACCCAGTACCACGCCCACGCCACGCACTTTTGTAACCATACGCAACAAAGCCAACGAGTTTTTGATAGCCACTACCCTGCAACCAAACGAAATGCCAGGAGATACTACGATTAGTGTCTATAATCCAAATACCAATAAATTTGAAGACGTTAACTATCAGCGAAGTTTTTTGAGCTACCAAGACAAACAAGCCAATGTAGAAGCGGACATAGAAATAAACTTTAACACGGTGCTGGGCAGCAGCCTGATAGTACACGCACGCCGCCAAGGAAGCTTATATGTGCTGGACCAAACAGACCCCACCAACGTCATTTTTTACCAACTGGACGGCTGGCACGAATGGAAACACCCAATGTGGTGGAGCAAGGATTTTTTGATAGAGGGCGAACTGTTCGATGCCACAGTTGGCACACCCGAGCTAAAAACGCACGACATAGTAGGCAACGACCTTACACAGGCATTTACGAGCGTGAGCAGCCCTGGTAGTGCCATACAAATAGAGTATGATTTTAAGCCCAGAGAAACGGGCGATTACCACATATTTGTGCGCTTCAGGGCAAATACAACAGATATTATAAGAGGTGAATTGGACGGTCAACCTTTTTCAATTTATTTTGAAGATTCTTGTGCTGGCAATTGGGTATGGATGGAGGCAGATACCACCGTAAATATAGCAGCCAACGGCAGCTACAACCTACTGCTGGACAATATTTCGGAAAACATACAAATAGACAAAATATTTATTAGTAAAGACAACCACCTACCCACCGAACTCGGGCTCTTGTGCTATAACAGATAAATAGTTAGTTCAACCCTTTTAACAACCAAAAAATGAAAAATACAATAATAACCATAACCACCCTACTGTGCAGCCTACACGCAGTGGCACAAGCACCACTAAGCCACCTACAAATGGTGTGGCAGCGGAACATAGGCGGCATGGCAAACGAATACGTGGGCGGATTTGAGCAACTAAGCTCGGGCGACTACTTACTAAGCACCACCACGTTTAGCGACAGCACCGCCATATTCAACTGCGGTATATCACCACAATACGCAGGACAACAAGGCATGAAAATGATGCTGAGTATATTGGATAGCAACGGAAACTTTGCGCAGCACCTATGCGTACCCGCCAAAATGTATTCGTTTTCGGGCGGAATAACCAACACCAACGACGGCGGTTTTGCCATTACGGGGCAATCGCCCACACTATACTACCCAGGGTTTAGCGAATTAGATGCCTACATAGGCAAGTTTGATGCCAACTACAACTTAACATGGCAGGGAACAATGTACGCATCGGGCGGGGGAGGAGATTTTGGCATCAACATCACCCAGCTATACGACAGCAGCCTAGCTGCCGTGGGGTACACAAAATCTAAAAACAATGCCAATTATCCATTTCTTGTTGCTGGTAAAAGCGCACCATACTACATCAATATGATACCTGATACATCTAGAAATGCGCTGTACAATCGCAGATGCCCACCCAACAGCTTGGGGGGCGATGCTACTGCCATAAAACAAATAAACGACAGCACCGTAGCCATTATGGGTACACAAGATGCAGGTAGCATAAACACCTCCATTATGTTTGCCACTATGAACCTAAAAGCCACCCAAGTAACCCACCACTACTATGGCGGGGGGCTTACGGAGTCGGGTACTTCGTTTGTAGTAACGCCAAACGGCGACTACATACTCACGAGTGTAAGCAGCTCCAACGACAGCATTGTACAAAACCACAGCTCGGGCTTCACCGATGGCTTTGTGCTGCGCATAAACCCACAAGGGCAACTAATTTGGAAAAAATGCTACGGAAACATACGCTACGACTACATTTTTAAAATATTAGCCGACCCCAAAAACAACGGCGAATACTACATGCTCGGGCAGTACGACCGTCCGCCCGAAGTGCCAGGCGGACCGGGTGCGGTAATGGCTTGGATTATGAAAATAGACGGCAGCACGGGCGCACTGCTTTGGGAGGAGTTTATAGATGGCGTGGGGTTAGAGGGATTTTACAACGGAATGATAGACCGAGACGGCGACTTGGTAGCTGTGGGCGTTACCAGTTGTAACCCAACCCAGCAACCAAACTCGGGCGGCTACGATGCTTGGGTAGTAAAGTTTAAAGACCTGCGTGTGGACGAAAAACCAGTGCCGCCCGCCGCAAACACCTGGCAAATTACACCCATGCCAAGCAATTGCTACAAGGTGCGGTTTGCGGGCGATGGGCTCAGGTACCCAATTGCCCTTACGCTCACCGATGCCACGGGCAAGCAAATTAAGCAACTAAGCGCCACCAGCTCCGAAACCATCATAGACCTGAGCAGCTACGCACAAGGCATTTATTTTTTGAGTAGCCCGCTGGGTGCTAAAAAGTTGTTGAGGTAAACGATAAAAATGAGAATATTCGTAGAGACAAGGCACTGCCTTGTCTCTGTTGT
>JAYUJN010000006.1:0-10316 GCA_043765195.1 Bacteroidota bacterium | reverse complement strand
CGGTTACAAACGAAAGTGGCTCGTGGGCGCAGGTTACAAACGGTGGCACATCTTTGCGCACCAGCGAGCCGCCGCTCACCATGGCGTGCGTGCCTATGTTCACAAACTGGTGTATCAGCGTGCCGCCGCCGATGACCGCAAAATCCTCTATGCTCACGTGTCCGCCCAGGTTTACAGCATTGGCGAGTACCACATTGTTGCCTATGGTACAGTCGTGCGCCACGTGGCTATACGCCATAAGCAAGCAGTTGTCGCCTATCGAAGTCGTGTTTTTATCGGCTGTGCCACGGTTTACGGTTACGCATTCCCTTATTATGGTGTTGTTTCCGATGGTGGCGGTGGTGTATTCGCCCGCAAATTTTAGGTCTTGTGGCATGGCGGCTATCACTGCGTTCGGAAAAACGCTGCAACCCTCGCCCAGCCGAGTACCGTTCATCAGTACTGCGTGTGGGTAAATGTGGCAGTTGTTGCCCACTTCTACGTCGTCGTATATAACCACAAATGGCTCGATGGTAACATTTGTGCCTATTTTTGCTTTGGGGCTAATGTGTGCAAGGTTGCTTATCAAGGTGGAGTTTGGTTGGGGTGTTAGGTCTAAGATTTTTTGGCTAACTGAGCCATTAGTGTAGCTTCGGCTACCAAAGTATTGCCTACGTAGGCGGCGGCACGCATCTGTACCAGCCCACGCCGTATGGGTTCTATGAGTTCCATCATAAAAATAAGCGTATCGCCAGGCACTACTTTATTTTTAAACTTTGCTTCTTCTATTTTCAAAAAATAAGTCCAATAGTTGCTTGGCTCGTCCATGTGCGAAAGCGCCAATATGCCGCCCGTTTGCGCCATACCCTCTATAATCAAAACACCAGGATATACAGGATTGTTTGGAAAATGCCCCACAAAGCACGCCTCGTTAAAAGCGATGCTTTTTACGCCTACTATCCTGTTTTCGTTTAGCTCTATTATTTTATCCACCATCAAAAAAGGGTGGCGGTGCGGCAGCCATTCCTGCACTTGCATCGTATCTTTTACGGGCGGTATGCTGGGGTCGTATTTGGGTATTTTTTTGGCAGCTTTTTGTTTTTTTATGTGCTGCTGTATTTGCTTGGCAAATGCTGTGTTGGTAAAATGCCCCGGTTTCGAGGCTATAATCTGTCCTTTTATGCGCACGCCCACCAGTGCTATGTCGCCTATTACATCGAGCAGTTTGTGGCGAGCGGGTTCGTTTTGGTGGTGCAGGTCTGTGTTGCTTAGTACGCCTTGTTTGTTTACGGTTACTTTTTTCTTGCCCAATATTTCGGCGAGGCTATCCAGCTCGGGCTGGGTTACGGGTCGGTCGGCGAGCAGTATGGCATTGCTTAGGTCGCCGCCCTTTATTAGGTTGTTTTTGTGCAAATGCTCCAGCTCATGCAAAAAGCAAAAGGTGCGGCAGTTGGCTATCTCGGCTTTAAAATGGTCTATTTTGCTTAGTGTGGCGTGTTGCGTACCCAGCACGGTCGAGTTATAATCCACCATTACCGTAAGGCGGTAGTCGGAGGCGGGCAGCAGCAGTATTTCGGCATCTTTTTCTGCGTCATAAAACCTAATTTCTTCCTCTACCACAAAATACTCACGCTCGGCATCTTGGGTTAGTATTTCGGCACTTTCGAGTGCGGTTACAAACCCGATGGCACTCCCGTCCAAAATCGGCATTTCCGCTGCATTTATTTCTATAAGCAGGTTGTCTATGCCCAAACCTACCACGGCGGCGAGCAAATGCTCTACTGTTTGCACTTTTGCGCCGTTTTGCTCCAAGGTAGTGCTGCGTGCGGTATCGGTTACGAAACGTGCGTCGGCGGCTACGCAGGGCTGGTTGGGCAGGTCGGTTCTACAAAACTTAATGCCATGATGCTCTGGTGCGGGCTTAAAAACCACCTTTACCTCCGCACCGCTGTGCAGCCCTACGCCTTCTAATTCTACAAAATTTTTAATCGTTTGTTGTTTGTCTATCATCGTTGTATGCTACAATTTTTAGCGTTGGTTCTCGCTATTTTTCATCAGTTCGTTTAGTTTGTCGTGCATTTTGGGCAAATTCCGCATCAAAACCTCCTCCTTCATAGCCAAAAAATGTGGCTTTGCCAGCACACCAAACCATTTTTGGTTGGCTTGGGTAATGCTTTTATACACGCCCGTTTTGCCGCCTATGTGCGAGCCGTCGGCTACGGTTATATGCCCTGCAAATGCGGCTTGCCCGCCCACCATGCAGTTTTTGCCTATTTTTGCGCTGCCCGCCACGGCTACTTGGGCTGCTATCACGGTGTTTTCGCCTATTTCTACGTTGTGGGCTATCTGCACCAAATTGTCTATTTTTACGCCTTTTCTTAGTATGGTAGCACCCAATGTGGCGCAGTCTATGGTGGTGTTAGCGCCTATTTCTACGTCGTTTTCTATGATTACGCAGCCGTTTTGCGGTATTTTTTTGTAGCTGCCGTCGGGTTGTGGCGCAAAACCAAAACCATCGGACCCAATAACCACGCCCGACTGAACAATGCAGTTTTCGCCGATTTGGGTATCCTTATATATTTTTACCCCTGCAAATATAGTGGTGTTTTTCCCAATTTTTACATTTTTACCCAAATATACCTGCGGATAAATCTGCACATTGTCGCCAATGGTACAATCCGCCTCGAGCACCGAAAGCGCACCTATATATACGTCGTTGCCCAGTTTGCAGCTTGCATCGAGCACCGCAGTGCTGGCTATGCCCGTTTGTTTGGGGTATTTGTCCGAAAATTTTTGTAGCAAAAGCGCAAACGCCGAGTACGCATCGGGCACTAAAAGGTAGGTTTGTGCCGTGTTTAGGCTGGTATCAAAATCCAAACTGACCAATATAGCGCCCGCCTGCGAATTTTTTACAAAATGCGTGTATTTGGGGTTGGCTATAAAACTAAGCGCATGGGGCGGCGCATCTTCTATCTTGGCGAGGGTACTTAGTTGGCGCTCAGGGTCGCCCACCAGTTTCGCCCCAAGCATATCGGCTATGGCTTGCGTGCTAAATTTCATTTGGTAAAAAATATGCTGCAAAGATAATACGAAAAAACTTTTTTGTTTTAGCTATTTTCGCCCATATTTTGCGGGCATTGTGCGGTTTGGTTGCTATTTTATTTATCTTTGCCCAACGAAACCGCCCACAAACCGCTCATTTTCTTTTGTACAGATGAAACAATGGGTTTTATGGCAATGCCTCGAGGCGTTTTTTGTAAATCTTTTTTAAAACAACTTTTTAAATACCGTGAAAATACTCATTACTGGAAGCAACGGATTGCTGGGGCAAAAACTGGTGGCATTGCTGCAAAAAACGCCAAATGTGGAGTTTATGGCTACTGCCGTGGGGGCAAACCGTTTGCGCACCGCCGAGCCTTTTTTGTACCAGAGTTTGGACATTACCAACGCCCAAGCCGTAGCCGAAACCGTGGAAAAATACCGTCCCACCTGCATCATAAATGCCGCCGCTATGACCCAAGTAGATGACTGCGAAACCCAAAAAGATGCCTGCTGGCTGCTAAACACCACCGCCGTAGCCCACCTGATACAAGCCTGCGCCCGCCACCAGGTTCATTTGGTGCAGCTCTCCACCGATTTTATTTTTGATGGCGAAAAAGGCACGCTCTACACCGAAACCGATGCGGCAAATCCGCTGAGTTTTTATGGAAAATCCAAACTTGCCGCCGAAAACCTGCTGCTATCCAGCTCCGTGAGCCACGCCATACTGCGCACCGCACTGGTGTACGGCGTAGCCCAAGATTTGAGTAGGGCAAACATTGTAACTTGGCTAAAAAAACAGCTCGAGCTCGGCGCACCCATAAAAGTGGTAAACGACCAACTGCGCACGCCCACACTCGCCGAAGACCTGGCGCAGGCTTGCTTGCTCGTAGCCCAGTACAAAGCCCTGGGCATTTATAATATCTCGGGCGAAGAGCCGTTGTTTATACATGAAATAGCCCAAAAAATAGCGCAGTTTTGGCATTTGAGCCATGAAAACATCACCTTAATAAGTAGCCAAACCCTGAACCAAGCCGCAAAACGCCCACCAAAAACGGGTTTTGACATACAAAAAGCCAAAAAAGATATAAAATACAACCCACATAGCCTCGAGCAAGGGCTGGCATTGATACAAAAACAACTTATGGCTGCCGAAAAAAAGGGGTGAAGGAAAAATAGGACTTTTTTTAAGAAAAATAATTGAAAAATAATAAAAAGCTGATATACAACAAGTTACGACATATTTTTTTGCTATTTTATATTTTTCTTCATTTATAGTTATGTAATTTTAAAAAAAAAGCATCTTTTTTCATACAAAGTGTTTGAAATACACTTTCTTGTGCTTATTTTCGCAACTGAATTAAACAAAAACCAAATCATTTAAAATCAAAAAAAAAACACAATGAGCAAACAGCAAAAAAACTCGGTTGGCGGACTTAGCCCAGCAGCCACAGGAATTGTATTCGTATTGGCACTTGTAGCGGGCGTACTGCTATATATGTTCGTATTCGGTAGCCCCGACAACTTTGAAGGCGGCAACCCCGACAACCACCCGAAAAAAGGCAACTTTTTGGGCGTAATTTACAAAGGTGGCGTGATTGTTCCCGTACTTTTGGCTTGCGTAATTTTGGTATTTACATTTTTTATAGAGCGCTTAATTACCCTAAGCCGTGCCGCAGGTAGCGGAGATATTGCGGGTTTTGTGCGCAAAATACGCCTTTCGCTCTCGAATGGCAACGTGGACGAAGCCATAACTGCTTGCGACAAACAAAAAGGCTCGGTAGCCAACGTGGTAAGCGCAGGTTTGCACAAATACAAAGAAATGCAAGGTGCATCCGGCTTAGACAAAGACACCAAAGTAATGGCAATACAAAAAGAAATAGAAGAAGCCCAGAGCCTCGAAATGCCTATGTTGGAGCGCAACCTAATTGTGTTTTCTACACTGGCACCTGTGGCTACGCTTATCGCACTTTTGGGTACGGTAATTGGTATGATTAAGGCGTTTTCGGCACTTGCCAACGCAGGCGCACCCGACTCAGTGGGCTTGGCAAACGGTATTTCGGAGGCACTTATAAATACCGCATTGGGTATAGGTACTTCGGCGGTAGCCATTATTTTTTACAACTTTTTTACCACCAAAATAGACGGTATGGTACACGGTATAGAAGAGGCGGGTTACAGTATTTCTCAAACATTTGCATCTCAACAAAAATAAAAAGCAACCAAATACAATGGCAGTAGTAAAACCAAAACGTCATGGACCTACAATGGACATGACCCCAATGGTGGATTTAGCCTTTTTGTTGGTAACGTTTTTTATGCTTGCTACCAAGTTTGCACCCGAAGAAATGGTGAAAGTAGATACACCATCTTCGATAGCAGAGAACAAATTACCCGAAAAAGACATATTAACCATTTCGATTTCAAAAGACAATAAAGTGTATTTTGGTATTGATAACCAGTTAGATAGAGCCAAAATGCTGCAAAGCATGGGTCAGAAATACAAGGTAAAATTTACACCACAGGAGTTAAACGATTTTTCGTTGATGGCGAACTTTGGTGTGCCAGTAGGGCAGCTCAAAAACCTGCTCGCCCTCGAGAGCAGTGAACGACCAAAAATGGCTTTGGGCGTACCCATAGACAGCACCAACAACGAACTGGCGGACTGGATTGTTTTTTCACGATTGGCGAACCCGAAAATGCGTATAGCCATAAAAGGCGACAACACCACGAGCTGGCCCACCATGAAAAAAGTGATTACGACCCTACAAGAGTCGAACATAAACAAGTTTAACTTGGTAACGGACTCGGAAGCAAAACCAGATATTAAGTAACCCTCTAACAACAAAAAAAATGGCAGACATAGGAGAATCTGGCGGAAGTAGTAAGAAAAAAGGCGGGCAATCGAAGAAAAGCACCAAAATGGACATGACACCCATGGTGGACTTAGGCTTCTTGCTACTCACTTTTTTTGTACTTACAGCCACACTTGCAAAGCCACAAACGATGCAAGTAACCATGCCCGAAAAACCAAAAGAGGGCGAAAAGCAACAACCCGTAAAGGAATCGGAAACGGTAACGGTGCTTTTGGGCAAGGACAATAAGGTGTTTTATTTTCAGGGAAAGCCCAGCGACCCAGCCACCAAAGAAAACTTGGTGAAAACCGATTATTCAGCTAAGGGCATACGCAAAGCGATTTTGGAGTTTAAAGCCAAAATAGGTAAAGACGACGAAGGTAAGGATAAAATGATTGTGATTATAAAACCAACCGACGACTCGAAATACCGCAATGCCGTGGATATTTTAGATGAAATGAACATTACGGGCGTAAAAAAATACGCCATCGTAGATGTTACGCCCGACGAATTAGCACTTATAAAAGACCAAAATTAAAAATTTAACCCATGTTAAACCCAGAGCAAATAAAAACTGCCTCGCTCGACGACATCGTTTTTGAGCAACGCAACAAAGCGTATGGCGCTTACGACCTGCGCAAACGCTACGGTAGCTCGGTGCTTCGGTCTTTCTTGTTTGCATTACTTGCGTTTGTGTTTGCGGTGTTTTCGCCCAAGCTCATAGCCATGTTTGCAGCAGCCACCGCCGAAGAGGTAAAAAAGCCCAAGCTCGTAAATTACGATATGCTAGCGCCTCCGCCCGATATGGAAGAAACGCCTCCACCACCCAATGTGCCGCCTCCGCCACAGGTGGACGTAATTAAGTTTTTGCCGCCCGTGGTAGAGGAAGATACCAAAGTGCCAGATGAGGAGTTTGCCTCGCAAGAAGACCTGAAAAAGGCTGATGCGGGCGCAGTAACCGTAGATGTAACAGGCGATATAGACCCTAATCAGTTTAAAGAAGCCGAAATTATAGCTCCCGACGAACCGAGCGAACCCGAAATCTTTACGATTGTGGAGCAAAACCCCGAGTTCCCAGGTGGCGAAGGTGCGATGTACGAATACCTTGGTAAAAACATTAAGTATCCGCAATTAGCCCGAGACAACGGCGTGCAAGGCGTAGTAACCATAAATTTTGTGGTGAACGAAGATGGTAGCGTGAGCAATGTGCGTGCGCTGCGTGGCATCGGCGGCGGCTGCGACGAAGAAGCCGTGCGTGTGGTGCGTACCCTGCCCAAGTTTATACCTGGCAGGCAAAACGGTCGCAATGTAAAAGTGTATTACAATATGCCCGTGAATTTTACGCTAAGACAATAGTATTTTAGTAAAATAATCCAAAAAAATCCCCGCTACGAAAGTAGCGGGGATTTTTTTTAAAAAGCATATCTTTGCAGAAAAAAAGTTTAGCAATGCAAAAAATTGTGATAAGTGGCGGCGGCACGGGCGGGCATATATTTCCTGCCATAGCCATAGCCAATGCGCTATGTAGTTTAGCACCAAGTACAAGCATACTTTTTGTGGGTGCGGTAGGCAAAATGGAAATGCAAAAAGTACCCGAGGCTGGTTTTGTGGTAGAGGGCTTGCCTATTACGGGTTTTCAGCGGAGCTTCACGCCCAAAAACGTGGTGAGCAACCTAAAATTTCCCTTTAAACTGCTGTATAGTTTGTATAAAGCCGTGCGCATTATTCAAAAATTCAGACCCGATTGCGTGGTGGGCGTGGGCGGTTTTGCCAGCGGACCTACGCTCATAGCCGCACAAATGCTGGGCGTGCCTACCGTAATTCAGGAGCAAAACGCCGTGCCAGGTGCGGTGAACAAGCTGCTATCGGGCAGAATAAAGCTGGCTTTTGTGGCTTACAACGGGTTAGAAAAGTTTTTTGGGAGCGCAAAAATAAGGAACTATGGCAACCCCGTGCGCCAAAACATTGTGGAGAGCAGCATTACCAAAACCGAAGCCGCCGTTTTTTTTGGGTTAGATGCCGCTCTGCCCACGGTGCTGGTTACGGGCGGAAGCCAAGGTGCGCTTGGCATAAACAAGGGCATTGCGGCGCAGCTCGAGCTGCTCAAAAAAGCGGGCGTGCAGCTCATTTGGCAAACAGGCACGGTGTTTGAGCCAGTGGCAAAAAAGTGCGCCCAAGAACTGGGCTATGTAGCTGTAATACAGCCATTTATGCAAAAAATGGACTATGCCTATGCCGCCGCCGATGTGGTAGTAAGCAGGGCAGGGGCGGGCGCAATTTCGGAGCTGGCAGTGCTGCGCAAACCCGCCATTTTGGTGCCGCTGCCCACCGCCGCCGCCGACCATCAAACCAAAAATGCCATGGAATTGGTACAAAAAAATGCCGCTATTTTGGTAAAAAACGCCGATGCCGAACACTCGCTGGTACCTAAAACCATTGAGCTATTGAACGATATGGAGCTACAAATGCGCATGAAACAAAACTTAGAAACATTCGATAAACGCACCGCAGCCACGCAAATAGCCGCCGATATTTTGGCGATGAATTAAGTTTTTTGTACCTTTGGTTTTTCATCAACCGCAAACAAAATATGTTTTACCACACACTCGGGCAAATGCCCCCAAAACGCCACACACAGTTTCGGCAAGCGGACGGTGGCTTGTACCACGAAGAGCTGGTAAGCACCCAGGGTTTTAGCAGCACCTACTCGCTGGTGTACCACTGCCACCCGCCCACGCTCGTAAAAAGCATCGCCGAGCCTTTTTCGGTGGCACCCACCATAGCCGTGCAAAAACATTTGCGCCACCGCTGCCTGCTCGGTTTTGGTATAAAGCCCGAGCCAGACTACCTAAAAAGTCGTAAGCCTTTGCTTGTAAACTCGGATTTGCACCTTAGTTTGGCAGCACCCATGCAGGGCAACGATGCTTATTTTTATAAAAATGCCGATGCCGACGAACTCATTTTTATACACGAGGGCAAAGGGTTGTTTAAAAGCATTTATGGCGAAATTCCGCTGGAATACGGTGATTATTTGGTCATTCCTCGTGGCACAATTTACCAACTGAGCTTCGAAAACCAAAACAATAGGCTGTTTATCGTAGAGAGTTTTAGCCCAATTACCACCCCAAAACGCTACCGAAACCAATATGGGCAGCTCATGGAGCATTCGCCTTTTTGCCAAAGAGACATAAAACTGCCCAAAAACCTAAAAACCTACGACGAAAAGGGCGATTTTTTGGTTTATATAAAAAAGCAAGGGCTGATTTATCCTTATACCTACGCCACGCACCCCTTCGATGCCGTGGGCTGGGACGGTTATCACTATCCCTACGCACTTTCTATCCACGATTTTGAGCCAATAACGGGGCGAGTGCATCAGCCGCCGCCCGTGCATCAAACGTTTGAAGCCCAAAATTTTGTGGTTTGCTCCTTTGTGCCACGCCTCTACGATTACCACCCGCTGGCTATACCTGCGCCCTACAACCACAGCAACATCGATAGCGATGAAGTGCTGTACTACGTAGATGGCGATTTTATGAGCCGAAAAAACGTAGAGCGAGGCATGATAACCTTGCACCCAGGCGGCATACCGCACGGTCCGCACCCAGGAACGGTAGAAAAAAGCATAGGCAAAACCGAAACCAAAGAGCTTGCCGTAATGATAGACCCATTTCGTCCGTTGATGCTCACGCAAGAAGCCATAGACATAGAAAACGGCGATTATTACAAAAGTTGGTTGAGCTAAAATAGCAAGAAATGATATTTGGTTGCGCTTAGGGGGTGGGCTGTATTGTCCGTTTCGGCTGCGCTCAACGAACGTGGGTTTTTGTCATTCAAATTCATGGTCGTTGAGCGTAGCCGAAACGCCTTTTGTCCGCACAGGATTTTCAGGATTAAAAGATGGACAGGATTGTTGGATTTTTCAATCGTGTAAATCCTAAAATCTCGTAATCCTGTTCTGACAAAATGCTCGCCGAGCGCAGCCGAAGGGTCGTTTCGGCTACGCTCAACGAACTGAAAAAATCATAAAATCCCGCAATCCCGTTCCGATATTTTCACAATCCTAAAAATCCTAAAATCCCGTAATCCTGTTCGGATATTTTTGGCTCTTGGGCATTTGCAGCCGAACGCGCCGTACGACTTTGGGCGCGTATTTATCCTGAATGCTTTCAAAAAGCGTAATGATATCTTTTTGCAGCAACGATTTAAGATGCCGATGAAACGCCGGCTGATCGAGCAATCGCCCGATATCAGAAAACGTCAGCGTCGGAAAATCGCCCGTTTCGGGGTTACGTTGCAAGGCTTCTACGATAAGGGTTTCTTCGGCGCCCAGGGCGTACGGAGTCGTCTGGGAAGCGTAATCGACCCGCAATTGCACCTGCGATTCCGACGATAGTTTGAGCGCCGCCGGCAGCGCCGCGTTCAGTACTTCGCCGAGCGTAC
>JAYUJN010000005.1:0-52519 GCA_043765195.1 Bacteroidota bacterium | reverse complement strand
AATAGCTCAACCATTTTCCTCCCCCAAAAATACAAAATAAAACACAACGCACGTATTTTTAATTTTTAAATGCCCTCATAATTGGGTGAAATGGCTGGGGAAAATTAGTAAAAAAAAAATTTGGCTATGTTGCGTAAAATTAGTAATATTGCAACTTCAATCTAACTCAAAAAAAAACCATAAAATCATGTCAGACATTGCAACAAAAGTAAAAGCCATTATCATAGATAAATTGGGCGTGGACGAAGCAGAAGTAACCCACGAAGCCAGTTTTACCAACGATTTGGGCGCAGACTCTTTGGATACCGTAGAACTTATCATGGAGTTCGAAAAGGTATTTAGCGTAACCATACCAGACGACCAAGCCGAAAACATACAAACCGTAGGGCAAGCAGTGGCTTACATAGAAGCCAACACAAAGTAATTTTTTTATTTTTTCACACTCAAATTAGGTTTTATCATGAATTTAAAAAGAGTAGTGGTAACAGGTTTAGGAGCATTAACGCCCATCGGTAACAGCATTACCGAATATTGGGCTGGGCTTTGTGGTGGGGTTAGCGGTGCTAACCTCATCACACGTTTTGATGCCACCCATTTCAAAACTAAATTTGCCTGCGAAGTAAAGAACTTCGACCCACTAAAATATTTAGAAAAAAAAGAAGCACGCAAAATAGATGCTTACGCCCAATACGCCATAGCCGCCGCCGCCGAGGCGATGGAGCATAGCGGCTTGAATTTAGACACGCTAAACCACGACAGGGCAGGCGTAATTTGGGGTGCGGGCATTGGCGGTTTAGATACGTTTATAGAACAAATATCGGAGTTTGCGCTGGGTGACGGCACGCCCCGCTTCAGTCCGTTTTTTATACCAAAAATGATAGCCGACATCGCTGGCGGGCATATTTCCATCAAATACGGCTTTCGGGGTCCGAACTTTACCACCGTTTCGGCTTGTGCATCGTCCACCAACTCCATCATAGATGCCTACAACTACCTACGCCTCGGCTATGCCGACGTAATGATAACGGGCGGCTCGGAGGCAACCATAAACCAAGCGGGCATGGGCGGTTTCAATGCCATGAAAGCCATGAGCGAGCGCAACGATGATTTTTTAACGGCATCTCGCCCCTTCGACTTAGATAGAGACGGATTTGTACTCGGCGAAGGCGCAGGCTGCCTCATACTCGAAACCCTCGAGCACGCACAAGCCCGAGGCGCAACCATTTACGCCGAAATGGTGGGCTGCGGCATGACCGCCGACGCTTACCACATCACCGCACCGCACCCCGAGGGCATAGGCGCAGCCAACGTAATGCGCAACGCACTACAAGACGCAAATCTACAACCCACGGACATCGACTACGTAAACGTACACGGAACTTCCACCCCGCTGGGCGACGTAGCCGAACTAAAAGCGATAAACGCCGTGTTTGGTGCGCACGCATACAGCCTAAACGTAAGCAGCACCAAAAGCATGACGGGACACCTGCTCGGCGCAGCGGGCGCAGTAGAAGCCATCGCCTGCATACTTAGCATACTCCACCAAACCATACCGCCTACCATAAACCACCACACGCCCGACCCCGACATAGACCCAAAAATAAACCTAACCCTGCACACGCCCCAAAAAAGGCGGGTACGTGCAGCACTTAGCAACACCTTTGGTTTTGGCGGACACAATGCCTCGGTGATATTCAAAGAATTTTTAGCCTAAACAAACGAACCTATAAGCCCAAAAACTTATGGGTTCTGTTTTGTAGCCACAAAAAAACGGCAAAACCGCCCGCCAGGCAGTTTTCACTAAAAGCGCACTTATAAGAAATGTTTCAGATTTTTCATATATTCAAAACCGCCGAACAGCGCCTTTTTGCCAAAGCCATACAAAACATTACGGGCATTGCGCCCAAAAACCTGCGCCTCTACGAAACTGCGCTCACCCACAGCTCCGTGCGAAATGCCAACCAAGGCACGGACAACGAACGCTTGGAGTACCTCGGCGATGCCGTACTCGACCTCGTAGCCGCCGACATACTTTTTAAACAATTCCCCTACGAAGCCGAAGGCTCGCTCACCGAAATGCGTGCAAGGTTTGTAAATGCCACCTTTTTAGCCGATGCAGCCTACAAAATGGGCATAGAAAAAATGCTAAAATTTGACCTTAGGAACAAAAGCCTACTACACCGCCAAAAAAATGTACACGCCGATGCCCTCGAGGCGCTCATAGGCGCTATTTATTTAGACCAAGGTTTTGGCGTGGCTTCTTTTTTTATAAAAGAAAGAATCGTAAAGCTCTACGTGGATTTTAGCCAGCTAAAAGACGTGATAACCAACCACAAAAGCAAGGTAATAGAGTGGGCGCAAAGAGAAAACAAAAGCATAGATTTTGAGGTATTGGAAATGATACAAGGCGAACACGGCAAAAAACAGTTTGTAATAGCCCTAAACATAAACGGCGAAACGGTGGCAAAAGGCATAGATTACACCAAAAAACAAGCCGAGCAACTGGCTGCTGCACAGTTTTTTACGTCCATTTAAGCCAAAAAATTGGTTGTTTGTGCTGTTTTGTGTAAAACTTTTGGTGAATACATGAGAACTTTGTAACCAAAGAACCCAAACGCATTGTAAAAACCAAAAAATGGCAAGTAAATACACCGAAGACGACATAAAATCGCTGGATTGGAAGGAACACATAAGGCTGCGCCCTGGTATGTACATAGGCAAACTGGGCGACGGTGCCGCCGCCGACGATGGCATTTATATTTTGCTCAAAGAAATAATAGACAACTCCATAGACGAGTATGTGATGGGCAACGGCAGGCAAATAGACATAAAAGTAACCGACCACAAGGCGCAAGTGCGTGATTACGGGCGGGGCATTCCGCTGGGCAAAGTGATAGATTGCGTGAGCAAAATAAACACGGGCGGAAAATACGATAGCAATGCTTTTCAGAAATCGGTGGGGCTAAACGGCGTGGGTACAAAGGCTGCCAATGCGCTTTCGAGCCATTTTAGGGTGCAATCCGTGCGAGAAAACCAAGTGAAACTGGCGGAGTTTGAGCAAGGCGTACTAAAAAACGATGCAGCCATACAAAGCACAACCGAAGCCAACGGCACATTGATTGTTTTTCAGCCAGATAGCAGCATTTTCAAAAACTACCGCTTTATACCCGAATTTATAGAAGAACAAATTAGGAACTACGCCTATTTGAATGCGGGTTTAACGCTCAATTTCAACGGCACAAAATATGTTTCTAAAAACGGTTTGCTGGATTTATTGAGCAATAAAACCAACGCCGACAGCACCCGCTACCCGATTATTCACTTGAAGGGCGAAGACATTGAAGTGGCTTTTACGCACGGCGAGCAATACGGCGAAGAGTATTATAGCTTTGTAAACGGGCAATATACCACGCAGGGCGGCACGCACTTGGCGGCTTTTCGGGAGGCAATGGTGCGCACCATCAGAGATTTTTACAAAAAAGATTTTGAAGCCTCCGACGTGCGGGCATCTATCATAGGCGCAATAAGCCTGCGTGTGCAAGAGCCTGTGTTCGAGAGCCAAACCAAAACAAAACTGGGCTCGAGCAACCTTGCGCCCGACCCCGACAGCCCCACGGTGCGCACCTACATCGCCAACTTTTTGCAAAAAGAACTCAACGATTATTTGCACCAAAACCCAACCGTAGCCGATGCCCTGCTGCGCCGCATACAACAGAGCGAAAGGGAGCGCAAAGACATGGCGGGCATCAAAAAACTTGCCAACGAGCGTGCCAAAAAAGCCAATTTGCACAACAAAAAACTTAGGGATTGTCGTGTGCATTTGGATACCAACAAGGACGAAAACCGCTACAACAGCACTTTGTTCATTACCGAGGGCGACTCGGCGAGCGGAAGCATCACCAAAAGCCGCAATGTGGAGACCCAAGCCGTGTTTAGCCTCAGGGGAAAACCGCTGAATTGTTACTCCCTAAAAAAGCAGATAGTCTATCAAAATGAGGAGCTAAACCTGCTCCAACACGCACTAAACATAGAGGAAGGCATAGAATACCTGCGCTACAACCGTGTGGTGATAGCCACCGATGCCGACGTAGATGGTATGCACATTCGGCTGCTGCTGCTCACGTTCTTTTTGCAGTTTTTCCCCGATTTGGTGCGAAACGGGCATTTGTACATACTCGATACGCCGCTTTTTAGGGTTCGAAACAAGCAAAAAACGATTTATTGCTACTCCGAAGAAGAAAAACAAAAGGCAATGATTGCCCTCGGCAAGCCCGAAATTACGAGGTTTAAGGGTTTGGGGGAAATTTCGCCCGACGAGTTCGGTACGTTTATAGGCGACAACATAAAATTAGACCCCATAATTATGCGCCCCGATATGTCCATACCCAAACTACTGGATTATTATATGGGAAAAAACACGCCCGAACGCCAAGTTTTTATCATAAACAACCTAAAAATAGAGCAAGACATACTCAACGATGCGGAGGTCGTTTTGGAGGGATAAATGATTTTCAACCCAGTTTTTTAATACAACACACCAAAAAATGTTACAACAAGTTCCGCTGGAAGTGCTGCAAAAAAGCAGCCAAAATACCATGGTAGCCCACGTGGGCATAGAGTTTACGGAAATTACGCCCGAGTATGTGTGCGCCAAAATGCCTGTGGACCACCGCACCAAACAACCCTACGGGCTGCTGCACGGCGGCGCATCGGTGGTACTCGCCGAAACCTTGGGTAGCATAGCCGCACAGCTATCACTCACCAACCAAAACGACAAAGCCGTGGGCTTAGAAATAAACGCAAACCACCTAAAAAGTGCCACTTCGGGCTGGGTACACGCCAAAGCCACGCCGCTGCGCATAGGCAAATCTACTCAAGTGTGGGACATACACATAACCAACGACGACCAAGAACTGATATGTGTGAGCCGAATTACGATGGCAATAATTAGGGCAAAAATATAGAAAATGCGCATTTGTTGCAACTTTTTAGCCCGCTTTTTGTTTTACAGAACTAAACTAAGTTAGCGCATTGCCCCCTAAAACACAACCAAAGCACAGCCTCGAGGCTACTTTTGCAGCAACAATACAAAAAAACTGGTCTTATGCCTCTTTTCGGTATCCGAGCGAAACGCCCACTACGTTTATACAGGCGGGCGAATGCCCGCCTGTACCCGAGCTAAATTCGTTGGAAAACGCAAGCGGTTTTTTGGTAGCGCCCTTTTGGCTAAACGCAGCGCACTCGTACATTTTACAGCCTGATATAACCCTAAGCGGTTTTGAAGGCACACTGGTAGCCGACCCTAAACAATGCTATGCGCAGCTTTTTGACGACCAAAAAACGACTGAAAACAACTGGCATCTGCCCCAAAATGAGGTAGAAACGCACCATGCTACCAAGCCACAGTTTTTGGCAATGGTAGAAAATGTGCTTAAAAAATTAAAGGAACTCGGTTTAAAAAAAGTTGTGCTTTCCCGCACGTTGGCGCACCAAATACCCACGGCATACAGCCCAACAGCGTTTTTTGAGCTGCTATGCCAGTCGTACCCCAATGCGTTTGTGAGCTTGGTAAGCCTGCCGCACGTAGGCACGTGGATAGGCGCAAGCCCAGAGCTGCTGCTGGAAATAAACAACGAAAAAACCCTGAAAACCGTGGCTTTGGCGGGTACTCGCCACAAGCTAAACCCCGAAAATACGTGGGGGAGCAAAGAAATAGAAGAACAAGCCTTGGTAAGCGAGTATTTGTTGCGGTTTTTTGAGAAATTAGCCCTGAAAAACAGCCCCAAAAACCACACCGAAACCACCGAAGCGGGCGATTTGCTACATTTAAAAACCAGTTTTGAGGTGGCACTCAACCAAGATTTGGACGTAAATCAAGTGCTGCAAATGCTGCACCCAACCCCAGCCGTGGGCGGGCTACCCAAGCTCGAAGCCCAAAAAATTATAGCCGAAACCGAGCCACATAGTAGGAATTTTTATGCGGGTTTTTGGGGTGTATTGAACAAACCAGCACTGGGCGGCACCCGACTTTTTGTAAACTTGCGCACCATGCAATTATTAAAAAACCAGTTTGTGCTGTATGTGGGAGCGGGCATCACCCACCAATCCGACCCCGAAGCCGAGTGGAAAGAAACCGAACTTAAAGCACAAACTTTGCTAAAATATTTGTAAATTTATGCCATAAACACGCCAAAATCGTTTTTATAGCGTATCTTTGCTATCCTGTAAAACAACAATTATTAGACCCAAATGAATACGCTACAAGAAATAGCTCAAAACAGAATTCTGATTTTAGACGGTGCGATGGGCACCATGATACAGCGCTACAAGCTCGAGGAGAGTGATTTTAGAGGCGAGCGTTTTGCGGTGCACAGCCACCCGTTGCAGGGCAACAACGACCTACTGAGCATCACCCGCCCCGATGTGGTGAAGGCAATACACGCCGAGTACTTTGCGGCTGGTGCCGACATTGTGGAAACCAACACATTTAGCAGCACCACCATTTCGCAAGCCGACTATGCGCTGGAACACTTAGCCTACGAGCTAAACTACGAAAGTGCCAAAATAGCCAAGGAGGTAGCCCAAGAATTTACGCAAAAAGAGCCGAACAAACCCCGTTTTGTGGCGGGTGCCATAGGTCCGACAAACAAAACGGCTTCTATGTCGCCCGATGTGAACGACCCAGGCTACCGTGCCATACACTACGACGAGCTGGTGGAAGCCTACGCCCAACAAACCAAGGGCTTGATAGAAGGCGGCTCGGATATTATTTTGATAGAAACTATTTTTGATACCCTAAATGCCCGAGCAGCCCTGTTTGCGGTAATGAGAACCTACGACGAACTGGGCGTAAGCCTGCCGCTCATGGTTTCGGGTACAATAACCGATGCCAGTGGGCGCACGCTCTCGGGGCAAACCACCGAAGCATTTTTGATTTCGGTGGCGCACGCACCACTTTTTAGCATTGGGCTAAACTGTGCGCTGGGCGCAAAAGCCCTGAAACCCTACTTAGAAATATTGAGCCAAAAAGCAAATTGTATGGTGAGCGCCTACCCCAACGCAGGGCTACCCAACGAATTTGGCGAATACGACGAAACCCCCGACCAAATGGCAGCCCAAATAAAAGAGTTTTTGGAGCTGGGTTTGGTAAACGTACTGGGCGGCTGCTGCGGCACCACGCCAGCACACATAGCCGCCATAGCACGTATTGCGGGCAGCTACACCCCCCGACTACCCCAACTCACATAAAAATTTACCCTAAAAAATAAAAATATGCACGTTATCGTAATGATTGGTCAGATTTTACTGGCACTTTCTATCCTAATTGTATTGCACGAACTCGGACACTTTGCAGCCGCAAGGGCGTTTGGCATCAGGGTAGAAAAATTTTACCTCTTTTTTGATGCCTATGATTTCAAGCTATTTAGCTTCAAACACGGCGAAACGGAGTACGGCATCGGCTGGCTGCCACTGGGCGGCTACGTAAAAATAGCTGGCATGATAGACGAGTCGCTGGATACCACACAGCTCAAAACCGAACCCGAACCGTGGGAGTTCCGCAGCAAACCAGCCTGGCAACGCCTCATCGTGATGGTGGGCGGCGTGGTGGTAAACTTGGTGCTGGCTATGATTATTTTTGCTGGTTTGCTGTTTGTAAATGGCGAACAATTTATACCCACAGCCTCCCTAAAAAATGGCGTTGTACCCAGTGAAATGGGCAAAATCTTGGGTATGCAAACGGGCGACATACCAGTAGCCGTAAACGGAATGCCGCTAAAAGAGTTTAGCCCAATACTAACCACCGAAATTTTTATAGCCAAAACGCCGCCAACCATTACCGTGATGCGTGGCACACAAAACGTAAACTTGCAAGTGCCAGCTACGTTCATAAAAGATTTTGTAAACGCACCCAAAGACCAACAGTATTTGGCAATGCCACGTTTTGAGTTTACGGTGGGCAAGTTGCTTGCGGGGCGCAATGCCGAGCGGGCTGGATTGAAGGAAGAAGACAAAATTTTGGGTGTGAATGGCGAAAAAACGCCGTTTTTTGACGAATTTAAAGCCGCACTCAAAAAAAATGCGGGCAAATACATCGTTATAAATGCCCAACGCAGCACAGGAAACATAGACCTAAAATGCTTGGTAGAAAAAGACGGCAGCATCGGGTTTAGGCAAAACCCTACCCTGAAAACGGAGACAAAAAGCTACTCGTTTGCGCAGAGCATACCAGCGGGCATAGCCAAAGCCTACAACTTTATAGGCGACTACATAAAAGGCATGGGCAAGTTGTTTTCGGGCGATGTGCCAGTACAAAAATCGCTGGGCGGACCCATAGCCATCGCCCAAGATATGTACGGCGGCGTGTGGGACTGGACCAACTTTTGGAACGCCACGGCGATTTTATCCGCCATTTTGGCATTTATGAACATTCTGCCCATTCCAGCACTCGATGGCGGTCATGTGGTTTTTTTACTCATAGAAATGATTACCCGCCGCCCCGTGGGCGAAAAAGTATTGCTTGCCGCCCAGTATGTGGGCATGGTGCTTGTTTTTGGGCTAATGATTTTTGTGTTTGGCAACGATATTTGGCAGCGCATTTTGCATTAAAAAAATAAAATATAGGCTTTTTTAAACCGTTGTGCCATGAAAAAAATATGCATATTGTTGCTCGTGATTTTGGGCATTGTGCCAGCCATAAAGGCTGTGCCGCCCAATCCGCCTATTTACATTGCTTTTTTGTGGCACATGCACCAGCCCATTTACTACCCCAACGAGTCGGCGGTGGTTACTTACCAAAACAACCGCTATCCGTTTAATTTGTGGAGCATTTTTCAGTCCCGAACCGGACCATATACTTATTACGCCAAAGATGCCGTACAAATGGGCATTTCTGCTAATATGCCGCACTTTGGGGCGCAGGTGAGCTTTTCGGGCAGTTTGATAGAGAATTTGAACAACTGGGAGCAGGCTAATTTTGGGTTTTCTGGCTGGAAAACGCATTGGAATACGGCTAAAACCCAAACCACGAGCTTGGGCAATCCACGCTTGGATATGGTGGGTTTTGGCTACCACCACCCGCTCATGCCGTTGATAGACTATGCCGACATTCGCACCCAGATACAAAAACACAAGGCGATAATGGGTAGTAATTTTAGTGGAAATTACTCAAAGGGCATTTTTCCGCCCGAAAACGCCTTTGGTTTGAACGTAATACCCGCTTTGGTAGATGAAGGGCTGAAATGGGTGCTGGTGGACAACATTCACTTCGATAGAGCCTGTGCCAACTATCCTTACAACACAAGTGGCAACCTGTACGAAGCCAATAAAGCCGACGTGCAGAACCCAAACCCCAACGATTGGGTGCAGCTAAGTAACCTGTGGGCGCCCACCCAAAACTCGGCACGCTGGGGCAGGCAGCCGCATTACATTCAGTTTACGAACCCAAACTCGGGGCTTACCCAAAAAATATTGGCTGTACCCACCGACCGTTATTTGGGCAACCAAGACGGGCAAGGCGGCTTTGGCGCATTGAGCTACAACACGGTAATGAGCCAGCTCGAGCCACAAAACACCGACCCAAACCACCCGATACTCATTGTGCTGCACCACGATGGCGACAATTATGGCGGCGGCTCGCCGAGTTATTACCAAAATAATTTTCAGGCTTTTGTAAACTGGTTGCAAGCCAACCCCACACGTTTTGTGTGTACCACGGTGCAAGATTACCTGCAAATGTTCCCCACCGATACCACCGACATTATACACATAGAAAGTGGTAGCTGGAGCGGTGCAGACAACGGCGACCCCGAGTTTAAGAAATGGAACGCCGACCCCAACGCCTGCCAAAGCCCTGACAGAAATAGCTGGGCGGTGGTTACGGCGGCAAAAAACTACTTAGAAACCGCCAAACACGCCGCACCCAACGACCCAGCCGTGGTAGCCGCCGAAAACTCGCTGCTCAATGGCGAAGCCAGCGATTACTGGTACTGGGACGGCTCCTCGAACGGAATATGGGACGCATTGCCCACCCGTGCCGCCAACACAACCATTCAGTACCTGCAAAACATTGTGGCTACAAACCCCGACCAAACCCCGCCAACGATATGGCAGCCGCAAAGAGAGCCGTACAACCCTGGCGAAAAAGAATGGAACATCGTAAAATCGTCGGACTTTACCGTTTGGTCGTTTGTGCATGACATCAGCGGTTTGCAGCAAATTAACCTGAAATACCGCACGGATTTGAACGGACAAAACCCGCTGAACTCCACCGAAAACGAAACCTATGCGGGCGGCAGCCAAGTAACGAACTGGATAAGTTTGCCGATGACCGCAGCCTACATAGCGCCCAGCACCACAAACCAACTCAATCCGACCAAAAAAGCCCGAGAATACTCTGCAAAAATTCAGGGTTTGGGCAATGTGCTGGTGGATTATTACATAGAAGCCGTGGATAGCAACGGAAACACCGCCAAATCGCAGATAGAACACACGTGGGTGGGCGCACAAAACACGCTGGCGCACACTTGGCAAAACTGTGATACGTCGGTGGTGCAAAACCCTGGCGGCGGCGTTGGGCTGGGCGTGAGCTGGCTACCGCAGTTCCCCATGGCGCAAGACAGCATCACCATTGTGGTAAATGGCATCAACCAAGCCGCCATGCTCCACTGGGGCGTAAACACGTGGCAGCTACCCAATGCGGTGTACCGCCCGCTTGGCTCTACGCTCTGGAACGGCAGCGGACCAGCCGTAGAAACGCCTTTTGGTAGCCTGCAAAACGGTAAAATTACCCTAAAACTCCCGCCCTTTAACCAAGTGCAGCAAAGCGTAACCAAAGTGGATTTTGTGGTACACTACGCCGACAATACTTGGGACAACAACAACGGGCAGGACTACCACATCGCCATTGCGCCAAATGTAGCCAGCCAAACCACAGCGCAGGCGTATGTAAGTATGTACCCAAACCCGACGAACGGTAGCTTTTTTGTGGTGGTACCAGCGCAGCCCACAGAAGTAGCAATGATAAAAATAATGGATATGCTGGGCAAAACCGTACTCCAACAAGAAATAACCAATGCCACCAGTTTGGTGCGTACAAACGACCTCAAAGCGGGCATTTACACCGCAGAAGTGCGCCTTGGCGAGCGTTTTTATAGGCAAAAAATGGTTGTAAACAAGTGAGTTGGGGGTTAAGAGAGAATAGGGTTCTCTCGCACCAAAACTTTAAAATGGTGCATTGTACCTTAGTATTTGTACGAATGGACAATAAAAACCTTATTTGGGCTGCATCATGCCATAATATTTCGGTGTGATGCAACTTAAAAATGCAATATTGGGTTAAATTTCCACAAAATTACGTAATTATGCGGCTAAAAATTTTGGTGTGGAAACCCTATAAGAGAGAAACATAATAAAATAATTTGATTATTGTAAAAAATGGAAAATATTGTAGAAGAAACTAAACAAAATGATACGAATCCTGAACGTGAAAGAAAAGAAGAAACACCAAATTTTTTGATTAAATGGTTAAGGTATAAAAACAAAAACACCAGACTACTCTTCCTTTGGGGTGCTGTTTTACTTGGATTTAGTGGCGGTATTGCCTCATCATACTTTTGTATTTACAAATGGCTACCAGAACTTTGGAATTGGGGGTTTAATCCTACGACCTGGAAAAGTATTTTTTCAGTCCTTGGTACAGTTTATTTAGTAATTGGTGGACTTGCCCCTTTTGTTCTTGTTACCGACGCTATAAACGGAATTATTGGATTATTTGCTGAAGATGCTGAGAAAGAATTTAATAATAAGCTAAATGAAATAGTAAAAAAACAAATCTCATATGAAGACAAATTAGAAGCAACTGATGATCTAGGCTTAATTCCATTGGTTACATATAGCAGAATTGAACTTGAACAATACTATAAAATCGGATTGACGCAAACCCAAAAAAGTTATACTTATAGTATTGTTTCAATGTGGATAGGTTTTATAATTATCTTATTAGGCATAATTCTTTATCTGTTCCCAGCCAATATAACTAATCAAGATTTAACTTCGGGAAATTTTCACATTTTGACTATTGTAAGTGGAATATTTACAGAATTTATTTCAGCACTATTTTTGTGGATTTATAAAAGTTCGGTAAACAATTTGACTTATTTTTACAATAGACAAATTTTTATTCACAATACTTTACTTGCCTATAAAATTTCGACATCGATGAATGATGCTGATTTAGCAAAAAAAATAATTGTTGAAAAAATATTGGACTTTGGTTTTAAAACACACGGAAATATTTTTGAAAAGAGTAATTTAAAGCCATAATTACATACATTCTGCTAACTAATTACATAAAAAGTTACAACTAATTGACTATCAATTTGCTAATAACCATTGTCTAATACCAATTATAAGTCAGGAGTAGTCTTTTTTTGCGAACTTTGCATTTTTAAATTTTATTACCTATGCGTTTAAAATTAAAATATGTAGTCATAGCTATATACTCAACAACACAAGAATGGACTAAATAAAATTTATATTTGGTATTAGTTGCAAGGATTTTTCAAAATCAGGGCAGGCGTAAAAAAATCAACATTGGCACTTTTAACTGCTTTAAATTCAAAGCATTAGCGCATCATAAGCTCATGTTTTATTTTCGTAGCAATACACTTACCGAGTCTTGTATGGCGCTCGCCCAAAGCCCGTACATTTTGCCAGAGGGGTGCAGCCCGTCTATGGCTGTAAGGCTGGGGTCGCCGAGGGCGGTTCTCGAAATTTCGGTGATGTTGAAGAACGCAATGCCTTGGCTCACGCAAATTTCTTTGGCGGCGGCGTTGTATTTGTCTATTTCTGCGGCTATTTTGGCTGCATTGCCCTGCCCAAAAGGCGTAACGCCGTAGTCGGGTATGGAAATTACGCACACATGGCTTTTGTTTTGGTTGGCAAAACCGATGGCTTTTTGTAGCAACTGCGTAAACTCGGTGCGGTAGCCCGCCAAGCCGCCCAAACCGCTGCGGTACTGGTTGTTCACGCCTATGAGCAGGCTCACAAAGCCGTACTTTTTGGTTGAGATAGCAGCCGCATCTATGCCTTGCGTGAGGTCGGCGGTGGTCCAGCCCGTGCGGGCTATAATTTTGGTGGTATCTATAAAAATATTTTTTTGTTTGAGCAGCCCCCCGAGTTGTATTGGGTAGCGCAGCGGCGTATCTACTTGCTCGCCTATGGTATAAGAGTCGCCGAGGGCGAGGTAGGTAATGTGCAGGTCGGTGGGTTGCGGCTGCGGCATTACGGGTGTGCGGCAGCTACTTATGAGCAGGTAGCAGCCCAGCAGTAGGGCTAATTTTGGTAGGGGCATTTTTTGTTTTGTGTACGCTAAAATGAAAGAAATGGTTTTATGCCAAAAAAACGAGGCTGCGCAAATGTGGCAGCCTCGTTTTTTAAAGTTTTATAAAGAAAGAGCTAATTAAAGTGTGGTAGCCACGCCTGCTGCGATTACAAGAACATAAATAAGTACCACGGCTGCACCAGCAACTAAGCACCCCATGAGGGCTTTTTTGGCTTCTACTTTGTCGCTGTCGGTAAGTACATATACCAATACGATGCCTATTACGCCCAAAACCAAGCCCCATATAAATGAAGGCACGCCAAAAGGCGGTTCAGCACCCAAACTTTGGGCAAAATCGCTGGTTAGTTTAAGGTCGGTGGCTACGCCTTCTACCTCTTTTACGGTGGCATTAGGGTTGGCGGTTACAAAAGCCTCGGCTTTGTTCAGGTCTGCCATTTGCAGGTTGAGTTCTTGTTCGTTTACGGCAAAATCGCTGGGCGCTGCCGCAAAACTGCTAACGAGTGTGAGTAGCATGAGTGCTAACAAAAGACTGAGTTTTTTCATTTTGTATTGGTTTAATTGGTAAATGTTTAATACGCCTCAAAAATATGTATTATAATTTGATTTACCAAATTTTTTTATTTTTTTTTGGCATAAATTTCCGTATTAGTCGCATTATTTTCGCTTTGGTTTAGTATCTTTGCATATAAAAATTAGCTAAAATGTCGGTTACAGTAAACGCACTTACGAAATTGTATGGCACACAAAAAGCCATAGACGCACTCAGTTTTTCGATAAATAAGGGCGAAATTGTGGGTTTGCTCGGTCCGAATGGCTCTGGCAAAAGCACTACCATGAAAATTCTGACTTGTTTTTTGCCCCAAAGCAGCGGCGAAGCCACGGTTTGTGGCTACGATGTAGCAAAAAACAGCAATGAAATACGCAGGATAGTCGGTTATTTGCCCGAAAACAACCCGCTTTATTTGGATATGTACGTAAAAGAATATTTGAGCTATGTGGGCGGCATATACAAAGTACCCAATTTGAGCAAGCGCATAGCCGAGCTGGTGGAGCTTACTGGCTTGGGCGTGGAGCAGCACAAAAAAATAGGGCAGCTATCCAAGGGCTATCGGCAGCGTGTGGGCATAGCGCAAACGCTGGTACACAACCCCGAAGTGCTGATACTCGACGAGCCTACCACGGGCTTAGACCCCAACCAACTGGTAGAAATCCGCAAGCTGATACAAGAAATTAGTTACCAAAAAACCATCATACTTTCTACCCACATTATGCAAGAGGTAGAAGCCCTGTGCAAGCGTGTAATTATAGTAAACCAAGGAAAACTGGTAGCCGATGCGCCCACCGAGCAGCTACAAAACCAAACAAATACCCAAAATTTGGTGGAAGTGAGCTTTGATGGAGCGGTACAGAAAAGCCAGCTCGAAAAAATAAATGGCGTACTAAAAGCCCAAAATATAGGTGCGAACAAATGGCTGGTTTCTGCCAAAACAAGCCAAGATTTGAACGGACTTTTGTTTGATTTTGCGGTACAAAACCAAGTGCGCATTTTAAACATGAACAAACAAGAAAACTCGCTCGAGGACGTTTTTAGAAATCTCACCACAAAAAAATAAATAGCCATGATAGGATTTAATTTTACGAAATTCATACCCAAAAACGATGCAGACCAATCGGATTTTGAGGGTTTGTTGAAGGTTTTTTTGGAAATACTCACCTATACCTCGGGCGATGTAGCCGAGGCGTTGAGCTGGCTCACGCAGCTCGATAAGCAATACAACCTAACCAACGACCAGTATGGCATCGGCGATTTTTTGCGGGATTTGGAAGACAAAGGCTACATTAGCCCCAAAACCGAAGACGGTAAAATTAGCATTACGCCCAAAACCGAGCAGGGCATTCGGCAGCAATCGCTCGAAGAAATTTTTGGTAAAATAAAGCGCACGCAGTCGGGCAACCACCTTTCGCCCTTTTCGGGCAGCAGCATAGAGCCCAACGCCAACCGCCGACAGTTTAAATACGGCGACGGCAGCGAGCAAATAGATTTTACGGATAGCATACGCAATGCGCAGGTAAACAATGGTTTAACCGATTTTGTGCTTACCGAAAACGATTTGGAGGTACACGAAACCGACCATTTTTCGCAAACCTCTACGGTGATGATGATAGACATAAGCCACAGCATGATTTTGTATGGCGAAGACAGAATAACGCCCGCCAAAAAAGTAGCCATGGCGCTGGCGCAGCTCATCAAGCAAAAATACCCAAAAGACAGCCTGGATATAATCGTTTTTGGCAATGATGCCTGGCAAATAGAGGTGAAAGACCTGCCTTACCTCCAAGTTGGTCCGTACCACACCAATACGGTGGCTGGTTTGGAGCTGGCTATGGATTTGCTGCGCAGGCGCAAAAACCCGAACAAACAAATTTTTATGATAACCGATGGCAAGCCCACCTGCCTCAAAGAACCCGAGGGCTACTACAAAAACAGCTTTGGGTTGGATAGAAAAATACTGAACCGAACCCTGAATTTGGCGGGGCAGTGCCGCAAGCTCAAACTACCCATCACTACTTTTATGATAGCGCAAGACCCTTACTTGCAAGAATTTGTGCAAGAGTTTACAAAAACCAACAACGGCAAGGCGTTTTACAGCAGTTTGAAGGGTTTGGGCAACTTTGTATTTGAGGATTATGCCCGCAACAAACGCAAAAATGTGCGCTAAAAGCCGTGGGTATTTTTGGGAGAAGGGAAAAGATATTTATTTTTTTAAATAAAATGCAAATTATTGAGTTAATAATTTTATTTTTGCACAGTTTTACAACCATTTTAATAATAAACCATAAAAGATGATCATTCATTTTAAAAAAGCAACGCTTGCCTGCTTACTTCTACTATGTGCGAATACGATATTTGCCCAAAATATTTTTAGTATCAATGGCGAAAGCGTTTCTACCCCAGAATTTGAGAATATTTTTAAGAAAAACAACTACACGGGCAAGAGCCTCACCGCCGCCGACGTAGATGATTACTTGGATAGGTACATCAATTTTAAACTCAAAGTAAAAGAGGCTTATGCCATGGGTTTGGATACCAACCCGCAGTTTGATAGGGAGCTGGTAGGGTATAGGTCGCAGCTCGCCAAGCCTTACCTAACGGACAAAGAAACGGGCGACTTATTGCTTCGTGAGGCGTTTAAGCGCAGCCAAGAGGAGGTGCGTGCGGTACACGTACTTATACGCTTAGAGCCGAACGCCGCCCCAGCCGATACCGCCGCTGCGTACAAAAAAATACTGGCGGTGCAAGCCCGCTTGAACAAAGGCGACGACTTTTTTACGGTAGCTACCGAAGATTCCGAAGACCCATCTGCCAAGCAAAACAAGGGCGATTTGGGTTACTTTTCGGTGCTGCAAATGATTTATCCGTTTGAGCAAGTGGTGTATAATATGCCCGTGGGCAAAATATCTGCGCCTTTTCGCACCAATTTTGGTTACCACATCGTGAAATTGATGGACAAAAGGGCTACAAGAGGCAAAATTAAAGTGGCGCACATACTCATTAAGGCTGCCGAAACCGATGCGCCCGAAAAACAAGCCACTGCCAAAACCAAAATTGAGGAGCTGTACAAGAGAGCCAGCACCGAAGATTTTGCCAACCTTGCCAAGCAATACTCCGAAGACCCAAGCACAAAAGACAAAGGCGGCGAGCTACAACCTTTTGGCACGGGCAGAATGGTGGAGGTGTTTGAAAACACGGCTTTTGGGCTAAAAAAAGATGGCGACGTGTCGCAGCCGATAAAAACCAACTTTGGCTGGCACATTATCAAGCGTTTGAGCTACGAGGAAATTCCTAATTTTGAGCAAGCCGAGCTTTCGCTCAAACAAAGGGTGGACCGTGATGCGAGGTCGTTTCAGAAGCGAAATGTGCTTATAAACAAGCTCAAAAAAGAATACGATTTGAAAGAGTACGCTTTTGCAAAAAATGCCGTGATAGCAGCCATTGCGCAAGATACCAGTTTTGTAAAAGCCAATTTTAAAGCCGAAGCCACCGCTGGTTTTAAAGCGCCGCTCATAGAAATTAAGGACAAAACTTATACGCAGGCGAATTTTGCCGATTTTGTGGCTAAGAACCAAAGCAGAATGGAAGCCGACCCCACAATGGTGCTTAATGGCTTATATACCCGTTTTGTGGAAGATGCAATTATTGGGTACGAAGACCAAAATTTGGAGAAAAAATACCCCGAGTTCAACGCTTTGATGCAAGAATACAAAGACGGTATTTTGATTTTTGACCTCACCGACCGCAAGGTTTGGAACAAAGCCGTGGCGGATACCACTGGTTTGCAGGCGTACTACAACAGCCACAAAAACGATTATATGTGGGGACAAAGGGTGGAAGCCACCATTTATAGCTGCTTAGATGAGGCGGTAGCCAACAAGGTGAAAAAAATGGCGGGTAGGAAAAACAATGAGGTGATTTTGGCGAAAATAAACAAAGAAAATCCGCTAAACCTAAAAATTACGGAGGGCAAATACTCAAAAGGCGACAATGAGCTGGTGGACAAAGCGGGCGAAACCGTGGGTTTGTCGGCGAATATGAAAGAAGGCTCGGGAGTGGCTTTTGTGAAGGTGCGCAAGGTACTTGCTCCCGAAGTAAAGCAATTGAGCGAAATTAGGGGCATTATTACCTCGGACTATCAGTCGTTTTTGGAGCAAGAATGGCTAAAAGAACTAAAAAATAAGTACAAAGTTGTGGTAAATCAGGCAGAACTTGCGCAGATAAAAACGAAGTTGTAAGCGGCGTGCTGGTTTACGAAAAACGTTGTTCTCAAAAAACGATGTTCTTAAAAAAACGATGTATGAAAAAAGCCCTATTGGCAGCTTTCGCTGCCAATAGGGCTTTTTAGTTTGCGAAACTTTTAGCCTATGGCTACCAGTTCCAGCTCAAATACCAAATCTTTGCCCGCCAGCGGGTGGTTGGCATCGAGGGTGATGCTATCCGCAGTTATGTGCCTAACCACCGCCTCCACTATCTCGCCGTCGGGCGATTGTAGCTGCAACGCCATGCCTATTTCTGGCACAAAATCCGCTGGCAAGTCGGCACGTGGCGCTTGTATCACCATTTCTTCGTAGCTATCGCCGTAGGCTTCTATGGCTGGTATGGTTACGGTTTTCTTTTCGCCGAGCGCCATCATTTTTACTGCATAATCAAAACCCTCGATGACCATGCCGCTGCCGATGGTAAACGCCAACGGCTCGTTGCCCACCGAACTATCAAAGGTTTCGCCGTTCGTGAATTTGCCCGTGTAATGCACCCGTACTTCGGTGCCTGCTGCTAAAATTGACATAATTTATCTCTTAAAATTTTTAAAAGCTGCAAAGTTACACTTTTTTCATCAATCTGTTATGCCATTCCACATAATCCAAAAAATAAATTACCTTAAACGACAAACTACCCAAACCAGCCGTATTGAGCGTGGTATTTAGGTTGTCCAAATACTTAATGTCCACGTTTCTATCAAAGCCATAAATGTTCGTTTTATAAACCACACTTAGGTTGCTTGCGCTTGTAAACTGCCAATTATATACAAATTCGTAGGTAAAAACGTTGAAATTTTGGTTGTGCCGTGAAGCTCCGTTGGCATCTAAACCCGTGTAGTTTGTGGGTAGGAGCAAGCCAGTGGGTTTTTCCAGCTCAAAAAAGCGGTCGTATTTCACCAAATACCAGTAGTGGCGCAAACGGGTATTTACGCTGTGTTTTTTATTGATGGTATAGCCCACATTGGCGTTGGTTTCTATGTTTTTGTTGTTGCGCTCGCCAAAAATCACGGTTTTAAGGTTGCTGCCCTCATACAATCGGTTTACAAAATCCCGCTCATTTCTATTCCAAGTCCAGCCATTGCCCACCGAAAAATTCAGTTTGTTCGATGCCCTAATGTTCACGTTTAACCCCAGCCAGTTGTCCAGTTGCCGCCAAGCCGCATCGGGTCTTTGCCAAAAGCCAGCATTTACATTCACCGACAGTTTTTTGTTGTTATTTGTGCCAGCATAGCTATATACGCTGTGGCTGAAAGGCGTTTTGAAAAAATAGCCCACCGTGCGGGGGCGAAAAAAGTTGTAACTGTTGCCAGGCGTGGCATTGTAACCGCCGCCCATGTACCAAAAGTTTTTTAGTTGCGCATTAAAGTTCGTGCCGAGGTTAAGCTCCGAAAATTTATTTGGGTAATAAAGCTCCTCCCTCGTTACGCTTGCCGATACATTAAAATTATTCAGGTATTTGCCCGCCACAAACTGGTTGTAGCTCACGCCAGCCGCATTTATAATGGAGTTTGCTGCCTGCAAAAAGCCCAAATCGTTGGGGTCAAACCTGTCGCTTTCCACGTAGCGCATGATGTTTCCACGCCATTTTCCGCTCACTTTTGCCAAATTTACGTTGTAGCGATAGCCTCTGTCGTTGTTGTTTTTGCCCAAATTGTATTTGTTGCTCAGGGTAGCGCTGCCCGAAACTTGGTAGGTGCTTTTTTTGTTAAAAATGGCGAATTGTGTAGCCGTTACGTTGGCATTGTTTGCGCCGTTGGCTCTATACACATTGGTATTTATGAGGGCGATGTTGCCGCCGCCTTGCAGGTTTTTGTCGGCTACCAACACATTAAAATTGGTGAACGGGTCGGCTAATATATCCCGAAATGCGCCCGTGCTGTCGTTTTGAGCTATGGCGTAGGTTTTGTTGGTTATGGCATTAAAAAACCCGATGCCGTAGCCTTTGTTGGTTCTGCCCGATATTTTTGTGGCATTTAGCAGCGGCGTTTTGTTGGGTTGGTAGCGTATTTTTTCGTTGTTTTTCAGTGGTTCTAACAGTTCGTAAGAAGCCTCGCCGATGCGCCTCGAGTAAAACACGTCGCCCTTGCCAAAAAGCTCGATGCCCTCCGTAAAAAAGGGTCTGTTTTCTTGGTATTGCACCTCAAAAGGCGTGAGGTTTAGCACAATATCGTCGCTGCGCACCTGCCCAAAATCGGGTATCAGTGCCATATCCAGCGTAAAACTCTCGTTCAAACCGATTTTCAAATCCATGCCGCCCACCATTTTTCGGTCTATCAGTTTGCCGCCCTCCGTGTTTTGGTATCCTGCCAAAAAAGGAAAAAAGCTCAGGCGCAGCGGCGGTTTTATGTTTTCTATGCCAGTTAATGTGCCGAATTGTGCGGCTATGTTGGCTTTGTTTTTATATACGGCGTTCCAAAAACCAAATTCTTGGTGGCGTTTTATGGTTCTTGCAAAGTTAAAATTCCAGCGTTGCACCGCTTTTTTGGGGAAACGAAGCGCAGAATAAGGCAAAAAAAGTTCGGCGTTCCAGCCCTGGTTGTCTATCGTTACCGCCGATTGCCAAACGGCGTTCCAGTTGATGTCTTGGTTGTCGCTGGTGTAGTAAATGTCGGTTTGTGCGCCTGCGGCGGTTACGGTAAAAGTAAAAACATTTTGCTTGCTGTCAAAGGCATCTAAACAAAAGCTAAAATCGTCGGCATTTTTTTCGGGTGTATCACGCAAGCCCATTTCACGGGCGATGCTATCGGGGGCGGTGTCGTACATTTTTGCGGCTATGTACAGCCCAGCGTCGTCATATACTATTCTCACCAGCGTTTTTTGGGTCATCGGCACGCCATTGTTCGGCTCCAAAACGGTGTAGTAGTCGGGCGTTTGCTCGGGGTGCGTCAGCCATATTTCCTCGTCCAATTTGCCGTCTATCTTCGGTGGTTTTGCGGTGCGCACCACGTTATAGGTTCGGTTGGTGGGCTGGGTTTGCGCCGTTACATCGGTGAGCAGCAGCAGAAAAGCCGCACAAAAAATACAATAAGTGGTGAGTAATTTCGGCATCGTAGTAGGCTGTGTATTGAAAACTAAAATAAGTAATGAGTAGTATTTTGGCACAAAAAATTACAGTTTGTGCGCATTTTTTTGGGGTAACAACGCTTTTTTTTCATAGAAATAACGGCTTTGTAGCCTTTAATGGCTGTGGGAAAAGTAAAACTTTGTGTTTTAGCTCAATTTGTGGTTTTTTATGCGTACCTTTGCACCCGCAAAACAAAACGAATGGAACCACAACAAAAAATTAGAAACATCGCCATTATAGCGCACGTAGATCATGGCAAAACGACTTTGGTAGATAAAATTATCTATCAATCCAACGTATTGCGTGATAATCAGGTACAAAACGACCTTATTTTGGATAGCAACGACTTGGAAAGGGAACGTGGTATCACCATTTTTTCGAAAAACATTTCGGTAATCCACAACGGATATAAAATAAATGTGATAGATACGCCTGGTCACTCCGATTTTGGGGGTGAGGTAGAGCGTGTACTCAAAATGGCGGACGGCGTGCTGCTGCTCGTAGATGCATTTGAAGGACCGATGCCGCAAACACGGTTTGTGCTACAAAAAGCGTTGGAACTGGGCTTGAAACCGATTGTGGTGGTAAATAAGGTGGATAAACCGAACTGCCGCCCCGACGAAACGCACGAGGCTGTTTTCGACCTGTTTTTTAACTTGGGTGCTACCGAAAGCCAGCTCGACTTCCCGACCGTTTATGGCTCTTCGAAGCACGGCTGGATGAGTACCGACTGGAACAAACCCACCGACAACCTCACCGCCCTGCTCGACCTCGTTATAGACCACGTGCCACCACCGCTGGTACACAGCGGCAACACGCAGCTACAAATTACGAGCATCGATTTTAGCAACTTTACGGGGCGTATAGCCATAGGCAAGCTCACCCGTGGCGAACTAAGGGAAGGAATGCAGGTGAAACTCGCCAAAGCCGACGGTAGTTTTACAAACTCAAAAATAAAAGAACTCTATGTTTTTGAAGGCTTGGGCAGGCGCAAAGTAACCGACGTGCAGCTCGGCGATTTGTGTGCTGTGGTAGGCATCGAAAACTTTCAGATAGGCGACACCATAGCCGATGTGGACGCACCAGAGGCGCTCACGCCCATAAAAGTAGATGAACCTACGATGAATATGCTTTTTACCATCAACGATTCACCGTTTTTTGGCAAAGAAGGCAAGCTCGTAACCTCACAAAGAATAAGGGAACGCCTGTACAAAGAAACCGAAAAAAACCTTGCGCTCAAAGTAGAAGACGGTGCTACCACCGATAGTTTTTTGGTTTTTGGTAGGGGAATACTCCACCTATCCATACTCATAGAAACCATGCGCAGAGAAGGCTACGAGCTGCAAGTGGGGCAGCCGCAGGTACTTACAAAAATAATAAACGACCAAAAACACGAGCCTTACGAGAGCCTGATTATAGATACGCCCGAAAACTTTGCGGGCAAGCTCATAGAGCAAGTAACCATGCGCAAGGGCGACCTTGTAGCCGTAGAAACCAAGGGCGACCGCCAGCAGCTCGAGTTCGAAATACCTTCACGGGGGCTAATGGGCTTGCGTAACCTAACCCTAACCCTAAGCCAGGGCGAAGCCATTATGGCGCACCGTTTTATAGAGTACAAACCCTGGAAGGGCGATATACCCAGCCGTGTAAATGGTTCATTAATATCGATGGAAACGGGTACATCTACGCCATATAGTGTGGATAAACTGCAAGACAGAGGCGTGTTTTTTATAAACTCCACCGACGATGTGTATGAGGGCGAAGTAGTAGGCGAAAACAACAGGGCGGGCGATATGGTGATAAACATCACAAAAGCCAAGCAGCTCACCAACTTTCGTGCAGCAGGCTCTGATGACAACGTAAGGGTAATTCCGCCACGCCTTTTTTCTTTGGAAGAAGCCATGGAATACATACAACAAGACGAATACGTAGAAATAACGCCAAAAAGCATACGTATGCGCAAAATATACTTGAAAGAACACGAAAGAAAAAGAGGCTCAAAAGCATAATAAGCCCAAAAACGTAGGCAACAAAATAGCTCAAAACCAACAATAAGCAAAATAATAAGTGCTAAAATGGTTTTTGAGCTATTTTTTTATGCAAAAAACGGGCTATTAGACCAAATAAACTCAAAAGATAAAAAATAAACCTTAATTTTGATTTTTAATTTAGAAAACAACTAAATATTACATACACAGGTTTTTGGGTTATTTTATTTAAAAGAACCAAACATAAACAATACTTTTGTATTACTAAAACTATATAAATGAACTTATGAATTTAAAACAGATTTGGGATTACGTGCGCTTTCAGGGTATGCAATCTGTGCAAGATATAAAGGAACGAAAAAGAATAGATTTACTCAATTCATTCCTCGTTTTTGGTGCGGTGAGCTGCCTTCTTTACGCCGTAGCCTACGCATTGTTGGGTTATGCCGAACTAATGGAGCTTTGCGGTATATTCGTAATTGTATTTACAGGCTTGTATTTTATACATATAAAAGGCAATTACGAGCTGGTGCGCACCTTTTTTATACTGGCGCTATCTACGTTTATAGCCACCTCCGCCGATATGCAGGGCAAAGATTCTTGCGTGCAATACATGCTTTTTTCTGCCACAATGCTGGCTATATTCCTAACCGATTTTCACCAAAAAGTACTGTTTTTTACCCGAGTAATCATACCAATATTTTTTTTGGCGTTGCTGGAACTCACCAATTACGACCTAATAGACGTACATATACAACATTCAGCAGCTATAAAAATAGCCATGAGTATTGCGGCAGTAGCACTCGCAGCTTTTTTGTGCGGGCTGTGTATGTATTTGCTCACAGAAATAAATGATAAAATTGTAACCAATTTAGTAACCGAACAGCAAAACCTCCACACCATTTTTACTTCTGGCTCGCAAGGTTTAATTTTGGTAAATGAAAAGGGTATTGTTGTAAATACCAACGAACAATACCTAAAAAAAACCACCCTTAAAGTTATTATGCGAAAACTGAAAATGGGCGTTAATATTTTAGATGGTTTTACAGACTCAGTAGAAATAGACATAAAAAGTGCCTTGCACCAAGCATTTATAAAAAACAAAAGCAGCCAAGTGTTTATAGAGCGGTTTAAAGCCAAAGGCTCAGAATATTGGATTAGTTTTGAAATTACGGTATCGGGCAAAGAAAATGACCCCGAGCGCCTTGCCCTCATTTGTATAGACGACGTAACCAGTGCCAGAACCACGGAGCTTCAATTGGAGAAATCTCGCAATTTTTACGAGGGCGTTTTAAACCAGTTCCCGATAGATATATCGGTTTATAACACATCGGGGCAGGTAACTTTTATAAACAAAGCTGCCATCAAAGACGACGAAGTGCGCAGGTGGATGATGGGTAAAACCATGACAGAATACTGCCAAGAGCGCAACAAACCGATTGCTTTGGCAGAAGACCGCAACAAAAAGTTTGCGCAAGTATTATTGAATTTAAAAGAACTAAGCTGGGAGGAGTACGTAACCAATGCGCAAGGCGAAGAAATGTGCTACTGGCGAAACTACATGCCTACCTTAGAAATGGACGGGAGGATAAAATACATTATTGGTTTTGGTATAGATATTACAGCCAAGAAAAAAGCCGAGAACGAGCTTATGGCGGCTAAAACTGCGGCAGAGCAAGCTGCAGAGGCTAAATCGTCGTTTTTGTCGAATATGAGCCACGAAATTCGCACACCAATGAACGCCATTGTGGGGCTTACCGAGCTTATGGGCTTAGACCAAGACAACCTACCGCCGCAATTTATGCAGTACATACAAGCCATTAAGTTTTCGGCGGATAACCTAATAACGATTATAAACGATATTTTGGATTTTTCTAAAATAGAGGCGGGCAAAATAGAATTTGAAGCCATAGAGTTCAAGCCGCATTATATTTTAGAGGAAATTTATAGGAGCGTGGATTTTAAAACCAAAGAAAAAGGCTTAGAAATCATTTTAGACATTGACCCGAGGCTGCCCAAAAAACTAATAGGCGACCCCGTGCGGTTGAGCCAGATACTCTTTAACTTGGTAGGCAATGCCATAAAGTTTACGAGCAAAGGCTATATAAGAATAAAAGTTGATGTATTGAACGATGAAAATGAGCTGTTGAGCTTACTATTTTCGGTAGAAGATACGGGCATAGGCATTGCTAAGGACAAGCAAAACCTCGTTTTTGAGAGTTTTTCGCAAGAAAATGCCTCTACAACCCGCCACTACGGCGGCACGGGCTTGGGTTTGAGCATCGTAAAAAAACTGGTGGAGCTACAAAACGGCAAAGTATATGTAGATAGCGTACAGGGCGTAGGCAGTACGTTTAGTTTTGCTTTGCAGTTTGGGTATGTGCGTGAGGAGCTAAACAACACCAAAGACAGTGGCGTAAAAGTGCTAAAATCGGCAAAAAATATGCTGCGTGGTGCGCAAATACTGGTGGTAGAAGACAACCAATACAACCGAATAGCCATGGAAACCCTGCTACAAAAATGGGGCGTGGAGGTATTTATGTTCGAAAACGGCGCAAAAGCCATAGACAATATGCTGCAAAGGCACGATATGAAATTAGATGTGCTTTTGGTGGACTTGCACATGCCAGAAATGAACGGCTACGAGTTTGTATCGCACATTAGAAAGGGCGACGGCGGCAGTGAGTACAAAAATTTGCCGATTATAGCCGTAACCGCCGACGCTTTTGCCGAAACACGCCGGAGGGCGATGAACAAAGGCTTTAATGAGTTTGTAACCAAACCCGTAAATTCCGACGAATTGTACGACAAAATACTGTTTTTTGTGGAACAAAATAGACCAAAAACTGCGGTGCTGATGAACGAAACAAAAGAAATACTACAATAAAAACGAATGGCATTGCGTTACTAAAATCTTTTGTTACCTTTGCTATATGTATTTGTTTAAACGATTTATTTGCGCTGCGGCGTGCGCCGTGGCGGCGCTCACTACCACGCCCACCCACGGGCAGGTAACGGGCGGCGGCACTACCTACGCTTTCCTCAACCTTACGCCCGCCCCACGGGTGGCAGCCTTGGGGGGCATTGCCTTGGCTACCACCGCCAACGATGTAAATTTTGCTTTTTATAACCCCGCACTTTTAGACAGCAATTCGGTTCACGCCATTGCCATTAATTACGTAAACTACCTCGCCGACATAAAACTGGCTTCGGCGGTTTATGCGGGCAAAATTTCAAAGATTGGGTACTATACCGTCGGTTTTCAGTTTTTTGATTATGGCAAGTTCACCCGCACCGACGCAGGCGCAAACGAACTCGGCGATTTTTACCCACAAGATTACGTACTGCAAATGGGCTATGCCATGCCCCTAAAAAAAGTAAAAAACCTTAGCGTAGCCACAAACATCAAGTTTATTGGTTCGCAATACGATACGTACAGCTCCGTGGGCGTAGCCAGCGACCTTTTGCTCAGTTACCAAAACAAAGCCACACGCTTGGCGGCGGTTTTGGCTGTAAAAAACTTGGGTAGCCAACTAAAACCCTACGTTACAGGCAATTACGAGCCGTTGCCATTTGATGTGCAGCTAAATATTAGCAAGCGGTTGGAGCATTTGCCGTTTCGGGCTGGCGTGGTGCTGCACCACCTGCACCAGTGGAACATACGCTACGACGACCCAGCCGACCGCTACTACAAAGAACGCCAACTGCTGCAAGCGGGCGAAACGCCCGTGGAGCAAAGCTATTTTTTTGACAAAGCCCTGCGCCACGTCATTTTAAACGGCGAACTTAGCTTGGGAAAATCCCTAAATGTGCAGTTTGGCTACAACCATTTGCGCCGCCAAGAGCTAAGTTTACCCAATTTTAGGGGCAGAAACGGCATTTCGTTTGGCGTGGGCATAGATACCAAACGGTTTGGGTTTAGCTACGCAAACTCGGCGTACAGCCTCGTGGGTGCGAGCCACCACATTGCCATCAACCTAAAACTGGATAGCTTTTAGCCAACCAAACTCAAAACTCATAGCTCAAATTTAGCCCAAAACTGCGAGGCTCGCCCAAGTTACCAGGCACTGGCATATACAGTTCGTTGGTGAGGTTACGGCACACAAAGCCCAGTTTCATGTTGTTTTTAAAGTTGTAATTCGCCCTAAGAGCCGCTATCAGGTTGCCTTGCCCCGCATATTTTGTGCGGAAATTACCCACGCCTGGCACAAAATTTATAAAAATATCGTCTATTCTATCCATAAAACTGTTGTATAAGATGTTAGTGCCGAAGCTCAATTTTTTGTAATTGAGTTCCATATCTGCCCTAACCAAATGTTTGTAGCGGTATTTTAGGGTTTTGGCTGCATCGGTGCGCTCGGTTGGGTTTATGTAGGTGTACCCAATGCTAAAATTCGGTTTAAAAACCCCAAAACTACCTTCGGCTATCAGGTTGGTTTCTATGCCCACGATTTGGGTATTGCCTATGTTTTGTGCCTGAAACCCAAACCCGCCACCGATTAAAACGGGCAGAAACTCCACCATGTTTTTGTAACGGGTAGCAAAAGCGGCTACATCTATCACACCCTTAAAACCCGTACCCACCGCCAGCCCTTGGCGCACGCCCAGCTCGGTGCTGAACCCTTGCTCCGAACCCAAGCGTGGGTTGGGGAACACACTAAGCCCGCCCGCCGAAGCCGTGGAGTAGCGCTCCGCCACCGATGGCGTGCGGAAACCCTGCCCCGCCGAAGCCCGCAAAAACGTAGCCTCCGCCACTTGGTAGTTTACGCCCGCCCTAAAAATAGGAAAATAAATTGCGCCGTCGGTGTTGATAACAAACCGCTCGAACCTGCCGCCGATGGTGTAATTCAGCCGTTTTATTTTTTGGTCGAGCTGCATATACACCGCTTGGTTGCCGCTTTGGTGCCTGCCGTACAGGCTATCGCTGGCGATGCGGTTTTGCACGGAGGTAACGCCCGAGGTAAGCACCGTTTGCTCCGCAAACCGAAAATTGAACCGCTGCTGAAACTGGTACTCGTTGTAATACAGCGTAGCCAAAGTGCTAAAACCCTTGTTGCTCAGGGCGTTGGTGTAAAAAACCCTGTTTCTTAGGCTGTGTTTTTGGTTGGCGTTGGGTGCGTAAGTAATGTAAGGGTCTATGTTTATGCGTTTGTTTAGCTGGCGTGCCGCCGTATTGGGTGCTGGCACAAGGGCTAAGGTGTCGTTTTTCCAGAACAAAAACACGCCCGAAGAATCACGCATGGCATTGAAGTTTACGCCCGCAAACCAGCCTTCTTTCTTAAAACGGTAGCGAATATTGGCATTTATGCGGGCACGGCGGCTGTATTCCTGCAATCGGTAGCCGTCGTCTTTGGTTAGGTTTGCGCCCAAAACCAAATCCCAGTTGCCTATTTGGCGGCTGTGCAAGGCAGATACATTGGCTAAAATCGGATTTTTACCCGCCGCCCAAGCGGGTTCTACGGGCGAAGCGGGCTTGCCATACACATTACCCATGGTCATGAGCTTGGTTTTGGGCTTGGTGCTGGGGTAAGCCGTGCGAAAATGAATGATGCCGCCCATCGCCGACGAGCCAAAAAGTGCCGAGCTTGCGCCCTTTATAATCTCCACCTGCGACACGTTTTCTATGGGCAAATAGCTCCATTTTACATCGCCAGCGTCGGCAGCCAGCAGCGGCATATCATCTACCAAAACCAATACTCGGCTGCCTGCGCCGTAGCTAAAACCAGCGTTTCCACGTATGTTTACCTGCCCTTTTAGCGTATTTACGCCCGAAACACGCTCCACCATATCTTGGGCATCTGCCGAATTGTTTTGCGTAAGTTGCTTAGGGTTAATGGTTTGCATACTCACAGCTACCTCGTTTATGTTTTGTTCGTACCGCCCCGCCGAAACCACCACCTCGTTTAGCATATCACTTTTTGGCACAAGCGTAATGCTGCCCAAGTCCGAGCCATCGCTGGCTATGGTGATGCTTTTGGTTTGGTAGCCCACCATGCTTAGGCGCAGCTCGGCAATGGTGTTCTTTTTTTTGGTTATAAAAAAACGCCCGCTTTGGTCGCTGATGCTGCTCTGGTTGGTGTCGAATATAATGGTTACGCCCGCCAGTGGCTGTTGGGTTTCGTAGTCCAAAATAGTGCCTTTTAGCACCTGCGCTTGGGCAAAATGGCTGGCGCATAGCACCACAGTGAGCAGCAGCAAACGGCTGATTTTCGGGGTAAAAAAAGATGTATTTTTCATTTTCGGGGTTAAATTTGATTTAATAAATCGTGAATGTGTACAAAACCAACGTACTCGTGGCTTGCGCTGGTTACGATAATTTGGGTTATGTTGTGGTGCTGCATTAGCTCCAGGGCATCGGTGGCAAGGGCGGTTTCGGCGATTGTTTTTGGGTTTGGGGTAAAAATGTGCTGTGCTTCAACCGTAGAAAAATCCGTGTATTTTTGCATCGCACGCCGCAGGTCGCCATCGGTTATGATGCCTTGCAGCTCGTTTTTGTGGTTCAGTACGGCGGTTGCGCCCAGCCGCTTGCCCGAAATTTCTACGATAATCGTTTGCAGGTTGTCGGTGAGGCGCACCTGTGGTTTTTGGTTTTTGGGGTAAATGTCGGATAGTTTTAGGGTCAGTTTTTTGCCCAAAGCGCCGCCTGGGTGCGTGCGTGCAAAATCGGTGGGCGAAAAACCACGTGCATTGAGCAGGCAAATAGCCAGCGCATCGCCCAGTGCGAGCTGTGCCGTGGTGCTGGTGGTGGGCGCAAGGTTGTGGGGGCAAGCCTCCTTTTGTATGTGCGAGTGGAGGCAAAACTGGGCATTTTTTGCCAAAAAAGACGCTTTGTTTCCCGTTAGTGCAATTATTTTATTGCCATTTTGGGCTATAATACCTACCAATACCTGAATTTCGGGCGTGTTGCCACTTTGCGAAATGCACAAAATAACATCGTTTGGCTGCACCATACCAAAATCGCCGTGGATAGCATCGGCTCCGTGCATAAAAAGCGCAGGCGTACCCGTAGAGTTAAAAGTAGCCACCAGTTTTGCGCCTATAATCGCACTTTTGCCCACACCAGTTACCACCAAACGCCCCTTTGAAGCCACAATGCAAGCCACAATCTGCGCAAACTCATCGCCGATGCCGTGTATTAGCTCCAAAACCGCCTCGCCCTCTATGCGCAACGCCTCTTTTGCGCTCTGTATAATTTCTTTAAAATTTAATTGCATCGTATTGAATTATGTATTATCTTAGTGCTTTTACTTTTGAGATAATATTATGCAAAATTAACACTATTATTTTCAATAACCTAACTACTAAAACAAAATATCGACATACTTAAAATGACCCTTAGTAAGCCCGAAAAAATAAACGCTACGCACCCCATACTTTTAAAAACACTCAAAGAATTTTTTGGGTTCGATACCTTTAAAGGTCTGCAAGAGTCGATAGTAAACAGCGTTTTTGAGCGTAACAATACCTTTGTTGTGTTGCCCACAGGTGCAGGCAAGTCGCTTTGCTACCAGCTGCCCGCCATGGCTATGGAAGGCACCGCCATCATTGTTTCGCCCCTGATTGCCCTCATGAAAAACCAAGTAGATAGCATTAGAGCCTACTCTGGTTTGGACGGTATAGCCGAGTTTTTGAACTCATCGCTCACCAAAACCGAAACCAGAAGGGTGAAGCAAAACATCACCGACGGCGTTACGAGAATGCTCTATGTAGCTCCAGAGAGCCTGGCGAAAGAGGAAAACCTCGAGTTTTTGAAAACCATAAAAGTATCGTTTGTAGCCGTAGATGAAGCCCATTGTATATCGGAGTGGGGGCATGATTTCCGACCCGAATACCGCCGAATAAAGCAAATAATCGCCGATTTGGGCAACATACCCATTGTGGCACTTACCGCCACAGCCACCACCAAGGTGCAGGCAGACATACTCAAAAACCTGCAAATGACCGACGATTCCAAATCGTTTAAGTCGTCGTTTAACCGAGAAAACCTGTACTATGAGGTGCTACCTAAAATAGATATAGACAAACACATCATACGTTTTGTGAAGGAAAATACGGGTAAATCGGGCATTATTTACTGCCTAAGCCGTAAAAAAGCCGAAGAAGTAGCCGCTACCCTGCAAACCAACGGCATAAAAGCGCTGCCTTATCACGCTGGTTTAGATGGCAACACCCGCATAAACCATCAAGACGCTTTTTTGATGGAGGAGTGCGATATTATTGTGGCTACCATCGCTTTTGGTATGGGGATAGACAAGCCCGATGTGCGTTTTGTGATACACTACGACATACCAAAAAGCATAGAAAGCTACTACCAAGAAACGGGTAGGGCGGGGCGAGACGGTTTGGAGGGCGTTTGTATGCTGTATTACAGCGAAAAAGACCTCGAAAAACTGTCGAAATTTATGAAGGACAAAACCGTTTCTGAAAAAGAAATTGGTGGGCTGCTGCTCAAAGAAGTAATGAACTACTCGCAATCGGCGATATGCAGGCGCAAGCAAATACTGCATTATTTTGGCGAAATATACGAACAAAAAAACTGTGGCAACTGCGATTCTTGCAGAAATGCCAGACCCGAAATGGACGCAACCGAAGATTTGAAGCAGCTTTTGGGGGCAATAAGCAGTTTCAAAAATAAATTTAGTTTGGAGCATTTGGTTGCCTTTGCCGAGGGCGAAACCACGCCCCAAATAACGATGTACAAGCAAAACCTACACCCCGATTTTGGTTTTGGCAGACATCATTTGCGTGCCGTAGAGGGCGAAAAAGAAGCCATGCCCACATTTTGGGTGTCGCTGCTGAAATACGCCTTGGTGGATAGGTTTTTGAACAAAGACATAGAAAATTACGGCTTACTTAGCCTCAGCGAAAAAGGGCAGCAGTTTATAGATTCGCCTTATACCTACCGCATTTCGCTGGATTACGATTTTTCGAAAGTTACCCAAACCAACCAAGAACGTGATGCGGTACAGGTAACAGTGCTCGACGAAATGCTGTTTGGTATGCTCAAAGACCTGCGAAAAAAGGTAGCGAAGCAGCTCAATTTGCCGCCCTACATTATATTCCAAGACCCATCTTTGGAGGAAATGACCACGCAATACCCCATAACCGAGCAAGAACTCATGCGCATTACGGGCGTGGGTGCGGGCAAGGCGCAGAAGCACGGCAAGCCATTTATAGCACTTATAGCCCAGTATGTAGCCGAACACGACGTAATTCGCCCCGTGGATATGCTGGTGAAATCTATGGTAAACAAATCGCAAAACAAAGTGTTTATAATAAGTAGCATCGACCGAAAAATGATGCTCGAGGACGTAGCCCGTGCCAAAGGCATGACGATGAACGAACTGTTTGAGGAAATTTATAGCATCGTTAATTCGGGTACGAAGCTCAACCTGGATTATTATGTAAACGAAGTGGTAGATGAGTACGTGCAGCAGGAACTGATAGATTATTTTATGACCTACCCCAGCGACAACCCCGCCGAAGCCATAAAAGAACTCAGCGGCGATTATAGCGACGACGAAATACAGATTATGCACATAAAATTTACGTCGGACAATGCGAATTAAGTGTGGGAATGGTGGTTATTTTACCGAAACCCTGAAAACTGACAATCAATTGAAAAAATATGGAGCGAAAGGATAGTAGCCACAACAATGAACTTATAGTTCTTCCAAAGGACAAAAGAAATATTATTGTTTATACGGAAGCTGACAATAGGCTCGTTTTAGTACTCGAAGAAAAATTAAAGCTTGCCCAAACCATCGAAGAATATAAAGAGATTTGGGGTTTTTTGAATGAAATAAAAAAAGACATTTTAACGCTTCATTTTGATACCCAACAAAAGCAAGTGAGCCTTGAAAAACAAAAAACTGATATGTTTTTATATAAAGCAAACAAAGGCGCAACTCTAACAATAGGAGTTGGACTTTTTGTTTCAAGTTTTTTCGTATTTGAAGTGAACCCTGTTTTAGGTGGATTGTTTTTTGGCACGGGACTTGGTGCATTAGGTATTGGAACATTTTCATTAAAATCATTGATAAATAAATAAGATGAGAACAAATTTTTTGACATATAAAAAACTCCTTTCTTTCAGAATAATCTTGTTTGTGATTATTACTGCAATACAAGTTTTACTGATAGTTTTGTTGTTTTCAGGTAAACTGGGCAATTTCAATGCAACGAACAACACATTAAGAGCGCTTTTAGGAGCCTTTTTGGGATTTTCCCTTAGTTTTTCATTTAGTCTGTTTAGGAATATGTTTTTTGAATACAAACAAAGCCCAGAATACAAATATGAGAATATACTGAAAGAGACAGAATTAAAGTATTCAATTGTTGAAGAAGAATTGGAAAAACAAAAAAATGAACTGAATATGCTTTTAAAAGAAGCAGAAAAAGAAAAAAATAAGATTTTGGAGGAACGTCTTCATGAAATTGAAAAACAGTCTTTGGAGCTTCAACAGGAAAAATTCCATGAAATAAGAAGGCTTTTAGATTTTCATCAAATGAGTAAACCATAAACCAGCCTTCGCTCAACGAAACCCACGCAATAAATCTTAATATTCGGAATTGTCGTATATTTGTGGTATATTCAGTATTTCGTTAGGCTAAATATAACATATTTGTACTCAAAAGCGTTATCTTCGTAAAGCCTTAAACAAAAAAGCAAAACCAACGCCATTATATATAAAACCAACCTTTTAAATCAACATAAATGAAATTTTCGGAATTAAGCAGATTAGAAGTAATGAACGCCCTGGGTGATGTGGTGAACGGAATAAGCGACAAGTACCTAAAACCAGTGGAGGAGTACTGGCAGCCCGCCGACCTCTTGCCCGATTCGAGCATGGAGAACTTTTTTGATGAGGTAAAAATGCTGCAAGAGCGAGCCAAACTGCTCTCTTACGACGTGCTGGCGGTGCTTATAGGCGATACCGTAACCGAAGAAGCCCTACCAACCTACGAAACTTGGCTCTACAACATAGAGGGCATCAGCCCACGGGATACGCCAAACGACCTGCTGAACCCTTGGTCTCGCTGGATTAGGGCGTGGACGGGCGAAGAAAACCGCCACGGCGACGTGCTAAATAAATACTTGTACCTATCGGGGCGGGTGAACATGAAGGCGTTCGAAATATCTACCCAGCACCTCATAACCGACGGTTTTGACATAGGCACGGGCAACGACCCGTACAAAAACTTTATTTATACCTCGTTTCAGGAGCTGGCTACGCAGGTTTCGCACCGCAGGGTAGCCACCTTAGCCAAGAAAGAGGGCGAAACCCAACTGGCTCGGATATGCGCCCTGATAGCCGCCGACGAAGGCAGGCACGCCACGGCTTATGCACATTTTGTAGAAAAAATATACGAAACCGACCCAAGCCAAATGATGCTCGCTTTTGAGTACATGATGCGCCAAAAAATAGTGATGCCAGCGCACTTTTTGCGTGAAATGGGCATGAAAGCTGGCGAGCTTTGGGGGCATTTTACCGATGCAGCCCAGCGCATAGAGGTATATACCACCCACGATTACATAGACATACTCGACGGCTTGCTAAAACGCTGGAAGGTAAATGAAATTTCGGGGCTTACCTTCGAGGCAGAAAAAGCACAAGAATACCTGCTAAAACTGCCCGACCGCCTTACACGCATCGCCGACCGCATGAAAGTGCCAGAACAACAATACAAGTTTTCTTGGATTTTGGCATAAAAATGCACAGAAAAACACAAAAAATGCGCTGCTTTTTAAAGCAGCGCATTTTTTATATCCGCTCAAAAGCATCTATCTTTCCCAAATCAATGGTGGATTTTTGCTTCGCATTTTTGCCAATAATCGGCACATATTTTGCGTTCCACACCAGCTCGTGGTCTGTGTATGAGGTTCGGTCGTACACCGCTTGCGAGTAGGTATCGTCTATGCCTTTTATCAAAATGAGAAATTCTGGGTTTAAATGCGCCAAATCGGCTTCATTTTTTTGGTAGAGCAAGCTATCTTCGTTGATGGGGTGAACCACCGTCCAGCTCATGGTCAAAAAATTAATTTTAGATATTTCCAAAGGCAACAGTACAAAACTACGCTTGGTTTCGCCGTTTTCTTGGGTTTTGTCGTAAGCCAGCACAATTTGTACCTCTACTTCTATGAGCTGGTTTTTGCGTGCGTTTGCAAACCGAAACATGAGTGCGGTTTGTGATGCGCTGTTGTGGTAGGGCGCAATTAGGGCGTTTTTGCTGTAAATAAACTTGGCATTGGGGCGAGAAAACCGCCCGTAAAGCAAGCCTGTAACCAAGGCAAAAAACAGCAAACCAGTCAAAGACTCGAGCGCAGCCACAATGTTTACCGTAAAACCCATAGGGTTGATGCGCCCGTAACCCACGGTAGTAAAGGTTTGGGTGCTGAAAAAAAAGGCTTCCAAAAACTTTTCGAGGTTTGTGCGGGCTACAATGCCCGCTAAATGCTCGATGCCCACAAGCTCGTAAACGCCCGCAAAAATTAGGTTTATGCCCACATAAGCCAGCACCGTAGCGGCTATAAATGCCAGCCAGCCCATACTTATCAGCTCGTGATAAATATTCACCGCCTGAAACTTGGGGGCGTTTAGCCGCACTATGTTGGTGCTGCCGTCGGGGTTTATGAGCCGTGTACCCTGCGTGGTGCGGCTACCAAAGCCCAGCTCTCGCTCGGGCAAACCAGCCGTTTTTCTATCGGTACTTTTTCGGTTATTTGTCATCAATTTTGGGTGTAAAAATTGGGTTAGAGCAGGTTTTAGCCGTTGTTTTGGTTTTATTTATGGCTTTTGCCACATAAAAACAGCTCGGTTCAGGCGTTTTCAAGGGCTGTGATGTCGAGCTTGGTCATTTGCATAAAGGCTTGTACCACACGGGGCGCACGCTCGGGGTCTGCCATGAGCTTGCCCAAAATAGTAGGCACAATCTGCCACGAAACGCCGTATTTGTCCGACAGCCAGCCGCACCTGCTGGGCGTGCCTTCTTTCACGAGCCTATCCCAGTAGTGGTCTATTTCGGCTTGGGTTTGGCATTCTATCACAAAAGAAATGGCGGGCGAAAACTGGTAGTGCGGTCCGCCATTGAGTGCTTTAAACTGAATGCCGTTTAGCTCAAACATCACTACTATCGGGTTTTCTGAAAGTATCCTCGAGTTTTTGAACGTGGCGCAATAAAAATCGGCTGCTTCTTTTGCTTTGCCATCAAACCAAAGGCAGGTGTAAATTGGTTTGAACATTTTAGGTAGCCACAAAATTAAACATCCACCGCACGCCGAATTTATCCAAACAGCAGCCCCAATATACGCCCCAAAACTGGTCGGTGGGTGGCGCAAGGTCGCTGCCGCCCTCCGATAGCAAGCCGAACAAACGGTCGGTTTCGGCTCTGCTATCTGGCTCTAAGTTTATGGTTGTATTGTTGCCCACAATCAGTTTATGCCCCATGCTTTCCAGCACATCGGTGCCCATAATGCGCACACCGCCCAGTATCGGCAGGCTAACGTGCATCACGCTGTTCAGGTCTTTTGCCGAGAGCGGAGGCATTCCGTCGGGGGCGGGCGCATCTTTCATGTACATGAGCGGTGCATCAAACTCGGTTTCGAATACTTGTTTGTAGTAATTAAAGGCAGCCTCGGTGTTGCCCATAAAGTTTAGGTAAATAGATGTTTTTGCCATTTAATTGTTGGTTGCATTGCAAATGTAGCAATTAAATGGCATTTATACATAAAATTACGAAAAATTATTGCCCCTGCAGCGCTACTTTTTTATTACTTTAAAGGTGTTTGAGCCGTTTTTGCCCATCACTTTTAGTATGTAGCTCCCCGATGCCAAGCCCGAAACGTCTATGTTGCCCTGTTTTTTGTTGAGGTCTAAAACCATGAGTTGTTTTCCGTCCATAGCCAGTATTTGTACTCTTTCTATGGTTTCGGTGCTGGACTCTAAAAACAAATTGGTGCAAACTGGGTTCGGAAATACCTTTATTTTAAATATATTCGATGTTTCCAGTGCCGACACGCTAAAACAATTGCCTTTTGCCATGTTTTTTATGGTGGAGCTGTATTTTGGGGCATACACCAAGTTGGTATCTTGGTTCATGGTTTCGAGTATGCCCCAACTGCCATACCTTGCGCTTAGTGTACTCACAAACGAAAAATTCATGAGTTGCAGTGGTTTGTTGCCGCTTTGCAGGGTGCGCACGTAGTCGTACCATTCGTTGTAGAGGTTGTATAGTGCGGTGTCCCTTTGTATGGCGAGCAGCGCATTTTCGTAGGTTGGCGGTTCGCCAAAGGGTGTGGGCGTGAGGTGCTGCCCGCCTTCATAAAAAGCCATTTCTTTTTGTAATGAGTCCACTATGGTTCTTTTTACGTCGTTTATCCATACTTTTTCTTCGGTGTTGCGTGTTTGCCTTGCCCAATAGGCTATGTCGGCGGCGGTGGCGGTTGCGCCCATGGCATCTAATGTAGAGTCGGCGGTTGAGCCCAGCCCAAAGTAATAGGTAGGTGCTACCACGTCGAAGCTCGCTGGGTTTACGTTGTAGGCTGTGCGCTGTGCCACGTCCAACCAGCCCGTTTGTATGCCCACGGCTCGTTTTATTCGGCTTAGGTCTGCGCCATAAATGGCTGTCCAGCGGTCTAAGCAGTTCTGTATCAGCGGAGCTATACATTCGGGCCAGCCCAAACCCGAGTTAATTCCGCCGTATTTGTTGCACCATTGCGCCTGCCCAAACATCCAGTTCCAAATTTCGTTGCTGTACTCCACCGTAAGCGTGTGCTGCGGCTCCAATCGGGTATGAAACATCGTAGCCATGCTGTCTATGTATTGGTTGCTGGCTCTGTGCGGCACACAAATCCACCCATCTACATCATAGTCGTTCATCAGTTTTATGGTCATTTCGTAGGGTATGCCCTTGTTGTTAGCCCAAGTATAGTTGTCCATTTTGGCTCTATCCGACCAGTTGTACAGGCTCGGGCTGTCCCAATCCCACTGGTCTTTTTGCCCCCAATTGTTGGTTTGCGTCCAGTCCATAAACCGAAACGATTTAAAAACCAATGCTTTATTCAGCCAAATAGGGTTAAAGGGCTGGGTTGCGTAGGTAAATTCCGTGCCAGGCATAAGTACCCGTATGTTCCTCACTGGGTTGGCAGCCGAGGAGCTTAGTATTTTTAGTTCAATGTAGTTTTGCCCGCCAATATTTGGCACAAAAGTCATTCTGTTTGCCGAGCTAAGTGCCACGCTATCTGCGCCTCCGCTAAGTTGTAAAACGCCCACGCCGTCAAAAAGTATCACGTGCCTGCCAGGTGTCCAGCCGTCGGTATTTGCCCAAATGGTGCTAACTATCTGGCTTGTTGTTTGTCCGTTTACGTTTTGTGGCATTTTAGTCGGATAGCCGTCGGGGCGCACCGCAATGCTGTCTGCGAGTTGGGTATCAAAGCCGCCCGTGCCATCGCTGTTTTTTGTGTACCAAGTGCGGCAGGTTTTCATCAGGTTCACAAACGGAATTTCCGTGCCGTAGTCCGCCAATCCGCCCAAATTTGTGCCGATGCTTAGTTTGCAGCTATCTGGCAATTGGGCTTGGGCATTAAAAATAGCCAGCGAAAATAGAAAAACAAGTGTTGTACGTCTCATTTTGTTTTGAATTTAAGGGTTTAATTGAGTGTGTGAATTTTATAACAAATTAGTTATACTGTGTAAACGTTGTCAATCGTAAACTTGTTGTGAATGTATTTTAAAAAACGTGCAAAACACCAAATATTATGTTTTGTAAGCATTTTTGGGTGCGAAATAAACTGCATATAATCGTTTTTATCCGAAAATTGCTTGTACGCAGGCAGCATAGCCCAGTTTAGTAGCTCTATGGCTATCATTTCGTGGTTGTTGTGGGGTTTGTTTTGGGCATTTATGGCTTCGGGCAGCACGCCCTCGCCCTTACCAAACGATTTGTAGCCGAACCGCCACAGGCATTTGTTCAGCATTTTACTAAAAAAACGCCTTGCCTCGCCCACGCAAATCGTACTTATGGCATATTGGGTAAATGAGCCGCTGGGGTCTTCTACGCACACATCTTGCTCAAAATTATAGCTGTTTTTGGGCGGAACTTCCAAAAAATCATAGTATTGTGCGTTGGTTAGGTTGCGCATTTGGGGCAAAACGCTAAATTCGTATTTGATGCCAAAGGCTTTGAAAAACGGCAAAAAGTCCGCAAAAGGCTGAATGCACCAGCCGCCCGCTCGGTAGGCGTTGGGTTGGTTTTGGGGTAGTATTTGCTTTAAAATGGCGATGCTGCGCTCAAAAACCTGCGTTCTTTCTTGGGGCGTTAGGGCGTGGAAACGGTATTTTTTTAGCTCGGATAGCTGCCAAGTGTTTGAGTGGGCGTGGTAGGTGGCATCTGCCCAGTGCGGGTGTATGTGCGGGCAAATGGCGTGGTTTTGCGCCCAGAGCGTGCGCAACTGTGCCTGCACGAGCGCAAAATCGGCGGCGGCGGCGGGGTGTTCGGCTGCCATTTCTTGCAAGCGCAATAAGTAAGTAGTATCCACAAAAAAAATGGCTTTGTAGCCGTATTTCCCCAACAAATCAGCGATTTTGGTCGTCGGATTTAGCAAACATTCTGAAACAGAGCCGCTATTTTCGCCCAAAAAAAGTTCGTAGTCGAACGTAAAAAGTATTTTTTTTAAAGGTTTTATCATCTAAAATGCAGCATTTTTTACTGCAAATATACTATTTTTTGGGTGATTATATGGATATTGCTGTATTTAATGCTAACTTTGTGTTTCAAACGCTCTAAAATTGAAAATTCTACACAAACTTTTGCTTAGGTCTTTTTTCGGACCTTTTCTTGCCACATTTCTCATCGTTATGTTTGTGCTTATTATGCAGTTTTTGTGGCGCTACATCGACGATTTGGTGGGCAAAGGCTTGGAGTTTCACGTCATCGCCGAGCTGATGTTTTACGCCTCCATGCGCTTGGTGCCTATGGCGTTGCCGCTGGCTATTTTGCTCGCCTCCATCATGACCTTTGGTAGCTTGGGCGAGTTTTACGAGCTTACCGCCATCAAAGCCGCAGGTATTTCCATCGCCAAATTTATGCGCCCGTTGCTGGTTTTTGTGGTTGCGCTGGGCATTTTCGCCTTTTATTTTTCCAACACCATTTTGCCCATTGCCAACCTAAAAGCTGGCTCGCTGCTCTACGATGTGCGGGAGCAAATGCCCGCTTTTGACCTAAAACCAGGCGTTTTTTACAACGGACTTACGGGTTTTACCATAAAAATAGATAATAAACAGCCCAAAAGCCAGGTTTTGCAGGGCATAAAAATTTGGGACCATAGAGAAAGCCGAGGCAACGTAAAGCTCCTCATTGCCGAAAAAGGAACGATGACCATCAGCCCCGACCGCCATTATTTGAGCATAAACCTACAAAACGGAAATACATACGAAGAAACCATACCCAGAAACGGCGAAATAATTCGGCGACCGCACACCCGCACCCATTTTTCGCAGCAAACCCTCAACTTCGACCTGTCTATTTTTAAGTTAGCCCGAACGGACGAAGAATCGTTTAAAAGCCATTTTTCTATGCTCAATGTAAGCCAACTTACCAGCAGCATAGACTCGCTATCGAGCCTGGCTATCCTGCGCAAAATACAAATTAGTGAGTACATCGATGCTTATTTTTTGTTTAAAACCGATAGTTTTTATACAAACTTAAAGGCTGTAAAACCCAAACTTACGTTTAAAGCCGCCATGGATACGTGCGGCAAAACCACAAAAACCCAAATTTACGCCGAAGCCATACGCAATTTGGAAGCCACAAAAGGCTACCTAAACATGATGCTGCGGGAAGATGAGAGCAACAAAGAGCTGCTATCTCGGCATGAAATAGAGCTGCACCGAAAATTCACGCTGTCGGTGGCTTGCTTGGTGCTTTTTGTGCTGGGTGCGCCGCTGGGTGCGATTATTCGCAAGGGCGGGCTGGGTACGCCCATGCTGTTTGCCATTTTGTTTTTTGTGATATACTACATGATTTCCATCACGGGCGAAAAACTGACGGAGCAACAAAAAACCAGCCCGTGGATAGGTATGTGGACGGCAACTTGCGTGCTGCTGCCCTTGGGTTTGTTTTTATTACAAAAGGCAAACAACGACTCAAAATTGTTTGATTTGGATTTTTACAAGAAAATTTTTAGGCGAAAACAAACCAAAACGAACTAAAAGGCTTTAAAAAAACTTTGCCCCAAGATTGAAAATCTTGGGGCAAAACGCTCGAGTATCTTATGTTTTTTACTTGTTTTTTACTTCAAAAGTAGCCTCATTTATGCCCACGCCCGTAATTTTTAGGCTCTGCCAACCAACTGGTAGCTTGGGCGTGCGTAGCTGTACAATGCCCTGCGGCGTAATATCCAACGCACCAAAACCATTGATAACGGCTTGTAGCGCACCGCCAGCCCCTGTGGCAAAGTATGGATTGGTGCCGCCAGCCGTTTCGCTAATGACCCCAAAAGGCGGCACTTCGTTGGCTTTATACGATTTTTTGAACCACTCGAGGGCTTTGTCGTCGTTGCCCAAGCGGCTGTGCAAAATAGACAGTACGCTCGGTCCCATGGCGGGTCCGTTTTTGCTGTCGTACAGCGGTTCGTAGTAGTTTAGGTCTTTTTTTACCTGCGCCACGTCGGTTATCACGCCCAGCGGGTAGGCGAGTAGGTTTACGTCGGCTTGCTTTATTTCAATGCCCTTGTATCCGTCGTATTCGGCGGTAGCGCCGTTGGGCATTTTGGGCAGCGGTATGTTGGCAGCCACCACTTCCCAGTCGGCGTTGGGTGCTATGCCCAGCACTTGCGCAGCTTTTATGGCAGCTCGCAAACTGGCTATTGCCACGCCGTTCGTAAAGGCATTGTTGTCTATGTTTTCGGCGTATTCGTCCGCACCTATCACATTTTTAATGTCGTAATGCCCTGCGCCGTTGCGCTCCACACGGCTACACCAAAAATCGGCTACCTCTTTTAGCAGCGGATAGCCACGTGTTTCCAGCCATTTTTTGTCGCCCGTAACCAAGTAATATTGCCAAAAAGCAAAGCCTATGCAACCCGTAATGTGGTGCTGAAACGGACCCGTGAGCGCCCAAACGGGCGTGGCTTCCATGCCTTCCTCGTCGCTTTCCCAGGGAAACATCGCACCTTGGTAGCCGTGCGAAAAGGCATTTTTCTTAGCCAGTTCCAGCCTCTGAAACCTGTACTCTAAAATAGATTTGGCTATTTCGGGCTGTAGCATCAGCAGCGGAGGGTACATCCACAGTTCGGTATCCCAAAAAACGTGTCCGTTGTAGCCCAAGCCCGACAAGCCCATAGGCGACATACTATAACCCGAGCCAGCCCGCACAAACGAGTACAAATGGTAGAGCATCGAGTGTACATCTCGCTGCGCTTGCAGGTCGCCGCTTATTTCTATGTCCGATTTCCAAAGCTCCGCCCAGGCATTTGTGTGGTACTGAATCAGTTTTTCTGTGCCTTCCAAGCAAGCAAAAATAGCCAAGCGTTCGGCTTCGTTGTGCGGGTCGGGCGTGGTGGCGGAGGTAATTTCGGTGCCTACCACCGCAAATTTATAGGTTTCGCCCTGCTTCATTTTTTTCACAATGCGGGTGTAGTGCATATTGTGGTCCCATTCTTCGTGGTGCATTTCGGGTACAGTGGCGTTTTTTCCGTCGAACAAATAGGTACACGTGGCGGCTATGGTGTGCTTGCCCGTGGGGCTTTTGCCCACGGAGGTCATAAGCGGAATTTTTACGTGCGGGCGGTGCGCTATTTCGTTGTAGTAATTGTGTACATCACGCAAAATGTCTGGCGCTTCCATTTGGTTCAGCACGTGTACCTCACAGTCGGTTTTGGCGGTGATGCTTATCGTAATTAGGCTGCTGTAAGGAAGCTGGCGCAGTGCCATCATCTCCGATTTTATACTTAGCACATTTTGGTAGTCAAAGGTCGTTTCCAAAATGGCTTTTTTCATGTCTAAGGTTTGGCTAAAATTAGAAATATCCTTGCGCCCGAGCCTGCGCCCAGCCACTTCCAGCTCAAAGTTGGCGAAATTAAAGCCCTTCAAAATATTGCTCACCCGCCCACGTGAGTACGTATCAAAAACGCCGTTTAAAACCGTTTCCTTTACCTTTAAAGGCTCGGGCGACGATACCAAACCAATCATGCCGTTGGCTACCGTTACGCCAAAATAGTTTTTTGGGTCGGGGTTTTGTGCCACAATGTGCCAGCCCGAGTTGGCGTTTTTTTGGGCAAAAACTTGGACAGATAGCAAGCAAAAAACGGCAAAAATGCCCATTTTTTTTCGGTTAAAAAGCGTAAACTGGTTCATTTTGATGATAAATTTTGTGTATTTGAGGTTTTAGGCGTTTCGGTGTTTAAAAGACCAAGTAATTTCAAATTTGGCTACCACAGTGCCATCTTGGCTTGTACCCACGGCAATGGCGGTGGCGGTGGTAGGCTGCTTGGTATCCAGGGCTTTTTGGGCGGCGGCGTATATTTCGGCGGTGTTTTGGCAGGAAAATAAAATTTTGCCCACCGCTTTTTTGTAAAATTCGGCTTTTAAACCCACCACCAACATAGAAGCCGCTGGTTTTTGGCTGTAAGCCGCCAGCAGCGCAGGCAAGCCCGTACTCATTTCGGCAGCCATGCTTAGGCACGCAAAATAAATGCTACCAAACGGATTTTTGCTCAAAAACGAATACCGAACCGACACAATGCTTTGGGTGTGGCTGAGTGTAACTATTTTTAGCCCAGCCCAAAATGCCAGCGGAAGTTTGAGAAATAGATAGGTGCGAAACCAAAACGGGTTGTTTAGTTTACTAAGCAGGTTGTTCATTGCGTGTATTTGACTGGCAAATATACATACAAAATCGGTTCTTGGCTTAATATGTTGCCATTTGCCCCAAATAATGCAAAAATAGTGTATTAATTGTGGATATTGCAAAGGCTAATGGTGCTAATTTTGGGGTTTAAATGATATAAAAAAATGAAAAAGTCCCTATTATTTGTGCTATTTATGGGTTTAAGCGGCTTGTTGGTGGCTCAAACCAAGCAAACGAACCGCAGTAGAGTACCCGCCAAACCGCCAAAACAGTTTATAAGCGAGGTGAGTTTGGGCGTGGGTGTGCTCAATTTTTCGTTGCCCCTAAAAAATGTGGTGGATAGTGCCGAGCGGGCGTTGGTAAATTTTGGCATTGTGCAAAATTTGGGTGCTGGTTTGGGCATACAATACAATTTTGTGGGCGGAACGCTGCGGGATTTTAAGTTTGATACGGCTCAAATTCAGCAATCGTTTAGTTATAAATTGGGTGCTGCCTTGCAGTACAGGCTGGATAATGGGTATGTGTTGAAAAAAAATGCGGCGGTTGCGCCCTTTTTTGATGTGGGTGTAAATCGGTTTTTTGTGGAGCGTCAGCAAGACGGCATTTTGGAGGAATTTAAGGTAAATTACCTCAACTATGGTGCGGGCGCACGGTTTAAAATCACGGATTTGGTGAGTTTTAAGTACGCTACAATGTACAACAAGCCGCTGGGTGCGAGCCAAAGTGCGCACTGGCAGCACAGTTTTGGGCTGGCTATAAAAATAATGCCCAGCCAGGTAAATGCGGCTGCCAAGCGAGACCTAAAAAAGGATTTGGCTGTGGGCGAAGTGGCGCAAAATGCCGAAAAATCGGATTTGGGAGGCGTGGAAGAAACACCTAAAACTAAAATCAAACCCAATAAATCGGCACCAAAAACGGGCGATGCCAGAAAATTAGAGAAGCAAAGAATAGCCGAAGCCAAGGCATTGCAAAAGCAACAAGCCAAAGCTCGAGCCGTGGAAGCCAAGGCGGTTTTAGCCCGAGAAAAAGCCATAAAACGTGCCAAAAGGAAAAATATATACGTGGCAACGCCCACGCCAAAACCCGCCGTGGACACGCTTGTAACCAGCACTGAAACAGAGAATGCCGCCGTTCCCGCCCAAGAATGGGCAGCCGAACCCGCAGCCAATGCGCCCGCTGGCTATTATATTGTGGTAGCCTCGCCCGACAATGCCGCCGAAGCCATATCGGAGCAGGAGCGGGCGCAAAAGCAGTTCGCCAAAGCCAAAATTTACTATTTGCCCACCGACAACGGGCGGTATAGGGTAGGTTTGTATGCGGGTACTAAGCTGGCTACCACCGAGCCATTTTTGGCAGAAGTGCGCCAAAAGCTACAATCCTCGGCGTGGAAAGCGAGCTACGCCAAGCCCACAACGAGCGTTAGATTTGTGCAAAAAAACATAGATGCGCCCACCGAGCCTGCGCCTGAGCCTGAACCCACGCCCGTGCCTGTGCCTACGGTAGAAATTACCACAGAAAAAGCACCCAATTCAGATACCGAAGCTGGATTTAATGCCAACATTCCACGTGGGTATTATGTGATTTTGAACTCGTTTCCGAAATTGGAGGCAGCCCAAAAATACGGCGAAGAGGTAAGCAAAAAGTACCCAAACCTATACATTATGAAAAATGAAAATATGTACAGAGTGGGCATTTATACCAATACCACAAAGCCAAAAGAAGCCGAAGAAACCGTAAAAAGGGTGCGTGTAGCCCTGGAAAACCCGAGTGCGTGGAAACTTTTAATTAAATAAACATAAAATTAACCATAATTTCGTTCATTTGGGCGTAAATTTGTGGCTTAGTACCACAAAAATGACAGCAGAAATAGTAGAAACACCAGAAACCCACAAAGCAGGGTTTGTAAACATAGTAGGCAAGCCCAATGCTGGCAAATCTACGCTGATGAACGAACTCGTAGGCGAGCGTTTGAGCATCATTACCTCAAAGGCGCAAACGACCCGACACCGCATTTTAGGTATCGTGAATGGCGTTGATTTTCAGATAGTTTACTCGGATACGCCTGGTTTTATAAAGCCCAAATACGGGCTTCACACGGCTATGATGCGCTTTGTAAAAACGGCTTTGGACGATGCCGACATACTGCTGTACATGATAGATGCCACCGAAGACGAGGACGAAGACCTTGCTACAAGGGTGCAAAATGCCACTTGCACACGCATTATATTGCTCAATAAAATAGACGCAATTCACCCAGAAAGCGTGCAGGAAAAAATGCGAGCCTTGGTAAAAAAGTACCCAAATGCCGAAATACTGGCAATATCGGCGTTGCAAAAAACAAATACGGGGCAAATTTTCTTTAAAATAGTAGAAAATCTGCCTGTTTCACCGCCTTACTACCCCAAAGATGAGCTTACAGACCGACCCGAGCGGTTTTTTGTGTCGGAAATAGTGAGGGAAAAAATATTTAAACACTGCCGAAACGAAATACCGTACAGCAGCGAAGTAAGCGTAGTGAGCTTTAAAGAAGAACCCGAAATAATACGGATAGAGTGCGAAATTTTTGTGGAGAGAGACAGCCAAAAAGCCATACTGATAGGCACAGCAGGCGATATGCTCAAAAAAATAGGAACGCACGCAAGGCAGGACATGGAAATTTTTTTTCAGAAGAAAATATACCTAAATCTGCGTGTAAAAATTAGAGAGGGCTGGCGCAACAACGCCATGTGGCTAAAAAACTTTGGCTACCAGCAAGCCGAGTAAGGGCGTTTTGGGGTTGGGATTGGAGCTACAAAAAAGTAGGTATGCGCCGCATAAAACACCTTTTTAGAGCGGTTTAATAAGCCGTTTTGCCTTGTTTGGGTCAAGTAAATTGCCCGAATTGTTGGTTTTAGACCATTTTTTAAAAAATAGTTGAAATAAAATTTGGTTGTTTCAACTATCTATCGTAATATTGCAATGAAATAATATGAGCTACAATGGGTGCAACAAAAACACAACATTTTACCGACAAGCAAAATCAGTTGGCTATCCTTGCAAAAGCACTGGGACACCCAGCCAGAATTGCGATTTTGGATTATCTGCTCCAAGTGGATACCTGCATTTGTGGCGACATCGTAAACGAATTGCCGCTGGCGCAGCCCACCATTTCGCAACATTTGAAGGAACTCAAAAATGCGGGACTTATAAAGGGAAACGTGGACGGAAATGCCATTTGTTACTGCATTGATGAAACGGTATTGGAAACGCTGCAAAAATATTTTACAAATATTGCCGCCAAAATGGAAAAGAAAAGAGCCGATTGTTGTTGAATAAAAACTAAAAAAATGAAAATATCAGAAATTAAAAAACACCTTGCAACCGCCGAAACGGTGAACTTTCAACTGCCAAACGGCGGTTTTGTCCCCCAGCATTTTCATGTTACCGAAGTTGGGTTGGTAACCAAACATTTTATAGATTGTGGCGGCACTGAGCGGTTTGAAAAAGTGGCGAACTTCCAGCTTTGGAATGCCGACGATACCGACCACCGCCTGAAACCCGGAAAACTTTTGGGCATCATTTCGTTGTCAGAGCAAAAGCTGGGCATAGGCGATTTTGAAATTGAAGTGGAGTACCAAACTGAAACGATTGGAAAATACAATTTGGCTTTTGAGGGCGATAATTTTGTGCTAATCAACAAGCAAACCGACTGTTTGGCAAAGGAAAACTGCGGTATCCCGACCGAAAAAGTAAAAATCAATTTGCTAAACGTACAACCCCAAGCCGCCTGCTGCACGCCAGGTGGTGGCTGCTGCTAAGACAATGAGAGCATTTATTTTAAAATACAAAAAACCGATAATCATCACGGTTTCAATCACTGTTTTGCAACTCATTTGGGGTTTCGACCCAAAGTTTTGCATCATAAATATTATATGGTTGTTCGTTTAATTTTAGCAAAAAATGAGTAAAAAAATACTGGTGCTTTGCACAGGAAATAGTTGCCGAAGCCAGATAGCGGAGGGTTATTTGCGGCATTTTGCGGGCGAAAAAGCCGAAATTTACAGCGCAGGCATCGAAACGCATGGCGTAAATCCGAGGGCTATCGCTACCATGAAAGAGGACGAAATAGATATTTCGCACCACACTTCTAATAACATTGATGAGTACGCAGCCGTTGATTTTGATTTTGTAATCACGGTTTGCGACAATGCCAAGGAGCGTTGCCCGATTTTTCCCTCGAGGGCAAAAAAGTTTCATTACAACTTCCCCGACCCAGCCAAAGCAACGGGCAGCGAAGCCCAGATTTTGGAGCATTTTCGTGAAGTTAGGCAGATGATAAAAACCTATTGCCAAGCATTTGTGAAAGAAAACCTGGCGGATTGACGAGCTGAGATTGTGGTGGAGGCGAGCGTGGTTGGGTAGGATTGTAAAACCGCTATTTGATGGATTATTCAATCAAAACATTTGTATCTTTGCAACATATAATTTGATGCTACGATGAAAAAAAAACTTATTCGGTTTGACTGGGCAGTAAAGAAATTATTGCGAAACAAAGCCAATTTTGGCGTTTTAGAGGGTTTTTTGAGCGAATTACTCTTTGACGACATTCGTATTGAGCGGATATTAGAGAGCGAGGGCAACCAAGAAACCGAAGACGATAAGTTTAATCGGGTGGATATTTTGACCCAAAACTCTAAAAATGAGTTAATCGTCATAGAGATTCAGAATACGTATGAGATAGATTATTTCCAAAGAATGGCTTATGGTGCTTCAAAAGCATTGACAGAAAATTTTTATTTGGGGCAGGAATACACCGAAATCAAAAAAGTTATTTCAATCAACATCGTTTATTTTGACCTTGGGCAGGGGCAAGACTACGTTTATAAAGGTGGTACGGTGTTTAAAGGGCTTCATCAGCACGATATATTAACGCTTTCGGACAAACAACAAAATGCTTTTTTGAAAGAAAACGTATCGGATATGTTCCCCGAATATTACATTATTAAGGTCAATAAATTTAACGACATTGCCAAAGATAGCTTGGACGAATGGATTTATTTTTTGAAAAATGGCGAAGTAAAAGACGAATTTAAAGCCAAAGGATTGAAACAAGCTGGCGAGGTATTGGATATTATGCGCCTAAATAAAACAGACCAATACAGCTATAACCGCTATATGGAAAATTTAAGTTATAAAGCCAGTGAAATATTGACATTGAGGTTGGAAGCCGAAGATAGGGTTCGAAAAAGTACTAAAATGGAGGTTGCCACAAAATTGGTTTTAAAACGTTTTGATAACTCAACCATTGCAGAACTGACGGTTTTGAAAATAGAAGAAGTGGAGGAAGTGCGGGCTAAAATGGCAAAAAATTAGTTGCGGCGTTGGGTTTTACGCCTAAAATTTTTACATTGCGCAAAAAAAATCGCAAATTGTTGTTTACTACGAAACTTTGCCCCTGTTCGTTGTGTTGCACCACACCCTTGCCCCTGAAACCAACCATATTTAGATTTTCGGCACAAAACTAATTTGGGTTAAAAATTGTTGTAATACCTACATAAAACCAAAACAACAAAGGCACAAAATGATAACGATAAGCCAAAAAGCCAGCTCCCAAATACTGAACCTAAAACCCAACGCCGAGCCGCTGCTGCGTGTTTCGGTGGTGAGCGGAGGCTGCTCGGGGCTTAGTTACCACATAGATTTTGAGGCAGAGCCGCACGCCACCGACCAAATTTTTTTGGACAAAGGCGTGCGGATAGCCGTAGATAAAAAAAGTTTTTTTTACCTCATCGGTACTGAGTTAGATTACAGCGACGGCTTGCAGGGCAAGGGTTTTTATTTCAACAACCCCCAGGCGGCTCGCACGTGCAGTTGTGGCGAAAGTTTTTCGTTGTAAAAAAACGCACGCCACCTAACTTTTTTATTACAAAAATTAAACATGAAAATAACAGATTATTTCAACAATTCAAAAGGCAAAACGCTTTTTTCTTTCGAAATTTTGCCGCCGCTAAAAGGACACGGCATCGACACCATTTTTCAGGGCATAGACCCGCTCATGGAGTTCAAGCCGCCGTTTATAGACGTAACTTACCACCGAGAAGAAACCGTGCTGCGCACGCTGCCCGACAATACTTTTGAGAAAAAAGTGGTGCGCAAACGCCCAGGAACCGTAGCCATTTCGGCAGCCATCATGAACCGCTACCACGTAGATGCCGTGCCGCACATTATTTGCGGCGGTTTTACCAAAGAAGAAACCGAAAATGCGCTCATAGACCTGCATTTTTTGGGCATAGACAATGCGCTGCTGCTGCGTGGCGATGCGGCAAAGCACGAGAGTTCTTTTCATGCGCACCCGCAGGGCAACAAAGACTGCCTCGAGCTTATACAACAGGTGAAAAACATGAACAAAGGCATTTATTTGGACGAAGAATTGGTAGAAGCCGACAAAACCAGCTTTTGTGTGGGCGTGGGCGGCTACCCCGAAAAACATTTTGAAGCCCCAAACCTCAACTTTGACCTCGATTACCTGAAAAAAAAAGTGGATTTGGGCGCAGACTACATCGTAACCCAAATGTTTTTTGACAACAAAAAATTCTTTGATTTTGTAGATGCCTGCCTCGCCAATGGCATCAATGTACCCATTATTCCAGGGCTGAAACCGCTGGCTACCAAAGCCCAACTTTCGGTTTTGCCCAAGGTTTTTCACATAGATATGCCCCAAGATTTGGTGGTGGCGGCGCTGGCTTGCAAAGACAACAAAGCCGTAAAACAGGTGGGCATAGACTGGGCGATACAGCAATGCAAAGAGCTAAAAGCCGCTGGCGTGCCTGTGCTGCACTTTTATACCATGAGCAAATCGGAGGCGACGTATGCCATTGCCAAAGAAATTTTTTAAGCCAAAATGCAAATAAACGAACAAACGGCTTTTATCACCGACATAAAACAAGAGCTGCAAAAAAGCATTGTGGGGCAGGAGCAAATGATAGATAGGCTGCTCATAGCCCTGCTCGGCGGCGGGCATATACTGCTCGAGGGTGTGCCAGGTTTAGCCAAAACGCTGGCGATAAAAAGCCTCGCCCAAGCCATCAATGCCGATTTTAGCCGCATACAATTTACGCCCGATTTGCTGCCCTCCGACGTTACGGGCAACACCATTTTTAACATCAATAGCAATGAGTTTGTGGTTAAAAAAGGACCGATATTTGCCAATTTTGTGCTTGCCGACGAAATAAACCGTGCGCCCGCCAAGGTGCAAAGTGCGCTGCTCGAGGTTATGCAAGAGCAGCAAGTGAGCATTGCCAACGAAACATACACGCTCGAGGCACCGTTTATGGTGCTGGCTACCCAAAATCCGTTGGAGCAGGAGGGAACGTACCCGCTGCCCGAGGCGCAGCTCGACCGTTTTATGCTCAAAACCACCATTACCTACCCAACCAGAGCCGAAGAGCAGCAGGTAATGCGCCAAAACCTTGCAAATGTGCGTATTGATATAAAGCCTGTGGTTACCAAAAAACAGATTTTGGAGGCGAAAAAGCATATAGAGCAAATTTATTTGGACGAAAAAGTGGAGCAATATATCCTAAATTTGGTGTTTGCCACCCGAGAGCCAAGTAGCCCTAATTTGAAAAAAATAAAGGATTACATCGCATTTGGGGTGTCGCCCCGAGGCACTATAAACTTAGCCCGAGCCGCCCGAGTACACGCATTTATACAAAAACGCAACTATACCAGCCCCGAAGATGTGCAGGCAATATGCTACGATGTGCTGCGGCACCGCATTGGGTTGAGCTACCTTGCCCAAGCCGACGGCGTAAGTACCGACGAACTCATCAAAGAAATTTTAGCCAATACAGAGGTGCTGTAATGGTGGTCGTTGAGCGCAGCCGAAACGCCCTCCCTTCGGCTTCGCTCAGGGGTCGGTCGTTGAGCGTAGCCGAAACGCCCTTCCCTTCGGCTACGCTCAGGGGTCGGTCGTTGAGCGCAGCCGAAACGTTTATTGTCTTCATAGGATTTTCTATCTTAATCCCAAAATCCTGTTCTGGCATTTTTGGGCTGCTGGGCATTTGCTGGGTAGAGATGCAATTAATTGCGTCTGTACAAAAAATACTCTTTCCCAAAATCATCTAATCCTATTCTGACATTTTTGGGCTGCTGGGCATTTGCTGGGTAGAGACGCGATTAATCGCGTCTGTACATAATTTGTTCGGCGGTTCGTTGAGCGCAGCCGAAACGCTTTTTATCTTCACAGGATTTTCCACCTTAATCCTATAAATCCCAAAATCTCGTAATCTTGTTCTGACAATAGTACCCTGAGCGTAGCCGAAGGGCGTTTCGGTTACGCTCAGGTAGCGGGTCGTTGAGCGTAGCCGAAACGCCCAAACATATTCACAAAAAAATATTTTATTTTTTTCTTGCATAATTAAAAAATGTTACATAGCTTTGTTTTGTGTTTCATTTTCAACTTTAAACAACAAAAAAATGAAA
>JAYUJN010000004.1:0-53563 GCA_043765195.1 Bacteroidota bacterium | reverse complement strand
GCCAAGTACCAAGTGAGCTTTTTGGGTGATTTGGTAAAGTACCCAGTGCGCATGGTACTCACCGATGTGCTGGGTAAGGAGCTGCATAGCTACACGGCTCAGTCGGCACAGTTGGTTATAGACCTAAGCGAATACACGCAAGGTGTTTATTACCTTCGTAGCACCTACGGCACCGAAAAGCTGGTGCGGTAAACGATAAAAATGGCGGTTTTCGTAGAGCCAAGGCATTGCCTTGGCTCTTTTGTATTTGTTTGGGGTTCGTTGGTCGTTGAGCGTAGCCGAAACGCCTTTTGTCCGCACAGGATTTTCAGGCTTGTAGAGACGCTCTATTAGAGCGTCTGTGCGTTGTTGGTCAAATTCATGGTCGTTGAGCGTAGCCGAAACGCCTTTTGTCTGCACAGGATTTTCAGGATTAAAAGATGGACAGGATTATTAACCACAATCCTGAAAATCCCAAAATCTTATAATCCTGTTCGGATATTTGCTGGGTGCAGACGCTCTAATAGAGCGTCTCTACAAATCCCGAAATCCCGTAATCTTGTTCGGATATTTTTTTGCCGTTGGTCGTTTGCTGGGTAGAGACGCGATTAATTGCGTCTGTACGTAGTTGGTCAAATTCATGGTCGTTGAGCGCAGCCGAAACGAGCCATAGCCAGCGTAGCCGAAACGCCCTTCGGCTGCATTGTCCGTTTCGGCTACGCTCAACGAACGTGGGTTTTTTTGTTGGTTGGAATTCATGGTCGTTGAGCGTAGCCGAAACGCCCTTTGTCATTTGTTCGTTTGCTGGGTAGAGACGCGATTAATCGCGTCTGTACGTAATTCGTTCATGGTCGTTGAACGTAGCCGAAACGAGTCATAGCCAGCGTAGCCGAAACGAGCCATAGTGCCGCCGATGGATTTAAAATGCCTGTTGTCGGGCTTTTTTAAACTTTTTTGTGGTTTTTTTGGTTGTTTAAAGTATAAAATTATTAGAACAAACAAATGAAAAAATCTATTCTGGGTGCTGGAATTGCACTTGCAGCCATGGCATTTGGGCTAAAAGCCACCCAAACTCCCGAAAGTACTCAGGGCTTGAAAACCCTACACGATTTTAGTATAGAGAGCCTGGACGGCACAAAGCGCATCAATTTTGCCGATTTTAAGGGCAAAAAAGTATTGCTGGTAAACACCGCCTCCGCCTGTGGTTTTACGCCGCAGTACGCCGAGCTGCAAGCCCTACACAAAAAATACGCCGATTGTTTGGTGGTAGTGGGCTTGCCCTGCAACGATTTTGGTGGGCAAGAGGCTGGCAATGCGGCTGAAATAGGTAGTTTTTGCCAAAAAAACTACGGTGTGGATTTTCTCATTAGCGAAAAAGTAGGCATCACAAGCAATACGCACCCAATTTATAGTTGGCTTACAAACTCCAGCGAAAATGGCGTTAAATCGAGCAAGGTAATGTGGAATTTTCAAAAATATTTGATAGACGAAAATGGCGTGCTTATAGATTGGTTTGCCTCGAACACCAGCCCGAGCAGCAAAAAAATAACCGAACACCTTACTTGTAAGTAAGCGGTTGGCGGCGCATAAAATTCATAATAAATTTATGGCATTTTAGCGAAAAAATTGGGTTTTTGTGCTATTTTTGCATTTGAGTAACGCAACACCAACCCTTTTGCACAAGCCTATGAAAAAGCCCTTTTTGACCCTCATACTTTCTTTGGTATTGCTGGGTAGCTATGCCCAAAAGGCTACAATGAGCGGTACGATTACCGACAAAAAAAGCAAGCTAACGCTCATCGGTGTAAATATTTATATAAAAGGTACGAGCCTCGGCGCAAGCACCGACCTGCAAGGTAGGTACAAAATAACCAACGTACCCACGGGCATTTACAACCTCGAAATAAGCTACATCGGCTACGAAAAAACGATACTTACGGGCATTCAGTTTGCGGCTGGCGAAACCAAAAAGCTGGACTACGAGCTGTCGCCGACCGACAAAACTTTTGATGAAGTGGTGATATACGGCGACAAACCGCTGGTGGATATAGAGGACACAAAAACCACCAAGCAAGTAAGCTCCGACCAAATAGCGGCTGCACCCACCCGCCAAATTCAGGGTGTGCTAAATACCCAAAGCGGCGTGGTGCTGAACCCCGAGGGCATAAGTATTAGGGGCGGGCGTACCTACGAAACGGCGTTTTACATAGATGGCGTGTCGGCTACCGACCCGCTGGCGGGCACTGGTTTTGGCATAGATTTGGGTACGAACTCCGTATCGAGCATTAGCGTAACCACGGGTGGCGGTGATGTGGCTTTTGGCGATGGCACGGCGGGCATAGTGAATACGAGTACCAAAACGGGCGGCGATAAAATGGAGCTATCCATGATGCACAAAAGAGACAATTTGGGGTTTAACAAAAACAGCGTTCATGTGTGGAACAACAGCATAAATGAGCTGTCGCTGGGCGGCTCGGTGCGGCTAAAAACGAACAAACTGCGGTATTTTGTTTCGTTTAAAAATAGCTACGACGACCAATATTTTAAAGTTACGGCAAAACAGGTAAAATCCAGCCTTTTTCCCCAAACCCAAATAAGCCCCACGCAAGACAATCGCTATGCGGCATCGTTGAAGCTAAACTACGATTTTAACCCTCGTACACGCTTGGCGCTCACGTATTTGCGGAGCATTACCATAAACCAAGACATAAATATGCTGCGGATTACGGGCAACGATGTGCCGTTTTTTCCTGGCTTTCAGTTTGATTATAGCCTCCAACCCGACAACGCCAACACTTATACGCACAGTACAAACTTGGTTAGCCTTACTTTTAACCACAATCCGAGCAAAAAATATGCGTACAGCGTTACGGCATCGAGGCTTTTTGTGAAACTTAGGGCAGATGCCAACGGGCGTAGCTGGCGACCTTTGAACGTGGATAGCGAGTTTGACCCACGGGTGATAAATACGTTTCCGACCCAAAACTTTAACCCGGACGACAGCGTGGTATTTGTGCTGCCTGCGGCTGGGCTGTACAACAATGGCGGCATAGCCACGCTCTGGCACGACCACTATGTGGAGGAGCTGGGGCTGAGGTACAATGGCAATTATTACTACAACTCGAGGGGCGATAAATTGAGTTTTGGTACCGAGTTTAAGCAGCAAGATATGCAGTGGATAGACATTTTGCGCCCTTGGATAGGCGCACCCACGCAGCTACCCAACGGCGATTATACGCAGAGTTTTCGCTTGGGCGATTACAGCGATGTGTGGCGTGTGCAGCCTACCCGTGGGGCTTTTTATTTTTCGAACAAGACCAAATTTAGGGGGCTGATAGCCGAAGTGGGCGCACGGATAGAGTACTGGATGCCAGGCAAGTTTGTAGATGAGGCGGTGAAAAACAGCGTGTCGCCGATAAGAGACGAAATAAGGGCGCAGTACCAAGAGCAAACCATTGGGCTGGGCAATAGGCGTGTAAAAATGCGTGTTTTGCCCAAAATATCGGCTTCTTTTCCGATAAAAGAAAATCAGGTGATGTTTTTTAACTACAACCACTCCATGATTTTGCCGCACCCCTCGTTTATTTATGCGGGCTTAAACCCCAACTACCAAGACCGCAGCACGCTGGCAAGGGTGGGCAACCCGAACCTAAACCCCGAGGTGGATATTAGTTATGAGCTTGGGTTGCGGTCGCAGATTTCGGGCAATGATGCGGTAAATGTGTCGGCGTATTGGAAGGATAAGTACGATTTTATAACCTCGGCATCGGTGCAAATAAAAGATGCCACGGGGCGCAATGTAACCCGCACGCTGTCGATAAATGCGGACTATGCCCGTGTGCGTGGTTTGGAGCTTTCGTATGTAAAGCGCATCGGCACGTGGTTTAATGGGCAGGTGTCGGCGGCGTACTCGGTGGCTACGGGGCAGAGCAGCAGCGCAAGTGAGGCTCTAAAAGACATACTAAACAGCGGCGTGCGTGAGGATACAAAGGAGCAATACCTGGCTTGGGATAGCCCGCTGGACTTAAAGGGATTTGTAACCCTTAGCCAAAATAGCAAAACTGGCGGTTTGTTTGGCAAGGATTATTTGAACCAAATGAGCTTTTATGTGGAGGCGGTGTACCGCACTGGCAGGCGCTATACGCCTTATATTTTTATAAACAAAGACCCACTAAGCGGCAGACCCGTGTACGAGCGGGACCCAAACCCCGAGGCAAGGTACTCGAAACTGGGCGATGCCAACTATTGGTTGGATATGAACCTGCGCAAATGGTGGAGCGTGGGCAAGATGCGTGTGGAGGCGAGCCTCGAAATTACGAACTTGGTAAACACCCAAAACACCATAATACCCAACCCCGTAACGGGCAGTGGCTACCAAGCTGGCGACAATGTACCCAGCAACTGGCAAGACCCACGCTACCTCGACCCCCGAGACGGGCGCAGCAGCAACCTGCCCCCCAACAACCCCGCTCGCTACCGTGCGCCCCGCCACACCATGTTGGGCGTAGCCATTAAGTTTTAGGGGAGATTGGCTAATCAATGCCATAAAATAGTAATACCTAACAAAAAAATAACGATGGAAATTGAAAAATCGGGCTTCGATAAACAAGTTGCAGCCAAAATTGGTTTGTACTTCGCTTTGGCATTTGGCATTTCGTATTTTTTAAATTTATTGCCCAATCCGCTTGCTTTACACGGCTTCAAAGTAAATTTGAACTGCGCACTCGGACCGTTTTTAGCCGCAATAATGGTTGGGTTTTTGTACAAAACGCCCCTGAAACCAAAATTGTTTAGCGCAACGCCGTGGATTAGAAAAATTGAGTTTGTGGGGCTTGCCATATTTTTTGTTGGTACAATGGTGAGTGCCGTTAAATTGGGCAACACCAACTATACCACCATCATTTTGGGGGCAATGTTAGCCCTTTTATACACGCTGTTGGAGGAGTTTGGCTGGCGAGTTTTTTTAGGTAACGAGCTTGGTAAATACTCGTTTTTAATCCTTGTTTTGGTAAGCACCGCACTTTGGTTTGTTTGGCATTACTCGTTCAGCGACGAAAATTTATTGCAAAATCCCCTACAATTTTTGGCACTCATTGCGGGCGGCAGCGCAGGCATGGCACAGTTTTATAAGCAAACAAAATCGTGGCTAATCGTAGCCCTTACACACGCCGTGATAAGCGTAAACCTGCCGACCCTAATCGTTTTTTTGGTGGCAACCATCGGGCTTTTGAGGTGGCAAGAAGCTAAAAGTAAGCGGGTGGGGTAAACAATTAAAAAATCAAATTATGAGGCTAATTCAACTTTCAGACATACACTTGTCAAAGGATAACTTGACAAATTTGAAGAACTTTTATATTGAAGCTCTTAAAAAGGATTTGAAAACTTTTCACGATATAAAACCCGTGGACTTAATCCTACTAACTGGCGACTTAATTGATAAAGGAGGAGCATCATTTGGTTTAGAAAATCCTTACGAAATTTTTGAGAAAGAATTCATTTCACCAATCTTATCGGAACTAAAAATTTCAAAAGACAAGGTATTATTCATCCCTGGCAATCACGACATAGACCGAAATGAAATTGATCATGTTTATGAAGAAGGATTGATTAGAACCTTAACAACAATTGAAGTTGTTAATCAACACATTGAAAAAAACAAGGAACTCTTTAGTCTTTCTAACAAGCGGATTCAAAAATTCAAAGATTTTGAACGTGAATATCATAAGAACACAGAGAACTATATTTATACAAACAATGAATCAATATTTATCCAACAATTTGACTCAAATAAAATTGGTTTCCTCTTAATAAATGACTCTTGGCGTTGTTCTAATAACTTGAAAACAGAAAATCATTTTGTTGGAGTAAATCAACTATTCAATGCCAAACAGATATTTGAAAAAAACGAGACAGATATAAACATAGTTTTATTTCATCACCCATTAGAATTTTTCAATGAGAACGAAAGGACGGAAATAAAAAACATTTTACAGAAATATAATTTTGAGTTAGTTATTTGCGGACACACTCACAAATCCAATTTGAATTTCAATCACGGAGTAAGTGGTAATGCAATGTTTCTAAATGCAAAATCAGCATTTAATAATCCAAGAGAAGAATTAGTGAAGTATCAGCCTGGTTATCACATAATTGATATTGATCCAAATTCGTTGGACTTAATTTGCAACCTTAGAACTTATATTCATTCAAGGTATGAATTTGACAAAGACACAAATTCTGCACCTGACGGAGTATATAAGGAAAAACTAATAGCAAGGGGTGATAAGAAAAAGCACTATGAACTTTATGAGTTAGCGAGTAAATCAAATCAAAGCCATACCGAAGATTTCAACAATGCACTTGTTATTTTTAAAACAAATACTGTAGCACCAAAGGATGTTAACAGTTTGTTCGTTTTACCGAAACTAACAGAGAAGCCAACTACATTTGGGACAATTGACGAAATTAAGACTTACATAATTGCAGAACTTATTTTTGACGAACAAAATATTCTACTCTTTGGAAGTAAAGAATCAGGGAAATCTACACTTCTAAACAAAATAAGTATTGAGTGTTCAAATCAATTTAATCAGTTCAAAAAAATACCAATTGTAATTGATTACAAAAATCTTGACAGAGACGAGGTTTTAGTAGCAATCAGAAGATACTTAAACGAAACTAAAGAAAGAGTCGAAGAACTTGTTACAAATGGACAAATCCTTTTGCTTATAGACAATGTTGCTGAAAGTGATAAATATAGATTCGCAAAGAAACATTTACATAATTTCATTACGTCATTTCCAAATAACAAATTAATTGCTGCGACTTCTGAAAATTTTGATGAATTAATTCAAAATGAAAATTCGATAATATCTAAATTCCTACTAAAGCCAGTTTTCATTGGACTTGTAGGCGTTACTGAATTTAGAGATTTAGCCACCAAATGGTTCAACACAAAAGATAAAGAGTGGCATAGGAACAACATAGAAAAACTTATTAAGGTTTTTGAAATACTAAGAATTCCAAGAACCTTTTTTTCAATTTCTTTATTTCTTTGGATTGTTGAGAAACAAGAGGATTTCAAACCAATCAATAAAAACTACTTATTAAATAAATTTCTTCAATTCATCCTTGAAGGCTTAACTTCAGAGGAAGCCAAATCAGGTTCATTTAACTTTGACCGCAAAAAAGAAATATTGTCAGAAATAGCTTTGGCAATGTATGAAGGTGGTAAAGAACTAGAAAATTATTCCTTATCAAAAGAAGAAATTGTTAATGTTATAGCTGAGTATTTTAAAAAAAATCAGAGAAGTAATGACGCAAGTGATGCTTATAAATTGTTTTTCGATAAAGGGATTTTCAAACTTGATTCATCTAATGAAAAAATAAGTTTTCGTTTTGAGTCATTCTTTCAATTTTTCCTATCTCTAAATATTGAGACGAACAAAGAATTTCATGACAAAGTATTTTCTGAAATTGAGGTTCTTTCTTTTATTGACGAGTTAGATTATTATTCTGGTAGAAACCAGAACGATAAGACTACTTTGGAGTTTGCGAAAAATCTTTTAGTGAAAAGTTTTGAAGAACTAGACAGTTTTATTGAAGATGATACAGATAAATATTTCCCTAAAAAGTCGTTTATCCTTAACAGAATGGACCCAAATAAATTTTATCCTGAAATCAAGAAAAGTAAATTGACTGATGCTGAAATTGATGATGTTCTTGACAATCAAATGTCAATGCTACCAGTAGACGATAGTATTAAAGTAAAACAGAAGTATGATTATAAAACTCATTTTCCTTTGGCTTTAGAGCTTACTGCACGTGTATTAAAAAATGCAGAAAATATACAAGACCCAGATTTGATAAATCAAACATTAGATTTAATTGTTCAAAAGACGGCTAAATACGGTGTGTTTTTACAATCAATAATGGTTCAGCATTTTAAAACAAGTAAGGAAAATGAATTTCCAATTCCTCCAGAAATGTTGGTTTCATTAGCACCAATGATAAACCAGTTAATGCTTCTAAGTTGGATTGGAACTGAATTTTTGCAAGTGCCACTTGAAAAAAAATTGAATAAATATATTGCAGACAGCAAAAACAAACAGAGAAAAGAATATGAACACTTCTTGACAAACTTTATATACGCAGACCTTAAACTCAGAGACTATCCTCACTACACCGACCTTGCAATTAAACGCATAGACAATAAATATTTTGCGGAATTGTATTTCTTTAAAATCTTGATTAGCTATATGATGCGACCACAGGGAAGCGAGTTGTTACCTAAGCTCGAAATTCAAATGGTTAATTTACTCGGTAAAGCAAGGGGCTTTAGTAAAGTACAGGCAAAAAATATAGTTGAAAATGGAATTCGTGCAAAGAAAAAAGAAGTACAAAGTCAAATTAGTATCAATTTTTAAACTAATAAAATTTGGTGGCAACCATCGGGCTTTTGAGGTGGCAAGAAATCAAAAGTAAACAATCAAACGAAATTAAACTGTGATATTATTGTCTCAACTGATCAATTTATGGTATAAGTATCAAACCATAAACCAGCAAAAACAATTGGTTTAGGGCAATGATACCAAAGTTTTTGACCTTACTAAAGCCTGAAAATTTTTTATTGCAAAAAACCCTCCCGCTGCGTAGCAGCGGGAGGGTTTCAATTAGAAGTCTTACTTCACCTTCGTCCAAAGGTTTTCTTTGCCAATAAGCATACCAGCTACTTTGTAGCCGCCTTTCATATACACTGTTCCGTCCGCATTCAGGCGCAAAAAACCAGCATATATCTTACCATCTTTTGAGTTATAAACCTTGCCGTTTACATACTCTTTGCTCTTTTCGTCGAACTCAAAACCATTGATTATGAGCGTACCCATAAGCGGCTTTTTCTTCGCCTCAGCATTTACATTGTTCACATCGCAGCGGGGCTTGCCATCTGCGTCATTTGGGCGTTGTAGCCACGCTATTTTACCATAATACTTGCCATTATTGGCTCTATATACGCTTATATGCGCATCTTTGTCTTGGTTTAGCCACACACCTATAATGCCATCGCCAGCTTGGGCTTGGGCAAAAACAGGCTTTGCAAACAAAGTAGCCACCATGGTAATTAGGGCTAAAACAACAGTTTTTTGGATAAATTTCATTTTTTGAGGGTTTAAAGATTAAAACTAAGTTTGTTGATTATCGCCACAAACATACAAACAAAAAATGAATTTTACCAAAAATATTTTATTTTTCTTATCCCAACTTCGCCATGTCGTTAAACACTATCTGGCGGCGGTTGTAAGCAATTGTTCCGTCGTGTTCCAGCTCATTTAATATCGAGGTTACCGACTGCCGAGACGTAGAAATCAAATCCGCAATATCGCTTTGGGTAAGGTAATTGTTCACACAAATTTTGCCCGCCACATTTTGTCCCTCGGTTATCGCCCAGCTCTTCAAAAAATCCAACAGCCTGTGCCTCACATCTTTAAGTACCAAATTGGCGTAGCGATGCTCCAATCGGCGCAAGCGCAGCCCCACTTCCTTGCTAAAACGAATAGCCAAAGTCGGGTAGTTTACCAGTATTTCCTCGAACTGCGCCATCGTAAAACTACAATAAATAGCCTCCCGAGAAATAACCTTGGCAAACTCCGTAGAATCTTTTTCGGGTTCGCCCAGCGTAAACTCCCCAAACAAATCGCCCTCTCGTATCACATCTTTGAGCAATTCGTCGCCACTGGCTTCGTTTTCCGAAATCTTAATTTTTCCCTCTATCAAAAAATACACATTTTTTGAGGTCTGATGCGGATTAAAAACCGTATCGCCACGCCTCGCCATTCGAAAAGTGGCTATCTCGCATATATCGTTTAGCTGCGAATGATTTAGGTTTGAGAACAAATTATAACTTCTCAAATACCAATACTTTACTTCCTGTTTCATTTTTACGGAGTTTAGTGATGAACTTTTTTCTACCAATAGTTTTTTCCAGCTTATTTACGCTCTGACAATACAACGACTTTGTGTTTATTTTAGGTTGGTACAAAAGTATAGCCATACAAACCGCAAAACAATACCGCAAAAGGGTTAGTTAAAAACGTAAAACTCTTACAATCAAATACTTGCGAAAATAAACTTGCCCCTAAATGTAAGCAATGGATTAAACTAACACCATAAAAACTTGTAATTTGTGCGACAAAATACGCAAACTACCAATATTCAAAAAATTGGCACAAAAACCAGATATAAGCCAAGTTTTGAATATGTAAGATAAATTACAAAAGGCGAAAAATGCTAATTATTTTGAGAAAATACGAAAAAATAGCAAAAATATACCTAAATTTGTGGAGTAAAACACAGAAGAAATGCAAAATCGGGCAGAAAACGTAAAGCCATACAACCAAGATACGAGTAAAAAAGAGCAAGTAGCCCAAATGTTCGATAATATTTCGCACCGCTACGACTTTCTCAACCGATTTTTGTCGTTGGGCATAGACATAATATGGCGCAAAAAAGCCGTAAAAATGCTCAAAGACTTTGCGCCCAAGCAAATTTTGGATGTAGCCACAGGCACGGGCGATTTTGCCTTTGAGCTAATGAGCCTCGAGCCCGAGCGCATTGTGGGCGTAGATATTTCGGAGGGAATGCTGGCAGTAGGGCGAAAAAAAATAACCCAAAAAAAACTCAACCAAAAAATAGAATTTATCACTGGCGACTCCGAAAACCTGCCCTTTGCTCCCGAGAGTTTCGATGCAGTAACCGTGGCTTTTGGCGTGCGCAACTACCAAAACCTAACCAACGGCTTGACCGATATGCGCCGTGTACTCAAAGACAAGGGCGTGCTGGTGGTGCTCGAGTTCTCGAAACCCACCGTTTTTCCAGTAAAACAATTTTTTGGCTTTTACTTTCGTTATATATTGCCCACCATCGGCAAGCTGGTTTCCGCCGATGCCAGCGCCTACACCTACTTACCCGAGTCGGTAAATGCCTTCCCCGAGGGCAAAGATTTTTTAGACATCATGCAAAGCGTTGGCTTTATAAACCCTATCCAAAAACGATTAACCTTCGGAATATGTACCATTTACCTTGCACAAAAATAAAAATTTGCGCATTTGCGGCATTTTTTATGCTCAATTTTAGTGTTTTTGCCCAAAAAAACAACCAAACCTACGACTACAAACCGCTCCATTTTGGGTTTAACGTGGGGCTGCACTCCGCCCGTTTTAAGTTCAACGAAGCCACAGCCTTGCGCTCCGCCGATACACTTATTTCGCTCACAGCCCAAAAAACGCCAGGGTTTCAGGTGGGTTTTGTGGCAGATGCCCGCCTAAATGAAAACATGAGCCTGCGTTTTGTGCCGCAATTTCTGATTGGGCAGCGCAATTTGGAGTATAAATTTGAAAATCCACGCTTTAATAGGTTGCAAAAAATACGCTATACGGGCTTTGATTTTCCGCTTTTGCTAAAACTACGCTCCGACCGTATCGACAATTATAGGCTCTATGTGGTGGGCGGCGGCAAGTTTGGCTTGGATTTTTCGTCGCAGCAAGACGTGGTGGAAGAGCTGATACAAGTAAAAAGCCAGCGCATCGACTATGGCTATGAAGTGGGCATCGGTGCCGATATTTATTTTCCTTACTTCAAACTTTCGCCCGAAATAAAAGTAAGCAACGGCGCACGCAACCTCATGATTAAAGAGCCGCACATTTATTCGTCTGCCATCGATAAAATGTTTGCGCAAACCATACAGTTTTCATTGTATTTTGAGTAAAAATGCCACGGATTTGCATCACTTTATGTTTGTTTTTTGGGGTTAATTCCGCCATTTTAGCCCAAAATACGCTGCCAGAGTTCAATGGCGGACAAGAACTGCTTTTTCAGTTTGTGGCGCAAAATTTAAACTATCCAGTAAAATCCAAAGAAAACTGCGAGCAAGGCACTGTTTTGGTGCGTTTTTGCATACAAGCCGATGGCAAAATAGATAGTTTGGAGGTGAAAAACGCCGTGGATTCGCTGCTGGCAGCCGAGGCAATGCGCCTTGTGCGCCTCACCGATGCCCAATGGATACCCGCCATGGTGGAGGGCGCAGCGGTGCGCAGTTTTTTTACGTTGCCCGTTGCTTTTGTGCTAAACGACGGAAAATGCCCCACCCAAGCCGATTTTTACAACCAAGCAGCCGATTTGCTGGACGAAAAAAAGTTTCAGGCGGCACTCGAGGCAATAAATAAAGCCATAGCAATAAATCCGTTTGGCAAATATTACTACCAAATAAGGGGCAAAGCCAAGCTCGGCTTAGGCGATGCGCAGGCAGCCTGCGACGATTTTAAATACTCTGTAATGCTGGGCAATGCACTCGCACAAGCCTTGGTTACACAAAATTGCCCATAAAACCAATAAAATACACCTAAAACCATTTTTGTACAAATGAATTTTAAAAAAATAAACGCCGACCTATTAGACCTCATAGAGCTACGAAACCAAATAGCAAAGGTATCGTACAATGCGCCCGAGTACGACGAATTGGAGGACGAAATCACCGATTTTGAAGATACATTCAACGAAAGATACAGCAAAGGCATAGAAGAAATAGCGCACAAAATACACAAACAACTGCTGCCCAGCAGCGAGGTGCTGGTAAGCACGGCTTATGTAGCCAAAAATTACACGCCAAGTGTGGTAAACGAAGACGATTATGACGTGAACCCCGAGCAAGGCGTGGTTTTTAACGAAAATGAGGGCGATAAAATACTTTCGTTGCGCTTGGTTTTGTACCCAAACCCGCTGAAATTTGTGTTTATTTCTAAAAAAGACATAAAAATAGTGTGGACTGCCGACAAGCCCGACGAATATAATTTTTGAGATGCGGGTATTTAAGTTCGGTGGTGCATCGGTAAAAAGTGCCGACGCACTAAAAAATGTACACCACGTGCTTACGCTTTTTGCGCAGGATCGGCTGCTCATTGTGGTGTCGGCGATGGGTAAAACCACCAACGAATTAGAAAAAATAATAGAAACTTGGTACAAAAACGATGCCTCGCAGTGCCGAAGGCACTGCGAGGCGGTGGCTGCCTATCACTTAAACATTATACACGGCTTAGACCTTACCGCCGACCAAAAAAGCGACCTCGCAGCCTCCACCCAAGTGTGGCTGGATATGCTGGGCGCACTGGTGGCGCAGCCGCCAGTAGCCAGCTACAACCTCCACTACGACCAAATAATTTGTTTTGGTGAGCTGCTGGCTACGCACATTATAAGCCACTACCTAAATTTTTTGGGCTATAAAAACACTTGGATAGATGCTCGTAACTACCTAATAACCAACCACAACCACCGAAACGCAAGCATAAACTGGCAAGCCACCCAAAAAGCCCTCGAGCCCGTAGCCGCACAGCTCCGCACCCAAAATGTGGTTACGCAGGGCTTTATAGCCCGAGCCAACGACAGTACGCTCACCACCACACTGGGGCGAGAAGGCTCGGATTTTACCGCCTCCATACTCGCACACTGCCTGCAAGCCACCCAAGTAACCATTTGGAAAGACGTGGCTGGCGTGCTAAATGCCGACCCAAAACTGTTCGCTTTTGCCCAAAAAATAAACGAACTAAGCTACCAAGAAGCCATTTCGCTGACCTACTACGGCGCATCGGTTATCCACCCAAAAACCGTACACCCGCTCCAAATAAAAAACATTCCGCTGGAGGTGCGCTCCTTTTTAGAACCCACAAAACTCGGTACTTTAATCCACGAGCAAGCGCCTGCGCAGCTACATATTCCGTGCATTATCCTGAAAAAAGACCAAATTTTGCTCTATTTTCACTCCAACGACCTTGCTTTCATAGAAGAAGCACAGCTCGCTACCATTTATGCACATTTGCAAAAATACAGCATCAGGGCGCACCTTACCCAAAACACCGCACGTTATTTTGCCATTTGTACCGACAACGATGGCTTTAAAATTCAGCCATTTATAGCCGATTTGCACCAAATTTTTGACATAAAAACCACCACAAACCTACATTTATTGAACATAAGGCACTTTCAGCCCCAAATCATAGCAGAACTTACCGCAAACCAAAACATACTCATGGAGCATCGCAGCCGTACTACGGCACAATTCGTTTTGGCACAACAAACTTTTTAGGCGCAGATTTGGTTTTATAGTTCAATCCACTTGCCCTAAAAAGCACCAAAAACCAATGAAACCAGAATATTTCGTCCGCACCATAGTACTTATTACCTTTTTATTTATCATAGATTTATACGCTTACCAAGCCGTAAAAACCATAGTATCCAAATCTGTACATAAAAATACCGCACATTACGCCTATTGGCTCGTTAGCCTTTTGCTCATGGTTTGGCTGGTTTACAGCATGGCTACTTTCAAAAAAAATGCTGGTATTCAGCAGTTTACGCTCATTTCGGCTGTAATATTTGCGGTGTACATCGCCAAACTTTTTATGGCATTTGTGCTTTTGGGCGAAGATGGCTTTCGGGTTTTGGAGGGCATTGGCAAAAAAATAATTGGGGCGAACACCAACGGTTTTTTGCACGAACGCCGAAAATTTATAGCCCAATTAGCCACGGGCGTGGGCGCTATCATGCTGGGGGCGGTGGCTTACGGCGTTACAAAAGGCAAATATAATTATAAAATAGTGCGCCGCAGCATCAGTTTTGCCGACTTGCCCGACGCTTTTGACGGTTTTACGATTACCCAAATTTCGGATATTCACTCGGGTAGTTTTGACAACAAAGCAGCCGTGGAGCATGGCATAGACCTTGTAAACGACCAAAAAAGCGACGTAATTTTGTTTACGGGCGACATTGTGAACAACATAGCCACGGAGCTCGAGCCGTGGAAAAATAGTTTTTCGAGGTTGAAAGCCCCGATGGGCGTTTTTTCTATACTCGGAAACCACGATTATGGCGATTATATCAACTGGGATAGTGCGGTGGAAAAGGAAAATAATTTGCAAAAACTCATTGCAATGCACCGCAGTATGGGTTTTGATATTTTGCTAAACGAGCATAGAACTTTGCAAAAAAGCGGGCAGCAAATTAATTTGGTGGGCGTAGAAAACTGGGGGAAGCCGCCTTTTCCGCAGTACGGCGATTTGAGCAAGGCTTTTCGGGGCGCAACCAAGCAGGCGTTCAACATACTTATGAGCCACGACCCTTCGCATTGGCGGGGCGAAGTGCTGGATTTTAGCCAAAAAATTCACCTCACGCTCTCGGGGCATACGCACGGTATGCAGTTTGGCGTAGAAATCCCAGGCTGGCTTAAGTTTAGCCCCGTGCAATGGAAATACCCCGAGTGGGCTGACCTTTACACCGAAAAAGAGCGGTATTTGTACGTAAATAGGGGTTTTGGCTTTTTGGGTTTCCCGGGTAGGGTGGGCATCATGCCCGAAATTACGGTAATTACGCTCAAAAAAGCGTAGTTTTCGGCAATAAATTGGCTTGTTTTAGGTTCACTTCTGCCAAATTTTAAAAATTCGGCAGAAGTAAAATGGTTGCATGCTGTAACGTATTTTTCTATAAAAAAGCGTAGTTTTGCGCTACTAAGTTGAGTTGTTTTAGGTTCACTTCTGCCAAATTTTTAAAATTTGGCAGAAGTAAAATCGCTGTTCGGTTTCGAATAACAGCCGTTTAAAAATCTATTTTTCGCAGGTTTTCTAAGGCTTCGTAGGCGGTAAGGTCGGTGTGTACTGGCACTACGCTGGTGTAGCCGTTTGCCAAAGCCCATTCGTCGGTGTCCGTGCCTTGGTCGTTGAGTATAAATTTTCCCACCATCCAGTAGTAGTTTCTGCCGTAGGGGTCGGTTCGTTGCTCAAAGTTTTCGGACCAGCGGGCGGTGGCTTGCCTGCTTATTTTTATGCCTTTGTAGTTTTCTATGTCTATTTTGGGTATGTTTACATTAAGTGCCACGCCGATTGGTAAGCCAGTTTCGAGTATTTTGGGTACAATTTGGGCGATTACTTGTTTGGCGAGGCTAAAATCGGCATCTGGGCTAAAATCGCAGAGCGAAAAACCAATGCTGGGTATGCCCGAAACTGCGCCCTCGATGGCGGCTGCCATCGTGCCCGAATAAATGACGTTTATCGAAGAATTAGAGCCGTGGTTGATGCCCGAAACGATTAAATCGGGCTTGCGGTCGAGGATTTTATCGAGCCCGAGCTTGACGCAATCCACGGGCGTGCCGCTGGTGTGGTAGCTCTGGTGCAACGGAAAAACGTGTGCGCCCGAGGCGTAGGTGAGCGTGCGCCCCACCGTAACTGCGTGTCCCATGCCCGATTGGTGGCTGTCGGGGGCTACAATGATAAGCTCGCCAAAGGGCTCGAGTGCCTCCACCAAAGCGGCTATGCCCGAGGCGTAAATGCTGTCGTCGTTGGATATTAAAATCAGGGGTTTTTTCATTTTAGTTGTTTATTTTTTGTAAAACGGCTACGTCTATCCATCTTTTTTTGTACCTAAGCCATTGTTTCAAAACGCCCGCTTGCACAAACCCACACTTGCTAAAAAGCTGCAAACTTGCCGCATTTTCTGTATCTATGTAGGCGTAGAGCTGCTGCATTTCTATCATTTCAAAGGCATAATTACACACTATTTCTAAGGTTTGGGTAGCGAACCCAAGGTTTTGTTTGTGCTTGGGGGCAATGAGTATGCCCACGCCCGCCCTGTGGTGCTGCGGCTCAAAATCGTATAAATCCACAAAACCGATGGGCAGCTCCGTACTTTTTTCTACGATGACCAGCCGTATTTGTTTGTTGGTATAAATATCGAGGTGCGCCGAGTCGAGGTATTGTTTGAGTATAAACCTCGAAAAAGGTTGCCTCGTTTCAGTAACGCTCCACCACTCGGGGTTGTTTTCCCACTCAAATAAAATGTCTAAATCCGTGGGTTCGGTGGCACGCAAGTACAGGTTTTGGTTTTCGAGCATTTAAGTAATTTGGGGCAAAATCGGTTACAATGGTAGGTTTCCGTGTTTGCGGTTGGGGCGTGGCACGGCTTTGTTTTCCAGCATTTTTAGGGCTGCCATTACTTTCGAGCGGGTTTGGGCTGGCTCTATCACTTCATCTATATAGCCTCGGGCGGCTGCTTGGTACGGATTGGCAAACTTTTGGGTGTATTCCGCCACTTTTTCCGATAGTTTTTCGGCTGGATTTTCGGCTTGGGCTATCTCATTTTTAAAAATAATTTCTGCTGCGCCCTTTGCGCCCATCACCGCTATTTCGGCATTTGGGTACGCCAAATTCACGTCGCAACCTATGTGTTTGCTGTTCATTACGTCGTATGCGCCGCCGTAGGCTTTGCGGGTTATCACCGTAATGCGTGGCACGGTCGCCTCACAAAAGGCATAAAGCAGTTTGGCTCCGTTGGTTATTATGGCGTTCCATTCTTGGTCGGTGCCTGGCAAAAACCCAGGAACATCTTCAAAAACCAGCAGCGGAATGTTAAAACAATCGCAAAACCGCACAAAGCGTGCGCCCTTTACGCTGGAATGTATGTCCAAAACGCCCGCCAAAATGGCGGGCTGGTTGGCTACTATGCCCACGCTGCGCCCGCCCACCCGAGCAAAGCCCACCACAATATTTTCGGCAAAATCCTCGTGGATTTCCAAAAAAGAATCCGCATCGGCTACCTCCGCTATCACGTCCCTCACGTCGTAGGGTTGGTTGGGGTTTTCGGGTATTATTTCGTTTAATTTCGGGCGGAGTTCAGAGCCACTTTCGTTGTTGTATGCCAAACTTGGCGCATCTTCGTGGCAGTTTTGCGGCATATAGCTCAGTAATTGCTTGATGCGCATAATGCACTCCACCTCGTGCTGGCACGCAAAATGGGTTACGCCGCTTTTGGTGGCGTGGGTGTGCGCACCGCCCAAATCCTCGCTGCTCACCGTTTCGTGGGTTACGGTTTTCACCACTTCGGGTCCCGTTACGAACATATAGCTGGTTTTTTCTACCATCAAAATAAAATCGGTGAGCGCAGGCGAATACACCGCCCCGCCCGCACACGGACCCATAATTGCCGAAATTTGCGGCACTACGCCGCTCGCCAGCGTATTTCTATAAAAAATATCGGCATAGCCGCCCAAACTAACCACGCCCTCTTGTATGCGTGCGCCGCCGCTGTCGTTTAAGCCCACGAGCGGCGCACCAGTTTTGAGTGCTAAATCCATTATTTTGCATATTTTTTGGGCATAGCTCTCCGAAAGCGAGCCACCAAAAACCGTAAAATCTTGCGAAAAAACATACACCAAACGCCCGTGTATTGTGCCGTAGCCCGTAATTACGCCATCGCCCAAATACTGTTGGTTTTGCATCTCAAAATCGGTGCAGCGGTGCGTTACAAACATACCTATTTCCTCAAAACTGCCTTTGTCCAGCAGCAAATCTATGCGCTCCCGAGCCGTGAGCTTGCCCTTTTTGTGCTGGGCATCTATGCGGTTTTTGCCGCCGCCGAGTTTTGCTTCCGTTATTTTCTGTTGGAGTGTGTCTATATTTTTATTCATTTTTTTGGGGCTAAAAAACAATGTTTTGGCGTGTGTTAGTTACAAAGATACGCATAAATGCTGTAATAAAAACGACCCACCAATTTTAAATACGGCTACAAAAAACCTGAAACTGCTCATGCTTTTATCGCTTCTTGGTAGGTGTTTAGCAGTAGCTGGGCTATTTTTGGGCTCGAAAAATTGGCGGCGCATTCCTTCCGCAGGTCTGCTGGCGGGTATTTGTGGTAGTTTTCGTATATGTGCATCATGGCATTAAAAAAAGTAGCTACCTCAAAATCTTGGGTAAGCACGCCGTTTTTGTCGTTGATAATGTCTTGCGGACCCACGCTATTGGTGCTAATAATCGGCAAACCCATCGCCAGTGCCTCTATCAGCACCACCCCAAAACTCTCGTATTGGCTCGCCAACAAAAAGCAATTTGCCTGCTGGTATTCTGCCACAAGCTGGGTTCGGGTTACGGTGCCAGAAAAACCGACTTGGCGGCTTATGCCAAGCTCATGGCAAAGCTGCTCCAACTCGGGCAACAAATCGCCGTAAGTGCCGCACACCCGCAGGGTAGCGTGGCTGTGTAGGGCTAAAAACTGGGCAAAAGCCTGTAATATCAGTGGAATGTTCTTGCGTTTGTCTATAAACGAAACGGTTAAAAAACGAAATTGCTCGGTTTTGTGGGGCTTTTCCACCATTTTTTCGGCTAAAAAAATCGGGTTTACCAAGTTGGGTATTACCGTAAAAGTAGCTTGCGGCAGCTCGAGCTTTTGCGCCATGTTTTGGGCATAGCCGTTGCTTACTGCTATTACTTTTTTAGCCTTGTTTATGATGTGTTTGGCTAAAACCACGTCCACCAAAAAGAATTTCTTTTTATAAATAAGGTCGCTGTAATGCTTTGTGAGTATGTACGGTATGTTCGTTTTTCGGGAAATGTAGCGTGCCACCAGCCCACCAAAAAAGCAGCTATGGGCGTGTATTACGTCGGGTTTTCCTTCGTTTTTTATGTAGGTTCGGAATGCGCTTAGGGCTTTTCTGCAAAAAAAAAGGTAGCCCAACGCCGTAAAGCGTGGCACGGGGCTTTTGTATTGTATGGCGTAGGTGGGCAGCCCGTGGTCGTTTTGGTGCGTAAAACCCTGCGCCTGTTTGGGGTTAGAAAAATTGTAGTAGCTCGGGTAAAAGATGCCTACTTTGTGGTTTTCTTGGCGCAATGCACGTGCCTGTTCCTCAAAAAAAGAGCCGTACATGGGCGTGCTGGGCGTTTTGTACCAAGACACAAAAAGGCAGATGTGCATCGTTTATACGGTCCAGGTTTCGTTGCCTTGTATGAGTGCGTTCAGGTTTCCGATGCCTTTTTGGTGCGTAGCCAGGCGCAATTGGTCGTTTACTGCGTCGTTGTAGCAGGTGCGGTTGTGCTGGTAAATTACGCCCACGGGGCGGGGCATTGTTTGCGTGGGGTGGTTTGCGTCGGGCATATCAAAAAAGCGGCACAGCATGGTGGCTTTTAGGTAGTCGTTTTCGTCGTGTATCCACAGGTCGGAGCTGGCTGCCTCATTGCCCTCGAGGCTCACTATTTCGGGCGTTAATCCGTTTAGTTTTATGCCTTTTGTACCGCCTGCAAAAACGAGTGGTTTGCCTTGCTCGAGCTTTATGGTGGTGTGGTCTTTGGTGGTTTTTTCGGTAAAGCTCTCAAATGCGCCGTCATTGAACACATTGCAGTTTTGGTAAATTTCTAAGAACGAAGTGCCTTGGTGCGCATCGGCTCTGGCTATCATTTCTTGTAGGTGTTTGGGGTCACGGTCGAGGCTGCGGGCTATAAAGGTGGCGTTTGCGCCCAGCACCAGCGATAGCGGGTTAAACGGCTCGTCGGCGCTGCCCATGGGCGTGCTTTTGGTTACCTTGCCCAGCTCCGAGGTGGGCGAGTATTGCCCTTTGGTTAAGCCATAAATTTGGTTGTTGAACAGCAGCACGTTTAGGTTCACATTGCGCCTTATGAGGTGTATGGTGTGGTTTCCGCCGATGGATAGCGCATCGCCGTCGCCAGTTATAACCCACACCGATAGGTCGGGGCGGGTTATTTTTAAGCCCGTGGCTACGGCGGTGGCTCTGCCGTGTATGCTGTGTATGCCGTAGGTATTCATATAATACGGAAACCTCGACGAGCAGCCGATGCCCGAAACAAACACCACCTCGTGGGGTTGGTAGCCCAGCTTGGGTAGCACGGTTTGCACCTGCTTGAGTATGGAGTAATCGCCGCAGCCAGGGCACCAGCGCACCTCTTGGTCCGAAGAAAAATCTTTGGAGCTGCGCACTACGGGCGTTAATTCGCTATAATTTTGTAGTAATTGGGCTATTTCGTCGCCTATTTCTTGGCTCATTTGTGGGTTTTCGGTCATTGGGTACGCAAGTGTGTATGCTAAATTTTTAGTAAAACAAGTTTTGTAGCAGCTATGTTGCAAAAATACAAATTTTTGCCCATCTTTTTACTAAAAACAAACATTTTACATTAAACACCAAAGCGCACTATTGGTTTTTTTACGATTACACAAAAGGTATTTAAGCCCAAGTCGCTCGGCTTTGGGTCGAACAGTAGGTTGCCATCGGCACGGCGCATACAGTTGCGGGCTTTGGTAAGCCCCACGCCCAGCCCGCCCAAAGTACCCTTTTTATAAAACATTGTAAACATGTGTGTTTGTACCTCTTGCGGTATTTTTATGCCGTTGTCTATCACCTCTATGTGCCACTCGGTTTCGGTTTCGGTGGCTAATATCTGAATAATAAGGCGTGTTTTTGCCGCAAAATGCTGCATAATGTTTTTCAGCAGTTCTTCCAGCACAATGTTCAAAATATACTGGTCTGTTTTTATGTTGCCCTTTATTTTATTGTTAATTATTATTTGCGGATTTTTATTTCTATCCCATATTTTAATCAAATTATCGTCGCTGTCAAACTGCTTAATCTTAGCATTTATCAGTTCATCTAAGTTTATGCTTTCTATTTTGGGCGTATATTCCTGTATTTTCACAATGTCGTGCAGCGTATCAAACCGCTGGCGCAAATCCTTCACAGGTATATCTATGTTATCGGTCAAATAAGCCGTATTTTGCAGCGTTTTGTACAGGTTCACCAAGCCTTCTATGCGCGCTATCGGTCCGTTTAGGTCGTGCGAGGTGCGATATACATAGTTCGCAAAATCTTGGCTGGCTTCGTTTGCCTCTTCTGTTCGCTTGTTTATATTACTGCTTAGTTGTTGGTTTATTATGTCCAGTTTCATGGTTTTTTGTACCAATTCCTTGTTCTGATTTTCCAGTATTTCGGTGGCATTTTCACGTTCATTCAGCTCCTTTTCCAAAGTCGCTACTTGCTCGCTAAGGTTTTGGGTAGCAATTTGTAGTTTAGATACATTTATTTTTTCGGATACAAAATACGTAGAAATCGTAAGGAAAAACAAAATGAGCAGGCATATCGGAAAAAAGTACCACTGCCTATAAAACGGGCTATTAATCACAAACCGTATGCTGCACGTGCTACCCTCCAAAAAACCATTTTCACCTATGCCTTTTGCCGTAAAAATATAATTACCCGAGGGCAAATTGTTGTATTTTACCGTACTTTCTTTGCCTTTTGTGCGCCACTCGTGGTCTTCGTTTTTTAGGGTAAATTCATAAATGTTGCGGCTCTGCAACCTATAATTAAACAAAAAACAGGTTATCAAAACCGTATTGCTGCCATTGGTTATGCTAAACGGCGCACCCAAATCCCCGACGGATTTATCATTTACCAAAATGCTTGTAATGCTCGTCTTGGGTTGCCTCATCACCGCACCATCGTTTTGGGGTTTGTACTGCCACACCCCAGTTTCACACCCCAAAAACAACGTATTGTCGTCGGGTACAGCAAAGCAAATGCTACGTGCCGTTAGTTCCGCCTGCGTATTTATTTTGTAATAATTGCATACTGGATTTTGTGTTGGGTCGTATTTTATGAGTCCTTTTTTGGCTACAAACCACAGCTTATTGCTTTTTTCATTAAAAAAAACGCCATTGATGTTCTTAGACCCAATGTACTTATTGTCTTCAAAAAAAGGCGTTGGCTGGTTGTTTTTTAGGCTAATTACGCCTGCGTTGGCGGTACACACAATCAAAGAATTTTTGTAACCCGTCATTTGCAGCACGTCCAAGGTATCGGTGTTTGCAATGGGCGTAATTTTTGCGCCTTGGCTTTGTTCATTGTTGCGTATCAGCACAATGCCCTGTCCTTTTACCACGGCATACAGGTCGTTGTTGGGTTGCAAACTTATTTCACTTATCGTATTGCTTGCCAAGCCGTTGGCTACCGAAATTTTGTAAAACGCCCTTCGTTTTGGGTGCGCATAAAACAAACCCTCGCTGCTGGTGGCTATCCAAAGTCCGCCTTTTGTATCCGTTTTTAGGTCGTTTATGTGCTGCGAGGGCAGCAGTTGAATGGCTTCAATGTCCGAAATCAACCCAAAATTTAGGCTATTTATCGCAAACAAACCGTTGGTGGTTGTGCCTACCCAAATGCAATTGTTGGCGGTATCTTGGGTTAATGAGCTTATGTTTTTGTTTTCGAAAAAAGGTATTTTCGTGGTTTTTGCAAAATCCTTATCCACAAAATCCAGCGATAAATCCGTAGCCGCCAAATATCCGTTGGGTAGGGCGAGCAGGTGTTTGATGTTTTTTAGTGCCGTATTTTTGGGCTGCATCACATCGCCCTCAAACAGGTACAAACCATTGCCATACGTACCTATCCATAGGTTGTTTTGTTGGTCGCAAAAGAGTATATTCGGCTTGCCCGACCCAAAAAACTGGCTGCTTGCGTAGTCGCTCACGGTTTGGTAGCTGCCCGTTTCGGGTTCTATTTTGTGCAGCGAAAGGTTGGTAGCCACCCAAAGCTCGGTTTTTGTGGTTTGGTTTACGGTGCGGTATTGTAGTTGCTTAATGTCCGTAATTTGGTTGCTTGCCAAGCCATTGTTGGTCGTAATTTTTTGGTAAGAAAATTCATTTTCAAAGTCAAAAACGCCGTTTTCTTTCGTACCTGCGTACCAGCCACGCCCATTTTTTTTGGGTTCAAGGCTCGTAAAATGGTCGTTTAAACCCGCTATGCTTACATACTTTAACCTGTTTTTAGATACCGTAGCCAAGCAAAGGTGGTTGTTCAGCGCCACCAAAAGTTGGTTGTTGTAAAGCAAGCAATCGTTTATTTGGTTGTTTTCGAACCGAAAAATTGTAGGCACTTTGTCCGATATGCGCACCAAAATTCCTTGTTTACAAACCAACCAGAGGTTGCTTTGCTTGTCCTCAAAAATTTGAGTGATGCGTTGATTAAGAGGTTTTGTAAATTTTTGCCACACAAATTTATCTGTATTTCTGTCGTATTTATACAAAATACCGCTCGAAGTACCCAGCCAAAGCGTACCCATTTTGCTTTTATAAGCCGCCGTTACGGTCTCATTTGCCAAGCCTTGGTTTCGGCTATAATTTACAAAATTGTGCAGCAACTTATCGTATCCAGCCTCCGTGCCCACGCCTATAAAGCCGTTTTCGTCTTGTACTATGGCATTTATGTAGCCATTTCTTAGCTTTTGGTCGCTAAAATACGGTGTAAACGGACTTTGTGCCAAAATATGATTGGCAAAAAACACAAAAAATAATAATAAAAACTTACTCATAGAAAATAATTTGATAATATTTTATGTGATATTGAAATAAAGTATTAACTTTACAAAGGTAAACAATTTAACGATAAAAATATATGTTATTTTTGAACGATATTGGTTATTTTCTTTACATCAGTTTTTGGTGTTTTAGCCCTGCTCCCAAAGCGGTGTCGCCGCCCTGTGCGGCGCAGCAAATGTTCGTGAGCAATGCCATTACCTTTCAGCCAGATGTACCCCAAAAACTGTGCGTGAGCCTGGATTTAGAAATAGACCCCAAGGGGCTGCCCACGCAATATACTTGGTATTTTAGCGACGGAACGATAAAAAAAGGCGTAAGTGTAGAGCATTGTTTTAAAACCTACGGCATATACGATGTACAGCTCAAAACAGAAACAGCTACGCCGATAAAAGAATATTTTTTGACCACGGAAACTACTAAAACCATTTACCTAACAGATATGGTGGGCATAGATGCCCAAATTACGAAAAAAACGGGCTATTTCGATGGTTCAAACAGTTTTATAGACAATGATTTTGAGCTAAAAGAATATTACTGGAATTTTGGAGATGGAACATATAGCTGCGGAAAAATTTTGTACCACAGTTTTGAAAAATCGGGTAATTATACCGTAAAATTAATTGTGGAGGGCGTGAACAAACAAGGTGAAAAAAAACTAATCGGCGGAGAAAAAACTTTTTTAATCAAATGACAACATGAAAAAAATACTTACTTTACTAACTTTAATGCTTGTGGCTGGCATGGGCTACGCACAGCGTTTCCCGGGCGATGAGCAAAATATGGAGTATCTGGTTAATTTTGGGCGGTATGCGCAAACCGACTGGGGCGACGATGATTTTTCGCAGGTGGTGTTTGTAACCGTACCCAGTACCCGCACCGAGCCGTTTTACATCAGGGTTTTTGACCCTTCGTCTGGCGGAATGTACGACGAAATGCAGGGCGTGTTCAATACCAACACCCGATTTTCGGTGGTGGGCGGCAAGGGTGCGTACTCCAACCCCGATGCCCGAGAAACCAACCCCGTGCGGAACTACAAAAGCGGCGTGGTGCTGGACTACAAAGATTTTGGTGCAGAAACCGAATACGACGGCGTGTGGTACAGTTTCGGTCCGTTTAGCCCACGAGACGGCGAGTTTTCGAAGGAATATAACGCCTACGTATTTAAGGTAGTGGTAGAAGGCATTGCGGGCGACGACGGCAATTTGTACCACTTTTTTGCCAGCAGCGACCGAGAGAGCAACAAGCCCTTGGAGGGCGGCTACCTATTCGCCTACGAAATTTGTTTTCGTATGAACACCAATCCGAACAGCATATCGCACTTTTATCCTTATATAAACAACGAGCGCACCATCGGTTTTAGCGTATATAATTTTGACTATGACAATGGCGGGAATATCCACGTTTTTTCGGTTTCGAAAAATGGGCAGCCAATAGTCATTAGTAAAAACAAAGAATGGCAAAGCACCCGATTTTCGGTTACGGAAAAAGAGCGACTTTCTGCCATAGACATTCAGCTATACAACTACGGCATGAAAAACAACAACGTAACTTTTTATTGCGTGGGCGAAGACAACGTAGCCCTGCCCATGTACAGCGTACCGATTGGTGGCATACCCATTTACGTATATACGCCTCGGGTGCGGTACAAAAAAGTTAATAAATAAGCTATTCATAAAAATTTGCCATGAAAAATAACGCATTATACTTACTACTATTAGCTACATTTTTTTGTAGCCAGATAGCAGCCCAAAACCCGAGTACCCACAAAAAAACCAGCTACGTGGACAGCGTGGGCAACTACTACACCGCACCCAACTTGGGTTTTGGGTTATTGATAAATACGCCCACTTCGCCCAGCCCAATCAGGCTCAACAACCAGCAACCGCCTAAGTTTCAGAACCCCGTGGTGCTGCAAGAAATGGGCATTTACCAAATAAAAATACAAAAAGGCACGGGTACGCCCGAAGCCTTTTACGAAATACGCATAGATGGCACAGCACCCACAACCACACACATTTTTGACGAAAAAGCCCAAAAAATAGTGAATGCCCAAAATACTTATTTTGCCGACGGTTTGAGCATTAACCTACAAACAAAAGACGATATGGTGGGCGCAAAAAGTACTTTTTATGCCATAAACGACACCAATTTTGTGCCGTACAAGCAACCCATTGTGCTAAAAAACCAAGGCAGCTACACACTTAGCTATTATAGCACGGACAAAGTAGGCAATGTAGAAACGCCCAAAACCACGCAGTTTACCATAGATGCCAGCCCGCCCACCACACAAGTAAGCAAGCAAGGCAACTTCATAGCCAACACTGTGGGTACCGATGTGCTTATAAAACTACAACCCGAAGACCAACTTTCGGGCGTAAAAGAGCTGTACTATACCTTAGATGGCACTACTTTTTTGCCCTACACCACGCCCATAGCCGCAGGTGCGTTGAGCGACGGCACGCACACCATTACCTATTACGCCACCGATAAAGTGGGCAACAGAGAGGCTACAAAGGCATACACTTTTTATACCGACAATGTGCCAGCCTACGCCCGATATACGATTAATGGCACTAAATTTATTTCGGACAATATATACATCTCCGAAAAAACAACCATAGCCATAGATGCCACCGACAACAAATCGGGCGTGGCAGCCATAGCGTATAGCATAGATGGCACGCCCCCGAGGGCATACACGCAGCCTTTCTTTTTGGACTCGAAAAAGAAGCAGCAAACCCTAAACTATTACGCCACCGACAGCGTAGGCAATGCAAGCATAAATAAATACGAAGTGCTTAATATTGTGGTAGATAACCAAGTACCTACCTGCGAACTAAGCCTGATAGGTCCGCAATTTAATACCAGAGATACGCTTTTTATTTCGCCCAAAACCACCATTATGATAGCCGCCGAAGACGAACTTTCGCAAATAAAAGAGGTGTTTTATAAGGTAAACAACGGCGATTTTCAGAAATACAAGGATAAATTTACGTTGAAAGATAAGGGTTTTATACGGCTTATCGTAACTGCTACGGATAATATAGGCAATGTGAAAACGGTGGAGAAGTCGTTTTTTAACGACGATGTAACGCCCGAAATGAACTACCAACTGAGTACCAATGTGCTGGCTACCGACACCCTAAACGGCGAGTCGTACCTGCGTGTACCCAAGTATTGTAAGCTGTATATCATAGCCAGCGACGACAAAACGAATGTGGAGGATACGTTTTTTCAGGTGGATAATGGCGTAGAGCAATCGTTTAAATCGCCGATTTCGTTGCCCGTGGGCTTGCACACCATCAATTATAGAGCCATGGATAAAACCATGAATGTGAGCGTGGGCGAGGTTAGGCTGCGTGTGGTGGAGGAGTAAGTTCGGTTTTTTGGCACACAAAACACCAAGCATTTTTTTGGTAATCGGTGGTAAAAAACAGGTAAACGTCGCCGCCAGGTTTTAGTTTTAGTGTTTTAAACAGCTCGTCGGGCTTGTCGTAAAAGTTTCGTGCGGCTATGTTGGCTTGCGAAATGTCGAGTTCTTTTAGCTGCTTAACAAGGTGTTTTGGCTGGTATTTGAGCTGGTTCAGCACCGAAAAACTGCGCCCAAAAAAATCTTTTTGTTCGCACTGTGATACCAAGTAAGCGGTATTTTTGTGCAGCATTTCCAACCCAAAATGTGTGGCTAAGGCGGGTACTAAGCCCGCTTTTATGATGCTGGCGTTGGGTTCGTATAGGTATTTTGCCGATGTGGCGAAGGGCGGTGCTATGGCAGTTTTTGGGGTGCAAAATGTGTGGGCTTCACCGCTTTTGGATAGGTTTACCGCCGTAACCTTGGGTTGGGCGTTGGTTTCGCTATTTAGTTCAAACAAAATTTCTTTTACTTCGTTTTGCAGGGCGATGACCCAAATTTGCGCTACTTTTTGGTTCAGCTCGAGGCAGGCGGCGGTAAGGTCTATGAGCGGCGAGGTTTTTAGGTAAATGTGTGGGCTGAGGCGCAAAAGCTGTGGGAGCAAGGCACAAATGTTTGGCGAGCAGTGGGCGAGCTGCACGGCTTTTTGTACCAGCGCACGGCGGTCGGGGTCTATGTAAATGGCAGAAAAAGGCGCTGGGTTTTGGCTCAAAAACGCTTCGGCGGTATTTTCGTAAAAAGTAGCATTGGTTACGCCCAGCAGCCCAAAGTTGTGGGTTAGCAGCTCAAAATGCGTTGGGTCTTGCTCCAAAAGGTGCGCCCGCTCGAAGTTTTGTGCCAAAAAATAAGCATCTACGCCCGCACCAGCCGTCAAATCCAGCAGACTTTCGCCCTTTACCACCAAACTTTGTTTGAACTGCGCCATCAGTTGGTCGGTGCTTTGCTCGTACATTTTTTGGGTAAAAAGACATTGTTTCTCTCTAAAAAACGGAAGTTTGGCTTCCATTTTTTGCCAAATAGCCAGCATACTCGCTACAATTTTTAGGTCGAAGCTGTATTTGTTCCTGTATTTTAACGCCAAGTTTTGGGTTGGGCTGTGCGCCTGCGCTTGTACAAAAAGCTGCGTTTCTGCCTGCGTAAAGGTTTGAATAATTGGGTGCATTTTGGTTATTTTAACGCCAAGTTTTGGGTTGGGCTGTACGCCTGCGCTTGTACAAAAAGTTGCGTTTCTGCCTGCGCAAAGGTTTGGATAATTGGGTGCATTTTGTATAAATAAACGAACAAAAAACCTGCGCCACGAAGTGGCGCAGGTTTTCTATTTTGTTCAAAATTGTTTATTTTAGCATCAAAATTTGCTTGGTTACAAACTGGTTTCCAATCTGCGCACGCAAAAAGTAAGTGCCTTGTGGCGCACGGTAGCCGCTGTTGGCTTCGCCGTTCCAGTCTATTTGGTAGTCGCCTTCGGGCTGCACTTCGTTTACGATGGTGCGCACTTCTTGGGCTATGGCGTTGTATATTTTTATGGTTACTTTCGTTTCTGCGCCCACGTGGTAGCTGATGTTTGTTTCGCCCCTAAACGGGTTTGGGTAGCAGTTTAGGCGTATTTCGTCCTTCAAAAGGGCGTTTACCGTGGCGCATTCGTCGGGTTGGGTGGGCGTGCGGGGCGCAGCTACCGTGTGGCGTGCCACTGCAAGGTTGCCCAAAAGCAAAGAAACGCTGAGTATGGTAAGTATTTTTTTCATGTCGTGGTTTTAGGTTATATGTATATTTGCTGCTACTATTGTGCCAAAGTTTTGCGAACCAATATATATTGTAAAATTAGTAAATTATTTGGAAATAAAAGTGTTTTTATCCTTTTTTTTTCACACGTGGTAAATAAATTTATACACAAAAGTACGAAAAAACACATTGCGCAGTTTTTTTTAAGAAAAATAAATAAAAAATAGCTCAATTAATCGCATATTCTACACTCGGCAAACTATCCAATGCCCTAAAAAAATCGGTGCTGCCCGTTACCGAAGTATCCGAAACCATGCTCAATACTTGGTCGTTTTTCGGGTTTTGCACGTGTATTGCCATGGCTACCTTGCCTTTGTGGGCGTTCGTAATGGCTTTTAGGCTGGCTATAAACTCGGCGTTTATTTCGTATAGGTTTAGTTTGAGCGTAATTTTTTGCAACCGTTTTTCCCTCATTCCCGATAGCAGTTCTATGCTTTCTACTTTCAGTTCCAGCTCCTGCGGGTTGTTGTATCGGGGCTGCATTTTGCCCCTTACGCACAGCATATTGCCATTTACCTGCAAAAAATGCTTCATTTTTAGGTAGGTTTCCCCAAAAATAGTGAGCTGTATGCTCTCCGAAAAATCCTCTATCGTAAAAGTAGCAAAAGGCTTGTTGTTCATGCTCATGCGTTCGGCGTATTGGGTGAGCATTCCGCCTATAATTACGTCTTTTTGCGCAAATTCGGGCAGTTTGTCTATGGTACAGCTACAAAAATTCTCAATTTCGAGCCTATAATTATCCAGCGGGTGCGCCGAAATATAAATACCGAGTACCTCTTTTTCGTATTTCAGTTTTTCCATCAAGTTCCATTCTTCGCATTGCGGCGGTTTGGGTTCCAAAAAACTCATGGTGTTTCCGTTGGCATCATCGCCACCAAAAAACAGGTTGTTTTGCGCCGAGGCTTTCTCATTTTGCAGTTTTGCGCCGTATTTTGTGGCTTTTTCTATCAGGTTTTGGCTATCGCCCTCGGGCAAATGAAAATACTGCGCCCTGTGTATGCTGGCATCGCCATCAAATGCGCCGCCGTAAATGAGGCTCTCGAGTATGCGTTTGTTCACCACCTTAGAATCCATGCGAGATGCAAAATCAAAAATATTTTTAAAGTTGCCATTTGCCTCCCGCTCCTCCACTATTTTGCCCACCGCACCCTCGCCCACGCCTTTCATGGCACTAAGCGCAAAGCGCACCGCACCCACTTCATTGGGCGAAAACTTTATGCCGCTCTCGTTCACATCGGGGTTCAGCACGGGTATGCCCATGCGCTTGGTTTCCTCCATAAAAAAAGAAACCTTTTTTATGTCCTGCATATTGTGCGTGAGCAGCGCCGACATATACTCGGCTGGGTAGTTGGCTTTGAGGTAGGCGGTCTGAAAAGCCACCACCGCATAGCACGTAGCGTGCGACTTGTTAAAGGCATAGCTCGCAAAAGCCTCCCAGTCGTTCCATATTTTTTTCACCACTTCCTGTTTGTGTCCATTGGCGTGGCAGCCCTCCAAAAACTTCTCAAACATTTTATCCATCGTAGCCTTTTGCTTTTTACCCATTGCCTTGCGCAGCGTATCGGCTTCGCCTCGGGTAAAGTTAGCCAATAGCTGCGACAGCCGCATCACCTGCTCCTGATACACGGTAATGCCGTAGGTTTCTTTGAGGTATTTTTCCATCACGGGCAGGTCGTAGGTAATGGGTTTTTTGCCGTTTTTTCTATCAATAAAATCGGGGATATACGCCAGCGGACCGGGGCGAAACAGGGCGTTCATGGCTATGAGGTCTTCGAGGCAATCGGGTTTTAGGGTGCGCAGGTGTTTTTGCATACCCAAGCTCTCAAACTGAAAAATGCCCGTGGTATCGCCCCGCTGAAACAGCTCGTAGGTTTTTTTGTCGTCAAACGGTATTTCATCTACATCTATGCTTACTTTATGCCGTTTTTTTATCAGTTCAATGGCATCACGCATCACAGTAAGGGTTTTTAGCCCCAAAAAGTCCATTTTTAGCAAGCCAGAGTCTTCCATCGCCGAGTTTTCGAACTGGGTTAGGAGCAGGCTTTCGGTGCTGTCGCTGGTTTCTTTCGAGCGTATTACGGGTACGTATTTGGTTATGTCGTCGGGCGTAATCACAATGCCGCAGGCGTGCGTGCCAGTGTTTCGCACCGAGCCCTCGAGCCGCTTGGCGAGTTCCAGCACTCGGGCTTGGGGCGTATCGCCCATTGCCATTTTACGAAACTCATAGGCTTGCATAAGCTGCTCGGCGTTTAGCTCCTCTTTGATGTAAGGCGCAATGTCGCCCTCCGCCAAAATGCCGTTTAGCGTTGCCTTGGGGTTGTCGGGGAAAGCCTTGGTTATCTTATCCACCTCGTTTAGCGGCAAATCCAGCACCCTGCCCACGTCCTTCACTGAACTTTTGGCCGCCATTGTGCCGTAAGTTATAATTTGGGCTACTTGGTTGTAGCCGTATTTCTTCACCACATAGTCTATCACTTTTTCCCGCCCCTCGTCGTCAAAATCAATGTCGATATCGGGCATACTTACACGCTCGGGGTTCAAAAAACGCTCAAAAAGCAGCTCGTATTTTATGGGGTCCACATTGGTTATGCCCGTGCAGTACGCAATGGCAGAGCCTGCGGCAGAGCCACGCCCTGGTCCTACCCACACGCCGAGGTTGCGGGCGGCGGCTATAAAATCTTGCACAATGAGAAAATACCCAGGATAGCCCGAGTTTTTTACCACTTGCAGCTCAAACTCCAACCGCTCCACAATGTCCTGCGAAATTTCGCCGTATCGGCGGCGTGCGCCCTCAAAAGTAAGGTGGCGTAAGTAGTCATCTTGGCTCACAAAACCCTGCGGTATGGTGTAGTTGGGCAGCAAAACGTCTCGTGTAAGTACAGGAGGCGTAATTTTGTCCAAAATCAGGTTGGTGTTGTCCAGTACCACTGGTATATCCTGAAAAACCTCGAGCATCTGTGCTTGGGTTTTAAAGTAAAACTCGCTGTTCGGAAACCCAAACCGAAAACCCTTGCCATCGCCCTTTTGGGTAGCCTGTTTTTCGCCCGTGTTCACGCACAGCAAAATGTCGTGGGCGTTGTAGTCGTCTTCGTTTACATAATGCGAGTCGTTGGTGGCTATCACAGGCACGCCGTATTTTTTGCCCCATTTCAGCAAAATTTGGTTGATGTCCTCTTGGCTAATGCCCGTGCCGTTTATGTTGGTTAGGTTGTGGCGTTGGAGTTCGATGTAAAAATCGTCGCCAAAAATATTCCACCACTCCAAAAAAACCTTTTCGGCGGCTTCTTCGCCTCGTGTAAGTATGGTTTGGGGTATTTCCGCCCCAATGCAGCAAGTGGTGGCTATCAAACCCTCTTTGTACTGCATCAGCAGCGATTTGTCTATGCGGGGCCACTTGCTATACAGCCCGTCTATGTAGCCCAGCGAGCATAGTTTGCTTAGGTTTTCGTAGCCTTTTTGGTCTTTTGCCAGCAGCAGTTGGTGGTGGCGAATGTCTCGGGCTTCTTTGGTAAATTTTTTATTAAAACGGTCGTGAACCATGTAAAACTCGCAACCAATTACGGGCATCACGTTGTATTTTTTGGCGGTTTTTACCATTTCAAAAGCACCAAACATATTGCCGTGGTCGGTTATGGCTACGGCACGCATTTTGTCGGCTTGCGCTTTTTTCATGAGTGCCTCTATGCTTGCTTGCCCATCGAGTAGCGAGTATTGGGTGTGTACGTGCAGGTGCGAAAATGAAGGCATGGGTTGTGGGTTGGGGTTTTAGGGCTGGTTTTGGGCGTGGTTTTGTTAAAACGATTTTTTAAACGTGGTGTGCGTTCTGTACGGTTTTGCGCCGATAAAGTGCATTATTTTGAGCATTTTTGTGTTAAAATCGCCTATCCAGCAAATGTAAATGTGTTTGTAGCGTGGCGATTTTTGTTTTACGATGCGCTCGGTTTCGGCAAACATATAGCTTTCTAAGCCTTTGTTTTGGTGGGCGGGTGCTATGCCAAATACAAATCCTACGGCGTTTTGGTTTCCGATGAGTGTGCGGTGTAGCCCAAAAAATATTTTTTGCAGCCAACCAAACCTTCCGCCCAAAAACCGAAATTGCTCGTTTATATCGGGTAAAGAAACAAAAAAAGCGATGGGTTCGTTTTCAAAAAAAACAAAGGTAGTGAGGTTTTTGTCGGCTATTGGTTTTATTTTTTTGAGCAAATCGTCCACCAGTTTGTCGGTTAGCGGCATAAAGTTTTGGTGCGTAACCCAGGCTTGGTTGTATATTTTTTGGAAGTGCGCCGCAAAGTTTTTTAGTCCCTTGGGTGCGGGCTGCACCAGTTTGTACTTTGGGTTTTGGGCTATGCGCTCGGCACGCAGGTGTACGGCGGCGTGCATGGGCTGGCTTAGGTTTCTTTTAAAAGAAATTTGGTTGTAGAGGGTCGTAAAGCCAAAAGCCTCGAAAAAAGCCTGATAGTAGGCTGGGTTGTAGTTGCTCAAATACGTCGGTGGGTCGTCGAAGTTTTGGGTGAGCAAGCCCCAAAAGCGGTCGTTTTTTCCGAAGTTTATGGGTGCGTGCGCCGCCTGCATACCCTGCGCCACGAGGTAGTTTTGGGCGGTATTCAGGAGCAAAAGTGCGATTTCGGGTTGGTTCACGCACTCAAAAAAGCCAATGCCGCCCACGGGCGGCTCGCCGCTTTGGCGTAGCTCGGCGCTCACAAATGCCGCCACACGCCCCACGCACAAGCCGTTTTGGTAAGCCAACCAGCGGCTGCACGCCCCAGATTCAAAAAACGGGTTCTTTTCAGGGTCAAACACCGATTTTACATCTATGGTTAGCGGTGCTATCCAGCTTTTGTGGTTTTTATAGATTAAAAATGGCAGCCTAAAAAAATCGTTTTCTTGCGCTGCGGTCATTAATTTTAGTATTTCTATGGGCATTTTTAGTTATTTACCCTGCGTTTTGGGGTTTTTACCGCTGTTTTTTTCTGATGAATAAATAGCGAAGTATCACTATAAAAGCACTGGATAGCAGCGTATTTAGGGCTGTTTGCGCCAGGATAGGCACTATGTCGGTGATTACTAAACTCTCTAAGCAAAAAAGGGCGAGGTGATGCACAAATACCAAAGGCACGATGTAGCGCAAAAATTCGCCGAAGCTAAAATCGGCTGGCTCAAACTCCTGCTCGGGGTCCAGGCGGATAATGTTTGCGAACCACGTGGGGCGCAAAAACGCCAGCAGCGTGCAAGCGCCAGCGTGCATACCCGCCGTGTTGCTAAATACATCTAACAAAAAACCAGTGAGGAAAGCCAGCACCAGCAGCCACATTTTGGGTACTTGGGTGGGCAGCATTAAAATAAAAAAAATATAGATAAACGGATTTAGCAGGCTGTGCAGGGCTATGTTGTTAAAAACCAACGCCTGCGCCAAAATAAGTACGATAAACCAAATCGTTTGGGTAATGAGGGTTTTGCTGTTCATCTATTTTTTTTCTAAAATATCGGCGGTGGCTTTGCGCTCCAAGGTGTCTATTTCGGTTTTCATGAGGTCTTGCATAATTATTACGTGCGGTATGCGGTTAAAATCGGTGATGAGCCGCAGGCGAATGGTGTAGTTGCTTGTGCCGCTTTTGGGGCTAAATTCTTCTATGGTAGCGATGGGTATATCGGGCGCAAAAGTGGTGGAGTAGCCGCTGGTAACCACGGTGTCGCCTTTGTTTATTTTTAGGTAAACGGGTATGTCGTTTAGGTCGGCGAGGTGGTAGTCGCCGCCGCTCCAGGTGATGTTGCCCACTTGGCTGTTTTTTTTGATTTTTGCACTTAGGCTAATTTTGGTGTTTATAATGGTGTATGCCACCGCAAAATGCTCCGACACCGAGCGCACTATGCCCACCACCGAGTAGCCGTTGGTTACCGCCATTTGTGGGCGAATGCCGTCGTTGTAGCCTTTGTTTATGGTTATAAAATTGTTGTTGAAGTTGGTAGTGCTGTTTATTACCTTGGCATAAGTATAGGTGTAGCGCAGCTTGTGCAGGGCATCTATTTGGGTGGTTTTTGAGGAGCTATCCACAAAAAATGCGCTTTTGTCTGCGTTTTTTTGCTTTGCGAGCTGCTCTATTAAAAACAGATTTTGCTGGCGCAAGCCCACATAATTGGTTAGTTCGTCGGTTTTTTTATACACATTGCCCGAGAGTTCATTGCCCGAATTAATAAAAAAGGCTTTGTGGAAATTGTTGTTTTGCCCCAATAAAAAAAAAGAAAACAGCTCCAACAACAGAAAAAACAAGAAAAACTGGTACTTGGCTATCAGCCTAAAAATTCGCTTCATTGCTACATAAATTTCGTGTAAAGTTACAACAATTCTGTAAATTTGAGTGGTTTTGTTTTAAAAATAGGTTGGTTGAGCTTGGTGTTTTATTTTTTATTATCTTTGTTGCATTGGTATAAATACAGGTATTTTCATTTTCACGCTTTAAAAAAACAACAAAAATATGTCGCAAAGCAGGGTGGTTATAGAGCATATAAGTCCGCAAATAGACGCTGGGCTTTTTAGTGTAAAAACAATTGTGGGCGAAACGCTGCGGGTTACCGCCGATGTTTTGTGCGATGGGCACGATGTGCTGGCGGCGCACCTCGAGTACAAACACGAAACGGAGGGCATTTGGCAGGCTGTACCCATGCAGCCCACGGGCAACGATGCTTGGGCTGCCTCGCTGCGAACTACCAAACACGGTATGTACACGTACAGGGTGCTGGCGTGGGTGGATTATGCGCTGAACTGGCATTATGGCATCGGAAAAAAAATAGGCGTGGGCGAAATGGTAGGCTCGGAGCTGCTGGACGGCGTGCAGTACCTGGAGTTTTTATTACCAATTGTAGATAAAAAAGAGCAAACTTACCTAAAAACCCTGCAAAAAACCTTTGTGGACAAAACCCAGTACGCCCAAGCCATAGCCGAAGCGGCTTCGGCACAGCTAAAAACTTTGTTTGTAAAATACCCACAGAAGAAATTCGTTACCACCAGCCCCGAGCTGAAACTGTGGGCAGACAGAGAAAAAGCCCGTTTTTCGGCTTGGTATGAGTTTTTTCCTCGTTCGGCAAGCCCCACGGCGGGCAAGCACGGCACGTTTAAAGACTGCGAAAAACTGCTGCCCCGAGTAGCCGAGCTGGGTTTTGATACGCTGTACCTGCCGCCCATACACCCCATAGGCGAGGTGAACCGCAAAGGCAAAAACAATGCTACCCAAGCCGCCGCCACCGACGTGGGGTCGTGCTGGGGCATAGGCAGCAAGCACGGCGGGCATACCAGCCTGCACCCAGAGCTGGGTACGCTCACCGATTTTAAAAAACTGGTTAAAAAAGCCAACAGCCTCGGCATAGAAATAGCCATGGATTACGCCTTGCAGGCTGCGCCCGACCACCCGTGGGTGAAGGAACACCCGCAATGGTTCAGGTGGCTACCCGACGGCACGGTGCAATACGCCGAAAATCCGCCAAAAAAATACCAAGACATTTTGCCCATTTACTTCGAAACCAGCGACTGGCAAAACCTGTGGCAAGAGCTGCTAAAAGTAGCCTTGTATTGGGTGGAGCAGGGCATAAAAGTGTTTCGGGTGGATAATCCACATACAAAACCCTTCATTTTTTGGGAGTTTTTGATTTCGGAGGTGCAAAAACTCCACCCCGATGTGCTTTTTTTGGCAGAGGCATTTACACGCCCCAAAATTATGGCGCAGCTCGCCAAGGCGGGCTTTACCCAAAGCTACACTTATTACACTTGGCGCAACACCAAAGCCGAAATTATAGAGTACCTAACCGAACTCACGCAAACGGATAGCAAGCATTATTTCCGACCCAATTTTTGGGCAAACACGCCCGATATTTTGCCTTTTGCGCTGCAAACGCCCAACGAAGCGGTGCATTTGTCCCGATTATTTATGAGCATGACTCTAAGCAGCAACTTTGGGCTGTACGGACCCGTGTATGAAAACATGGTTTGCCAGCCCGTTTTGGGCAAAGAGGAATACCACAACTCCGAAAAATACGAGATAAATCACTGGGATTGGACCAAGGAAAATAAAATAACCGAAGTACTAAAACGCACCAATGCCGCCCGAAAAGCCAATGCCGCACTGCAATACACAAACAATATTACTTTTTGTGAGGTAGAAAACCCCAACCTCATTGCTTACTTTAAGCAAAGCCCCGATGGCGCAAACTCGGTGCTTTGTGTGGTAAACATAGACCCTTACAACAAGCAAGGCGGCTGGATTAAACTGCCGATAGAAAAACTGGGCATCGCACCAAACCAACCGTTTAGCCTACAAATGCAGGACGTAATACCCAACGTTACCTACCAATGGGATACCCAGCACGGCTATGTGGAGCTGCACCCGAGTTTGCCGTTTCATTTGTTTAAAATTACCAAAATTTAGAAAAAAGAAACTCAAATACCCCACAAAATGAACAGAAAACAATTTATAGCCACGCTAAGTATTGGCTTTTTGAGCCTGAAAACCATGCGGCTATTTGGGCAGGCACGCAAAGCCCACGTCTATCAGCTACCCAAGCTGCCCTACGCCTACAACGCCTTAGAGCCACATATAGACGCACTTACCATGGAAATACACCATAGTAAGCACCACCAAGCCTATATAAATGCCCTAAACAAAGCCACGGACGGCACGCTTTATGCAGCCAAAAGTTTGGAGCAGATTTTTGCAGATATGAAAACTGCCCCAGTAGCCCTGCGCAACCACGGCGGCGGGCATTATAACCACAGTTTGTTTTGGCAATTGCTGTCGCCTGCGGGCGGCGGCGAACCCAAAGCCAAGCTAAAAAGAGCCATTACAAAGCAATTTGGGTCTTTGGAGGCGTTCAAAAAACAGTTTGAAGACGCAGCCAAAAGCCGATTTGGGTCGGGGTGGGCGTGGCTCATACTCCAAAACGGCAAACTGCTCATTACCACCACACCCAACCAAGACAATCCACTGATGAACGTGGCGGAGCAGCAGGGCAAAATAATTATTGGGCTGGACGTGTGGGAACACGCCTACTACCTAAAACACCAAAACCGCCGAGCGGAGTACATAGCGGCTTTTTGGAACGTACTGAACTGGCAGCAAGCCGAAAAAAACTACAAAGCCGCCCTGGCGGCTTTGTAAAACGGTTTGGGTTTTGCGAGCGTGGGTAATTTGAAGCACAAATGCCACACGCCCGCAAAGCCTGAGTTGACGGCGGTATTATTTTTCTGTTTGGAATTTTAAGCTATTAATTCTCAAATATTCCATTATTTGTTCAGCCGATTTATCAACTAAATCCTTGGATATATTTTCTTTAATTGCCCTAAAAGTTTTGACTGTGTCAAACTCTTTTTCCGTTGCTGTACTTTTAGTCTTCATATTCTAAAATTTCTTTTGGTGACCTAATTTCTAACGATGAGTAGTTTTATTTTATTTTGCAGATTTTCACGCCTTGCCAGCAGTTACCCCACCACCGCCTGAATGTAGCAAATGTCTAAGTTGCGTTTGAGCCATTTTTTAGTTCAGCTGTCGGTATTCTATTGGGGTCAATCCTGTTTTTTGCTTAAATAACCGATTGAAATATTGCGGATATTCAAACCCTAAGGTGTAGGCAATTTCGCCAACCGTATCATTTGAGTTGAGCAGTTTGTATTTTGCTTTTTCAATAACTTCAATTTGTAAATACTCTTTTGTCGTTTTTCCAGTTTCTTTTTTCAAAAGGTCAGTTAAATAACCCGCCGAAAGGTTTAGTTTGTCTGCAAAATAATCAACGGTTGGTAAGCCATTGTCAATCAACAATTTAGACTGAAAATAATCGGTAACCAACCGCTCGAATTTTGAAATTAAGTCCGTATTTAGCTTTTGCCTCGTTAAAAACTGCCGACCGTAAAACCGCTCTGAATAGTTAAGTAGCTGCTCAATAGCCGTAACGATTACGCCCTGACTAAACTGGTCGAGGTTGGATTTGCATTCGTTTACAATCGTTTTTATCAATTCAGTGAGCGTTTTTTTCTCTTCGTCCGAAATGTGCAGGGCTTCACTAACTGCGTAACTAAAAAAATTGTAATCCCTGATTTTTTTGAGCAACGAACTATTGGCAATCAAATCTTTGTGAAAGTATAAGCCCCAACCTTGGTATTGCGTTTGTTCGCTAAAATCGCCCACAGAAAAAACTTGCTCTGGCGACATAAACATCATCGTTCCTTCCTCAAAATCGTAGTATTGCCTGCCGTATTGCAAAGACTTTGGTGACGGACTTTTGAGGCTGATAATGTAAAAGTCGGTTACGATTTTTACGCCGTAATGCTCCGATTTTGCCACTATTTTAGAGTAGTCTATGATTGTAATTAGCGGATGCTTGGGTTTTTCATACCCAAGCATTTCGTGTAATTGACTGATTGACTTTATTTTTAAAAATGCCGTCATTTGTTTAGTTGTTGTAGTTTGACTGCCCCATTTTGGTTGAAATTTTGAATTGTTTCAGCAAAAACTTATCAAAACCCCTATCGCTCATCACCGAATGAATCATTGGCGTAATTTTGGCTAATGCACCAACTTTATAACGTGTTTTTGGTTTTTTTGCTTCTGCTGCCGTAACAATTGCGCTTGCTACTTCTGCTGCTGATAAAATACCATAGGTTTTTTTGCTTGGGTCAAAAATGGCATTTGACTGGTTGATGAATTTTTCTCTAAACGTATTGTAAGTGCCGTCCGCCATCGGTTTTGGGTAAAGGGCATTTGCCGTATTCATAAAATTTGTATAAACACCACCTGGTTTAATCAATACCACTTCAATGCCAAATTGCCTTAATTCGGCACGCAATCCGTCGTTAAAACTCTCCAAAGCCCACTTAGAAGCGTGGTAGGCACTTGCGCCTGGTGCCGTAAACTCGCCGCCAACCGAACCAATATTTATTATCCTGCCCGATTTGCGCTGCCTCATTTTTGGTAAAACCAATTGGGTCATTCTGATAAGCCCGAATACATTTACCTCAAATTGTTTTCTGATTTTATCCATTGAAAGTTCCTCAACAACGCCGTTTTGCCCAAAGCCAGCATTGTTTATTAAAATATCGATGCCGCCAGTTTCCGCCTCAATTTCTTTCACAGCTTCCACCATAACGCTGTCAATGGTTACGTCAATGTACTTTATTTTGCAGCCCAATTTTTCAAGTTCTTGCATATTGCTCGTGTCTTTGTCGGTTGCGTAGGTATTGTAACCCTTTTTTACGAACTCCATTGCCGTGGCTTTGCCAATGCCATTTGCTGCGCCAGTAATTAAAACTGTTTTGTTGTTTTTGGGGTTTTGTGCTTCAATCTGTCCAGTTTTGAACAGGATTGTAAATAGTCCGAGAATTGCCATTGCTTTTTGCATTTTTTATTTGTTTAAAATTATAGTGCAAAGGTCAGCGCTTATTTGTTGTTGGAGTTATACTAAATAGGGAATGTTGTATAGTTTTCCAAGATGCAAAATGCGTTAAAATGGCGGTTGAATTTACCCTACCACTGCATGAATGTAGCAAATATCTAAGTTGCGTTTGAGCCATTTGCGCTCAAATGTGGTTTTTATATCCAGTACGGGCGAAACCGCTTGTGCGTATAAGTTGTTGGTAGCCTGCACAATGCGCATATTTGGTTCCTGCTGCCATAGCTCTAAGGTATAGTTGTACAAATCTTGGTCGTCGGTTTTTAGGTGCAGGCTGCCGTTTTGCTTCAAAAAAGTGAGGTAGTAATCCAAAAAACGCTTGTTGGTCAGCCGTTTCTTCTCCTTTGATTCCCGAGGTTGCGGGTCGGGGAAGGTAATCCAAATTTCGGCTACTTCATCTTTGCCAAAATAATCGGCTATTTGTTCGATGCGTGTGCGCAAAAAAGCGGCGTTTTTCAGCCCCAAATTCGTTACATTGGTTGCGCCGTGCCACAGCCTTGCGCCCTTTATATCCGTGCCTATGTAGTTTCGGTGTGGCTCTAATTGCGCCAAACCTACGGTGTATTCGCCGCAGCCGCAGCCCAGCTCCAACACAATGTCGTGGCTGTTCGAAAAAAACGTGTGCCAGTTTCCCGCCATATTTTCGGGGTAAGCCAGCACGTGCGGCATGGCATCTAACTGCGCATAGTGCGCCAATCGGTTTCTGGACATATTACTTGGTTTAAAAACGGCACAAAATTAAGCCATTTTTTTCATTTTTAATTTAAAAATACATTGGTATATTTACACCAAAAACATAAAATGTACAAAACACTTGCTTTAATTTGTTTTTTGAGCGTGTTTTTTGCGCAGGCACAAACGCCCACGCCCAAAATACCGCTGTATAAGTACGAACTTGGGTTGAACATAACCAATACCTTGGTGGCAATGGCGGGAACTCAAGCCTTGGCGAACGCCGACCCGTACCTGTTTTCGTTAAAAGTGGGCAGAAAAAGTGGCTTTTTGCGTAGCTCTTTTCATGTGGCGTATGGCAACAACCAAGAGCTGGACCCCAACAGTGGCTTGCGCACCGTAGGCACAAAAAATGGCGAATTTCGGCTTGGGTACGAGTGGCGCAAACCGATTACGGAGCGTTTTACGATTTACACGGGCTTAGATGCCGCCCTGAGCTACAACTATAAAACCGTGGATTTTGAAACAAACGCCACCACCGAGCGTGTGATACAAACCCAAGAAAGCGTAGGCGTGGGCGGCGGACCGGTACTGGGCGTGCTTTTTCGGTTGCACCCACGCATATACCTCGGCACCGAAAGCTGGCTGTACGCCATGTACAACCAAGGCTCGCAAACCACGCAGTTTTTCAACGGCGATTTGCCCAAAGAAAGGTTTAATGCGGGTTTAAACATCGTTACCAATGCGCCCAACTCGCTGTATGTAGTCATAAAATTTTAGTACCCAACCATGAAATATATACTTTCCATCGCTTTTTTGCTGTTTTGTGCGGCATCACAAGCCCAAATTTTCCCCATTGATTCTGCAACCCAAGAACCCATTTTAAACCGAGAGGTAAGCGTTAATCTTAGCCCGCTTTTGGTACAAATGATACCGTTTAACAGGCAAATTCCCTCGGTTACGGGTCCGTACAACATCTCGTTTAAGCGTTATTTTTCGCCTACCCGTGCGCTGCGGTTTAGCTTGGGCGCAATTTTAAACCCCAGTGGGGCTTTTGGCGGTGCGCCCTCGCCAGAGGCGTTTTTGAACCATTTCAACGCACGCATTGGGCTGGTGAAAGACAAGGCACTGACCCAAAAATGGTTTTATGGCAGCTCTTGGAATGTATATACAACCGTGGGCGATTTTAATGTGGCGGGCAGCAAGTTAGAGGATAATTTAATTGGTTTTGGGCTGGGACCGGGCTGGGAAATCGCCTACCATTTTAGCCCAAATGTGAGCCTTAGCACCGAAACCTTTCTTTTTTTTGGTGTAAAACAAAGCGGTTTTGCGTTTCAAATCATTCCGCCCGTGGCACTAAATTTAAGTATCCGTTTTGAGGGAGATAAAAACTAAGGCAAATGCGGGGGCGAGGGAAATTTTTATGCCGTAAAAAACTCTTTTTTGGGCTAAATTGCGTAATTTTGCGCTTTAAATTATTTTATACAACAACTTGCAAAACATTTTTGTAGTTATACCTTGCTACAACGAAACGCCCGAGGTGCTGGAAGCCACTATCGCACCGCTTTTGGGCAGTTATAAAATTGTGCTGATAGACGACGGCTCGGTAGTGCCAGTAAGTAGTTTTTTGCGGGCGCAGGGCGTTTTTGTGCTACGGCACGGCATCAATTTGGGGCAGGGTGCCGCACTGCAAACGGGTATGGATTTTGCTAAGTTGCAGCACGCCACGGCGGTGGTGCATTTTGATGCAGACGGGCAGCACAACTACCTCGAAATACCGCTGATGCTCGCACCCATTTTGGTAAGCGAAGCCGACTTTGTGCTTGGCTCACGGTTTTTAAGCCCGCAGCACATTGCGCAAATTCCGCAGGGGCGGCGCTGGTTGCTTAGGGCTGCACGAGCCGTAAACTACTTGTTTACAGGCTTATACCTAAGCGATGCACACAACGGTTTTCGGGCATTGAGCCAAAAAGCCTTAGAAAATACGCAGCTCACCGAGTGCCGCATGGCGCACGCCACCGAAATTTTGCAAATCATAAAAAAAAGCCAGTTGCCCTACACCGAAGTACCCACGCACATCGTTTACACCGATTATTCCAAGCAAAAGGGGCAATCGTCGCTGAATGCCATCAATATTTTTTTTGATTTACTACTAAAAAACTTGTTTTAAAACCATGAGCTTTCACCCCACCATCATACAAATTGTACTTAGTATCGGCATTTTGGCGATGCTATTCACGTACTTTTTTTACTTCAAAAGCAAAGTAATCAACCGCTTGTTGTTTCTGGCTATTTTTGGCGTGGGTTTTTTGTTTGTGCTTTTTCCGAGCATCAGCAACCGAGTGGCGCACCTTATGGGCGTGGGCAGGGGCGCAGATTTAATTTTGTACCTGTTTGTGCTTTGTTTTTTGGTGGCATTTGTGGCTTTATATGCCCGCATTCGGGGGCTGGAACAAACCATAGTGCAGCTCATTAGGCAAAACGCCATAAACGCAGCAGAAAAATCGGGCGAGCCTGGGCAATCAAATACCTAACTTTATGTGTTATGTATAAAACCAAAATTTTAAAAAAATAAACACAAAAATACCATGCAAAGAGACCAATTAATTTTTGATTTGATAGCCCAAGAAAGCCAACGCCAAGAGCAAGGTTTGGAGCTTATAGCCTCCGAAAATTTTGTAACCAAGCAAATCATGGAGGCGCAAGGCTCGGTATTAACCAACAAATATGCCGAAGGCTTGCCCAACAAACGCTATTACGGTGGCTGCGAAATCGTGGATATTATAGAGCAGTTAGCCATAGACCGTGCCAAAGAACTTTTTGGAGCGGCATGGGCGAACGTGCAGCCACACAGCGGCGCACAAGCCAACGCCGCCGTAATGCTGGCTTGCCTAAAAGCGGGCGATGCCATTTTGGGTTTCGACCTCTCGCACGGCGGGCATCTGACGCACGGCTCGCCCGTAAATTTTTCGGGTATATTATACAGCGCACATTTTTATGGCGTAGAAAAACACACTGGCACCATAAACTACGACCACCTGGCTGAACAAGCCCTTACGGTAAAACCAAAAATGCTCATTTGCGGCGCATCTGCCTACGCCCGAGACTGGGACTACGCACGCCTGCGCCAAATAGCCGACAGCGTAAATGCCCTGCTGCTGGCGGATATTTCGCACCCAAGCGGGCTTATTGCCGCTGGTTTTTTAAACAATCCGCTGCCGCATTGCCACATAGTAACCACCACTACCCACAAAACCCTGCGTGGACCAAGGGGCGGGCTGATTATGATGGGCAAGGATTTTGAAAATCCGTTTGGGCTAACCACACCCAAAGGCGAACCCAAAATGATGAGCGCCGTGCTGGATATGGCGGTTTTTCCTGGCACACAGGGCGGACCTTTGGAACACGTGATTGCCGCAAAAGCCATCGCTTTTGGCGAGGCGCTCACCCCCGAATACAAAAACTACTGCGCACAGGTAATTAAAAATGCGCAGGCTATGGCAGCCGCTTTTGTAGAAAAAGGCTACCACATTATTTCGGGCGGAACGGATAACCACCTCATGCTCATAGACCTCACCAATAAAAACATTACTGGAAAACAAGCAGAAAACACGCTGGTAAAAGCACACATTACCATAAACAAAAACATGGTGCCGTTCGATAGCCGCTCGCCGTTTGTAACCTCGGGTATGCGCATAGGTACGCCCGCCATAACCACCCGTGGCTTGCAAGAAAAAGATATGCAAACCATTGTAAACCTGATAGATAGAGTGCTTACCAACATAGACGATGAGGCAGTAATACAAGCCGTAGGCAAGGAAGTAAATGCGCTCATGGAAAATTTTCCGTTGTATAAATAAAGCCAAAACAACCCCAAAACGAACCATGAACCCAAAACTAATAGGCTTTTGTGCGCTGCTTTGGCTGGCGTGTGGCTGCCAAAAACTGCCTTATAAGCCAGTAGCCGCCAACCCCGAAATACTGCACAATGCCGTGCGTCAGCTCACCGAAACGGTGATGTACGACATTTTTTCGCCGCCCGTAGCCAGCCGAATTTATGCGTACAGCACCATAGCCGCCCACGAAGCCGTGGCATCGGGCGGTGCTACTTCGCTGGCGGGCAAGCTCAACGGACTGACTGCGCTACCCAAGCCGAGTGCCGACGTTTGCGTGGAATTGGCGAGTTTTGAGGCATTGATGAAAGTGGGTACTACGCTCATTTTTTCGGAAGAAAAGATGAAAAAATACCAAGACTCGGTGCTGAATATATTTAAAAACACCGATATGCCCGAGGCTACCTACCAAAACTCGGTAGCCTACGGCGATACCATAGCCAAGCGCATATTGGCGTGGGCGGGCAAAGACAACTACAAGCAAACCCGTACCATGCCCAAGTTTGCCCTCAGCGACGACCCCGCCCAATGGAAACCCACGCCGCCAGCCTACATGGAAGCCCTCGAGCCCAACTGGGCAAAAATCCGTCCATTTTTGTTGGACAGCGCAAGCCAGTTTTTGCTGCCACGCCCTGTGATGCTGCGCAGCACCACGGATACCACCGACGCTTTTTTTGACGAAGCCAAAGAAGTAATGGCGATAAAAAGCACATTGACCGAAGACCAGATAGCGCAAGCAAATTTTTGGGATTGCAACCCGCTAAAAGTAAACGTAACGGGACACGTAACCATAGACACCAAAAAAATAACGCCAGGCGGGCATTGGATGAACATCGTAGCCATTTCTGCCCGAAAATCGGGGTTTAGCACCCAAAAAGCTGCGCACGCCTACGCCACCACCGCCATAGCCATCATAGATGGTTTTATAGCCTGCTGGGACGAAAAGTACAGGAGCAGCCGAATACGCCCCGAAACCGTGATAAATAAGTACCTCAAAAATAGCTGGCAGCCCCTGCTGCAAACGCCTCCTTTCCCCGAGTACCCGAGCGGGCATAGCACCATTTCGGCGGCGGCTTGCGTGGTACTCACCAAAACATTCGGCACTAATTTTTCGTTTGTGGACGATACTGAAATCGCCTTTGGCTTGCCGCCCAGAACCTTTAAATCGTTTGAGCAGGCGGCTGCGCAAGCCAGCGTAAGCCGACTTTATGGCGGAATACACTACCGCTCGGGCTGCGACCAAGGCTTGGTTTTGGGTAAAAAAATCGGGGAGCTGATGCTCGCAAAATTATGGTAGTTTTTGGGTAAAACAGCATTAAAAATGAAAAAAATAGCCTTTTTTGCGCTTTTCGCCCTGATTTATGCCTGTAAAAACGAACAAACGACCCTTTTTACATCATTGCCTTATGCCAAAACGGGCATTGATTTTGAAAATACGCTGACCCAAAACAACGAGTTTAACCTCATAAAATACCTGTATTACTACAATGGCGGCGGCGTGGCTGTGGGCGACCTGAACAACGATAGCTTGTCCGACGTTTTTTTTTCGGGCAATAGGGTTTCCAACCAATTGTATATAAACAAGGGTAATTTTAGCTTCGAAAATGCCACCAAAAAAGCGGGGCTAACCACCCAAGGCGAGTGGAGTACGGGCGTGAGCATGGTGGATATAAATGCCGACGGTTTTTTGGATATTTATGTGTGCGTAGCCAGCAATTACAAAGGGCTAAAAGGCAAAAATAAACTGTACATCAACCAAAAAAACGGACAATTTACAGACCAAGCCGCTGCCTATCACTTAGATTTTGAGGCACTTAGCACACAAGCCGCTTGGCTGGACTATGATTTAGATGGCGACTTGGATATGTACCTGCTCACGCACTCCGCCCACGAAACCGACAACTATGGCGATACCAGCCTGCGAAACGAGCCCAACGTTTTTGGGGGGAACAAACTGCTGGAAAACCAACAAAATGTGTTTGTGGACGTAACGCAAAAAGCGGGCATTTTGAGCAGTAAAATTGGTTATGGCTTGGGCGTGTGCGTGTCCGATTTGGACCTCGATGGCTACCCCGACTTGTACATTACCAATGATTTTTATGAAAACGATTACTTGTATTTCAACAATAAAAAGGGCGGATTTGACCTAAAAACTGCTAATGCCACTGCGCTCACCTCAAATTTTAGCATGGGCGTGGACATAGCGGACATGAACAATGATTTGCTGCCAGATATTTTTAGTTTGGATATGAAACCCGAGGACGAGCCAACCCTAAAACGCTCGGCGGACAACGATACCTACGACATTTATGCCTACAAACACAAGGCTGGCTACCACTACCAATACCCACGCAACGCCTTACAGCTCAATGTGGGCAACCAACATTTTAGCGAAATAGCGCATTTGGCGGGTGTGGAAGCCACCGATTGGAGCTGGGCAACGCTCATTACCGACCTCGACTTGGACGGATACAAAGATATTTTTGTGGCAAATGGCATTGTGTGCCGCCCAAACGACTTGGATTACCTGAAATTTGTGTCGAATGGCATAGCAAACACCGACGACCAAACGATTTTGAGGCAGATGCCCAAGGGCGAAACCGAAAATTATTGTTTTAGAAACAAGGGCGACCTAACCTTTGAAAACAAATCGGTGGCGTGGGGGCTGAACCAAAAAGGCTGTACCAACGGCGCAGCCTACGCCGACCTGGACCAAGACGGCGACCAAGACCTGATTACGAGCAATATAAATATGAAAGCCAGTGTTTTTAGGAACAACAGCCCCAAAAATACGACCAACTACCTAAAAATAGTGCTGGCTGCCCCCGCCCCCAACACCCGTGCGCTCGGCACAAAGGTGGTGGCGTGGGCGGGCGGTAGGGCGCAGGTGCAAGAAAACTACACGGTGCGTGGCTTCCAATCTGCTGTGGATTATCCGCTTGTTTTTGGGCTGAATGCGGCTAAAAAAGCAGATAGCCTACAAATTTTTTGGGCAAATGGCAGCTACCAAGTTATGAAAAACATAGCAGCCAACCAAACCCTGTACCTAAGCTGCAATGCAAAAAACGAGCTAAAAAATTACGCCACAAAACAAGAAACTGCGCCAACTTTGTGGCTCGTTACCACCAGCTACAAACACACCGAAAATACTTACTCCGACCTATCCCGAGAAAAGCTAATGCCTTGGCTGCTATCTACTTGTATGCCTAAAATTGCGGTTTCCGACGGTTTGTATAAAGGCAAACAATTGGTGTACATCGGGCGGTCGGGCGGCGAAAAGCCTCAAAATACTGGGATAGGCGAAAACTGTGCGCTCGTAAATCCGTTGCCGCTGGTGGCTGGTAGGGAAGATGCGGGCGGCGTTTTTTTTGATGCCAACCATGACCAAACGCCCGACCTTTTGGTGGCGAGCGGCGGCAACCGCAGTACCGAACCCGAGTTGCTGCGCCCACGCCTTTACTTGAATAAAAATGGCGTTTTTACCCAGAAAACCGACGCTTTTGCGCCTGAGGTTTTGGCAAATGCGGGCTGCGTAGCCACAAGCGGCGAGTATGTTTTTATTGGCGCACGCTCCGTGGTGGGCAGCTACGGCGAAAACCCACGCAGTTATTTGCTCAAAAACGATGGCACGGGCATTTTTACGGACATTACCCCGAAAAACCTGCAAAACATAGGCATGATAACCGATGCCGCCTTTGCGGATTTGAACCAAAATGGCGCACCCGATTTGGTTTTTGTGGGCGAATTTATGCCCATAACCATTTTTTACGACCTAAAAAAGCTCGAAACCATACCAAATTCCGAGGGCATTTACAACAGTTTGGGCATTGCCGACCTAAACAACGACCAACGCCCTGATGTGGTGGCTGGCAATTTTGGGCTGAACTCAAACCTGCGGGCAAGTGCGGCGCAACCGATAGAACTTTTTACCAAAGATTTTGATAAAAACGGCAGCACCGAACCCATTTTGAGCTATTATAGGCAGGGCAAACGCTACGCTTTTGCCTCCAAAGATGAGCTGGTGAGCCAGATACCAAGCAAGCGAAAAAACTTTGTGGAGTACGCCAAATATGCCGATGCGGGCTTCGGGCAGGTGTTTGCGCCTGATGAGCTGGCGGCGGCTACGCACAAAAAAGCCGTGGGGCTGGCTTCCGCCGTGTGGCTCAACAAACCGAGCGGTTTTGTGCATTTGGCATTGCCTACGCAGGCACAGTTTGCGCCCATTTTTGCCATTTTGCCCCACGATTTTAATGCCGATGGCAACGTAGATTTGCTCTTGGCGGGCAATTATTTTGGGGTAATACCCAAAATTGGGCGGCTGGCGGCGAGCTATGGCAGTTTGCTTTTGGGCAATGGGCGAGGCGGTTTTACCTTGGGCAAGCTGCCGCTCATTACTGGGCAGGTGCGAGACCTAAAACGGCTGAAAAACGGCAGTATTTTGGTGGCAAGAAACGATGATTTTTTACAATACTTGAAATAATATGGAGCTACGCACCGAAAATTTAATGAAAATTTACCGCAAACGAACTGTGGTAAACCAGGTTTCGTTTAGCCTTTCGCCAGGCGAAATAGTGGGGCTGCTCGGACCGAACGGCGCAGGAAAAACGACTTCGTTTTACATTACGGTGGGTTTGGTGAAGCCCGACGGCGGCAAGGTTTTTTTGGACGATGTGGAAATTACGCACCAACCCATGTACAAACGGGCGCAGCTCGGCATTGGGTATTTGCCCCAAGAAGCCTCGGTGTTTCGTAGCCTGAGCATAGAAGACAATATTAGGGCGGTGCTGCAAATGACCGAGCTGCCCAAACTGGAGCAAGAAAGCCGCTTGGAGAACCTCATAGCCGAGTTTGGGCTGGGGCATGTGCGCCGCAGCAAGGGTTTGGTGCTATCGGGCGGCGAGCGCCGCCGCACCGAAATAGCCCGTGCGCTGGCTACAAACCCCAAGTTTATTTTGCTGGACGAACCCTTTGCGGGCGTGGACCCCATAGCGGTGGAGGACATTCAGAGCATTGTGTGCAAGCTCAAAGCCCGAAACATCGGCGTGCTTATTACCGACCACAACGTGCAAGAAACCCTATCTATTATAGACAAAGCCTATATATTGATAGAGGGGAAAATATTTTGTAGCGGCACGCCCGAGGATTTGGCTGCCGACGAACAAGTAAAACGCCTGTATTTGGGCAAAAACTTTGAGCTGAAGCGCAAGGTGTTTTGAGGTTGGGGGCGTTTCGGCTACGCTCAACGACCCAACTGTTCCCTGAGCGTAGCCGAAGGGCGCTCAACAAACCAACCAACAACAAAAACCAATGGCAAATAGCAACCTAACGAACGCAAAAACGGCAAAAAACGACGAGTTTTATACCCAATACCATGACATTGAAAAGGAAATGGGTGCGTATTTGGAGTTTGACCCCAATGTGTTTAGAGGAAAAACCGTGCTAATGCCCTGCGACGACCCCGAATGGAGCAATTTTACCAAGTTTTTTGCACAGAACTTTGAGCGCTTTGGGCTAAAAAAACTGATAAGCACCAGTTACGCACCCGATAGCAAAAACCACAAAACGAACCACCAGCCCACGCTTTTTGAAATGGAAAACCCACAGTTTGACCAAAAAAAAACGGCTGCAAACGGAAAAATATTTACGCTCACGCACGACAAATCGGGCGATGGAAAAATAGACGTAAACGACCTCGAGTGGCAATACTTGCAGGGCGACGGCGACTTTAACAGCCCAGAAATAAAAAAACTCAGAGACGAAGCCGACCTCATTATTACAAATCCGCCTTTTTCGCTGTTTAGAGATTTTTTGGAATGGATAATAGTCGCCAATAAACAGTTTTGTATTGTTGGAAATAAAAACTGTGTTACTTACAAAGAAGTTTTTCCGCTGATAAAACAAAATAAAATGTGGTCAGGTAGAACAGAATGGTCTGGCGGACTTTGGTTTGAAACAAAAGATGTGAATGATGTTGATAAAGTTATTAATGGAGTAAATATGAAAAATGTTTCTTCTGTTTGGTTTACCAATATTGACCACGGCAGGCGGCACAAGCCTTTGGCACTGATGACGATGGAAGACAACATAAAGTTTAGCAAACACAAGGAACTAAAAGGCAAAGCGTACCCAAAATATGACAACTACGATGCGATAGAAGTATCGTTTACCGATGCCATACCCAGCAACTATGAGGGCGTGATGGGCGTACCCATTAGTTTTTTGGATAAATACTCGCCCGAGCAGTTTGAGATTATGGGAGTTACGCAACGAAATGATGACCCTTTTAAGATTAAGCAATACACAAAGTTGGATTATGTGAATGCCAATGACTTAAATGCCCGTGGAGTGATAATTATTGACGGTATTCCCAAAGCAATGTATGCACGAGTTTTAATTAAACACAGGAAAGCATGAGCCACAGTCAATTAACATTTGCGGTTTTTGTGTTGAACAAATATGCTTTGGCTACCCATCAGCCGATTGGGGAAGTGTATAAGTACTTTGATAAACACCACATTTTAGATGATTACGTACTGAAACATTATGAGGTGCTGCACACACTTGGCGAAAATTATCTTGTAGAGGATTTAAGGGAATTAGTGGCTCAAAAATCAAAATCTTATACCTTGTAACATGACAAACGAATTATCACAAAAATTGGAAGATACTTATATTCAATCCTTGGAAATTAACCTGATTGGGTATTTGTCGGAACGCCTACAAATTGATAGCCGAGAAGCCATGCGTATTTACTACAACAGCGTACTTTGCCAACAAATACACGAGGGCAGTTATGGTATTCAGTACTTAGACTATAAATATTTAGCCGAAGATTTGGTTGAAAACGAACTTACCTCGAAATAAAACCATGAACGAAATACAATTATTTGAGGCGCAAAAAGTGCGTACTTCTTGGAACGAAACGGAGGAGCAATGGTACTTTTTCTTGTTTATATAGCCATTAATGAGTAATTTTGAGGTACTAAAACATAAAACCATGAACGAAATACAATTATTTGAGGCGCAAAAAGTGCGTACTTCTTGGAACGAAACGGAGGAGCAATGGTATTTTTCTATCGTAGATGTGATGGAAGCCTTGACGGGAACTGAAAGACCAAGAAAATATTGGAGCGACTTAAAAGCCAAACTGACAAAGGAGGGTAGTCAGTTGTCCGAAAAAATCGGACAACTGAAAATGCTATCGGAAGACGGTAAAAATTATAAAACCGATGTAGCAAATACGGAGCAACTTTTTCGCCTCATACAATCGGTGCCGTCGCCGAAGGCAGAGCCGTTTAAACTATGGCTGGCAAAAATAGCCGCCGAAAGGCTCGACGAAATGCAAGACCCCGAACTGACCATTGACAGGGCTTTGGAGCAATACCTGAACCTTGGATACAGCGAAAACTGGATAAACCAACGCCTAAAAACCATAGAAATACGCAAAGAACTAACCGACGAGTGGAAACGATTGGGGCTAAAAGAAGGGCAGCAGTTTGCCACACTAACAGATATTATAACCAAAACTTGGAGTGGCAAAAGCACCAAGGAATACAAAATGCTGAAAGGCTTGAAAAAAGAAAGCCTGCGGGACAACATGACCAATACCGAGTTGATTTTGAATATGTTGGCGGAGGCATCTACCAAAGATATTTCGGCAGCCACGAACCCAAGGGGTTTTGAGGCAAGCAAAAAAGTAGCCCAGCAGGGCGGTAGCATTGCGGGTAATGCACGCAAAGAATTGGAGGAAAAAACGGGCAAAAAAGTGGTATCGGGTTTGAGCGCAAAAGCGTTTTTGGAACAGAAAAATAAGAAACCATGAACACCACACTACGCACCGACATCATTGATGAAAAGCATTTATTGTCTGATATTTCGTCAATTATAGAAAAGCGAAAACACAGCCTTGTTACTACTGCCAATAGCCACCTTATTTTTATGTTTTGGGAAATAGGCAGGTACATAAACCAAATTGTTTTAGAAGATGACCGTGCCAATTATGGAAAAAAGATTTTATCGACAGTGTCGACAAAATTAATTACCAGCACATTGAAAGAAGCGAAAGAACGCATCGAGCGAAAAAAATATCTAACTGATGATTTTAACAAAAAAACTTTGAGTAACTCATGTTACGCAAAGGAATGTTGCTTTAAATTGGTAAGTTCTTTGAAAGCTGCCTTGATTGCGTGTATATAAATTTTGTGTTTGAGTGCAAAAT
>JAYUJN010000003.1:0-54124 GCA_043765195.1 Bacteroidota bacterium | reverse complement strand
TATTTGATACCGAACACACCCTCGAAAAAGACCAAACCAAGAGCTATAATTTTTAGCCACGAGTGTTGAACAATCAATTGCCAACAGATAAAACTGTTGGCAATTTGTTTTTTTGTAACCTAAAAAATAAATAAAAAACCCAATGTCCGAAACTCGTTTGAATGGTTATAGCCCATCGTTTTATTGGCTTTGTTTTAGCTCTTTTTTGTTTTTTATGGGCTTTAACATGATTATACCCGAGCTACCGCAGTTTTTGACGAACTTGGGCGGCGCGAGCTACAAAGGCTACATTATTGGCGTTTTTACGCTGGTGGCTGGGCTATCTCGCCCGTTTAGTGGCAAGCTCTGCGACACCATAGGTAGAGTTCCGATAATGGTTTTTGGCATGGTGGTATCCACCGTTTGCACAGTTTTGTACCCATTTTTGGGCAGTATTTGGCTATTTTTTGTGCTAAGAACCCTGCACGGGCTAAGTACGGGCTTTACGCCCACGGGTACATCGGCTTATGCCAGCGACATTATTCCTGCACACAAAACAGGCGAAGGCTTGGGTATTTTGAGCCTGATTAGCACCATAGGCATGGCGTTAGCGCCTGCGCTGGGCAGCCAAATCACGATAGTTTATGGCATAAATGCGCTGTTTTATGCCTGTACTGCGGTAAGCGCCGCCTCGGCACTGGCTTTTTTCTTTTTAAAAGAAACGCTGCCCCGCCCCCAACCTTTTTCGCTAAAACTACTGAACATAAAACGCTCCGAAATTTACGAGCCAGCCGTACTTTTTCCGTCGTTTATCCTATTTTTAATGGTGCTTACCTTCGGCGTGGTGGTTACGGCAATACCCGACATCAGCGTTTGGCTTGGGTTCGAAAACAAAGGCATTTTCTTTCTGGTTTTTACGGTTACCTCCATTGTGCCACGCCTTGTGGCGGGCAAAGCCTCCGACAAACACGGCAGGCGAAACGTGGCAAAACTGGGCGCAATGCTCATGCTGGTAGCCACCGCCACCGCCATTTTTGCGACGAATAAAACCGTTTTTTTGGTGGCAGCCGTGCTTTACGGGCTAAGTGTGGGCATATACGCACCCACGCTGCCCGCTTGGGTGATAGACAAAAGCCCAAAAATGAACAAAGGCAAGGCGGTAGCCACCATGTACATCGCCTTAGAAGCTGGCATCTGCTTGGGTTCGGTTGGCACGGGTTTTTTACTGAATTGGTACCCGAAAAACCCCAATTTTAGCTTTATAATCGGTTTTTTGGGGGCAATGGTCGCCTTGTTTTTTTTATTTAAACCAACTATCCACATCAAAGGCAAAAATGGCTAAAAAAAACTAACTTTGGGCTTGATGTGTTCAATAAACTACAAAGCTCCACAGACGCATTGCCCCAAAAAAAAACCGCCCAATGACCGATATTATTAAATTACTACCCGATGCCATAGCCAACCAAATAGCGGCTGGCGAAGTAATACAACGCCCAGCGTCGGTGGTAAAGGAGTTTTTGGAAAATGCCATAGACGCAGGCGCAAGCGAAATAAACCTACTGATAACCGACTCGGGCAAAACCCTGATACAAGTAAGCGACAACGGCTGCGGTATGTCCGAAACGGACGCAAGGCTGTGTTTTGAGCGGCACGCAACCTCAAAAATAAAGAAAACCGAAGACCTTTTTTGCATACAAACCTTTGGGTTTAGGGGCGAAGCCTTGGCATCGGTAGCCGCCGTAGCCCAAGTAAGCCTTAGCACCAAGCGCACGGAGGACGAAATAGGCACAAAAATACAGATAGAAGCCAGCAAAATACGCACGCAAGAACCCGTAGCCTGCAACAACGGCACGACGATAGCGGTAAAAAACCTGTTTTTTAACGTGCCAGCCCGCCGCAAGTTTTTAAAGCCAGATAGCACCGAGTTCAAGCACATAGGCGAGGAGTTTGTGCGGGCGGCACTGGCGCAGCCTGGCATCGGTTTTACGCTTGTACACAACGGCAACGAAATTTACAACCTCCGAAAATCCAATTTGAAACAGCGGGTGGTGGCTATACTCGGCGAAAACACCAGCCCAAACCTAATTCCGCTGCAAGAAAACACCAGCATAGCCAGCATACAGGGTTTTGTGGGCAAGCCGCAAGCCGCCCGAAAAAGCCGCAGCAGCCAGTATTTTTTTGTGAACAATAGGTACATCAAAGACGGATATTTGCACCACGCCGTAACCAACGCCTACCAAGAGCTGCTCACGGAGGGGCAGCAGCCGATTTACGCCATTTACATAAGCGTAAACCCAGCCAGTATAGATATAAATATACACCCAACCAAAACCGAGATAAAATTTGAGGACGAAAAATCGGTGTATAGCATACTTTTTGCCACAATAAAGCGTGCGCTGGCGCAGTATAGCGTAACCAGCATTGATTTTGACAAAGATGTGGGCGAAAATGTGTTTGGTTTTGAGAGCAGTAAAACCAATATTACGGAGCTTATAGAGCGTTTCAACAGCAAAAATAGCGTGCCGACGGGCGGTTTTGGGTCGGAAAATAGAGAAACAGAGCGGCGCAATCCGTTTTTTATGGAAAATAAAATATCGCAAGAGTGGAGCAAGCTCTACGAAATTGGTAGCCAAAGCAAAACCTCCGAGGTGCAAACCGAAATGGATATAAGCCCCACGGAGCAAAAAAAGGTGTTTCAGTGGCATGAAAAATACATCATCGCAACCATAAAATCGGGTTTGATGTTCATAGACCAAGAACTGGCGCACGAGCGCATTTTGTACGAAGAGCTGCTGGCGCAAACGAGCAACGAGAGCCAGCAAAATCTTTTCCCAGAAACGATTGGGTTTTCGGTGGAAGATGCCGCAGTGCTGCAAATGCTGCTGCCCGAACTGGTTAAAATAGGCTTTTATATAGATGCCTTAGATGTGAATAGTTTTTTGGTAAAAGCCACGCCGCTACAAATTAACGGCTTGGATACCAGCCAAATACTGCAAGAAATAATAAACGAAAACAAGTTTAGTACCGAGGATTTGAGCTACACCCTGCGCCAAAACATAGCCAAAACCATAGCAAGGCGCACCTGCCTAAAACAAGGCAAACAGCTACTCGAAACTGAAATGCACCACATCATCGACCGCCTTTTTGCGTGCAAAAACCCCAACTATTCGCCCTCGGGCAAGGCTACCATAGCCACTTTTACGAACGAAGAAATTGAAGCCAAATTCAAATTAAATGCCTCCTGAAATGATAGCAAAATTAGTACAAGTAAGCAAAACCTATACCGTGGGCGACCAGCTAATTACGGCGCTTTACCCCACCGATTTTGAGGTAAAAGAGGGCGAGCTTACCTTAATTATAGGACCTTCGGGCAGCGGAAAAACCACACTTTTATCGCTGATAGGCTGCGTAATATACCCAACCGAAGGCAAATTGTGGGTAAACGACAATTTGGTGAACGACATGAGCCAAAAAGAACTGGCGAAACTGCGCCTGCACACCATTGGTTTTGTGTTTCAGAACTTCAACCTTTTGGCACCGCTCACCGCCGAAGAAAACGTGCAAATGCCGCTGGAACTACAAGGCGTGGCTCGGGCGGAAGCCCGCCAGCGCACCGCCTTAGCCCTGGAAAAAGTGAGCATGACCGACCGCCGAAAAAACCTACCCAAACAGCTCTCGGGTGGGCAACAGCAACGGGTAGCCATTGCTCGGGCATTGGTGAGCAACCCAAAAATAGTGCTGTGCGACGAACCCACCGCCTCCTTAGACAAAACCTCGATGGAAATAGTGATGCAAGAACTGCGCCTGCTCGCCGACAGCGGCAAGGCAGTAGTGGTGGTAACGCACGACCCACGCCTAAAACCCTACGCCAACAAAAGCGTGGAGGTGGAAAACGGAAGGATTATGCGCACCGAAGTATTTTTTTGAAATAAAACATTAACAACACATAAAATGACACAAGAAGAAGAAAAAATCATAGAGGCTTTTCAGCCCAAAACCTGGTCGGAGATGCAAGCATCGTCGTCGTGGCAGGTATTTAAAATCGTAGCCGAACTCGTAGAGGGTTTCGAGCGCATGAACAAAATCGGTCCGTGCGTGAGCATTTTTGGCTCGGCACGCACCAAACCCGACAACAAATACTACCTACTCGCCGAAGAAATAGCCAAAAAGCTGACCCAAAGCGGCTATGGCGTAATTACGGGCGGCGGACCGGGCATTATGGAGGCGGCAAACAAGGGCGCAAAACTGGCAAAAGGAAAATCGGTGGGTTTGAGCATTCGCTTGCCATTTGAAGAAAAACCAAACCAGTACATCGACTTTGATAAAATACTGAACTTCGACTACTTTTTTGTGCGCAAGGTAATGTTTGTAAAATACGCCCAAGGTTTTGTGGTGCTGCCTGGCGGTTTTGGTACTATGGACGAACTTTTTGAGGCAATGACCCTTATCCAAACCAAAAAAATAGGCAAGTTCCCCATCGTACTCGTGGGCAGCAGCTACTGGCAGGGCTTGATAGACTGGATTAGAAACACCATGGGCGAAGCCGAGCAAAACATAAACATACCCGACCTCGACCTCATAAAAATAGTGGATACCGCCGACGACGCAGTAAACCACATCGAAGATTTTTATACCAAATACACCCTTTCGCCGAACTTATAAGGGTTTAAACCTTAGTTTGCCAGGTTGAACCTAAGGCTAAATCCGCCTTGGGTATTTACGGTGCGGTAGCTGCTGGCTACCTTGGGGCTGTTCATTATACGGTCGAAAAACAGCCGCACCGTTATTTTTTCATTCACCTTATAGTTTATATTCGGCTTTATAGATACCGAGCGTATCCCCTGCGAAACCAGGGGCAGCTCGCCGTCGATGTCCCTCAAAATGGTAATATTATCCCTGATACTAAAATCAAAACGCATATCCAAGTCATTTTTCAAACGCCTGCCATTGATGAGCAGCGGCAATTTACTGCCGTTCATTCTGTAACCCATACCTATCACAAACTCCTTATTTTGCATATCCGTAAAGCGGGCATTCACCAAACTCACGCTCATGGTGCGGTCTTGCTTGTATTCCAGCCTTGCCGTAAGGCTATTTTTTAGGGTCATATCAATGCCGATGAGCGGCGAAAACTGCTCCGAAATCGTAGCCTGCGCTATTTGGTATTGGGTGTAATAATTGCCGCTAAGGTCTATGTTGTTGGCATCTTTGGGGTTGTAGAGCAAGTTGCTGGCGTAGTTGCTCACTGTGTAGGTGGAGCGGTAGCTGTGGTTTAGGGTAAATGATTGAAAATACTGCCTTGCCCACGGCAAACGGCTCAATCCGTTGTAAGAAATGCGCCAGTTTGGTAGCGGTATGCGGCTTATGGGTCGGAAACCAAGTGCCACATCGCCCGCCGATTTGTCGGCAAAAGCGGCATAAAAAGCTGGCAGCAGCACATCGCCCGACTTGCCTCCGTAGCCCACTGGGTACCCCAAGCTATCCCGTGCGCCCGTGTAGCGTGGGTCGTTGGCAGCCAAACGGTTGGCGATGCTCAGGCGGTTTTGCTCAAAATTTTGGTAGTTTTGCGAAAACAAATAATTGCCCGCACTGGTATCAGTCTCAAATTTTTTGAAGGTAGTGGGCAAGCTAAACATCGAAACCGTGTAGCTACCCGACTGCAAAGGCGTAAAAGAAGTATATGCCTGCGCTGCGGTATCGAACCTAAAATTGGTTTGCAGGTTGTTGTTTTCGTTCAGGGTAAGGTTTATATCTATCCTAAAATCCCTAAACGGCTCTATGCTCACCCTACCATTGATGCTCTCGTTTTTGTTGTTGGTATAAAAACTATTTAGCTGCGTGCTTTTTGTGAGCCAATTGTTCGCCGCTATTTTCTGGCGCATATCCGTTTGGTCGCCAAAAACAAAGGGCAGCCCAGGCGCATTGGCACTAAAACTATTGCCAAAATACTCTGGCGTTTGGTTAAACCCTGGTATGAGCGTACCCGAGGTATTGCTGTACGAAAGCGACACACTTTTGAGCGAAAGCACCAGCCTACCCACGGTTTTACCCAGACTAAACGGATTTTTTTCTTGCTCCGCCTTGCTTTTGCCGTCTATTAGCCCGTTTGTGCCGTTTATATCTTCGCCAAACTGGTCTTTGTCCTTCGCCGTTTTGTTGTTAGCCAAGTCTTTTTTGGTTTTTGCGGGTGCTTTTTTGGGCAATACTTTTTTAGGAGGCGTTTTTTTGTTTTTATTTTTATCGTCCTCTTTGTCGTTGGGCAATGCACTTGCTTTGGGTTGGGCTGGCGTGGGCGGTTTGTCGGTGAGTATGTTTTTCAAAAACTTCGATTTGTTGTACAACGACGTAAAATTAACCTGCGCATTTAGCTGCACCGATTGCGAGTTTTGTATGGTGTTGTCGAGCTGCGGGGCAGACAGCGGCGCAGCCGCCCACGCAAATGTAGAGCCGTAGCGCAGCGTGCCGCTCATATAATCCAAAAACGTAAACTTGCTAAACGGCAGCGTGTAGTTGGCATTCAGCGATTGGCTGTACGCCGTGGTTCTACCCAGTTTTTTTAGGTTGTTTATCACCTGCTGGCGGGCGGTATCGGTATTTATTCTACCTGCTGGCTCGTCTATTCGGGCGGTTACGTTGGCATCAAAATCCACATTTAACGCCCTCGTGAGGTCGTAGCGCAGGTTATACACCCTTGTGTTCACAAAATTTTTGTTGATGGTGGCTGGCAGCACAATGCCAAACTTGCTGTTGTTGCGCAGTTGTACCTCTTGGTAGCGGCGGTCGAGGTCGGTTCTGAACCCAATGCTGCTGGGCAAATAATTAAAGTTAAAATCTCTGATAAAAGCCAAATGCCGAGACTTTATTTTGTCTTTAAACGGCTCTACGGTTTTGGGCGTGGTGTTAAAATTGTATGCCATGCCGCCCCTGTATTGCTTCGACTGGTTGCTCGACGTAAATGGGTCTCGCATATTTATTTCATTGTAAGCATAGTTCAGCGCAAAGTTTTCGAGGTCGTAAATGGCTGGTTTATGCGGCTTTTTGCCCCTTGCGCCGCTTTGGTTGCGTGTTTTTTGTATGTTGCTAAACGTAATACTTCGGCGTTGGGTAAAGGTTTCGCTGGCTTTCACCACCGAATCCCGCTGGGCTGCATCGGTATAATCCTGCAAAAAGTTGGTCATCAGCACGTCCCTATCCAACGGATTGTACTGCGGCGTAACCCTTGCCTGCGAATACGAGGCGTACATGGGCAGGCGCAGCCCTATTTTTTCGGGCAGCAGCTTGCCCAGCTCTATGTTCGAAGAAACATCGTATTGTTTGTTGTCGTCCCTGTTGCGCTCGCTCACCTTGCTATCCACGCCGCCATAGCCCACCGTAGCCAAAGTCCCCGACAGGTTCACCGTACCCAAATCGGCTAAACGCACACTGGCTGTACCCGTGGCGGCGTAGCCGCCACGGTTGTCAAACTCGGTGAGGCGAAACTCATTAAACCACACTTCGCCGCACTTCGCCAAACCGTCGTCGGTGTTGGCATCTATTTGTTTGGGGTTGCGCACGCCGAGCATCAAAATTTCGATGCTACTTAGCGTTGGGTTGCCCACTATCGTTATTTTTCGCCCATTTATTATTTGGGTAAATGGCAACAAAAAGTCGGATTTAGACGCATTTCTCGCCCTTTTCACCGCATTTAGCTCCTCAAAACTGATGCTCATCTCGTTGTCTGCCTTCCATATTTCGGTGGTATCTTTGGCGGTAGTACCCAAGCGTGTGGGCATAAGCGGCACTTCATACTCGTAGTAGTTGCCCACAAAATCGCTGCCAAAACGCACAAAAGCGTTCACATCGTTTGGTCGCAAGTCAGCGCCTTCGGCGTGTATAAAAAGTTTTATTCTTTTGTAAGAGCGAATGTCAAAGCCAGAATTTTTGAACGCCGCTCGGGCATCGCCATCTTTTAGGTTACAAAATTTTAGCTGCAACGATTGCTCATTTAACTGCTGCGACACCGCCGAATACGCATTCGTTTGGCGCACAATGCCAGGAGGCGTTACATAATTTACGGGCTGCCGAAAGGCATTTTCCTCTATATTTACCGTAGAAACGATAAACTTCGTATCCTCATCGCCCTCCGAAGGCACGTATTCGCCAGGCAATTGCAGGCTTTTGGTGTACCTCCGCCAATCCATACGAATTAAATCCACGGTGGCAAACCTGCACACAATTGGCTCTTCAAAATTGGTTAGGTACATACGCATAAAGCGTATGGATTTAAAATCCACCACATTGCCCACCCTGCGGGTAGGTTTGGCTATCGGTACTCTAAACTGATACCATTTTATGCGCTCGGTTCTGCCATTTTTTAGCACCACCGACGACTCATTTATATCCACAATGTTGTTCGTACCCACCACCATGTCGGCTGGGCGCATACTTATGCGGTATTCGTAGTAGTTTTCTGCCTGCGTAAGCGAGTTATCTAAGTTTATATCTTCGGTATTCGGTTGGTTGCTGGATTGGGTGGCGTAGGGTTCGGGCGAGTTTTCGGTCGGTGGCGAGTTCGCCTCCAATCCATTAAATTCTTTGTACCTACTCAAAATATCGGCTTGGTTGGCATCGTAATCGCTGCCCCTAAAATGGTGGTAATTATCGGACGAAGGGTCTTTTTGGGCATTGACAAACGCTTGCGAGTTTGCCCCAAAACCATTTTCTACCACATTCAAAAAGTCAGTTATCGGCGGAAACCTCCGCTCGTTCACATTGTTTAGCCCGTCCAAACCCACATCTTGGTCGGCTCGGGTTTGCGGATTGTTGTCAAAAGCATTTATGATGGGTTGCAGGCGTGGCACTAAACCCCAGTTTGTGGTATCTACACGGCTGGTGCCGCCCGTGCGTGGCAGCCCGTTTTCATACGATTGCCTGCCGTCTCTGAGTATGTCTTCGGATACCGTACCCAAATTCAGGTAAAAATCGCCGCCCTTGTGGCTGGGGTTATACACAAATGGGTCCATCATCCAAAACTCCACAAACTCTATGTTGGCATTTTCAAAATCGTTGGTAAGTATGGTGCGCTGAATGCCCGCCCAACGTTTTTTGGGTTCGAGCAGCAAACCGTCGGCGGTAATGCGCTGGGCATCAAAGTTATAAGGACCACGCTCGGTGGGGTAGTATTGAAGGTCGAGGGTGCGCCTAATGAGCGGCTGCGCCGTAGAGTTTTGCCTGTTCGGAAAAACCTCTTGCTCCAACACCAAGCGCATAAAGTGGTTCGACTTCATGTTTACATCGTTGCGTATATGCTCGGGTGTAGCCGCAGAGTTTTGGTAAAATATGGGATCCATGCTGTACCAAGCCATTTTTGCACGGTTTTCGCCATACAAAAAATTATTTCGCAGCGGTGCCTCAGGAAAAACAGCGGGCGTACTCGCCAAGCTCCATTGGCTAAAAAGGCTCACATCTATCGAGTTTTCTGTGCCTTCAAAATCATCTATGTACGAAATGCCGCCCTTGCCTATCACACGTGCATTGCCAGGTATAAGCGCAGCGGCTTCGGCATTTAGGGTAATGGTAGAAACCTGTTTGGTGCTTATAAACGGCAACCTATCTATGGCTCGGGTCAGCCCACGAGACTCCACTTGGTAGCCGCCATCTAAGCCTATCACGGTGTTGGATACGGGTTCGTCGCCTTGGTTTACTTTTTGGGTAAACGGTCGCTGCCCGTAGTGCAGTATCGTACCGCCGAGCAATATGTCTTTGTTCAGGGTGTAGTCAAATCGGGAGGCGACCATGGTGGGCTGCTGCGTGGAGGTGTTTATGAGCGGATTGTCGTCGAAACTCGCCGTAATAAGCTCGCCCGAGTTGGTTAGCCCCGGGTCCAAAATGCGCACTTTTCCCGCTTGGTAATCCACCTGAAAATCCACGCCTTCGGTCAGTTGGCGGTTGCCAGCCCTTACTTTCACCGAATTTCGGGGTACATCTATGGCATTCAAAGAAATTTCGCCGCTACCCAAACCTTGGTATTGCCCCATGAGCCTAAACCTGTTTTTTTCGGGAAACTGCACCGCCCAGCCCTGCGTACTGTCGTATAGCTGCTGATATACATATTTTTGGGCTAAAAGCGTATCGCTGCCAAAAGCCGCTTTTAGGTCATTTCCAAAAGGCTCTATGACTGGAAAAATAACCAATCCATTGTTGGTATTGATGGTTAAATTGGGCAAAAAGTCGAAAACTCCGTCGGGTGTAGGCTCTTTTTGAACGTTCAAATTGTCTAAGTTCAAAACCCGTATCAGCGGCTTGCCACGAAAAATGTCCTCGGGTATAAAGTTTTTTATGCCGTTTCGCACGTCTTTATACATTACATTTAGCTCAAAACGGTCTTGGCTAATTTGGTAGGCATCTAAGCGATAAATGTTTTTCATCATCAAGTCCCAAATCGGCAAGTCGGTGCGAATGGTCGTGGCTTTTAGCAGTTTCAAAAAAAGCACGGAAGGGTTGTTTTGCTCGCTGGTTACCTCCTGCGAAAACTCGCCTACCCTAAATACCTGCCCGTTTATGGTGTATTCGTAGGCGATAGCCAGCACTTGGTCGTTGTTCAGCGATGCGTTTAGGGAAATATAGCCCAATTGCGGGTTAAAACTGTATTCGGAGGGCGTGAGCTTGCGGGCAAATGTTTTTTCGTAGTCTCTGGTGTTGGCGAGTAGCTGCAAAGCGCCGTTTTCTAAGGCATCTAAGGTGTTGTTTGCCGACCTAAAATTTGGGTCGTTTTGCAAAATATTGTATAAATTGTTGGCGTTGTTGAACGGATAAATGCCTGGGTTGGCTACAATTGTGTTGGTTCTGTCGCCGATGCGCTTTGGCTCGGCGAGGTCCTGAAAAGCCACAACATCACGCACGTCGGTGCTGCTGCTGTTGCCTCTGGTTACCCAAACTTCTATGCGAGTAACCGTTACGTTGGAGCTAATTACGGGCAAAGTACGCATGGCGTTGTTGTATTGCTCCCTAAAATACTGCGAAATAAAGAAGTGGCGGTTGGGGTCGTACTCGTTTATCGGCTTATCGAAGTGCGTTACTTGTGCGCCGCCCTGCACGGTTACGGTGCGGCTTTGTCCCTCTTGGCGAGCCACGAGTGCGGTTACCCTCATTTTGCCAAACTGCATTTCGCTTTTTAGCCCGAATAGGCTCTGGCTGCCACGTATCAGGCTGCTGCGCAGCGGAAGGTTCACGTTTCCGCCCTCTATTGTTTTTATAATGTCGTCGTCGTAGCCTTTGTATTCCAGTTTCATCAAATCGTCAAATGCCGAAAAGGATTGGGTGTTTTGGTTGGCTGTAAATTTCAGTTTATCGCCTATTTTTCCCACCACATTGAGCTGAATGCGCATATCAAACTTGAAATTGCCCTGAAAACGCTGCTGCTGCGTGGCGGCTGGGTTGTCGTTTCTGTTAAAGTTCCCACCAAAAATAAGTTCGGCTGTGCCTTGTGGTCTTATGTCCACGGTGTTGCCGCCAAATATTTTATCGAATGCCTTTGGAGCTAAGTACAGCTTGGGTATCATGCCTTCACGCTCTAAGCTGCCGCCCGCACCAGCCTTGTCCGACCAATATTTGCTGTCTTGTTGCTGGGCTTGGTAGCGTTGGTATTGCTCAAAATCCATGTAAATTGGCTGGCTAATATCCGTACCGTTTATGCGCTGGCGCACAATGTATTTGCCGCTTGTGGGGTCGTAAGTGGCTGTGCCGCTGCTACTTGGCGGCAAATAAAACGGGCTTTGCGAGCCGTTTCCATAAGGATTATAAGTATCTGAAAAAGGAAATATTAAATTGGTGGAATCCTGTGCAGATGCCCCCAAGCTGAGTATAATGGCTATGGCTAATATTTGTATTTTTAAAACCAAGTTCTTCACAAGTCTATTTTTTTATTTTGCTATAAATATTTTAGAGTGGCTTTTGGGCGCACTTTGGCTAAAAGTATGGCTATAATGCCTTGTGCTTCTAACTGAATACAAAATAACGATATTTTCGGGGTTTTATTATACGCATTTTTGCTATAAATCTTACAAAATGCTATTTGGGGTTAATTGTGAGTTTTTTTTTAGGAAATGAACGGAATTTTGGCTGTTTTATTGTTTTGCAAACTGCTCAAAAAAAGTCCGAGCGGCGATAAATCGCCGCTCGGACACGCTCTGCTCTACGTTTTTAGTTTGATGCTGGCACCGATAGGCGAAATCCAGGGAAAATGCGCTCCGAATTTAGGTTGTTGTAGGCTTTTAGGCGGGCTACATCTACATTAAAACGGGTGGCTATGCTGTATAGTGTATCGCCTTTTTGCACCGAATAATACTTATATGTGGTACTTTTGGTGGTTTGTGTAGTGGTTTCTGGCATGGTTTCTATAGTAGCCTCTGGCGTTGGCGTGGTTTCTATAATCGCCTCTGGCGTTGGTGTGGTTTCTATTATTTTTATCGTAGTTGTACTGCTTTCTGACATACTATCGGGCATTGGTCCATTTTTTATGGGTGCTGCCGTGTTTTTTGCTGTGGTACTGGTGGTGGCTGGTTTGGCTTTGGGTTCTGGGCTGGCGGCTGGGCTATTTTTGTTGTTCGAGGCGGCTATCACCGTTTCTACTTCGCTGCGTTTTTGTTTGCTCGGCGTGGTTTTGGTCGTAGTTACTACTGGCGTTTGTGCTGTGGTAGTTTGGTTGGTTTTTGCCCAAGCACCTGGGCTAAGGTTGGGGTTGTTGGCGTAGTATTTATTTTTTTCGAGCAGGGTTTTGTAGCTGGCTATGTCGCTTTTTAGGCGTGTGGAGTTGGCTCGTTTTTCGGCTATTTCGGTGGCGGTATAGGTGGCTATCAGTTTTTTGCTATTTTCGGTGTTGCGTTGCAGCATACCTATGAGTTCCACGGCAAAAAGGCTGTCTTTGCGGTTGTCGGCGAGGGCTTTTTCTGAGCCTCGTATGTCTTTTTCCAACGCAATTATTTGGTCTATGTATTTGTCGTAGAGCGGCTGTTTGTCGCCTGGTATGCGGTCTATGCTGTTGCCGTTGTATAGGTCGGTAAAACCCGCCACAAATTTCTTAAAGTTGTGGTTTTCATACGGATAGTCTTTGCTATTCAAGGCTATTTCGTAGCCTATGGCTATGGCTACGCTTATTTTTGTGCCGTGTCCGTACTCTTGTATAATGGTTTTAAAGTCGCCTTTTTTGTCCGTAATGCCTGGCAAATCTACTTCTTGTGCTTCGTAATAAATGTCTTTTTTCTCTTTCAAGTCCACCTTCAAGTTCGTTTTACAGTAGTCTTGCCAAGCGGCGGCTACGTCGCTGGTGGGCAGGTTTATGTAGCCCGTAAAACCGTTATATACGTCGCCTTGGTAGTTTATATTGTCTTGTTTGAACCTAAATTTTGCTTTTGTATTAAACGTCGGCAACTTACGGTAAAGGTCTTTTATGTCGCCACGCACTTCGGTTATTTCTTTTTGTTTTGAGCCAATGTTGTTGCGTTCTTTTTTCGATTTTAGGCGGATTTGGTCTATTTGGTTTTCGGCATTTTTTACGGCTTTTGTGGTTATTTGCTTGGCATCAGAAAAACCTGAGGCGGCTACTTCTGCCGTTTCCAAATCACTTTCGGAGGCTTGAAACTCCGCTTCTTTTGTGCGCAACACGGTTTCGTAGTACTCTACATAAAAGTTGGACAAAAACCCGTACATGAATTTTTGTAAATTGTAAAATTCCGAGGGATTGTCGGTGCTGTTTAAATGTGTGTCGTAGCCAAATGAAACTACTACGCTAAACCGACTGCCCTCGCCCGCTGGTTCTACCAGCGTAAACACGTCGGCATTACGCCCCGTAATGCCAGCCAATATCGACTCCTTAGCCAGCCACAAACCCTTGTCGTTCTTCTTTTTTAGCTCCACATTCAAGTTTTCCGACACATACACACGCCAAGCGTCCGCCAGCGTTTTGGGCTGCGCATCTACATAGCCCGTAAGCCCCGTGCGGTATTTGTCCTCAAAATAAATGTTCTCCTCGTTCAGTTTAAACGATTGTGCAAATGAACTACCAGCAAAATGTAGCGCAAAAATGGTAAGTAAAACTAATTTTTTCATTGTTTCTAAAATGGTTTTTTTTGTATTTTATAAAAAAGAGTGAGCAGCCACACACCACCAAAACTATTTCTTTTATTACTAAGCATAAAGGTAGAAAACTTATAAACACCAAAAAGTGCCTTTTGCATCAGTTTCATTACACAGTAAATAAAGTCGTATAAATTACATTTTTTGTCTATAAATAAGGTATAAGTGCCGATTTTTGTCGTAAAAGTATTTTTTGCCTAAAAAATTTTGGGCTAAAAAGCACAAAAAAACAAACTAACCAAACTTTATTTACAAGGTTTTCCACAGCCCAAAATACTTTTTTATTCGTTAGGTTCATTTTCGTAAAAAAAACAAATACCAAAGTACTCCACAAATACACCTACTTATCCACAACAAAAACCAGTCCAAAAGCCCAAAAAAAGATTATTTTTGCAACTTTTTTCCGAGCAAGTACCTTGCTTTTACGCCAGCTCCAAACTAAAATCCGCAGGCTCGCCATCTTTAAACGGATTGCGCTGCTGCCACTCGGTGGTTTTCAGGCGTTTTATCACTGGACTAAAAATAGTACCCACCATACAATTACAAAAATTAATGCTACAATTCAGCACCTCTGGCTCTGCGCCCACCGTACTTTTTATAGCCAGCGCAGTGCGGCTCAGGTTCAGCCTGTTTGCGCCCAGTTCTATTGCCTCATGCACAAAATTATACAGCATATTTTGGTACAGCTTTTTGGTGGCATTGTGCGCATAGTCTATGCCTATAAAATGCGCATCTAAACCGTTTTCATGCCTAAAACTGCTGGTAAACCCAATCAGTTTTTCATCTAAAAAATAGCCATTTACAAAAAAACTATCTTCAAAATCCGTTTTAAACTCGGTGAAATAGGCTGGCTTTATTTTGGCTATTTTAAACGCTACCTTATCGTACACCTGCTCAAAAAGCCCAAAAAGTTCGGCTTCATACCGTTTTACTTCCACAAGGCTAAGGGGTTTTACCAGCACATTTACCGCCTTTTTTTGGGCAGATTTGTAGCGTGTGCGGTACTTTGCGGACAGCGCAAGGCTGTAATCTTCCTTTTTTCGCCAGTTTTTGGGCAACTCCAAAACCATGTTCGGTTCGGTGAGCAGCGGCTGGTACTCGGCTATGGGCGCAAACTGCGCTGGCGCATCTTTGAGTACCGAGGCATCAAACTCTATGTTTTCTTTGCAAAACGCAAGAGCCTCTTCTACGCACGCCATCTGTTGTGCATCTGGCGTTTGGGGCAGGCAGGCGTAGCTGTTGCTACTGGTAACCAATGTATTGCCCAAAATAAGCACTTTGTAGCTCTGGGCATAAAACCGTTTCATCAGCATTTTGCCCAAACCTGTGCTAAGAAAACCCGTGGTTTTTAGGTTTTCCAATGCCGTTTTTTCGAAGCTATAAAGTTGCAAATAAGCTATAAATATGGGCAGTTTTTCGGTGTAGGCTATTAGGTAGTAGGGCTGTAAGTTCGGGGGCAGCGTTTTTTCTAAGGTAGCTAAGTACGGTATTTGCAAATAGAAATATTGCTGCAAACACAGGGCTTGCCAGTCGTTTTGGGGCAGCTCTTGGGTCGTTTTATAGAGTTTAAAGGTCATATAATTGGTACTAAATAAGAGCCAAACAGTTTATTTTGTATAAAAGTTTACCTTTTACAGCAGTTCATAAATGCCAGCTACGCCTTGCCCGCCGCCCACGCAGGCGGTTACCATGCCGTACTTTTGGTTTTGCAGGCGCATTTCGTGTAGCAATTGTATGGTTAGTTTTGCGCCTGTGCAGCCCAGTGGGTGCCCCAGTGCTATTGCGCCGCCGTTTGGGTTTACTATTTCGGGGTTTATGTGCAGGGTGTTGCACACGGCTATGGCTTGGGTAGCAAAGGCTTCGTTTAGCTCTATTTGTTGTATGTCGTTTAGGGTAAGGTTGGCTTTTTGTAGGGCTTTGGGTATGGCGGCGCATGGTCCGATGCCCATAATGCGTGGCTCTACGCCCGCCACGGCGTAGCTCATCAGCCTTGCTATGGGCTGGGCGTTGAGTTGTTTGAGCATTTTTTCGCTTACCACCATCACAAAAGCTGCGCCGTCGCTGGTTTGTGAGGCGTTGCCTGCGGTTACTACGCCGCCTTGGGCAAATACTGGTTTTAGGGCTGCCAACGCCTCGAGCGTGGTGCTGGCTCTTGGTCCTTCGTCGGTATCTATGATTTGGGTGCGGGTTTGTTTTTTCTGGTTGCCATCTAAGTAGGTTTCGGTAACGCTTACGGGTACTATCTGGCTTTTAAATTTGCCTGCGGCTATGGCGGCGGCGGCTTTTTGGTTCGATGCCAAGGCAAAAGCGTCGGCTTGCTGGCGTGTAACGTTGTATTGCTGGGCTACCAGCTCGGCGGTAAGCCCCATTGAGGTGTAATAATCGGGGTTTTGTGTGGCTATTTGGTAGTTTAGGGCGGTTTTTACGCCCATCATGGGTACGAGGCTCATGCTTTCTACGCCGCCTGCTATAATACAATCTGCCATACCCGAGGCAATGCGCTGGGCTGCTATGGCGATGGCTTCTAAGCCCGAGCCGCAGTAGCGGTTTACTATAAAACCTGGCACTTCTTTACCCACGGATAGCAGCGAAATCATGCGCCCCATCTGCATTCCTTGTTCGGCTTCGGGTATGGCGTTGCCTACTATAATGTCGTCTATTTGGTTGGGGTCCAGCGCAGGCAGTGTGGCTACGAGGTGTTTAATTACGTCGGCTGCCAAGTCGTCGGGGCGATAAAACCTGAAACTGCCTTTGGTGGCTTTGCATACTGCGCTGCGAAATCCTGCTAAAATATATGCTTGCATTTTATATTTACAAAAATTGTTGGAGTTTGTTTTTATTTTCAAAAAAAGGATTGTGTAACTGCCCCAGTTGGGCGTTTTGGGCTACACCACCAAGAGCATTCGGGTGGGGTCTTCGAGGTATTCTTTTATTTTTACCAAAAAGCTCACGCTTTCTTTACCGTCTATAATGCGGTGGTCGTAGCTTAGGGCAAGGTACATGATGGGGCGTATTACTATTTCGCCGTTTTGCACCACGGCTCGCTCCACAATGTTGTGCATACCCAAAATGGCGCTTTGCGGCGGGTTGAGTATGGGCGTACTAAGCATTGAGCCGAACACGCCGCCATTGGTTACCGAAAAAGTGCCGCCCTGCATATCGTCTATGCTTAGTTTGCCGTCTCGGGCTTTGGTGGCGAGGTGTTTTATTTCTTTTTCTATGCCCGAGAGCGTGAGCTGCTCGGCGTTGCGTATTACGGGTACCATCAGCCCTTTGGGGGTAGAAACGGCTACCGATACATCGCAGTAGTTGTGGTATATTATTTGGTCGCCGTCGATGTAGGCGTTTATGGCTTTAAATTCTTGGAGTGCCATGCAGGCGGCTTTTATAAAAAAGGACATGAAGCCCAAGCCGATTTCGTGTTTTTTCTCGAAGCGTTCTTTGTATTTCGAGCGCAAATCCATGATGGGTTTCATATCTACTTCGTTGAAAGTAGTGAGCATGGCAGTTTCGTTTTTTACCGCCACCAGCCGTTTGGCTATGGTGAGGCGGAGTTTGCTCATTTTTTCGGGTGTGGCGGTGCGCTGCTGGCTGGCGGCGGCTGGTGCAGTAGCTTGGGCTGGCGCAGTGGCTGGTGCGGGCGCAGTGGCTGGTGCGGGCTGGGCGGCGAGTACGTCGGCTTTGGTTATTTTGCCGTTTTCGCCTGTGCCTCGCACTTGGTTGGCTGCTATGCCTCGGTCTGCCAAAATGCTGGCTGCCAAAGGTGTGGCGGGCGCAGATGTTTGGGCGGGCGCAGAGGCTTGGGCGGGCGCAGAGGCTTGGGCGGGCGCAGGTGGCGCAGCAGCCGAAACAGGTTGAGCCGCAGGCGCAGCGGCGGCGGTATCTATGCTACAAATAATTGCGCCTACTTGCACGTCGTCGCCTTCTTTGGCTATGAGGCTTACCACGCCAGCTGCCTCAGCGTACAGCTCTTGGGTGGCTTTATCGGTTTCTATTTCGCAAAGTGAAGCGTCTATTTTTACAAAATCGCCGTTTTTTACCAGCCAATTGGCTATACGCACTTCGGTGATGGATTCGGCTACGTTGGGTACTTTTACTTGTATAACGGACATTTTTTTTAAAATAATGAAAAACGTATCTAAATGTATTTTTTTGTAAAGATACAACCATCTTATAAAAAAAGGAACAAATTATTATTTTTAAAAAACAAAAACCAACCCAATTTTTTATTACCTTTGAAAATTAACTCTAACCAAAATTTTTAAACGATGGAACGACACATAACCCAATGGTACAGCGAACGCTTGCACAAAAACATGGAAATAGCCACCTACGGGCATTGGGGCTTTGCGCTGCTGCTGCTGCCCACCGCCGCCGCCGATTACTTAGAATACGAGCGGTTTCAGCTCATCGACTCCATTAGTAAGTATATAAATGAGGGTAAGGTGAAGGTTTTTTCCATCAATAGCATAAACAACGAAAGCTGGCTCAACAACCAAATGCACCCACGTCACAAAGCCATTAGGCACCAGCAGTTTAACGAGTACGTGATGCAAGAAGTTGTGCCGTTTATACGCACGCACTGCGAGCCAAATGTACCCATAGTTACGGCTGGCGCATCGTTTGGGGCATTGCACGCCGTGAACCTTTGCTTGCGCCGCCCCGATGTGTTTGCGGGCTGCATAGGCATGAGCGGCTGCTACGAACTAAGCGATTATACCAAGGGCTACCACGACGAAGACGTGTATTTTAACTCGCCCATGCAGTACATACCCAACCTAACCGACCCTTATTTGCTGGCGCATTTGCGCAATTTGAAGCACATACATTTGGTAAGCGGCGCAGGAAACTACGAAGCACCCGAGGCATCGAGGCAGTTTTCGGGCGTGCTATCGCACCAAGGTATAACGCACGAGCTGGATATATGGGGGCATGATGTACCCCACGACTGGCCCACCTGGCGCAAAATGCTCCCTTATTATTTAGAAACCCGTTTTTAGAAAAAGAGAAATAAAGGCTTTATTACAAAGCCTTTATTTTTTTTTAAACAGTAATTACAATCAAAAAAAATCGTATCTTTGCGCCTCAATTTTAAACAACGTAACCCAACACAAAAGCTACTTAGTAATCAATGTCAGAAATTTCAATGGAAGCAGGATTTTCTAAGGTAAAAACCATTTTGGTGTCGCAGCCCGACCCTGGCGAAAAATCGCCCTATGGCGAACTTGCAAAAAAACACAAGGTAAAAGTAGATTTTCGACCTTTTACGCAAGTAGATGGCGTATCGGTAAATGATTTTAGGAAAAGTAGGGTCATTTTATCCGACTATGGCAGCATTATTTTTAATAGTAAAAATGCGATAGACAATTATTTTAAAGTAGCCGCAGCCGTAAAATACGACACGCCCTCTACCATAAAATATTTTTGTATATCGGAGCAAATCGCCGTTTATTTGCAAAAATACATTCAGATGCGCAAGCGTAAGGTGTTTTTTGGCAAAGGAAAGCTGGACGAAATTATACCCATGATGCAAAAGCACAAGGAGGATAAGTACCTGATACCCTGCTCCGAAAACCCCGAGGCTGCCTTTATTGCGCTGGCGCAAAGCAAGGGTTTTGACATTACGCCCTCGCTGATGTACCGCACCGTTTCGAGCGATTTGTCGGATTTGGCTGATGTAAAATACGACATTTTGGTTTTCTTTAATCCGCTGGCTATCAAGTCGTTGTTTGAAAATTTCTCTGATTTTAAGCAAGAAAAAACCCGTTTGGCGGTCTTTGGTAAAACCACCGAAGAGGCTGCGCTTAGGCACGGTTTAGTACCCAATATTATAGCGCCCAGCGTTACGCTGCCCTCCATGGCTATGGCACTCGAGGACTATATAAAGCGTGCCAATAAGTAAACTGAGGTGGGTTTTGGGTGCGGAGATTTTTGTCTGTTGGGAGTAAGCAAGCCACAAAAGCGCAAGCCACAATTTCAAATGATGGCAAACATGAAATATCAAACTATAAGACCTGACGACGACAAAAACATTGAACTTATTGCCGACTGGTATTTAAGCGAATGGAATATTTCCGCTCGGGCTACAGTAGAAAAAATAAAAAATCTTTCGGCTGATAGTTACGAGTTTCAAGTATTAATGACCCTCGACAACAAACCCGTAGCAACGGGTGGGCTTTATAACCACGTTGGGCTGCTTGACAAAGTACCGAGGTTAAAAATTTACAAAAATTGGTTGGCTTTGGTCTATACAACACCAGAAAACAGAAATCAGGGGCTTGGCGCATCAATCTGCACCCACATACAAAACCATGCAAAAGCGCTTGGGCTTAAAGAAATCCATTTATTTACCCACACAGCCGAAAATTTGTATAAGCGACTCGAATGGCATCAATTGGAACGATTTGCTTTGGGCGGTAAAGACATAGTAGTTATGCAAAGGGAACTGAAATAAAATAATGCAAAACAAATGACGCAATGCTGGACAAAAGAATGCCTATCGCCAATATGCGAATATGTGAAGGGTTTGGCAAAAAGGGAGGTTCGGTGCTAAACTGACGTGAGTTCGGCAGGTGTACTGTAATACATTTGTGGTTCTAACCCCAACCCAAAATCCCGTAGGGATTTTATGTTTTCAGAAACAGTTCACGAATTTAGGCGACCCCGAAGGGATAGATTTCATGCTATGTCATTGGTTATAAACGCTTAATGCCTATGGCATTTTTACAGGTGAGTAAAATATATCGGTTATTTCTATTCGGCTATTTGTCTTTTTTCAGGGCAAATGTGCGATACATTTTAGCTCTATGGCTATGGGCGTGGGCAAGCAGTTTACTTCTAAGGTGGTGCGGCAGGGCGGGTTTTCCGAAAAATATTCTGCCCAAAGTTTGTTAAATGTCGCAAAATCGTCTTTCATATTGGTTAAATAAACGGTTACGTCCACCAAGTTTTGCCAGCTTGCGCCCGAGGCTTCCAATATATTTTTTACGTTTTCGAACACCGAGTGGCACTGAGCGGCTATGTCGTAAGCCACAATTTGGTTGTTTTCGTCGAGGGTTACACCTGGTATTATTTTTGTGCCTCGCTGGCGTGGGCCCACGCCAGACAAAAAAAGGAGCGTACCCACACGCTTTGCGTGTGGGTACGCTCCTACTGGCTCGGGCGCTTTGTTTGCATGAATACTTTCTGTTTTTTGCTCCATTTTATTGTAATAAATCTTTAATTTTCGCCCAAGTTATTTTTTTTTCTTGCTCGGCAAGTGCCGAAATCACACCCAAATCGTAGGTTTGCAGCACGGTTACGGCTTTGTAAACCACAATTTGCTCAAACGGAATATTTTTTACGAAATCAATGCCTTGCCCAAAAATGAGCATTTTCAACGGCTTAATTTGCATACATAAATCCTCAAAAGTTGTGGTGGATTTTAAATTTACCACCGCCAAATCATCTAAGCTCAAACCCAAACGGCTCATAATTTTTACCAAAATAGCTAAATTATCCTCCGAAACTTGGCTCAAATTCGGCGTTTGCGTCAGTATCGCTATCTGTTTACCATTGCCACCCAAAAAACCGATAGGCGCAACCGCATCTGACCTTTTGTAAAGTTCGGTGGTTATAAAATCTGCTAAAAAAACCGACATTGTTTGGTATTTAGGTGCAAAACCGCCCGTTTTATTGGGCTGCTTTGGCTATGTCTATAAAATCCCGTGGGTTTAGTGCCGCACCGCCTATTAGCCCGCCGTCTATGTCTGCTTGCGAAAAAATACTTGCGGCATTGCTCGGTTTTACGCTCCCGCCATACAAAATAGGAATGCTGTTGGCTACCTCCGCCCCAAACATTTTGCTTAATAAATCCCTTGAAAAAGCGTGTACCTCTTGCGCCTGCTCGGGCGTGGCAGTAAGCCCCGTGCCTATAGCCCACACTGGCTCGTAAGCCAACACCAAACCGCTGGCTTGCGCTGGGCTTAGGTGGCTAAGTGCCGTGGTTATTTGTCGCTCCATCACCTCAAAAAAACTGCCGTTTTCACGCTCGTGTTTCGTTTCGCCAAAGCAATATATGGGCGTGAGCTGGTGCATAAAGCACGCATTTACCTTTTCTCTTATCGTCGCATCGTTTTCGGCAAAGTACTGCCTGCGCTCGCTATGCCCCAAAATTACGTAAGAAACGCCCACCGAAGCCAGCATTTCTGCCGAAACCTCGCCCGTGTATGCGCCCTGCGCTGCCTCATGGCAGTTTTGCGCTGCCAAGGCTATTTTTGTGCCTGCTATCTGCTTGCCCAACGTGTGCAATTGCGTAAAATTGGGTGCTATAATTAGTTGTACATCGCTGCTTATTTCTTGGGTATAAATGCCTATTATTTCGGCAGCCAGCCATTGGGCTTCTGCTATATTTTTGTGCATTTTCCAGTTTCCTGCTATTATTTTTTTGCGCATTTTATTTACTGATTTTCAAAAAAAATTAATCCTTTTTATCCCAATTCCCGTTTACAAAAATACAATTTTTATTTTAAATTCAAGTTTTTATTTTAAGTAATTAAGCCTTTAATAATTCCTCTAAATAATGTTCTTTTACCCCAAATTGTAGCTTCAATTCCTGAACTTGCTGTAAAGCCTCGGGGTTTTTGGTTTTTATTTTTTGGGCAGTAATCAGCAGGTTTTTGGCGGTATGCTCGGTTTGCACAAACTCAAATACCTTGGTTTTGTAGCCGCTATGCTCCAACACCAACGCCCGAATGGTATCGGTAACCAGCTCCGCTTGCCGCTCGAGCAAAATGCCGTGTTTGGTAATCGGTCTGATGTTTTTTACGGCTTCCATACTGTTGCGCACCTGTTTGTGGCAGCACGGAGCGCACACTATTAGGGCGGCGTTGGCTGCCAAACCTTTAAAAATGGCATCGTCCGTAGCCGTGTCGCAGGCGTGCAGCGCAATGAGTACATCTATGTTTTGTGTGTAGTTTTGCACGGTACTGGCTACAAATTTTAGCTGGTCGTAGCCCAAACTTTGGGCGGTTTCATTGCAAAAATCCACCAAGTTTTGGCGCATTTCTACGCCTACTACCTGCACATTCAGCCCCAAAACTTGGTGTAAATAATGGTACAGCGCAAAGGTAAGGTAGCCCTTGCCCGACCCCATATCAGCTACGCAAAACGCCTCGGGCAGTTGGGTGTTTTGCACCAAATTACCCATTATTTCTATGTATTTGTTTATTTGGCGGTACTTATCTTGCTTGTTTTTGAGTACTTCGCCTTGCTCGTTGGTTATGCCCAAATGCCGCAAATAAGGCTCATTTTTAACCAAATAATTCTTGGGGCGGTTGTGCGTTTCGTTGGTGGGCTGGGTGTGGGTGGGCTTGGTTTTGATGAGGGTTGGCACTTTTTTTTTGTTGAACAACAGTTGAAAATTGGCATCGTGGCAAAGCAGGTTTGCGGTCAAAAAATCGGTTTCTATGTGTTTTTTTAATGCCAAAATCGCCTCCTGCACCAAAAAATTTTCGGTTATATCTTGGGTTTCATAGCGTTTTGTAAAGCATAGTTGAGCGCCTTTTTTGGTTTCAATGGGCTTTATGTACAGGTTTTGTAGGCTGGTTTGCTTGGTTGGCTTGCCCAAGCTCAGTTTTACAAAACTTTGGGTGCGGAGGGCGTTTTCTAAATGCGCAAAAAACTGCTCGATGGCATTTTCCATTGTTTTAATACTAAAAAAGACAACAACCTAAAAAGCAACCGTTTAGTGTGCTGCCAGAATTTACGCCGCAAGTGCCATATACTGCTGCACTAAAAACCATGCCCACAGCTATGGCATTGGCAGTAGCCCCAGCAAATACCTGTTTGTTTGTACTGGCAGACGGCTCGTTGTTGAGGTTTACGATGATGTAGGCTATGGGTCCGCAGCACGCACCGAGCCAAAAGGCGTTTTCGGGCGTGATGGGCTTTACCAGCATTAAATCTTGGGTGTGGCTACCCAGGTTTTCTGGGCTAAATGTTGCATTTTGGCACATTGCACTTATTTCGGCGGTTTCGCTTGGGCTTAGTCCAAATATCGGGTTGGATTTTGCATTGGTAAAACAGGTAAAAAAGTAAACGAACAAAACCAGTAGTGATTTTTGCATGGCATTTTATTTTGTGGTCGCAAATCAAAGGTATGTGTTTTCTTTTTATTTTCAAAACTATTTTAAAACACCCCCCACGCCTTCGGCGTGGGGGGTGTTTTAGTTATGAACTTCTATACAGCGTTTCTTATTGGCTCTAACCTTTTATATGGTTATTACCTCTTCTTCCGTGGGCAAATCTTCTTCTGGTGCCTCGAGCATGGCGTTTTCGGCTTTTTGCTTGGCGGCTAAGGCTTGTCGCCTTTTCACTTCCACGGGGCGTTCACCGATTAGTCGCTCTATATCCACCTTAAAAATAACCTCTTTTTTCAGCAGCTCTTGGGCTATTGCCTCGAGCTCGCCTTTGTGGTTGGTCAGTATTTCTTTGGTTCTGGTGTAGGCATCTTGTATTATTTTGCGCACTTCTATGTCTATTTGTCGGGCGGTATCGTCGCTATACGGCTTCTGAAACTGGTACTCGCCCGTGGGGTCGTTGAAAGAAACATTGCCTATTTCGGCGTTCATGCCATACAGCGTTACCATGCCGTAAGCCATGCGGGTGATGCGCTCCAAGTCGTTTTGTGCGCCCGTGGACACCCTACCAAAAATAATATCTTCCGCCACACGCCCGCCGAGGGTCATGCACATTTCGTCGGTCATTTGCTCCGTGGTGTACAAATATTGGTCTTTGGGTAGGTACTGCGCATAGCCCAGCGCCGCTATGCCACGTGGCACTATGCTCACTTTCACCAGCGGATTGGTGTGCTCGAGCAGCCAGCCAGTTACGGCGTGCCCTGCCTCGTGGTAAGCCACAATACTTTTTTCTTCGGGCGAAATTATTTTGTTTTTCTTTTCCAGTCCGCCTATTACCCTGTCTATTGCATCGTTAAAATCCTGATAACCAATCTCTTGCTTTTCGCTACGTGCTGCTATCAGGGCAGCTTCGTTGCATACGTTGGCTATTTCCGCACCCGCAAAACCAGGCGTTTGCTCCGCCAAATGGCGTGCGTTTATGTCTTTGCTTATTTTCAAACCCTTCAAATGCACCAAAAATATTTCTTCCCTGCCGTTCAAATCGGGTCGGTCTATGCTTATTTGCCTATCGAACCTGCCTGGGCGCAGCAGAGCCGCATCGAGTACATCGGGTCGGTTGGTTGCAGCCATTATTATAATGCCCGAATCGGTACCGAAGCCGTCCATTTCCACCAGCAATTGGTTCAAAGTGCTTTCTCGCTCGTCGTTGCCGCCCGTCATGCCGCCACGCCCACGCTGCCTGCCTACGGCATCTATTTCATCTATAAATATAATGCAGGGCGCTTTGGCTCGTGCCTGCCCAAACAAATCCCGCACCCGAGATGCGCCCACGCCCACGAACATTTCTACAAAGTCCGAGCCAGATAGCGAGAAGAAAGGCACTTGCGCCTCGCCCGCCACCGCCTTCGCCAGCAGGGTTTTGCCAGTGCCAGGAGGTCCTACCAGCAGCACGCCCTTGGGTATTTTTCCGCCCAAATTGGTATATTTCTTCGGATTTTTCAAAAAATCCACCACTTCCATTACCTCTACTTTCGCCTCTTCCAAGCCCGCCACGTCTTTAAACGTAACGTTTACCTGCGTATTTTTGTCGAATAGTGTGGCTTTTGAGCGCCCGATGTTGAACAAACCGCCCGCACCGCCGCCTCCGCCGCCCGCACCGCCGCTCATTCTGCGCATGATAAAAATCCATAGCCCAGCCAGCAACGCAAACGGCAGCAGGAACGATAAAATTTCCATCACCCAGTTGGTGCGTGCCGATGTAGTGGCAATGCTCAAATGCTCTGCCTTGGGCAAATCTTTTTGCGCCAGTTCCAGCTTGTTGTACAGCACCTCGGGCGAAATTTCTTTGAGTACATAATGTGGACCTTTTGCATTTCTACGCAGCTCGTCGGCGAGGTCGCTGTACCGCTTGTCGCTCAGTTTGTCGGATTTTATGGTAATTTCCATTTCCGTGAGCCGCTCGTCGGCGTTTTGGTGCGCAGCCAGCGACTGCACATCGCCCGTGCGCAGCATCTCGGTTTCGAACCGCTGCCACTCAATTACGGGCAGCGCAGGCTCCATCGAGTACCACTGAAACCCAATGAATATGAGCGCAATAACCACATAAATCCAATAAAAATTAGGCGTTTCCTTGCCGCCTTTTTTCCTGTTAAATGGGTTGTTGGGGTCGTTGTTTTTCTGTTTTTCGTTTGATTTGTTGTTCGGAGTTTCCACTTATTTTTGGGTTTTTTTTAATCGTTTTTAGTAAAAAATTACAAATCTGCTACGTCTGCCCTATCCGCATCGTTCCAAAGCTCCTCCAAAGAGTAATGCTCTCGGTAGCCTTTTAAAAACACGTGAACCACCGTATCGGCATAATCCAACAAAATCCACTGGGCGTTGGTTTTGCCCTCCACATGAAAAGGGTTTTGCTGCGTTGCCTGAAACACCTCGAACTCTATCGAATCGGCTATGGCTTGAACCTGTGTGGTAGATGAGCCTTCGCAAATAATAAAATAATCGCTCATGGCTTCGTGTATTTTGCTTAGGTCGAGCGTGGTAATTCCCTTGCCTTTTTTTTCCTGAATACCGTTTATAATCAGGGTATTGAGCGTTACTTTGTTTGCAGTTGTAGTTTTGGGCATAAAATATGGTCGGATATGTGTTTGTTTTCTGTTTTAAAATAAAAAATTGGATTGAAACCTAAAAAACTGCACCTATGTTTGATTAACCAAGGCATCATAAATAAATTACTTTGACTTGTAAAACACTTTTTGTGGCACAAAGTTTTGTTCGGCTACATACTGTAACTTCTACTAACAATTACTTAGCCAAATTGGTTTCGCCGCAGTTAATGGAGGGAGCTGCCATTTTTACCGACGAACAAACGGCAGGAAAAGGACAAAATGGCACGCATTGGCTGGCAGAACCCGCAAAAAACATTTTGACCAGCGTGTTTTTTCGCCCCAAGTTTTTGCTACCCGAGCAGCAGTTTTACCTAAGCCAAGCGGTGGCTCTGGCGGTTTACGATTTTTTGTGCTTTTATTTACCGCAAAATGAGGTTTTAATAAAATACCCAAACGATGTTTATTTTCAAAACAAAAAAATAGCTGGTATCCTGATAGAAAACACCCTTAGCGGCACTCAAATTGTGGCTTGCATTGTGGGCGTGGGCATCAACATCAACCAAGTTTTGTTCGAAAATGAGCTGGAAACGGCAAGCTCCCTAAAAAAAATTACGGGCAAAACCTACGACTTGGAAGAACTCATGGCGCAGTTTTATGGTTGTTTGGAGGCGCGCTATCTGGCTCTGAAATCGGGCGGATTTACAAAAACAAGCACTGAATTTACCAGAAATATGCTCGGCTACCAGACCCTACGCAGCTTCGAGGTATTGGAAACGGGCGTGGTGTTCGAGGGCGAAATTTTGGGTGTGGCGGCGGGCGGGCGTTTAGCCATTTTGCACAAAAACAAAATAGAGCTGTTTGGCACTAAAACCCTAAAATTTATTTTTTAGCCCCAAAGTTCGGGCGCTTTGCGCCACTCGCCCAAAACCTCAAACTGGTTTTCGGTGATGTAACGCTCTTTTTGGGCGTAGTTTATGAGCGTTTGGTAGCCCGAAAGCGCATAAACGGGCAGTTGTGCGGCTTTAAAAGCCTCTACCGCCGCCTCAAACTCGTAACTAAATATGGAAACCACGCCTTTTACACGCATACCAGCAGCTATAAGTGCCTGAGCAGCAGCGATGCTACTTTTGCCCGTAGATATTAGGTCTTCTATCACCACCACCGATGCGCCTTGCGCTATCACGCCTTCTATTTGGTTTTTTGTGCCGTGCGCTTTGGCTTCGGGGCGCACATAAATAAACGGCTTACCCAAATCCTCCGCCACCAGCGCACCCTGCGCTATGCTGGCTGTGGCTATGCCAGCCACTATGTCTATCTCCCCAAAACGCTCCATGATAAGGTTGGCGAGCTGCTGCCTTAGGTAAGTGCGCTCCTTGGGGTAAGAGAGCGTGATGCGGTTGTCGCAATAAATCGGCGATTTCCAGCCCGAAGTCCACAAAAATGGATTTTCTGGTTGTAACTTTACAGCTTTAATATCCAACAACAATTTGGCTACCTGCTCGGCAACATCTGCATTCAAAATCATAGTTCAATTTTAATAGGTTATGTATCAAATATTTATAAACAACAAACCGCTTTATATCGTTAGCTCAAATACCGAACTAAAAAGTATAAGCAAGGCAAATGCTCATTTTCTTTTAAAGATAGGCAGCAAAGGTAAGCACTTTTTGGGAGCTGTAAATGCCTTGCGCCAAAATTTAACGGATTTTGTGCTTTGGATATGCAAAGACGAAAATAAAGATTTTGGTAAACTAAAACGTAAATTTGAGTACATAGAAGCCGCTGGCGGCGTGGTTTACAACCAAAACAGCGAGCTTTTGTGCATAAAAAGGCTGGGTTTTTACGATTTGCCCAAAGGAAAAATAGACGCTGGCGAAACGCCCACCCAAGCCGCCCTGCGTGAAGTAGAGGAGGAATGTGGCATTTCGGGCTTAGAAATAACGGCTGCACTGCCCGCTACCTACCACATTTATGAGCAAAACGACCGCTGGATACTCAAAAAAACGCACTGGTTTGCCATGCGCTACACCCAAAACGAGGCACTTACGCCCCAAGCCACCGAGGACATTACCGAAGCCTTTTGGATAAAAAAAACCAAACTACCTACGCTCTACAAAAAAATGTACCCAGCCTTGGTGCAACTGCTAACTGCGCTCTAAAACGGCTTATTTCGCCCAAATGTTGTATTTTAGCATACAATAAATAGCCCTTACGCCGTCTTTCCAGCTAATTTTTTTGCCCTCGGCGTAGGTGCGCCCATAATACGAAATGCCCACTTCATACACCCTAATGTTGGGCAAACGGCTCATTTTGGCGGTAACCTCTGGCTCAAAACCGAAGCGTTTTTCCTTCAAATCGAGGCTTTGCAGTATCTTAGTATCAAAAAGTTTGTAGCAAGTTTCCATGTCCGTCAGGTTTAGGTTCGTAAACGCATTGGATATAAAAGTGAGGACTTTGTTGCCTATCGAGTGCCAAAAAAACAGAATGCGGTGCGGCTTGCCGCCCATAAACCGTGAGCCATACACCACATCGGCTGCGCCGAGCAGTATGGGTTTTAATAAAATTTCGTACTCTTGTGGGTCGTACTCCAAGTCGGCATCTTGAATGATGGTGTACTCGCCCGTAGCCTTGGCTATGCCCGTGTGCAGGGCTGCGCCCTTGCCCAAGTTCACGGGGTGTTTGTAGTATTGTATGTTTAGCTCGGGGTTTTGGGCTATGTAGCTGGTTATGGCTGCTTCGGTTTCGTCTTTGGAGCAATCGTTTACGACGATAAGCTCTTTTTCCATATCCAAAGGCAGTTTTATGGCTTTTATTTTGTCTAAAATGAGGTGAATGGTGCGTGCTTCGTTGTAAGCAGGCATTACTATCGAGAGTTTTTTCATGTAGCCTAAGGTTACTTTTGCAATGCAGGAAGGCGCAATTTTAGCAATTCATAGCCACCAAAAAGCAGGGCTACGTAGCACAAATCGCCCAAAACGGCATTTTTAAAGAACGGGATAGCAGCCACAAAACAGGCTATAAATCCTTGTGCATCGTGGCTATAAAAATTGGTGGTGTACCACACGCCAAAGTTTGTGATTACAAAAAAACCGATGGCAGAAAACAAAGTACCCAAGAATAATGAAACGGGATTTGCATTGCTTTTTAGCCCAAAACCAACGAATATACTAAGCACAAATGCGCCGTAAACCCAAAAAATTCCTTCGTAAAAGCCATAGGGCAGCAGAAAATCGCTGAGTACCATGGCGGCAAAAGGTGCTACAAACGCCAGCCATTTTTTGGTGTAATATACGCCACCAAAGATAGCCATAGCGCCGATGGGCGAAAAGTTGGCGGGGTGCGGCAGCAGGCGTGCCGTAGCGGCGATGAGTATGAGCGTGCTTAGGGCTATGATTTTTGTATTTTTGGTCATGTGCGTATTTTTTTTTGCAAAAATAATAGATTTTATAAGAACTTTGTAGCTTAATTTGCACAAAACCAAATTTTAATGATTATTTATAACGTAACGTTGAGCATTAGCCCAAATATACACGAAAAATGGCTGCAATGGATGCGCCACACGCACATACCCGAGGTGATGCAAACGGGCGTTTTTGTGCAGCACCGCATATTTAGGCTGGCGCACCCCGAACCCGAAGATGGCACTTATACCTACGCCGTGCAGTACGCCTGCAAAGATATGGAGGCACTAAATGAGTACATAGATGCGCATTCGCCTGGGCTACAAAAAAAACACAACGAACTATTTGCGGGCGAATACACGGCTTTTCGCAGCATTTTGGAGGAAATAACCTGAGCCGCCACCATTTTCACAAAAAACCCCTATTCCAGCAGCCCCAACTTGCGTATTTGTAGCAAAATAGAGCCGTTTGTGCGCCCAAAATAAGCGGCTATGTCGTTTATCCGTATCTGGTTTTGGTACATGGTGGCGAGTTCTTCGTTGGTTTCTTCGTTCCAGCTTTGGTAGGCGTTGGCGGTTTTTTTTGGGGCGGGAGATGCTTGCGCCTTGGGTTTGTATTGCGTACTGCTGGCTTGCTTTTGGTTGGCGATGCGCAGTTTTTCTTCTTTTGTAATCGTTTTCACAAAACTAATGTGCGCCGAGTTCGGGTGGTTTTTGGGTTGCAGGCTCTCGGGTACGTAAACCATGGTTTTGGCACGGGTTATGGCTACATAAAGCAAGTTTATTTCTTCGTGGAGCTTGGCGGCGGTGTGTTTTCCCTCTTCAAGTTGCTTTTTTAGCCTTTCTTCGGTTATAAAATCATTCACCAGTTGCACGCTGTCGTACTCCATGCCCTTGCACTTATGTATCGTCGAAAAAACAATATCAGCCGTGTGTTTCTGGTCGTTTTCTACGTGTTTTTCTTTTATTCTGCGCAATATATTAGGTATTTCGCTGCCGTATTCCTTTACTATTTCCAGCATGGTGTGCAGTTGTTGCTCCTCGGTTTTGTCTATGTATTCCTCGAGTTCCGCCACGGTTTTCATGGCTTTGAGCATCGGGTCTTTTATCAAATGCTGTTTGGCAGTGTACAAATTTAGCACGTCGTACAGCGAAGTGCCTTCGTCGGCGTAGGTGTAGGAGTTTATGTTGCCCTCAAAATAGATTTTTTTCACCATTTTGTTCTCCGTAATGCACTCTATGGCTTTTAGGAGCAAGCCCAAGTTGGTGCGAGCCAGCACGGCATAGCTTTTTTTTGTTTGGCTGGTGCCGCAGCCTTCTATGCCTGTGGGCGTGTATTTGGCATTAATTATTTTTTTTTGGAGCAAAACTTGTGCGGCGAGCTGGGCTATTTCTGTACCAAACCGAAAACTTTTTGTGAGGTTGTGCGCCGCAAAATCGGTGTTTTCTAAGGCGTTTATGGCATATCGCCAGCCGTAAATTTGTTGGTTTGTGTCGCCCACAATGAGTTTTGTGGCTTTTTGCCGAGAAAAAACATCGAGCATAGCGGCGGAGGCATCTTGCCCCTCATCAAAAAGTATGTAGTCGTAGGGCAGCGTGGGGCTGGCTAACTGAAATTTTTTGAGGTAAAAATCGTGGGTAATCGGTATTTCGCCGCTGTTCATTTTGCCGAGCCACAGCCGAGTTTGGTGTGCTATGTAGTCGTACATGGCGCTTACGAACTGGTGTGCTTTGGGTTCGGTTACGGTATCTAAGTAGTTTTGTTCTTGTATTTTTTGCTTGTCGCTGTTGCAAAAATAAGCCGCAAATTTACTAATGTGGTTGGCTACAATGTACTCGGTGTGTTTGTCGCCGTTGGATTGCAGTTGCAAAATTTCCGCTATTTCGTTGGCTTTGTATCCCTGCGGTTTTATTTTATACCCAAATTTGGGTACGATGTTTTTGTAGGCTAACGAGTGCGCCGTTTCTATATGTACGTTGGTTATGTTGGTTGCCGCAAACTTTTGTATCGCCTCCATTTTCACCGATTTATTAAAGGCTAAGTACAAAATTCGGCTATTTTTTGGTCGAGATAGCGCATATTCTATCAGCGTGGTGGTTTTGCCCGAGCCAGCTACGGCATTAATTTTTATATTGCCCGTGGAGTTTATAATTGCGAGTTGTTCGGTAGTTAGTTGCATTGATGTAAAAAAACTCTTCTGGCTTTTGTAAACCAGAAGAGCTGTATTGTTGATTTTGTGTTTAGCTGTTATTTGCCGCCCCTGCCGCCTCTTGGCTGTTGTATGCTGGGTTGTTGCTGCATTCTGGGTTGCTCTTGCTGGCGTGGCTGCTCCATTCTGGGTTGTTCCATGCGTGGCTGCTGTTGCTGTTGGCGTGGCTGCTCCATTCTGGGTTGCTCTTGCTGGCGTGGTTGTTCTTGTTGTTGGCGTGGCTGTTCTGTTCTTGGCTGCTCTATGCGTATTCTTGGTTGTTGCGGTTGGCGTGGCTGTTGTTGGTCCATTCTTGGCTGGCGTTGTTGCTGCTCCATTCTCGATTGACGTTGTTGCTCTTGCTGTTGGCGTTGTTGCTGCTCCATTCTTAATTGGCGTTGCTGCTCTTGCTGGCGCACATTTGGCGCATTTTCGTTGGGTTCTTGCGTGTTTCTTATGTTGTTGTTGCCGCCGTTTTGCAGTTGCGTGGGCTGGCGCACCACGCCTGTACTTGGCTGCATATTCGGGTCTCTTACTATCTGGTTGTTCCTATTGTCTTTGGGCGTGATGCCGCTGCTGGGCTGGCGTGGGTTAGCTGTTTGGTCGCTGCCACGTGTGTTGTTGTTTAGGTTGCCCCTGCCATCTTTGGGCGTGATACTGCCACTGGGCTGACGTGGGTTAGCCGTTTGGTCGCCGCCACGAGGGTTGCTATTTAGGTTGCGTGTGGGCTGCTGTGGGTTGTTGCCGCCACGCACTGTGCCAGGCTGGCGTGGGTTGTTGCCACCAGTTTGGGTATTGCTACCAAAACCGCCCCGTGGGTTGTTGGTTTGTGCCGACTGAGCGGGCTGCGTTTGTTTGTAAAGCTGACCATAATAACCGCCGTTCCAGCCACCGCCATTCCAGCCATTGCCCCAGCCACCGCCATTCCAACCATTGCCCCAGCCGCCGCCATTCCAGCCATTGCCCCAGCCGCCGCCGCCATTCCAACCATAGTTGTTCCAGCCACCGCCATAATACTGGTTGCAACCGTAGCCGCCATTTCCCCAACCAAAGCCACTATTCCAGCCCCAGTTGTTGTTCCACGGATTGTTGTAATGCCCGCCATACCAGCCGTAGCCCGTATTCCAGCCATAGTTGTTGTTCCAAGGGTTGTTGTAAAAATTAAAACTAACTATCGGCACATTGTTAAAACCATTGTTCCACCAGCCGTAACTGTTGTAGTTATAAAAACTATTGTAACGGTTCGAAAGCGACCAATCCGAGTAATTATTATCAAAATAATAATTTTTTACGATTGTTTTTCCATTTCCACGTGTAGTACTCGTAGAATAATCGGGTGCGTAATAATCCGAATTTTGGGTAGCCTGCTGGCTTTGCGGCGCATCGTCTATTATTATCTGAGTTTTGTTGGTGGGCGCAGGCGCATTGTTGCGGCTGCCATAAAGCTCGTCGTTATATTGCCTATTGGTGCTATTACCATTGGTTTCGTAGGTTTGGTAATAAATATTTCGTGTACAAGAGCTGCCCAAAAAGAGCAAGCCAAGCAACCCAGCAAAAGTGAAAAATGGTTTCATGTTAGTATGTTTAAAAGGATTTTATTTGTGTAGCAATTACATTAATTCTATAACCGTGCCAAAAATTACGATACCTTTGTATTTCAGTTGAGCGTCTTGCACTAAAACGATATTTTTGTAAAAATAGCTCAATTTCGGCAAAGTTTTTTATTTCCCAATAATTAATTCGTGATTTTACATACAAATGACTAAAATTTGGCGCAGCGTTGCATTTACAGCCATTTTTGTTTACTTTTACCGCACAAAAACACCCCAAAACCAACCGCATACTTAGTGCCATTTTATGAACAGACGCTCGTTTATCAAAAAAAGTTTTTGGACGCTATCCAGCTTGGGTCTTTTTAGCGGGCTATATTCTTGGCAAATAGAACCCTTTTGGGTGGAGTTTGTAAAACTAAAAATGCCCATAAAAAACCTGCCCCAGCATTTAGTAGGTAAAACCCTGATGCAAATCAGCGACATTCACATCGGAAAAAGATTTGATTACCAATACATTATAAAATCATTTGAAAAAGCCAAGCAATTCAACCCCGATTTTGTGGCTTACACAGGCGATTTTGTAACCACGCACAAAGACGAAGTTCAGTACCAAGCCTTGGGCGAAGTGCTTAAAAATTGCGTAAAAGGAAAACTGGGCACAATCGGCATTTTGGGCAACCACGACTATGGAAAAAACTGGGCGCAACAAGCCGTAGCCGACAAAATTGCGGCAATGGCAACCGAAAACGGCATTCAGCTTTTGAGAAACGAGCAACTCGAAATTGCTGGACTAAATTTTATTGGCTTTGACGACTATTGGGGCTTGAATTTTGACCCCGAAAAAGCAATGCGCAACCACAACAAACTAAAACCAAACATTGCGCTTTGCCACAACCCCGATGTGTGCGATTTGGACATTTGGAACGGCTACCAAAGCTGGATTTTATCGGGGCATACGCACGGCGGGCAGGTTAAACCGCCTTTTTTGGACGCACCCATGCTCCCCGTGAAAAACAAAAAATATACTTCGGGCAAATTTGAGCTATCAAACAACAGAACGCTTTATATAAACAGGGCGTTGGGGCATTTGTGGCAAATACGGTTTAATGCCCGACCAGAAATAACACTATTTGAACTTGAAAATGGATAAAATTTGGCTCTCTACACCGCATTTTTCGGGCAAGGAAATGGCACTTATAAAACCCGTTTTGTCGGGCGAAACGAGCTTGGTAACCCAATCTGTAACCGATTTTGAAGCTGCGCTATCGGCGTACTTTGGCGTGCCAGATGCAGCGGCACTCAGCAGCGGCACGGCAGCCATACATTTGGCACTCAAAATGCTGGGCGTGCAGGCTGGCGACGAAGTGCTGTGCAGCAGTTTTACCTTTGTGGGGTCCGCTAACCCAATTGTGTATTTGGGCGCAGAGCCGCTTTTCGTGGATTGCGAACCAGATACCTGGAACATTTGCCCCGAAGCCATGGAGCATGGCATAAAGCACCGCTTGCAATGGGGCAAAAAACCAAAAGCCGCCGTGATAGTGCATGGCTACGGAATGCCCGCCCAAATAGAGCGGCTCATCGAGGTTTGCAACCGCTACCAAATCCCAGTGGTGGAAGATGCCGCCGAGGCATTTGGGTCTCGGTATAATGATAAATTGCTCGGCACATTTGGAGACATTGGCATTTTTTCGTTTAATGTAAATAAAATAATAACCACCATGGGCGGCGGCGCACTCATAGCCAAAAACAACGATTGGGTGCAGCAAGCCCGAATGCTCGCCAACCAAGCCCGAGACCCCGCACCGCACTACCAACACAGTAAAATAGGCTATAATTATAGGCTCAGTGGCATAAATGCCTCCATTGGGCTGGCGCAGCTCGAGGTTATAGACCAACGGGTGGCGAGCCGCCGAGCCAATTTTGCGTTTTATAAAAATGCGCTGGGCAATGAGCCTGCTATCCATTTTTTGGACGAAAACTCGGGCGTAAGTGCGCAAAACAACGCATTTAGCAACTATTGGCTCACCAGTTTTTGGCTAAACCACCCACGCATAACCGCCGAAACCCTGCGCCAAACCCTGCTCGAGGCGGGCATAGAAGCCCGCCCGCTCTGGAAACCACTGCACAAGCAACCAATTTTTGCGCACAACCATTATTATGGCAGCGGGCTATCGGAGCAGTATTTTAGCAATGGTTTGAGCCTGCCCTCGTCCTCGAACCTAAGCGAAAAGGAACTACAACGGGTTTGCACACTCATTTTGGATACGCTGCAAAAAGCCTAAAAAAGCCCGAAAACCCTTGAAAATAAAACATTTTTGGTCAAAAAATATCGGTTTTTTGTAATAATTTTGCACCCAAAATTTAGTTGTGGATAAAACAATAAAAACCATATACAAGCCGCAGCACCTGGTTTCGCTGTACGAAAACGCCGCACATACCCAAAAAATATGCGCTGCGCTGGCGGTAGCCAGCGCAAGCGGGCAAAATACTCGGCTAAACCTAAGCCACATAGCAGGCTCGCTAAAAACCATAACCATAGCCGCCGTACACAAGCAACAACCCGCCACACAGCTTTTTGTGCTACAAAACGCCGAGCAAGCCGCCTATTTTTACAACGATTTGCAGCAGTTTTTGCCCCAAGAACCCGTGTACTACCTGCCGCACTCCGCCAAAGAATACTACAACACCCAAGCCCAAAACAACGCCAACATACTGCTGCGCTCCGAAATACTAATTCAAGCCCAAAGCCAAAACATACTGATTGTAACCTACCCCGAGGCGATTTTCGAAAAAGTAGTAACCCAGCAGAGCATCGCCAAAAACACGCTGCACATTGTGGTGGGCGAAAACCTGGGCGTGGATTTTTTGCTCGATGTGCTGGTAGAATACGGTTTTGAGCGTGTGGATTTTGTGAGCCAACCTGGCGAATTTTCGGTGCGGGGTGGCATCATCGATGTGTTTTCGTTTGCCAACGACCTGCCCTACCGCCTCGAGCTACTGGGCGACGAAGTAGAAAGCATACGCAGCTTCGACCTCGAAACCCAGCTTTCGGTGCAGCGCATCACCCAAATTACGCTCGTACCCAACCTACAAATTAGGCTGGCAAAAGACCCAAAACAAAGCCTGATAAACTACTTGGTTACCGCCAAAATACCGCAAAAAAACGACCACGCAAGTGCATTGCCCGCCATAAAACAAAACCTAAACATTTGGATAGACAACCTGCAACTGACCAGCGAACTGGTGCAAATAGCCTTTGAAAATGCAGAAAATGACTATGCGAAAAACAAAAAAGACCTCGAAATACTGCCCGAGCCAAGCGAGCTTTTTGAGCAAGCCAAATCTTTTTTGTTTGATGTAATAAGCCAAAACTTGCTGGTGATGGGCGATGTAAACAACGTGATTTTAAAATCGATACCGCACATTCATTTTCAGAGCGAGCCACAGGTTACGGTGCGCAAAAACTTTAAGTTTTTGATGAACCAAATGCAAGAAAACGAGCGCAAGGGCTACAAAAACTTTTTGTTTTCCGAAAGCAAAAGCCAGATAGAACGGCTGTATCGGATTTTTAGGGATTTGGGCAGCAAAACCGATTTTTTTGCGGTAAATGCCGCCATGCACCAAGGTTTTGTGGACAACAACCAAAAAATTGCGGTGTTCACCGACCACCAAATTTTTGAACGCTACCACAGTTACAAGCTCAAAAGCCAGCAGCTCAAAAGCGAAACTTTGACGCTTGCCGCCATCAAGGAGCTGAAAAAAGGCGATTTTGTAACCCACATAGACCACGGCGTGGGCATTTACGACGGTTTACAAAAATTGGTGATAAACAACCGCACCCAAGAAGCCGTAAAAATACTGTACAAAGAAGGCGATACGCTGTTTGTGAACATCAATTCGCTGCACAAAATTACGAGGTTTAGCGGCAGCCAAGGCAATGCGCCCAAGCTCAATAGGCTGGGCAGCGATGTGTGGAAAAACCTGAAAAACAAGACAAAATCGCAGGTAAAAGACATCGCCAAAGACCTTATAAAGCTGTATGCGCAGCGCAAAACGCAAAAAGGATTTGCTTTTATGCCCGATACTTACTTGCAGGCTGCGCTGGAATCGTCGTTTATATACGAAGATACGCCCGACCAGCGCAAGGCTACCAACGCCGTAAAAATGGACATGGAGCGCAATGTACCCATGGATAGGCTGGTGTGCGGCGATGTGGGTTTTGGCAAAACGGAGGTAGCCATACGGGCGGCTTTTAAGGCGGTAGCCGACGGCAAACAGGTAGCCGTGCTGGTGCCCACCACCATTTTGGCGTTGCAGCACTACAAAACCTTTGAAAAACGCCTCGAGGATTTGCCCTGCACCGTGGATTATTTGAATAGGTTTAAAACCGCAAAAGCCCAAAAACTACTCTTCGAAAACCTCGAAAATGGCAAAATAGACATTGTGATAGGTACGCACGGCTTGGTGGGCAAAAACGTAAAGTTCAAAGATTTGGGCTTGCTGGTGATAGACGAAGAACAAAAATTTGGGGTAGCGGTAAAAGAACGCCTCAAACAAATTAGGGTAAATATAGATACGCTCACGCTCACCGCCACGCCCATACCCCGCACGCTGCAATTCAGCCTCATGGGCGCACGAGACCTCTCGGTGATGCGCACGCCCCCAGCCAACCGCCAGCCCGTACACACCGAACTCATAGCCATGACCGACGAACGCCTGCGCCAAATTATATTGGACGAAGTGCAGCGGGGCGGGCAAGTTTTTTTTGTCCACAACCGAGTGATGAACATCAACGAAATAGCCGAAATGATAGGCAAGCTCTGCCCCAACGTAACCGTAGGCATCGCCCACGGGCAAATGGAGGGCAATAAATTGGAGGACAGCCTGCTGGATTTTATAAACGGCGAATTTGACGTGCTGGTGGCTACCAACATCATAGAAAGTGGCTTGGACATACCCAACGCCAACACCATTATTATAAACCAAGCCCAAAATTTCGGACTAAGCGACCTGCACCAAATGCGGGGCAGGGTGGGACGCTCGAACGTAAAAGCCTACTGCTACCTATCTGTGCCGCCCATAAACAGCCTAAGCGACGATGCCCAAAAACGGCTGCAAGCCATAGAAACTTTTTCGGACCTGGGCAGCGGCTTTAATGTGGCACTGCGAGACCTCGACATAAGGGGCGCAGGCAACCTGCTGGGTGGCGAACAAAGTGGCTTTATAACCGATATTGGCTTTGAAATGTACCAAAAAATACTCGAGGAAGCCATTTTGGAGCTAAAAGAAGATGCGGAATTTACCGACCTTTTTGCCGACCAACCCCAAAGGGCTTTTGTAAAGGATTGTACGATAGAAACCGATTTTGAGGCACTTTTCCCCGATAAATACATAAGCAACGCCAACGAACGCCTAAACCTGTACTTGGAATTAGACAACATAGAAACCGAGGCGGGGCTTCAACGCTTCGAAACCGCACTAAAAGATAGGTTTGGCGCACCGCCAGCCGCCGCACTGGCACTCATAGACATTATACGCCTGCGCTGGGTAGCCAAAGCCATGGGTTTTGAGCGTTTGTGGCTCAAAAACAACACGATGAAGGGCTATTTTGTAGATGGAAAAAACGAAAAGTTTTACCAATCCGACGTGTTCGGCAAGGTGCTGGCGTACATACAAGCCAACCCAAAAACCACGGATTTTAAGCAATCGGGCAGCAAAGTAATTTTGGATATAAAAAACATAAGCTCCGTGGACCAAGCCAAAACCCTGCTTTACACCCTCCTAAAACCCAACGAATAAACGAATAGCTACGACCAGTTTCGGCTGCCCAGCACGGTTTTAGTACCAAACAAAAACAGGCAAATCACGCTCAAAAAATAAAGCACATCTCGGCTGTCTATCACGCCCTTGCTCATGGCATTGTAGTGCGTGGCAATGCTCAATTGCTCCAAAATAAAAGCGGTATTGTTGCCTATGCCCACAAACTTGCTCAACGCATCGAACACCACATACACCGAAAAACAGAGGAACAAAGCCAAAATAAACGCCACTATCTGGCTATCGGTGGTGGCAGATGCAAATATTCCGATGGCTACATACGCCGCCGCCAAAAAACACAAACCAAGATACGAACCCAAAATGCCGCCAGTATCCACATTGCCCACCGGGTCGGCGAGGAAATAAATGGTTATAAAATAAATAATGGTGGGCAGCAGCGCCACCAGCACCAACGCCATGCCAGCCCAAAACTTGCCCAAAATAATTGCGGCATCGGATATGGGTCTGGTAAAAACCAGCTCGATAGAACCCGTTTTTTTTTCTTCGGCAAAAAAGCGCATCGTAATAGCCGAAATCAAAAACATAAACACCCACGGCGAAATGCTAAACAGCGGGTCGAGGTTGGCATAGCCAAAATCTAACACGCTGTAATCGGGAAAAACCCACATAAACAAGCCATTTACCAGCAAAAAAACGGCGATAACCATGTAAGCAACCAACGAGCTGAGAAAACCTTGTATTTCTTTTTTGAAAATTGAAAACATAAAAATGGGGCTAATGTGGCTGCAAAGTTAGTCTAAATCTTTGTAATTCACCCAAAAAATGGGCGTTTGCCCTATAATGGTGCTATCCGAAATCAAATCTACCATCGGGGCGATACTAAGTGGCTGCATGGCGGCGTTTTTGCCCATTTCTGCCATGAGTTTGTAGGCTACCACGTTTTTTGGGTCAAAAAAACTGCGTGTAACCTGGTAATGAAAGCCCTCGGGGCTGCCATCGTTCACCAAAACGCTATCGGTGCGGTTATAAGTTTGCAAAAACTGGGCGTAGGTCAGCGGCTGGCTTAGTACGTCGTCTTTGTACATTTTTAGCGTTCCGTTTTGTATTTTTTCAAAAAAAAATTCGGTCAATATTTTTTTTTGCGCATCGTTTTCTACAAAAAACCTCGGATAAAAAATCATATTTTTATCGGTTATTCGTAGCGTGTGGTCGCTTTTTTTGGGTGGCACGCAGCCAACGGCAAAAAAAAGCGACCATAAAAAAAAGCAATATCTTAGCGTTCTGGTGGGCATTAAGCAGTAATTTCGGCTTCGTAAAATTGTTCTTGTGCGGCGTTGTTCACCTCTATTACGTCCCAAGTGCGGTCGGCATTTAGCCTCACCGAAGCCACAAATTCCATTTTTCGGGGCGAGCGCCCCCATTCGTTGGGTGCTACCATCGATAGTTTTCTGCCGCCTTTTTCGGTGTCGTACAGGTGGTAAGTGTGGTTTATTACGGGTTCAAAACCCATATCGGCTTTGTATATTTCGGCGGCAATGCGCACACGCTCCTCTATTTCTCGCACCTGCTGCATGAGCAAATCGGCTTGGCGTTTGAGCATGGCTATTTGCTGATTGGTCTGTTTTTCAATGGTTTCGAGGGCTATGGCTTTGGTCTTTCCTTTGTCCATGGGGCGTATTACGGCAGAAGCCACGTGCAATGGAACAGGAGCGAGCGAGGCGGGTCCGTCGTAATAAGATTTTTGGGTAGCGAGCTGTTTTTCGGTCATGTTTATTTATTTCTAATTGTTTTAAACAAAAAATGGTTTTAGTTGGTTTTACCTTTACATAAAAAAAGTCGATTTGCTGCAACTTTTTTTATTCCTTTGGCGTTATACAACCCTAATTAACACTGTATTGCTATCTGTTTTAGCACAATACTGCGACAACACAACGGGCTTTTGCCCCTACATATACCCGATTTAATCATTTTAAACATTAAGCAACGCTATTATGAGGCAGTTAAAAATAACCAAGTCTATCACCAACCGTGAGAGCCAATCGCTTGAAAAATACTTGCAAGAGATAGGCAAAGTAGATTTGATAACGCCCGAAGAAGAGGTAAAATTAGCCCAGCGCATACGAGAAGGCGACCAACCCGCCTTAGAAAAACTGACCAAAGCCAACCTAAGGTTTGTGGTTTCGGTAGCCAAACAATACCAAAACCAAGGCTTAACCCTTAGCGACCTTATAAACGAAGGAAACTTGGGGCTTATAAAAGCCGCCAAACGATTTGATGAAACCCGTGGATTTAAGTTCATTTCTTATGCCGTGTGGTGGATTAGGCAGAGTATTTTGCAGGCACTCGCCGAACACTCACGCATAGTGCGCCTACCGCTGAACCGTGTGGGTTCGCTGAACAAAATAAGCAAGGCTTTTTCTAAGTTGGAGCAAGATTTTGAGCGTGACCCTTCGGTAGATGAGCTGGCTTCGATGCTGGACATTTCGCCCGAAGAGGTAGAAAACACCATGAGTATTTCGGGTAGGCACATTTCTATGGACGCACCTTTTATATCGGGCGAAGAAAATACGCTGCTCGATGTGCTTATAAACGACGATGCGCCAAACGCCGACTTGGGTTTGATACACGAGTCGCTTTCGAACGAGATAGAACGCTCACTGGCTACGCTAACCGAACGCCAACGTGAGGTGGTGCGCCTGTACTTTGGGCTGAATATGGACCACGGGATGTCGCTCGAAGACATCGGTTTGGAGTTTGACCTTACCCGTGAGCGTGTGCGCCAAATAAAAGACAAAGCCCTAAAACGGCTGCGTCATACCTCACGCAGCAAGATGCTAAAATCTTACTTGGGGTAATTTTCAACAGACATTTTTTCAAAAATCCAATTAGCCCTTACAGTTTTTTGTAAAATTGTAGGGCTAATTTTTAGAACTTTATTATATAAATGAAATTAACTTTTTTAGGCGCTTGTGAGCAAGTTACAGGCAGTATGTTTTTATTGGAGCTGGAAAGCGGATATAAAATTTTGGTGGATTGCGGTGCCAACCTCGAGAGCGGCGAGCCTTTTCACAAAGGGTTTAAGTTTGAGCCATCGGAGCTGAACCTTGTGGTGCTTACCCACGCCCACATAGACCACAGCGGCAACATACCCAACCTCTACCACGAGGGCTATGAGGGCAAAATACTGTGTACGCTCCCCACTTACTACCTTAGCACGCTGCTGCTCTACGACAGTGCCAGCCTGCACCAGCGCAAGCTCAACTCTGCACACAAAAACCACCACCGCAAAGCAAAACGGGGCGTAAAAAACTTTACCCAAGGGCTGTACCTCGAGCCACAAGTAAAAGTAGCCGTAGAGGAGTTTTTGCCCATTGCGTTTAACCAGCCCTTTTTTCCGATACCCGAAGTAAGCGTTACGCTCATACCAGCGGGGCATTTGCTCGGCGCAGGCTACGCCATTATAGAAGTAACCGAAAACGGCAAAAAAACCAGCATCGGGTTTTCGGGCGACGTAGGCAGGTGGGACTACCCACTGCTGCCCGACCCACAGCCCATGCCCCAAGTCGACTACCTAATATGCGAAAGCACCTACGGGCAAAGGCTGCACCAAGACCCCAACGAACCCGAAAACATCTTAGAGGACATCATTTACAGCACCTGCGTAGAGTCGCCAGGCAGGCTCATCATACCCGCATTTAGCGTGGGGCGCACACAGGCATTGCTCTATACCCTAAACAAACTATACCTAAAAGGCAAACTGCCGCCCATAAAAGTTTTTGTGGATAGCCCGCTCGCCATCGAAAGCACCAAGGTATATGAGCGCCAAAAAAGATTTTTGAACGATGAGGCACGCTCAATCAGCGAAAACGACGACGTTTTTGACTTTGAAAACCTCATTTTTGTAGAAAAAAACACCGAAAGCAAGCAAGCCAGCAACCACTACGAGCCGTGCATCATTATTTCGTCATCGGGTATGCTCGAGGGCGGGCGCATACAGTACCACGTGCGCCAAAACATACAAAACGCCTACGCCACCTTTTTAATGGTTGGTTTTGCGAGCGAAGGCACGCTGGGGCGCAAGCTCATAGACGGTAAAAAGACCATAAACATAGACGGAAAAGACTTTAATGTAGTAGCAAGAATCGTAAAAACCGACGTTTTTAGCGGACACGGCGACCAAGATGACCTACTGAAATTCGTGGGATTTCAGGATACCAAGAAATTAAAGAAGCTATTTATAGTACACGGCGACAAACCATCGATGGCTGCCTTTAAAACCAAACTGAACGAAAAAGGCTACCCACAAGCCGTAATTCCACAATATGCACAAAGTTTTGAACTGTAAGGTGGAAAAATAATTTTTTGATAAGTGCTTGACAATGAGCAATTTAACTCAAAAAACGAAATACTTATCGTACTTTTAACACAAAATAGCAGTTTAATTGTTTGTAGATTGCTGCTATCTGTGTATTTTAGCGGTGAAATTCAAACAAAACACAATTTTAAACCCAAAAAACGATGAAAAAACTTTTACTCATCGCCGCACTTGCACTATGCAACCTTGCGGCAAACGCACAAGCGTCTGGTACACTACCAAACGGCGTTAAAATGTACCCTGGCAATGCCTCGGGTTCTGACGTAATCACACTGGTATTAGACCCTGCGGCTATTTGCCTTAGCAAAGGTCCGCTACCTGCAACCAGCGACAAACTACGCCTACACAGCGGCTGTAACGGCTGGACAAACCAAGTACAATGGGACGGCACACCAGCAGGTGGCACAAAAACCAACACAGAGTGGACTTTGCGCCCCGATGGCAAATGGGAATTTATGTTCACACCAAACCAGTACTACGGCACACCAGTAACCCGTTTAGACTTTGTGCTTAACCACGGCGGTTCGGCAGGTGTAAGCGACCCTTGGAGCTGGGAAGGCAAAAATACAGATTCACTCGGTGCGTGCGCCGATTTCAAAATCTTTATTTTTAGTGCAAGCAATGAAGAGCTAAGTACAAACTTGCTCAATGTGCGCACTTACCCAAATCCGTTTAAAGGCGCTACAACCATCGACTATGCGCTAAACAGCCGTCAGTTTGTAACCGCAAAAATTTACAACGCATTGGGTGCTGAGGTAGCCACGCTTGTAAACGACCTACAAGAGGCAGGTAGCCACGAAATTGTATGGAACGGCACAAACAACGCTGGAAACGCAGTACCACAAGGCAACTATGTGTTGCGTGTGAAGTCTGGCGACGTAGTTTCTACCCACAAATTGGTTATGTTTTAATTATTTGTTAGCATACACAATTTAAAAAAAGGCATTGTAGCAATACAATGCCTTTTTTCATGCCCAAAATTCAGGTATCAACCGTTTTAAGTACATGATTTTGTGCTAACTTTGCAAAAATAAATTTATTGATGCAAATAAGAACCAAACTATTTTTTTGCTTTTTTTTTACCGTAAAAATAGCCTTTGCCCAAACCGAAAAAATCCCTTTTGATGGCATAGACATGACCTGGCAAAACGGCAGCGACCGCCGAGATAGCTCCGTTTTTAAAAACATGAAGTACTTTACACCCAGCATTTTGTTAGACGTAAACTACACGCACTCCTTCAACAACCCAAACGACAACACCGTGGTAGGCTCTACGGCACTGGCACGCAACAATGAGGTGCAGGTTTCGGCGGTGCATTTTGGTGGCGATTTTGAGTACAATGGCGCAAGGGCAAGGTTTATGACCCAGCTCGGCACACGCTCTACGATAGTACCCCGAAACGATTTTAGCGTTTTTCGTGGGCAATACGAGTTAGCCAATGCGTATAGGTATTTGAGCGAGGCTTATGCTGGCTATCACCTAAAAAAATGGTACGGCATAAACATCGACGCAGGCTTATTTATGTCGTATTTGGGCTTAAATTCTTTTTATCAGGCAGAAAACTGGGAATACCAAGCCTCGTTTACCTCCGACAATACGCCGTGGTTTTTTAATGGCGTGCGGCTACAAATTTTTCCGACCAAACACCTAAAAATAGAGCCTTGGCTCATCAATGGCTGGCAAAGCTATGGCAGGTTTAACGCAATGCCAGGCGTGGGCGGCAACATTACTTGGTGCCCAAACAATAATTTTAAATTACTGACCAACAACTATTATGGCACAGATGCGGCTGGCATACCAGAGCGCAAGCGGTTTCACTCCGACAACAGCGTTTTGTGGCGGTACTACCACAAACCAAACAGCAATGGCATAACCAAAATGGCTTTTTCGCTCACAACCGATGTTGGCGCTGAAAAAGGTGGTGGTGTAAATGGTTTTAGAAACGGCGATAGCACCCAAGGACCCGCCCAATATTTTGTAAGTACCATGTTTTACAACCGAGTTTGGTTTGCAAAAAACAAACTGGCCTGGACGCTCGGCGGAGGTTTTATGAACAACCCAGGGCGGTACTTGGTACTTTACCCGACGGGGCAGGCAAGCCCGCTACCCAACCCGCTAAACCCAACCCAAACGGCGGGTGCTTTTCCGTTTAGCGCAAACGTAGGCGACCAGTTTTCGGGCTGGGATTGCTCTACAAACATAGATTTTATGCCTACCCAAAACCTTACTTTTAGGATAGAAGCCGTGCATAGACGGGCAAGCGTGCCTTATTTTGCAGGCAAAGGCGGCGTAACCTCCCAAACGGGCTACTCGAACGTAGCCTTAGACCCCAACTGGAAGCCCGACTTAGTGAAAAGCGAGACCAGAATCATTTGGGCGTTGCTATTCAGGCTTTAACCCAAAACGCAACGCCCAAAACGAAGTTGTAAAGAAAATTATTGAACCGTAAATTTTAGGTATTGCGGCTGAATGTTTTGGCTCATTATAGCCAACTGGTAAATGCCCTGTGGCAATGCGCCAATGTTTAGCGGCACAGTACCGCCACTTTGGCTGTCAAAATCTTGCTCCAAAACCACCCTACCAATCAAGTCCATGACAATGAGCTGCGTTCTTTTGGTAAATACGCTCGGCAGCTGCACAAACAATGTGCCTTGCGCTGGGTTTGGGTAAATTGTCGCTGCTGCCGAAACTACGGGCAATCTTGCACCCACAATCGGTGAGTAATTCACTTTTTCGTCGATGTCAATCAGTTTTATTCTATAAAAATTATTGCCTGACGCAGCGTTTTCGTCCAAGAAAGCATAACTATTGTCGGCACTTTGTGCATCTGCTTTGAGTCTGGTTATTTTTTGCCAATTTTTACCGTCGGTGCTGTGTTCCACCTCAAAATAATTGGTGGTTGAGCCTGCGCTCGTTTTCCAGTACAAATAAACCAACCCATTGTTCTGCTCTATATTTAGCGCAGTAATTTGGGTAGAAAGGCTGGCTGTAAGCACGGGCATGTTGTAAAAACTGAGCAAACCCACATTGTTTGCATTGGTTACAAAAGGCGTGCTGGTAAGCTGATGCCCCTTGTAAGAAACAGCAGAAGTTCCGCCAATATTCGCCGACAAATTGAGTATAATTGTGTTGCCGTTTATACTACCCGAAACAATGGTTACGGTGCTATTTTCTATCCTAAAATCATTTTCTGCGCCCAAGTTCCACACCAGCCCGCTCATATTCGTTGAAATGGTTATTTGGTTGGGTGCCGACAAAAAGGCATATTCTGGCATGGGTGCGGTTTGGTTGGCTCCCAGCACGGCTTGGTACATCGTGTTCGCCACCAGCGGATAAATCCATTCGGCGAGTACTTTATAGCCCAAAAGGTAAGGGTAATGGCAGTTGTCGGTGTGCTGCTGCGTGCCGTTGGTGGACATTAATACTACGTCGGGATATATTTGGGGCAGTTTGCGCAGGGCTTCCTGTATTTCGAGTACGCCCGTTTCGGGCAAGCCGCAGCCCTGCCTTATCTGAAAAACAAAGAGCTTGGTTACCGAGCTATAATCTTGTTTCCAAGCCCTATACAACTGGTCGAACAAAGTCAAATACTGATTGGTATTGGTATAAATGCAGCCCACACAGCTCCCAGAGGCGTTCCATTCGCCCTGATACCAAAAAATGCCACGCACAGAGCTTTGCAGACCCGCTTGTTTCACACGTTTCAGCAACCTGCCGTAGTTTGTGGTCATATCTGTTCTATTTACATTGTTGCGTGCAAAATACTGTATCGGTTTGCCGCCACGAGCGCCATTAAATATGGCTATGGGTATTTGTTGGTTGTCTATTATTTGCTTTGCGAGGCGCAAACCCCACTGTCCTGCGTTGCCACTGGTAAAGCGAGTGCCGTTGCCCTGGGCTATGTACCAAGTGGAGTCCGAGCCGTTTTCGTCGCCCGAACCAAAAACCCTGATGTACGGGCTTTGCTCCACATTGGCATCGCCACTCCATTGCCAGGCTTCGGCGTTGCTCTGCCCTTGTATGATGTAGGTATCGCCCGCCAACACATCTTTGGCGGTGTAAAAAAGGCTGTCTGTGCCAGTGCGGCGCACCAAAAGTAGCTCCACTTTAAACGATGCAAGCTCCGCCAAAAGTTGGTAGTTTATCAAAAAATTAGCCGTATCGTTCACAAAACTCAACGGAATTACCTGCGTATTTATCAACGCATTGTTGCGCCATATTTTCAACTTAGCGTTGGTATATAGCGTATCCGTTACCTTGCCCGAGGCAGTAACCGTGGCTTTGTTTGTACTAAGGCTGCGGGCGTATAGCTGCTTTTCTTTCGGAAACTTATTTAAAAGAATTTGCGCTTGGGCATTTACAGCCATACAAAAGAAAAAAACGATGGTAAAAATATTTTTCATTGGAATAATATTGTTTTGGGTACAAAATTAACTATATTTTTGGTTTGTGCGCAAATTAGTACAATTTTTATGCACAAAAATTGTAAATAAAAAGACAATTAGCGTCTATTTTATTTTTAAAAACGCACAATAACCGCTAATTCAGGTTTATACCAGAATTGGTTAATGATTATTTACCGAAAAGTTTAGTCCTTTTTTGAAAAAGAATTGTAAAGGTCTTGTTTCCAAAGCCTAAAATCTTCTTTGGAGGCAAAATCTCTGAAAAAATCGGGGTTTTCTATGTTTTTCAGTACCCGTACTTGTCCGTCAGCATTGTTCAAATATTGGAACTTTTGGGCTGGCGATTGGTGGTTGTTGGTTAGCATGGCTTTCTAATTAAATTTGTATATATAGGTTATACGTATAAACGAATAAAAACCGTACCATAGTTTGTTTTTGTACAAAAAAAATTTACATCGCCAGCAATTTTAGCAGATTTTGGGCATTTATTTCGTTGCTATACAATTTTTGCAGCAGTTTTTCACGTGCGGCGATGGTTTCTGGCAGGAGGCTTAGGGGCATGAGCCGCAAAATTTGTGTGCGCATATCAGCGGGCGAGTTGGCTATAACGCACAGCGGCTCCAAGCCCGAGCCAGCCACCACCTGCTCGTTGGCGATGCAGTGCCGCCCGCTGTGCAGGGCAGCCAGCACTTTTAGTTTCACGCCCGTAGCCTGAAAAGTAAGCAGCAAATGAATGTGGGCGTTTTGCACCAGTTGCGCCATCGCATCTTGGGTTGGGTTGGGTGTGAGCTGGGCGTTTGTATGTTTTCCAATTAAATTTTTGAGGCTGCTGGTGGGGTTTTTACCCGCAAAAATAAATTTTATCTGCGGTAGTGTTGGCACAATGTTTTTTAAAATATACTCGGCTGCCCTTGTGTTTTCGCCCACCGACAAATTGCCGTGGTACAGCACATAATCGCCCTTGCCAGTTTGTGCCGTAATGCAGTTATTTTGATGGAATGCAGGCAAAAAAACGGCATTTTTGTGCATTTTCTCGTAATAAAGTTGGTCTTCTGCCGAAATAGTAAGCAATCCAGTAGCAAAACCGAGCTGCTTTTCGTAGTGTTTTATTTTATACGACTCTACGTTTAAAAATATTTTTTTGAATACATTAGGCTCTACCTCCGCCAGTTTTTTGTAGTAAATTTGCTCTATGTTTTGTATGCGCACCCACTTTTTTCGGTGGGCAAGTGCGGCGTGGTTTAGGTATGCGCAGCAGTGTATGCCCTCGAAGATTATGGGTGCGTCATGCCGCAAAAGTGCGTGCAAGAGCTGTTTTTTTTGCCTCGATGCAGCAATAAAGGGCTTAAACGCCAGCATTTTTGCAGCTCCAAAACGTGGGTAGTAATGCACTTCTTGGCAGTATTTATTTAAAATATCTTGGCTGCCACGCCCATAGTCGAAGCAATGTAAAATAATTTTTGCGCCCTGCTCGTACAGGCTTTTTAACCTAAAAAAAACGTCTATTGCGCCGCCATAGTCGGGCGGAAAAGGCACATCAAAAGCAACTATGTGTATTAGCATTGGTTTAATTTGGGTGCAAATTTACTACTTTTCAACGTAAATTTGCCTATTTTCTGTAATTTGCACGCTTCCCTCATCTATCAAAAGCCTAAGCGTTTCGGTTAGTTGCAGCCTGTTCACAAACTTTACTTGCAGCATCAAATCGGTTATTTTTATGGGCGTTTCGCCTACGTATTTTAAAATTTCCGCCTTAATGCTTTCATAAATTTGCGGCGATATTTGTGCAGAGTTTCTGCCCGTACACACATCGCACACGCCGCATTTTTCATGCGTTGTTTCATCAAAATACGCCAGTAGCTGCACGCTACGGCAGGTTTCTACGTTGTTGCAATAGCCTACAATGCCTTGTAACTTTTGGCGTTGGCGTTCTTTTATATCGGAGTATGCCTCGGGCGAAAACCGCAGGTATTCTTGCGGCAGCCGCTCCAACAAATAATAAATGCTGGGCGTGGTTTGGCGCACGATGTAGTCTATAATGCCGTAGTTTTGCAGTGCCAAAAGGGCTTTTTCTATGGTAGAAACGTCGGTTTTTAAGATGCTCGCCAGTTTCAGCTCGCTGATGGTTACATAACCCTCAAAAGTACCGCCGTAGGTGCGCAGCAGCGTTTGCAGCAGGGCATCGTAGTTTTTGTGGGCTATCTGAAACCGATACAAACCCATGTTATCCACCACAATATGAATGCGGCTAAAACTATTTTGCACATCGTCGTTGGTTTGTAGGTAGCCTGCTCGGTGCAGTATTTTTAGGGCATTATAAGCGGTGCCAGGTTTGTACTGAAAAGTATGGCAAAACGCCTCCAAATTAAGCGGATAGCTTTGGTTTTTGCCCGCCCCAATCGCCAAATTTAGGTGGCTACCGATGGCATCGTATATGTTTTTTACCTCCTGCAAGCTCGGAAAACCCTGCTCGAACTGCTGCCAAATGCGGGCTTCGTCGGAGGGCTTAAACAGCAGCACCGAGTACGCCCTATTGCCATCACGCCCCGCCCTGCCCGCCTCCTGAAAGTACGCCTCCAAGCTAAACGGCGGTGCCAGATGCACCACAAAGCGCACGTCGGGCTTGTCTATGCCCATACCAAAAGCGTTGGTACAAACCATGATTTTATACCTATTTTGCAAAAAAGCCGCTTGTTTTCGGCTGCGCTCCTCGGCACTTAGCCCAGCGTGGTAAAACTCGGCTACGATTTTATTTTTGCGCAAAAAATCGGTAATTACCTCCGTGTTTTTTCGGCTATTGCTATACACAATGCCCGTACCCGACACTTTTTGGGCGATTTCTATGAGTTTTTCGGTTTTATTTTCTTCATAAAGTACGGAATAAGACAAGTTTTTTCGGGCAAAGCTCTTTTTAAATACATTTTTTTGCCTAAAATTTAGTTTTACCTGTATGTCTTCTACCACTTCGGCGGTGGCGGTGGCGGTAAGTGCCAGCAAGGGTACTTTGGTGGGCAAAACCGCCCGAAAATCGGCGATGCGCAGGTACTCGGGGCGAAAATCGTAGCCCCATTGCGAAATGCAGTGCGCCTCGTCTATCGCCAGCAGGTTTACGTTTAGTTTGGCTAAATTGAGCAAAAAAGTTTCGGTGGCGAGCCGCTCGGGCGAGAGGTACAAAAACTTATAATTGCCATAAGCGCACTTATCGAAAGCATAGCCAATTTCGGTGCTGCTCATGCCCGAATACACGGCTACTGCGTCTATACCACGGCTTTGCAGGTTTTCTACTTGGTCTTTCATGAGTGCCACCAGCGGCGAAACCACCACGCAAACGCCCTCTTGCATGAGGGCTGGCACCTGAAAACACACCGATTTGCCGCCGCCCGTGGGTAGCAATGCCAGCGTATCTTTGCCCGCTAAAACCGACAGAATAACCTCCTCTTGGCTGCTCCGAAACGCCTCATGCCCCCAATACCTACGCAAAATTTCTGTGGGTGTAGCTTGCATTTATTTTTTATTTTGTACAAATGTAACCATATTTTTTTGTTGAAACAAGCTATTTTTCAAACGTAAATTGGGTTTTAGATGGCTATTTTATGCAAAAAATTCCTAAAAAGCGGCTCATTTGGGCAATAAGTATTTTATAAAAGTAAAAATTTGGTATTTTAATCATTTTACAAAAAAAATTACTTGTTTTATAACATTATTGTATCTATGTTTGTGGCATAATATATGCAAGCATATTATAAATCATTTTGCACAGAATTACCACCTATTTTTAAACAAAAAAAGAATGGAAACCACCACATCAGTAACAAAAGCCACGAGAGGCGGCGAGTTTTTAATAAAAAGTACGCCAGCACATAGCATTTTTATACCCGAAGACAGCAGCGAAGAGCAGCAGTTTATGGTGCAAACCTGCCAAGATTTTATACACGCCGAAGTGATACCCGAGGAGCGCAACATAGACCAAATAACGAATTTCCCTGAGCTGATGCCGAGCCTTTTGCGCAAAGCTGGTGCGCTGGGTGCGATGGGCATCGCCGTGCCTGCGGCTTATGGCGGTTTGGAGCTGGATTTTAACAGCAGTATGTTTGTGGCGGAGGCGATGGGCAGCGGTAGTGCGTTTGCCGTGGCTTTTTCGGCGCACACGGGCATTGGGGTTTTGCCCATTTTGTATTATGGCAACGATGCCCAAAAAGAAAAATACCTACCCAAACTCGCAAGCGGCGAATGGCTGGCGAGCTACTGCCTGACCGAACCCAGCAGCGGCTCCGATGCCAACAGCGCCAAAACCAAGGCGACGCTCAACGCCGCAGGCACGCACTACCTTATAAACGGGCAAAAAATGTGGATTACAAACGCTGGATTTGCCGATATTTTTATTGTTTTTGCAAAAATAGACCAAGACGAAAAACTGACTGCGTTTATTGCCCAAAAAGATTTTGGGGGCATGACCATGAACCAAGAAGAAAAAAAACTGGGGATAAAAGGCTCATCTACCCGCCAAATATTTTTTAACGACTGCCCTATTCCCGTAGAAAATATGCTCGGCGCACGCCAAGAGGGTTTTCGCATAGCTTTAAATATACTCAATATTGGGCGGATAAAACTGGGCGCAGCCGTGCTGGGCGGCGCAAAACGGGCTTTTGGCGATGCGCTAAAATACAGCCAAGAACGTGCGCAGTTCGGCAAAAGCATCAATCAGTTTGGGGCAATAAAACACAAGTTAGCCGACATGGCTACGAAGATTTTTGCGAGCGAAACCGCTATGTACCGTGCGGGGCAAGACATAGACAACAGCCATAGTTTTTTGTTGGCAAAGGGAAAAACGCCCGCCGAAGCCAAACTGCGCTCGGTGGAGGAGTTTGCGGCGGAGTGCGCCATAATTAAGGTACACGCCAGCGAAATGTTGGATTTTGTGGTAGATGAAACCGTGCAAATATTTGGTGGCATGGGGTTTAGTGCCGAAGCCATGGCAGAAAAAGCGTACAGAGATGCCCGAATAAACCGCATTTTTGAAGGCACAAACGAAATAAACAGGTTGCTCACCGTGGATTTTATACTAAAAAAAGCATTTAAAGGCGAAATAAACCTGATGCAGCCCGCCCAAGATGTAGCCAAAGAACTGATGGGCATACCCGATTTTGAGGTGGAAACCGACACGATAGCGCAAGCGCACACGGTGGTAAAAAACCTAAAAAAAATAGTGTTGCTCATAGCGGGGGCTGCGGTACAAAAACACATGGAAGCTCTAAAAGACGAACAAGAGCTACTCATGTGCATAGCCGACATAGCCGCCGAAGCTTATGTAGCCGAAAGTGTGGTGCTGCGCACCCAAAAACTGGTGGAAACACTGGGCGAAAACGCCTGCCAGCACCAAATAGAAATGATGCACCTATACCTGCACTACGCCACCGAGCGTGCCAGCAGCTCGGGCAAGGAGGCACTTTACTCGTTTGCGGAGGGCGACGAACTCAACGCAATGCTTATGGGCATAAAAAGATTTACAAAAATAAAACCCTACAACACCACCAAAGCCCGAAGGTCGGTAGCCGACCACTACATAGAACAAGGAAAATACTAAGGTGTGGCTAAAATTTTGGGGTTGAT
>JAYUJN010000002.1:0-10876 GCA_043765195.1 Bacteroidota bacterium | reverse complement strand
TTGAAATCAGATAGTCTGTATATAAATCAAATATTTTTTCCATAAGCAAATTTATACCTTTTTAAGCACTTCTCTTTTTTATCTTGCGTAACGTGAGTGAGTAAATGAACACCACACTACGCACCGACATAGCGATAAAAGACATTTGCGAGGGTTTTGTATATAACGAACTGGAAGCCAAGGGCTTGTTTGGGTTGGCGGGCAGGCTCACAATCCAACCTGAATACCAGCGCAACTACATTTATGCCGACGGCAAAAGAGACGTGGCGGTTATTTCGTCAATTTTGAAAGGCTACCCTTTGGGTTTGCTTTATTTCAATAAAACAGGCGACAATACGCTGGAAGTTTTGGACGGGCAGCAGCGCATTACGAGCATCGGGCGGTTTATAACCAGTAAGTTTGCGGTGAAAGACGGCGGCGGAATGCAGCAGTATTTTGGTAGTTTGGCAAGCGAACTGCAACAAATGATTTTGGAAACCAAACTGCTCATTTACGAGTGCGAAGGCACAGAACTCGAAATAAAAGAGTGGTTTAGAACCATCAATATTGCAGGCGTTCCTTTAAACAGCCAAGAAGTGCTAAACGCCATTTATTCTGGTCCGTTTGTAACGCTGGGCAAGGCGGAGTTTAGCAACAGCCAAAACGCCAACATTCAAAAATGGGGTGCGTATATTTCGGGCAGGGTAGAACGGCAAGAGTTTTTGGAAACGGCTTTGGAATGGGTAAGTAAAGGCAAAATTGACGACTATATGGCGAGCCATCGATTTGATACAAACATTACGGAACTGAAAAACTACTTTACGGGCGTTATAGATTGGGTTTCGGGCGTTTTTAGGGAGGTGGAAACTGAAATGTGTGGGCTGGAGTGGGGGCGGTTATACGAAACTTACCACGAGCAGCCCTACGACCAACAAACGGTGTGGGCGGAGGTAAAAAAATTGTATGCCGACCCTTACGTTAAGAACCGGAGGGGCGTTTTTGAGTTTGTTTTGGGTGGTGCTACCGATACCAAACTGCTGGAAGTGCGGGCATTTGACGAAGCCACAAAAAAATCGGTTTACGCCATTCAAACAGCCGAAGCAGAGCAAAAAAACGTATCGAACTGCCCCCTGTGTGCGCTGGGGCATGATGCCAGCAAAACCAAAATATGGAAAATAGCCGACATGGACGCTGACCACGTAACCGCTTGGAGCAAAGGCGGCGCAACCAACACGGCAAACTGCCAACTGCTATGCAAAACCCACAACAGAGCCAAAGGCAACCGATGAAAAATAAACCACAATAAAACTAAAATGTGTATATTTGCGTTTTATATCCGATGACAAAAAGGCTTTACATATTGTTCGTTTTTATACTCGGTTTCGCTGTGGCACCAAGTGTGGCTGTGGCGTGCGGCTCGGGGTCAGAGAAATGCTGCTGTACAAGCAAAACAGCCCAAAAAGCGGACGCAAAAGATTGTTGTAAAAAAAACGCCAACCAACCAAAAGAAAAAGACGATTGCGGTGGCAAATGTAGCGATAAATCTTGCCATTGCCCCACTGTTAGTTACAGTTTGATGTCTGCCTTTTATTTCGAAATGAGCCACTTTTCCTTTCATTTTTCGGGCGAAAAGCACAATTTTTGTCGTTTAGAAATCTATCCTTCTGCTGGCTTTTATTCCATTTGGACACCCCCAAATATAGGCTAATTTTTACGTTTGCATCCATAGAACTGCCCAAACCCAAGTAAAACCTTTGGTTTTACACCTGTTTTATTCCCAATTTTAATAAATTTTACAATGAAATCAATACTAAAAACATTGGTAGCACTTACTTTGTTGCTATCAGTTATGGCGTGCAACGCCCAAATAAAAAATGCGAAAACCGAAACCGTGAAAATTTACGGAAACTGCAATATGTGCAAAACCACGATTGAAAAGGCGGGAAACCGCAAAAAAGTAGCCAAAGTATCGTGGAACAAAGATACTAAAATGGCTTCGATGGTGTACGATGCAAAGAAAACGAGTGAGGACGAGATACTGAAACGCATTGCTTTGTCGGGCTACGACAGCGACAAATTCCTTGCCCCCGACAACGTGTATGCAAACTTGCCTGAATGCTGCCAATACGATAGAACCAAAAAAACGGTAGCCAAAACACAAAATGCTGAAATGAAAATGGATACTACCGCCCATGCAGCACACACAATGCCAATGGAAACCAAAGAAGTGAACTCGATGACAGCCATTTTTGACGATTATTTTGCCCTAAAAGATGCCTTGGTGCAAACCGACGGAGCAATGGCAGCTGCAAAATCTGCAAACTTACTAAAAGCAATTAAAGCCGTGAAAATGGAAAAATTAACAACGGAGGCTCATGCGGTTTTTATGAAAGTTTTGGGTGCATTGCAAGAAGATGCACAACACATCGCCGACACCAAAGATGCTGCACACCAAAGAGACCATTTTGTGAGTTTGTCAAAAAATGTGTATGCGCTCATGAAGGTTACGAAATACGAGCAGCCCGTTTATTACCAATTTTGCCCGATGGCAAACGATGGAAAGGGCGCAAACTGGTTGAGCAAAGAAAATGCGGTAAAAAACCCTTACTACGGCGCTCAAATGTTGAGCTGTGGAAAAACAGTAGAAACACTTAAATAAAAACCAACATTAAAAATTAAAATCAAAATGAACAAATCAATTTCAGTTTCAATTTTAGCATTAGTCTTTTGCATGAATGCCTTTGCACAAAAAAATGTGTATTTAACAGTAAAGCACAAATTGGGTGCTAATCCTTTTGCCTTTAATCAGTCTGCTACCAATGATTTAAACAATAATTTATCGGTAAAAAGGATAGACTACTATATGTCTAAATTTATAATTATTCACGATGGGGGTCAAACTTTAAATGTACCAGACAGTGTAATAATACTTGCAAAGGGGGCAAACAATGTAATCAAAAATTTAGGAAATTACAATGTAACCAATGTTGAGGGAATAACTTTTTCTATCGGTGTTCCCCAAACATACAACCACAGCGACCCGACCTTATACGGTTCTTCAAATCCACTTTCACCACAATCACCCTCGATGCAGTGGGGCTGGACCGCAGGTTATAGATTTGTAGCCCTGGAAGGAAGGGCGGGGGCAAGTCTAAGCACGGATTATCAAATGCACGGTTTGGCAGATGCCAATTATTTTTCTCAAACTAAAATGGCAACAGGTGTGGTAACTGGAAATAATATATATGTGAATTTAGATGCTGATTATACCAAAGCGTTAAAAGGAATAAATGTAACTTTGGGTCCGATAGACCACGGGGTAAATGCCACAGACTTAACCGTATTACAAAATTTTAGAGATTTTGTTTTTTCACCAGGTGCTGGCTTCTCTACGGGTATTCAATCTTTAACAAAAGACTCGGGCATTTCAGTGTATCCAAATCCTAACAATGGAGATTTTTTTGTTACCGCTACTAATTCGCAAAATGAGTTAAATAGCATTGAAATCATGGATATAACTGGTCGAACAGTTTCAATACTTTCGTTGGCAAATACCAAAGTTAGCAAAATTAATATCCCCAACAAAGGAATGTATTTTATGCTTTTGAAAACCAAGAAAGAAGAAGTATTTTATCAAAAAGTATTGGTAAATTAATCTGAATATGAAAAACCTTTGGGTACAAATATTAGTTCTATTTGCATTGCTAACCTCTATATGTAGTTGCAATAAAGACGAGAAGATTGGTTTTGAAGAAGAAATTTTATCAATACCCGAAGGTTTTTCTTCAATAAGTTTCCCTACGGGCAACGGGTTTACAAAAGAACGGTGGCAACTGGGCAAAAAATTATTTTATGACAAAAGGCTATCCAAAAGTAATTCTATAAGTTGTGCTTCGTGCCACAAAGCCGAATTGGCTTTTAGCGACAATGTGGCATTTAGCGATGGAGATAATTTTGAAAAGGGAACAAGCAATGCCCCAACTTTAATCAATTTAGCGTATAACCCCTACTATACAAGAGCAGGCGGTGTTCCAACATTGGAAATGCAAGTTTTAGTACCCATACAAGAACACAATGAGTTTAACCACAATATTGTTGATATAGCAAATGAATTAAACGCAAACCCAGACTACCGCAACGATGCCTTGAAATGTTACAACAGAGCATTTGACCCCTATGTACTTACAAGAGCAATATCAAATTTTGAACGCAGTTTGATAAGTGGAAATAGCAGATACGACCAGTATTTTTTTCAAAATAAAAAGAGTGTATTAAGCAGCAACGAATTAAATGGATTAAACCTTTTTATGAGTAATAAAGCCAATTGTGCGCAGTGCCATGCTGGGTTTAATTTTACAAATTATGCTTTTGAAAACAATGGATTGTATGAAAACTATGCAGATAGTGGACGAATGCGGCTAACAAAATTGGAAAGCGATAGAGGCTTATTTAAAGTTCCAACACTTCGTAACATCGAATTTACTGCCCCCTATATGCACGACGGCTCATTGAATACATTGGAACAAATAGTAGAGCACTACAATGGCGGAGGTAAAAATTTTTTAAACAAAAGTAATTTAATAAAGCCACTTAATTTGAGTAGCCAAGAAAAACAAGATTTAGTAAGTTTTCTAAAAACTTTATCAGACCACAGTTTTATAAATAATAAAAAATTTAAACAATGACAAAAAGAACACTCATAATCAGTACTTTCTTTTTTGCTTGCATCTCAGTAATTATATTGGAGTCTTGCGAAAAAGACCCAAAAGTAATAGAAGAACCCAATAAGCCTTACAATTTGGAATATGGCAAACTCCCACCGCCGCAAATAGCAAACGACAATCCGCTAACCGAGCAAGGAGTACAATTAGGTAGAATGCTTTTTTACGAAAAAATGCTTTCGAGTAACAATCTAATGTCTTGCGCTAGTTGTCATAATCAAAAAACTGCGTTCTCGGATACAAATAAGTTTTCGGTAGGTGTATTAGGGCTTCTTGGTGGGCGACAAGCTATGTCAGTATTCAACATGGCTTGGAGCTCAAACGGATTTTTTTGGGACGGTAGAGCTCGTTTGCTTAGAGACCAATCCTTAAAACCAATCCAAGACCCATTGGAAATGCACGAAACTTTGCCAAGCGTAATTGCAAAATTGCAAGCAAGTGAATTGTACAAATCACAATTTAAAAAAGTATTTGGTTCGGAAGAAATTAATGCCGAAAAAATGTCAAAAGTGATGGAGCAATTTATGAACTCAATTGTTTCGTATAATTCAAAATACGATGATTATTTGGCAGGGAAAACCGCCCTCACAGCCACAGAAGAACGAGGTCGTTTTTTATTCTTTACAGAATACAACCCGTCTTTCCCAAATGCCTCTGGGGCAGACTGTCAGCATTGTCATGGAGGGGCTAATTTTGAAAATGATAAATATATGAACAACGGATTAGACAATGATGCAAACATGACCGATATTGGACGGCAAGAAGTAACAAATAATGTTGCAGACAAAGCAAAATTTAAAGTAACCTCTTTACGCAACGTAGAACTTACACACCCATATATGCACGACGGCAGGTTTGGAACCTTGGAGGAAGTTGTAGAACATTATAATTTAGTAACAAATTCAAGTACGTTAGATGGTTCTTTTCAGCAACAATTACCAAATGGTGGGTTACAGCTTTCTGCCTTGGACAAAACTGCGCTGGTTGCATTTTTAAAAACACTAACTGACACTAAATTAACAAACGATTTAAGGTATTCTAATCCTTTTTAAAATTAAAATCCTTTTGCTCAATTCAAGTAATGAAGCTGTTTAAACTTTTATTTTTTGAGCAAAGAAAATGCGGTAAAAAACCCTTACTACGGCGCTCAAATGTTGAGTTGCGGAAAAACAGTAGAAACACTTACATAAAAACCAACAATTAAAATCAAAAAAATGAATAAGTCAATTTCAGGTATGGCAATCGTTGCCACGGCATTTTTTGCCTTTGCTATTTCATCGTGTATGAACCACGGTGGTCATACAATGCTGGACATCAATTACCCAGCAGCCTACATCGTAAATGGCACATCAAACAATGTGTCGGTACTTAAACTGTCGGACAACACGGTTACAGAAACCATTGGTTTGAACGGAGCCACATTTCCGCACCACATTTATATGAATCCAGCCAAAACCAAGATGGCAGTTGCCATTACTGCCACCGACCTAAGTGCTGGGCACGCAGGGCATAGTGCGGCTGTGGCGGGGCTTAAAGTTCAAATAATTGATGTGGTAACGGGCATGATTGACAAGGAAATTGCTTTGAGCAAAATGCCTCACAATGCAATTTTTAACACCGCAGGAACTGAACTTTGGATTGGGCAAATGGATACCATACAAAGCCAAGTGTTGGTGTACAATACCGCCGATTGGACGCTCCAAAAAACGATTAATGTGGGTAAAGGGCTTTCGGAGGTTACGTTTTCTGACGATGGTACAACGGTTTTTGCCTGCAATACCAAGGACGGCACGGTTACTTTAATTGATGCCAACGCCAAAACGGTGCGCACAACCCTTGCAGTGGGTGCGGACCCCGTGGGTGCTTGGAGTGCGAGCAACGGAAAAATGTACGTAGATAACGAAATGAGCAAAACCATTTCTGAAATTACTGTATCCAGCATGAGCCTTACCAACACCATAAACTTGGGTTTTAAACCAGGTTATGCGGCTTATCATGCTTTAAGCGGCGAGTTGTGGGTTTCTGATGCCACCAATGGAAAAATTATTTATTATAAATTGGTCGCTGGCGTTTGGGCGTTGCAGGGCAGCATTGCTACGGGTGCCGATGCGCACGCCATAGCATTTAATGCCGACGGAACAAAGGGATATGTTACCAACCAAGGTGCTGGAAATATTTCGGTTATTGATGTGGCAACGCACACCGTTTCCAAAACCATTGTGGTGGGTAGCAAGCCCAATGGCATTGCATTGAAGCAATAGTTCAGCTAAACCTGGCGTAGCCTAACGGCTACGCCAGGTTTAATTTTAAAAATTTGGTTTAAAAAATGAATTTACCAAAATGAAAACATTGAAATGGATACTCAAAAAACTTTTTATAAAAAAGTGTTGCCGATAGCGATAGCAATACTACTTTTTTCGAGCATAAACGCATTTGCTCAAACCGACCATCGGGTTAAAAACCTTAAAAAAATAGAAATTTCGGGCAACCACGCCCAAGAAATTTATCAGTTTATGCTCGACTTAAACAAAGAAAAATACCTAAAATGGAGCAAGGCACACATTGATTACAAAGTAATTGAAGAGAAACCGAATTTTGTGGGTTCTAAAATATTCTTTGACGAAAACATAGAGGGCTTGCACCTCAATAGCGTTTGGGAAGTAACTAAAATCGTTGAAAATGAGAGAATTGAACTAAAATCAAAGAAAATGGGCGTGCCTATTTACCTAAACCTCAATTTTGAAAACAAAGGCGACAAAACAATCATTAACCACGATGTAATGAGCGGTTATAAGGCACGAAGCCCCATAAATTGGTTTATAAAAAAGTTTGTTTTTACCAAACGAAAAATGGCGGCTGAAACCAAGCACGCTTTTGAGGAATTTACGTATTTTGAAAAACAATGAAAAAAGCCATAATTTTATTACTCATTTTTGCTACAAACCCAATTTTTGCCCAAAAAGTAGTCCGTTACCACCTGTATGTGCGTGATACTTTGGTCAATTTTAGTGGGCAAGAAAAACGAGCCATCGCCGTAAACGGGCAAATTCCGATGCCTACGCTCACCTTTACCGAAGGCGACACGGCAGAGATTTATGTACACAACCAACTCAATGAAGAAACTTCGTTGCATTGGCACGGCTTGCTCTTGCCCAACCAGTACGACGGCGTGCCAAACCTGACCCAAATGCCCATAAATCCCAATACCACGCATTTATATAGGTTTCCGATTATCCAGCACGGCACGCACTGGTACCACAGCCACACAGGTTTGCAGGAACAAATAGGTATGTATGGCAACTTTGTGATGAACAAAAAAGCGGACGACCCAACATTTACAAAGGGCATTGACGACCTGCCGACCGTGCCGCTGATATTGAGCGAATGGACGGACATGAACCCCGAAAATGTACACCGAATGTTGCACAACGCTACGGATTGGTTTGCTATCCAAAAAGGAACTACCCAAAGTTATGCCGAAGCCATACGGCAAGGATACCTGAAAACCAAAGTAAAAAACGAGTGGAAGCGAATGAACGCCATGGACGTGAGCGATGTATATTACGACAAATTTTTGATTAATGGAAAAAACGAAAGCGAAATCAATTTTGCATCGTTAATAGCCCCGAGTGCATCATCAATAGCCCCGACTTTTAAGTCGGGGGATAAAATACGGTTAAGAATTTCAAATGGTGGCGCATCTACCTATTTTTGGCTAAATTATGCAGGCGGAAAAATGACCTTAGTAGCCAACGACGGCAACGATGTAGAACCCATAGAAGTGGATAGATTAATTATTGCGGTTTCAGAAACCTACGATGTGGTCGTAACCATTCCTTACGAAAATACTGCGTTTGAGTTTTTGGCAACCTCGGAAGACCGTACAAAATCTGCTTCCATTTACATCGGTAGTGGCATCAAACAACTAACCAGTTCATTGCCCAAACTCAAATATTTTGAGGGCATGAAAATGATGAACGGAATGATGAAAATGAACGGCGATTTGGACGATATGGGCATGAGTATGAGCCTCAACCAAATGGATATGAACGTGGTGATGTACCCCGAAATAACGGGCGAAACCAAGGGTAAACCGATGCAAGCAATGAAAATGGCGGAAGACGAATACAACAGCAATAAATTATCGGACATCGTAACGCTGAACTACGCCATGCTAAAATCGCCTGCGAAAACGACTTTGCCCAAAAGCCAAACCAAAATATTGCGGTTTGAACTCTCGGGCAATATGAACCGCTACGTTTGGAGTTTGGACAACAAAGTAGTGTCGGAGGCAGATAAAATTTTGGTAAAAAAAGGCGAAAATATCAGGCTCATTTTATACAATGGCTCTATGATGCGCCACCCGATGCACTTGCACGGACACGATTTTAGACTTTTGAACGGACAAGGCGACAATGCACCACTTAAAAATATTGTGGACATCATGCCAATGGAAACTGACACGCTGGAATTTAATGCCAACGTAGAGGGCGATTGGTTTTTTCATTGCCATATTTTATACCACATGATGAGCGGAATGGGTAGGATTTTTAGTTACGAAAATCAACCCAAAAACCCTGAAATTCCGAACCCGAGATTGGCACAGCGCAAACTTTTTGCGGACGACCGCAAGTTTCACTTTATGGCAGAAAATGATTTTGCTACCAACGGAAACGACGGCATGGCGATGCTGCAAAATACTCGGTGGAGCATTGGTACAGAATGGCGCTTGGGCTATAGTGCTATGCACGGCTACGAAGTAGAAACACATATTGGGCGATACATTGGTAAAATGCAATGGCTGATGCCCTTTGTTGGGTTTGATTATCGGTACAGAAAATTGGGTATAGACAAACAAGAAACCAACCTTTTTGGGCAAAAAAACACCAAAGATAGTAGGACATTGTTTAGCGTGGGCGTGAATTATACGCTGCCGATGCTAATAATTGCGCAAGCAGAAGTGTATCAAGACGGAAATATTCGGCTACAACTCATGCGAGAAGATATTCCCGTTTCAAAGCGGTTGAGAATGAGTTTTATGGCAAACTCCGACAAAGAATACATGGCAGGTTTTCGGTATATTGCCACAAGAAACTTATCGCTTTCTACCCATTACGACAGCGATATGAGCTTTGGTGCGGGGTTCACGTTGCACTATTGACCGTAAAAAATTGGTAATTCAGAAAAATGCCAAGCCTGAAACCTGAACTGAAATAGCTCTGAATACAAGAAAACGTTCGATGCCTCTGGCATCAATAAAACTGTTTTTTTCAAGCATTTTATTACTCACTCCCTAAAACTTGCTTATGGTTTTAGCCAGCGATTTTTCAAATGTTTTGTAGGCAAAAAGCTGCACCACCAAGAAAAACGATGCGCCCCTGCCCACTGGGTTGTTAAATTTGGGTTCTTTGTCGTTTATCAGTTTGAGCAGCGTATTGGTTACGGGCGTAGCCTCGGGCGCACGCTCAAACAGATTTTTTACATAGCGTTCTACCTTGCTGCGGTAGGCATCATAATCGCTTATTTTGCCCGTTTGAACCATACCGCCAAAAATATTGGTTTTAAACGCCGTCGGTTCTACCATCGCCACCTTGATGTTGAACTGGTGTAGCTCGAAGCGCAGTGCCTTAAAATAGCCCTCCAAAGCGTGTTTGGAAGCACCATAGTACGCACCACTCGGAAAATTAAGCAAGCCCATCATAGAACCCACCGTAATTATTTTGCCAAACCGCTGCGCCCTAAACTTGGGCAGCAGCGCATTGGTGAGCTTTATCGTCCCCCAAAAGTTGGTCTCAAATTGTTGCTTGCCCAGCTCAACAGAAGTTTCTTCGGCAAGCCCCGAGAGGTAAAACCCCGCATTGTTTATCAGCACATCTAACTGGCTAATGTGGCTAAACAGTTCGTTTGTAAAAGCCGCAATAGAGGCATCGTCGGCAATATCCAACGCCAATAGTTTAAACGGCACTTGCATTTTGCTCGGGTTGCGGCTCGTACCCACCACATTGTAGCCAGTTTCGTGTAGTTTGGTAGCCAGCAGCAAACCAAAGCCCGACGATGCGCCCGTAATTAAAATTGTTTGTTTCATGGTTTAAAATCTTGTTGTAATTCGCTTTTTATGCCACTGCAAAGGTAGCGATTAGTTGTAAACGAAAATCAGCAATCGTTGTTTTGGGTGG
>JAYUJN010000001.1:0-199869 GCA_043765195.1 Bacteroidota bacterium | reverse complement strand
TTTGCACTCAAACACAAAATTTATATACACGCAATCAAGGCAGCTTTCAAAGAACTTACCAATTTAAAGCAACATTCCTTTGCGTAACATGAGTAATTAAATAGTCGTTTTCGCCCCGCTGCCTGTCTTTTTCTTCTTGCCTATTTTGGCTCATCATAATTATGGGTGCTTGCAGTGCGGCAATGCAAGACAAAATTAGGTTCATTAAAATAAATGGATATGGGTCAAATTCGTTTTTTAGGGCGGCTACGGAGTTGTAGATAATCCAAATGATTAGTATCACAAAAAATGAAATGATGAATGCCCAACTGCCGCCAAAACTCGCCACTTTATCCGAAATTTTTTGCCCTCTGGATAGTATCTCTTTGGGTGGGTGCAGCAGGTTTTCGATGATGAGTTGCTCGTCGGCTATGGTTTTTTGTACAATAGATTGCAATTTTTTGAGCTGAGAGGTCTCATTTTCCAAAAGACTTTTGATATTGTTTTCCATTTTATGGTTTAAAAGGTTGGTTTTGGGGTTTATTTCTGTGGGTATCTGTGTAAATCTGTGGGCTTATTTGCTTGTCATAGATTTCACGGATTTTCTCCCACAGATTTACACGGATTTTCACAGAGATTTTTCCCATAGATTTATAAATGAAATAAACAACTATCTGATTTTCAATTACTTGTTTTTTTTTGCTATATAAGGATTTCGCAATGAAATAAGAATTAAGCCCAATATGGAGTATAACAAGCACAGACTTATGATTTTTCGTTGCACAGTCCATTTCATACTCTAATCTCTAAATGTTTGGTTGGGTAAGTTTTTTTATGGCATCTATAGTATGGCGAAAACTCACAGAATTGTTGTTATTTACGTCTAAGTACTTCGCTATGCTTTGGGATACCTCGAGTTTGGGTAAAGATTCTTGTTTTGATAATTCGGGTATGAGTTTCAAAATATGCTTGCTGGGCTTCTCTATTTTATCAATATTGCGGTAGCCTTTTTTGTTTACGTATTGTTCTGCCTTAAATCTTGGATATGCTTTTTCCATTGCATTCATATCACCCAAAAACCAAGCTTCTAATTCTCTACACACAATTCTAATTTTAAAATCACAGCCACAGTCGTCTTTTATGGTTTCAAAAAGTTCATTTTTTAGTGCTACGCAATCGTCTTTGTCTTGGTCTATTGTAACCAATATACATGAATCTGGCATTTTACTCAATGAAGGTAAAGTACTTTTAAGTGCTTGTTCGAGGTCTTGCTTGCCTTGGTGTGCATATATTCTAAAAGACACATCATTTGGTAATATTTTGGGTAGAATTACTTCAAGGACTTTTTTGAGAGACAGTTCCTCAGTAAATATGTGTATTGTTTTCATATATTAGCCTCTTGAATATAATTGTTTCGCCACAACCAACCCAACTCATTTCTCTCAGAAAGCACTTTAATAGTATTGTCGTCGCCAGCAGCCCTTATTGTGGTATAGCCTTTTTCTTTCTTCAAATAATATAATTCGGTTAATTTAAGCCCATTTACAAAATCAGGTGAATGGCTAGATATAAAAACTTGCCCACCTTTCTCTGCATATTCCCTAATTTCTTCGCACAGTTGTCGTAATAATGATGGGTGTAAAAAATTCTCGGGTTCTTCTATACACAACAGTGGGTGTGGGTCAGGGTCGTGTAAAAGTATCATGTACGCAAACATTTTTATAGTGCCATCAGAAACATACCGTGCCACAAAAGGGTCTTTGAAACTTTCATCTTTAAAGCGCAGTACAATTCTACCGTCTTCTGTTTCTTTTGCTTCTACCTGATTTATACCAGGTATGCGTTGGGGTAATTTATTTAAAATGGTGTCAAACAGTTCTCTATGATAATCGTACATATATTTAGTTACTTGTGCTAAGTTATCGCCCGTAACCGAAAGGTGATTTGAAATGCCTGTATCTGAAATATTTCTTCCATACTCAATTTTAAAGTTTGAAACATACCATTTCTCTAACAACAATCGGAAGGCACTTACGGCTTTAAACTGTTCAAATTGACCAAGTCCTTTGATGGCTAAAATATCGGGATTTGTTACTTTTTGATTAATGCGTTTTTGTTCAACACCTTCTTTACCATATTCTTCTTCATTGGATATTGCAGAACCTTCACCACCTTTAAAATCTAAAAAATGCCATGGTCGCCCCGAGTCACCACGCCTATATTTCAGTGTTTCACGCTGGATATATGCCTTGCCTTCTTTTTGACCTATGGCTATGGCATAAGTTATAAGGGGAGGTTTGTCGTTGCCTTTTTGGTCATTTCTGAATTTTATCTCAAATTTAATCAAATCTTTGGCTAGATTACAACCCCTCGAAATAACTTCTTTAAAACCACCACGTTGGTTCAAAGCAATTGTAACATTATTTTGTAGTGCATCGCTTAAAAACCCAAAAACGTCAAAAAAAGATGTTTTCCCAGAGCCATTTGCGCCAACTAAAACCACCATTCTTGGTAAGTTTTTTATATGTGCATCTTTAAAAACTTTATAGTTTTCAATTTTGATGCTTTCTATTCTCATGTTCATGGTATTTTACTTTAAGTTTTTGCTTATTTTTATTTTTGCATTTCATACAAATTGCCTTTTGTATTCGAGTGGTAAAGTTACTCAATTACTACCTACCACCAACCAAAAAATATTGCTTGGGTTTTCAATCACTTTTTGTGAAATAAAAACATAAATTTAAGATTTTATTTTTAACTTTACGCCTACCAAAACCAATTTAACCCTAAAACCAAAATGAACAAAAAAATAATCTGTAAACTGCTGGCTATCCTGGCGGTTTGCGCTTGGTCGGTGGCGCAAGCCCAGCCCACCCAAACCATGCGAGGCAAGGTGGTGGACAAAGAAAGCAAATATCCGCTCATCGGCGTGAACATTCGGCTGCAAAACAGCGACAAACTGGTGGCTGCCGTTACCGACGAGCGTGGAAATTATAGGCTTGCGGGCGTGCCAGTAGGCAGGCAAGCCATTAAGGTGAGCTACATCGGCTACAAAGAAATATTGCTCGATAACATCATTTTTAACTCGGGCAAAGAAACCATTTTGAACGTGGAAATGGAAGAAAGCGGTATAGAACTGCAAGGCGTGCAAATATCTGCCACCCGAAACGGCGAGGCGGTGAACGAAATGGCGAGCGTGAGCGCACGTGAGTTTAGCGTGGAGCAAACCGACCGCTACGCTGGTAGCCGTGGCGAGCCAGCCCGTATGGCGAGCAATTTTGCGGGCGTGCAGGGCGCAGACGACAGCCGAAACGACATCGTAATTCGGGGAAATACGCCCCAAGGCTTGCTGTACAGGCTCGAGGGCGTGAACATACCCAACCCAAACCACTTTGCCATACCTGGCACCAGCGGCGGACCCGTAACGATACTAAACAACAAGTTTTTGGGCAACTCCGATTTTTTTACGGGCGCATTTCCCGCCGAGTTTGGCAACGGCATAGCGGGCGTTTTTGACCTAAAAATGCGCAACGGAAACAACGAAAAGCACGAGTTTGGCGGTCAGTTTGGGCTTTTTGGTACCGACCTCATAGCCGAAGGACCGATAAATAAAAAAACAAAATCGTCGTATTTAGCCATGTACCGCTACTCAAACTTTACGCTGTTCAAAAACCTCGGGCTGAACTTAGGCACTACCGCCGTACCCAAATACCAAGATGGCGCATTTAGGCTCAATTTTCCGCTCAAAAACGAAGCCTATCTCTCCTTTTTTGGCATTGGGGGCGAAAGCAACACCGCCATACTTATAAGCAAACAGCTCGCCGCCGAGCGCAATATCTTTGGTAGCAACGACCGAGACCAATATTTTGCCAGTAATATGGGCGTACTTGGCGCAAGCTACACCAAAGCCATAGACAAAAATACGTACTTTAAAACCGTGGTTTCTGCCTCAAAAACCGTGGTAGCCGCCAACCACGACAAGATATTTTTTAAGAACGATGCCCTCGGAAACGAAATTGTGGGCAGCGACGGGCGGTTTGTTCTCGACTCGCTGCGCCCAATTTTGAATTATACTTTCGACGAAAAAAAGTACAGCGTAACCGCATTTGTAAACAAAAAAATAAGTGCCAAAACGACCCTAAAATACGGTACGTTTTTGGACATAAACCAGCTCCAATACAACGACAGCGCACGCATCGTAGATGGCGTAAACCTGCAAATAAGCCCGTGGCGCACCCGCTGGAACGCTCAAAAGACCGCTTTTTTGGCGCAGCCCTACATACAAATAAAACACAAACTCACCGAAAATCTGACCCTAAATGCAGGCGTTACAGCTTTGTATTATAGCCTAAATTCAAACAGTTTTTCGCCCTTTGAGCCACGTGTGGCGCTTACTTACCAACTGGCAGACGGCAGCAAATTTGATGTGGGCGTGGGCAGGCACAGCCAAATACAGAGCAATTACGCCTATTTTTATGAGTACGCAAAAGGCAAAAACAACCAACAAATGGGCTTGACCAAGAGCAACCACATTGTGGCGGGTTACAACCGAATGCTCACGCCCAAGGTGCGCATGAAAACGGAGGTTTACTACCAAAGTTTGAGCAAAATACCCGTAAAAGTATATCCAAGTTCGTTTTCGATGGTGAATGCTGGCTCTGGTTTTTCCCGCATTTTTCCCGATACCAATTTGGTGAACACAGGCACTGGGCGCAACTATGGAGCGGAGTTTACGCTCGAGCGTTTTTTTAGCAATGGTTATTTTTATATGCTTTCGGCTTCGGTGTTTGATGCCAAGTACAAGGGTAGCGACGGCGTGCTGCGCAACACCGACTACAACGGCAGGTACGCCCTTAATCTATTGGCTACCAAAGAGTTTACGATAAATAAAAAGTCGAGGTTTTCCGTGGGTGGCAAGGTTACGAGCGTGGGCGGCAGGTGGTACGGAGCCGTAGATACGGTGGCATCTGCTCGGGCATTGGAGGTTATTTTTGTGGACAACAACCGAAATACCCAGCAATTTAAGCCCTATTTCCGAACCGATATTAGGCTAAATTACATCATAAATGCCAAGAAAAGAGGCATTACCCACGAAATAGCCATAGATTTGGTAAATGTGCTGAACACCCAAAACATACTCACGCTCACTTATGCGCCGAGCAAAGTGCCTGGCGCATCGGCTATCCGTGAAGATTATCAACTTGGGTTTTTGCCCGTTTTTTACTACAAAATAGAGTTTTAGTGCGGCTTGCGCTGCTGGTTTTGGCTACATTTTCTGAAAAGTCTTCCAGGCAGCATCTGCCATTTTTTGGGTAAATATTTCTAAAAAATAAGAGCCAGCCGTGGGGTCGGCTACTTGGTCTAAGTAGCTCTCGTGCTGCAAAATAAGCTGTATGTTTCGAGCGATGCGCCCCGAAAACCTTCGGTTTTCGGGGCTGTGCGCCTGCACCAGCAGCGCATTGGCACCGCCCAGCACCGCCGAAATGCCCTGCGTTGTATTGCGCAAAATATTGGTTTCTACCGCCGTTTCCGTTGTGGTTTGTACACTTGTGCGAGCCAAAACAAAGCACGCCTTGCTGCACAAATCCTGCGGTTTGTAGGCATCTATCAGGTTTGCCCACAAGAGCCGAAACGCCCTTAGTTTGGCTGTTTGCTCATAAAAATCGCTGCTCAACCGCATTTCAAACGTAAAATGTGGCGCAATTTCGTCTATTTCCCAGCCGTCGGTTTCGGTGAGGTAGTGCAAGTATTGGTTGGCGGTGTGCAGCAGCTCCGCCAGTTCTTGCGCCGCCGTTTGCTCCGTTGCTACACTGTTTATATAAAATAGTTTGCAGTTTGGTAGGCTGTTTTTGAGCGAAGCCAAACTCACGCCAGCGTCTTCCAGTGCCAGATTGGTGTTGTTGTAGCTTTTTTTGTTTTGTAGCGGATTAAACATCAAACTGCCCCGCACCGTAGTTGGGTCTATTTTTTCCTTTTTCAAAAACTTTTCCAAAAAATTTATGGTGCTTAGTACATCACTCGTAGCCAAAAAAAAGCCAATGTGCTGTGGCAAAATGCCTTTAAATAACCCGTTAAAACTACGTTGGTTTTCGGGTACAAGCTCAAACATAAGCGCACTAGCACCGTTTGCCAGCGCATCTATGGCAGTTTTGTTGGCGGCAGCGGCAGTGCGCTCGGGCACTTGGCATGCCACCTGCCATGTGTTGCTCAGGTGCGAGTTGGTGCGCAGGTAGGGCGGCTCGCCCACACGCTGGGGCAGCGTTTTTAGGCTTTCGGTATCTTTTTGGGTATAAAAAGGCTGCAACAAAAATCCGTTTTGGTTCTCCCACACGAGGCTCTCCACGGATTTTTCTTGCAGCTCTTGCGCTATTTTTTCGAGCCAGTCGGTGGCATCTTTTGCTGAAAATTCGTTAAACATTGCTACTAAATTTTTTTCAAAGATACGCCAAGCCAAGCACAAAAAACGACTACTTATTTTTTTAAATTAAAACAATAAATCACTCCAACATTGAAATAAGCGCTCAAAGAAAGGTTTAGATTGCTTTGTTTGGTTACTTCGATGCCAAGCGTACTCTTTGTTCTGGTATAGTTTAGCGCACTGCCACCAGTATTTAATGCCCAGCGTGGCGTAATTTGATAAAACAAACCTGGCTGCAAGTTCAAAGAATAGGTTTGTTCTCTAAACAACGGCTCGTTGTATAATTTGAAACCCAAAGAACCCTCTACATAGTAGCTAAGTCGTTTGTTTATGGGCTGCATCATGCGCACAAACGGTCGGTACGCCATCGTAGAAACCTTTTGGCTGTTTGAGCGTGTGGTGTTATTTCTATCTATACTCACGGCAACGCCCGCCACCCATTTTTGATTTATGTTGTACCCAACCGATAGCAAGTTGGTCATATTGTACATCTTAGTTTGTGCCAAATCTGTGGCTTTGTAGCCATAGTTTTGTAATGCACCGCTTACAAAAAACTTTTTTTGCACCACGGCATCTTGAGCCAACAGAATATTTGGCAGTAGAAATACTATTAAAATAAATTTTTTCATTGTTTGTGCTGTTTAGTTTTTTTCTTTTTTGAAATTGAAGCAGTAATTAAATTTAATATCGATACTTGCAGGTAAAGCCGTAAAACCATCACTATATAGGTTAAAAGCCCCGTCTTTGGGGTTAAACGCTGCTTGAACTAAGGAGGTAGTCAAAAACAATCGGGGTAAAATCGGGTAAAGCAAGCCAGACTCCAACATAAGCCCAAAATTTGCTTTTGAGCCAGTTTCAAACACACGTGATATGCCAAAACTTGCATCAGAATAAACACTAATTTTACCTATTACTGGCGTTTGATATCGAATAAAAGGGGATAGCCCAAGTGCTATGCTGCTTTTATTTTGGTTCGGAAAATCTCGGTATTTGTCCACATCTCTTGTCATTCCAACGGTAGCACCCAAAGCCCAGTTTTCGTTTAACTGGTAACCAATCGTTGGGCTTAATGTGTTCGTTACACTTGTGGAAGCATTATAATCACTCTTGTAGATATAATTTTGGTAGCTACCAGTTACAAAATACTTGTATTGTGCTGCGGCTTGGTGGGCTTGCAGCAAACTACATACAAAAAGGGCAAAAACAAATAATGGTTTTTTCATTTTGATTTTATTTAAAGTTTCAGCAAAGCTAATTACTTTTTTCATTCTTTCATAAAAATTATGTGTTAAAAAATAATTTTAAATACAAGCGAAAAATACGTAAATTTGTGCATCATGCAAAACTTTTTAGTATCATCACGTAAATATCGTCCTCAAACCTTTGAGAGTGTGGTGGGGCAGCAGCACATCACTACTACCCTGCAAAATGCCATAAAAGCCAACAAGCTGGCGCAAGCCTTTTTGTTTTGTGGACCCAGAGGCGTGGGCAAAACTACGTGCGCCCGTATTTTGGCAAAAATAATAAATATGCCCGACCCCATAGCGGCGCTGGCATCGGGCGAGTATGGCGTTTTTGACCAAGAAACCGCCCTAAATGTGTTTGAGTTAGATGCAGCCAGCAACAACTCCGTAGATGACATACGCAGTTTGGTGGAGCAAGTGCGCTTTGCGCCGCAGGTGGGCACGCACAAGGTGTATATCATAGACGAGGTGCACATGCTTAGTACGGCGGCTTTCAATGCGTTTTTGAAAACCCTGGAAGAACCGCCGCCCTACGCCATTTTTATTTTGGCTACCACCGAAAAGCACAAAATTTTACCCACTATTTTGTCCCGATGCCAAATTTTCGAGTTCAACCGCATCAAAACAGACGACATAGCACGGCATCTTGCCGAAATTTGTGAGAAAGAAAACATCGCCTTTGAGCCAGATGCGCTTTTTGCCATTGCCCAAAAAGCCGACGGCGGTTTGCGAGATGCGCTCAGTGTTTTCGACCAAATGGTTAGCTTTACCAACGCCAACCTGACCTATGCCGCTGTTGCCGAAAATTTGAGCATCATCGACTTTGATACCTATTATACCATCACCCAAAGCCTGCACACGGGCAAGCTGCCCGAGGTTTTGCTGCAATTTAGCAAGGTGGTGCAGCGTGGTTTTGAGCCGCTAAACTTTTTGGTGGGCATCGCCGAGCATTTCCGTAATTTGTTGCTTGCCAGCAAACCCCAAACCGCCGTACTGCTCGAAACCAGCGACAATATCCGCCAAAAATGCGTGGAGCAAGGCAGCCAAATAGGCGTGGAGTGGCTGCTCGCCACGCTCAATGTGTGCAACCAGTTTGAGGTAAACCACCGAAATGTAAAAAACATACGCTTTCATGTGGAGCTGGCACTGATGAAAATCTGCTACTTAAATGCGGCTTATTTGCTGTCGGAGCTGCCACAAGCCCAACCCGAAAAAAAAAAACTGACGACCAATAGCACCCAAAATGCGGTGCAAGAAGTGGTGCAAGAAGTGGCGGTTAGCTATACGCCGCAGCCAGCGGCAAAGAACGCAGCGGGCAGTTATTTGCTCCAAAAAAACAAGGTAGAACCTAATATTAATGCCGTAGCCCAGCAGAGCAGCCCCGAACTGGCTGCTGTGCCACTATCCACCGAAAAAGCCACGCAAGCAAACTTTGAGGCGGCTTGGTACACGTTTTCGGCACAGGTAAAAGAACGAAAACCGTCTATTTATGCCATTTTAAACAGGCAAATACCGCAAATAACCGACAATTGCATAGAAATAGAAGTGGTGAATACCGTAGAAAAAGCCCTGCTCGACGAACATAGAGCCGAGATAGCCGAAGGTTTAAAAGCCAAACTCAACGTAGCCGTGGGGCTGGGTTTTGTACTCAACGAAGCCGCACAGTCGCAGCAAGTAGAGCCGCTTAAACCCAACGATATTTATAAAGAAATGGCGTTGCAAAACCCCGATTTAATTGCGCTCCAAAAAACCTTTGGGCTTGGTATAGATTGGTAACGAATGTGTTATGCTTCTTTGGGGGCGTTCTTTGTTAGTCGGTCGTAAGTTTTTATTTTTACAAAACTACAATTATAAACTTCATCTATCGCCACCAAAAGGTAGCCGTGGTCTTGTATTTTAAGTATGTAGTCGTTTACCCTTTGCATATAATTTCGGTCTTGCGGCTGGTTCACCTCATCAAACTCCACGCACAGCACGCCAATATTTAGGTTGGTTTCCAATATATTGTCTATCACTTTGTATTCTGCGCCCTCTATGTCTATTTTAAACAGGTCTATTTTGGTGTGGCGCAGCTCCTTCATGATGTTTTGCACAGTTTCTACCTCCGCCTCAAAAAAATCGCTGGTTTTTTGCAGGTTCACCGCCGAGTGCGACACGTGGCTTTTGTTTTTGGGTACATAAAACCTGATGTTGTCGGGTTCGTTCCACACGCCGAGTGCGTGGAACTGGGGCAAGTGCAGGTTTTTTGGGCTAAAATCGTAGTTTTCGGTGGTATTAATCGCCATTTTTTCGCCATTTTTGGTGGCGTTCATCAAGTCCAAATAATGCTGCAATGCCTTGGGCGTAGGGTCAAAGATGTGTACCTTGCACCCGTATTTTTCCACCAAAGCAATGTCGAAAGAAATATCGGTGCCTGCGCCAGCGAGGTAGCAAACGGAGCTGGCGTTTAGGTAGTTTTTTGGTATGGTCCAGCCGCCGTATTGCGTACCCAAAAACTCGGTATCCATTTCAAATGGTTCAAAAATAGGTTTTTTGGCTAAAAATTTATAAAACTTGCGTTTCAGGTTGGTGTAAAATGGCATAAAGTACGGAGCTTTTGGGTGGGTAAAACGGTTGGTTTTTGGGTGTTGGTGAACCTGAATGTGAGGTGATTTTCGACTTGGATAGCAGTTTTTTTTGGCGTTAAAATGCTTTTTTGCCAGCCTCCAAAAACGCCACAAAATTAGATACATCTTCGTTGTAGCCTTGCGGCAGGGCGAGGGTTTCTTCGTTGTGGTTCAGCAAAATGTACTGCGGTTGTGCGTTCGAGTTGTAGCGTGTGGCTTGTAGGTCGCTCCATTTTTTGCCCAAGGTCGTTATTTTTTTGCCCGAAAACTTGGAGGTGTATTGCTCGCCGACAGGCAGCTCGGTTTTGTCATCTACATACAGCGAAACCACGATGTAGTCGTCGTTCAGCCGTTTTAAAACCTCGGGGTTTGCCCAAACCGAGGCTTCCATTTTGCGGCAATTTACGCAGCTATGCCCCGTAAAATCCACAAAGAGCGGCTTTTTTTGCAGTTTTGCGTAAGCCAAGGCTTCGTCGTAGTCAAAAAAGCAGTTTAAATTGTGCGGGCAATGAAAGATGCCGCTGTATTTTTTTGGCGTTATTTCTGTGGTGGTGTTTGTTATTTTGGTGGTGTTCAAAACCCAATCTTGCGAGCCAATTGGCGGCAAAAACGCATTTACGGCGTTGAGCGGTGCGCCCCAAAGCCCAGGAACGAGGTATATCGCAAATGCCAGCGAGGTTACCGCAAACCCGAAACGCATCACGGATAGGTGTGGCAGCGGGCTATCGAGTGCGAAGCGGATTTTGCCCAAAAGGTACAAGCCCAGCAGCGCAAATAGGGTTATCCATATCACCAAAAATACTTCTCTGTCCAGCAAATTCCAGTGGTAAGCCAAATCTACGTTGGAGAGGAATTTGAAGGCGAAGGCGATTTCTAAAAAGCCCAAAACGACCTTTACGGCGTTGAGCCAGCCGCCGCTTTTGGGTAGGCTGCTCATGAGCGATGGAAAAATGGCGAACAGCGTAAATGGCAACGCCAAAGCCAGCGAAAAGCCGAGCATACCCACGGCGGGCGCAAAAAATTGACCTTTTGCGGCATCTACGAGCAGGTAGCCGATGATGCCCACGGTGCAGCTAAACGATACGATGGCGAGCGTGGCTGCCATAAAAAATATGCCCAGCCAGCCGCTGCTGTTGCTTTTTTTGTCGGTGAAGTTAGCCCATGCGCTGGGCAGTTGAATTTCGAATGCGCCCAAAAACGATGCGCCAAACAGTATGAGCAGCGCAAAGCAAATTAGGTTGAACCAAATGTTGCTGCTTAGGCTATTGAGGGCATCTGAACCGAAGAAAAAGGTCATGAGCAAGCCCAAACCCACATAAATTAAAACGATACTCAGCCCGTACACCAACGCCTGAAAAATGCCTTTTTTGCGGTTTTTGTGGTCGTTTTGTTTGGTAAAAAAGCTCACGGTTAGAGGTATCATCGGAAAAATGCAGGGCATAATTAGGGCGGCAAAGCCGCCCAGTATTCCTTTGCCAAAGATGGTGCTTAGGCTGTCTTTGGGTTCGGCGTTGGTGGTTTGGGTGGTTTTGGGCAGCGGCGCAGCGGGGTCGGTGGCGGTTTCGTTTTCTTGGATAATGAGCTGCTCGTTGCGTATGGTGTCGCCGTTTTTTATCTCTATGTTTTTTTCTATAATGATTTTGTTGGCGGGCGTGCTGGGTGCGGGCGGCGCATTTTCGGTGGGCGTGCTGGGCGGGGCGGGCGTGGCTTGGTAGCCCGTGAGCTTGTGTTCAAAAGCCACTTCCTCGGGCGGTATGCAGGTTCTGTCGTTGCACGCCATAAACTCTAAGCTGCCTTTTACCGTGGCATTGGGCTGTGATAGCCGCACTTTTTGGGTAAAAATAGCTGTTTCCTCAAAGTACGTAAGCTGCATTTCAAACATTTTTTCGTACATCGATATTTTGCCGCCACTTTCCGCCGCATTGCCCACCAGCGTTACGCCTGCGCTCGGCGCAAACTTAAACGTGGTCGGTATCGGACCATCGCCGCTCAAAAACTGTGAGTAAATATGCCATTTCTTGTCTATCGTGGCTTTGGCTACCAGCTCCGCCTCCGTTTCGGATAGTTTGTTGCTATAAAAACTCCATTTTACAGGCGTTTGTATTTGTGCCATGAGTTGGGTGGCAAAGCCGTAGCTTATAAAAAAAGCCAATAATAATTTATTCATCATTAATTTAGTTCAAAAATAGACGTGGTCATTCCAGCAACCTTTATTTGTTCGTTTTGTAGCCCAAAACTGGCTTTGGACACAATGTTTTTGGCATTTTTATAGCCGTTCAGCCGTTCGCTAAACCGATTTTTATCCAAACTAATTTCGGTTTCATTTTGGTTCATCACCACCATTACGCTCGAGTTTTTGTGGTAGCGGAAGTAAACATAAACGCCATTTTGAGGCACAAATTGCATCAGCGCACCATTTTTTATGGCATCGTTTGTTTTGCGCCACTGGGCTATGGTGGCTATGTAGTCGTACATTTCGTTTTGCGCTTTTGAGCGTCCGCTCTCCAAAAAAAGATTTGCGCTGTCGGTTTTCCACCCGCCCAAAAAATCCTCTCGCACCAGCGCATCGGGGTTGCTATAATTTTTCATGAGAACCTCCGTGCCGTAATAAATTTGCGGTATGCCACGTGTGGTAAGCAAAAAAGCCATCGCCATTTTCAGTTTTTTCACGTCTTCGTTCACCACACTTAGGTAGCGGCTAAGGTCGTGGTTGTCCAAAAAAACGACGTTTCTATCTGCATTTTCATACATAAAATCTTGCGCCAGCGACTGATAAATTTGCATCAAACCAGTATCCCAACCAAAATTTTGGTTTAGTGCCTTGGTCATGGCATAATAAAGGTTAAAGTCGGTAACGCCGCCCAAGTTCGAGTTGTAATTGGGTAATAGGTTGTTGTTTTTTGTAAATGCGGCTTGCGTAGGCACAAAATCCACCCAAACCTCGCCAAAAATGGACATTGTCGGAAACTCGTCGTGCATCGTTTGCGCAAAGCGGCTCATAAACGCCATGTCGGGGTAGCTGTACGTATCCACCCTATAAGCGTCTATGCCCGTTTTGGCTGCCCACCACAAGTTGTTCTGTATCAAATAGTTGGCTACGTGCAGGTTTTGTTGGTTTAGGTCGGGCATGTGCTTGTCAAACCAGCCGTTTGCAAACTGGTTGCGGTCGCTGGCGGCGGCGTGCGGGTCCAGCAGCGTGCTGGTGCGGTAGGTGGTGCGCACAAAGGTATCCGTTTGGTGAATCCAGTCGGGGCTGGGCAGGTCTTTTATAAAAAAATGCTCGTTGCCCGTGTGGTTATGCACATAATCCATAATTACTTTCATGCCCTTTTCGTGGCATTTGTCTATCAAATTTTGGTAGTCGGCATTGCTGCCCAGGCGTGGGTCTATGGCATAATGGTCGGTAAATGCGTAGCCGTGGTACGACTCGCTGGGCTGGTCGTTGGCTTGCACGGGGTTGAGCCACAATGCAGTTACGCCCAGTTTTGTTAGGTAATCCAAGTTGTTGGTGATGCCTTGCAGGTCGCCGCCGTGGCGGGTTTTTAGCCCTTTGCGGTCGGAGGTTGGCTCTTTGGCAGTGGCTATGTTGTCGTTTTCGGGGTTTCCGTTGGCAAAGCGGTCGGGCATAATCAAATACACAAGGTCGGCTGGGGTCAGGGTTTGTGCGCCCTGCACATTCTTTTTTTGCAGCGGATAGTTGTATATCGTTTTGTTTTCGCCCAAACGAATCACCAGCGGCACATTGCCTGCCTCTGTATTTTTGGCTATGTTCAGCGTTACAAAAAGATAGTTTTCGTTGGCTACTTTGGCGGTTTTTACTATTTTTACGCCCTTGTAGCGCAGGCTTACTTTGGCATTCCCAATGCCTTTGCCATACACAAGTAGCTCTACCTCAGGGTTTTGCATATCTACAAACCAGCTCACAGGTTCTACCCGTTGTATGGTCATGGTTTGGGCTTGGCACAGCACGCATAGCAGCCCAAAAACGCTCGTTAAAATGGATTTTTTCATCAATTTTTGGTTAAATTTGGTGGTACAATACATTGGCAAATTCGTCTAAACTCGGGTCTCGGGCACCCATCAAAAGCACAACATCGTTTGGTTTTAGTTTCGGTTTTAAGTAGGCGGATAAGTCTTTTCTGTCTTCTATATAATGCGCCGATACGCCTTTTTTTACCAAGTCATTTACCAAATCTTCTGCCGAAATGTTGGCATCTACGGTGCCGCCCGCATAGTAAATTTTTGAGAAAATGATGTGGTCGCTCGGGCGCAGCACTTCGGCTATTTCTTTTACAAAATCGTGGCGCAAAAACTTGGTGGGCGCAAAACCATGTGGCTGAAACCACGCCCACACGCTGTCACTTAGCTGCTGCCAGCTATGTATAGCTGCCCGCACTTTGGCGGGGTTGTGCGCAAAATCGTCTATCACCCACACGCCTTTGGTGCAGCCCAAAACCTGGTTTCGCCTATAAATGCCTTGGTATAAGGTCTTTAACGCTTCGGCGCAGGTAGCCAAACCAATGCCCAACTGAGCCGCTACGGCGGTGGCAGCCAAGGCATTTTCGGCGTTGTGCAGCCCCACCACATTGGGTAGCTCAAACGGCACACGGTTTATATCGAACTGAACATTAAAGCCATTTTGAACAAAATTGCGCAGGCGATAGCCCGCTTTTTTCCGAACATTTGTGCTGTAATCGTTTAGCGTGTGCTGCGATAGGTGCATGGTATATCGGTTGGAGGCATTTACCACGAGGGTTTTTTGCACATTTTTTCTAAACTTATCAAAAATGCCCACAAGCTCCTTTATTTCTTTGTGGTCTTTGTCTATGTTCATTATCAAGCCTATTTCGGGTTTGTAATGCACCAAGCTACCATCGGATTCATCTGCCTCAAACAACAAAAAACTGCCTCTGCCCACCACCGCATTGCCTATTTTGCCTTGTTTTTGCAGCCTAATAAGCCCTGCGCCCGTAATTAGGCTCGGCTCTAAGCCCGCAAACGACAATATATCGAACAGCATGGCTGTGGTCGTGGATTTGCCAGATGTGCCAGCCACGGCTATGCCACGTTTTGTGGCGCAAATTGCGGCGAGCAGTTCGGCTCTTTTTACAATGCGTATGTTGAGCTGCTGCGCCCGCTGCACATCGGGGCTGCTGTCTTCTATGGCAGTCGAAACCACCACCAATTGCGTGGTTTTGCTTACGCCCGTTCCGTTCTCAAAATGGCAGGCAATGCCCTCGTCTTGCAGTTGTTTGCGTATGTTGTTGGGTGTGTATGGCACAAAACTGCGGTCGGAGCCAGCCACTTGCTTGCCTATCCCAGCCAAATACTGCGCTATGGCGCTCATACCAGAGCCTGCTATGCCTATAAAAAAAATGTTGTGTATGGTTTCTAACTGTATTTGCGGCTTGTTTTGGGTCATTTAAGCTAATTTATGGCTGTTTTGTTAGGTGTTTTGGTATTAAAACTTTGGGTTAAAAGTAAAATACTTGTTTGGTTGGTATTGTGTGGCTAAAACTATTCGGCTCTGCAATAAAACTCCGAAAAATGGTTGCTTATTTCTACCTCATACACCGCTGCATCATAAAAGGTGCTTTGGGCAATGCTTACCAGTTCCTTGTCTATTTTGCATACATTGGGTATAAATGGCAAGCCATGAATAATTAGTTTTACGCTTTGGTATTCGTCCGCCCATTTGCCCGATTTTATTTGCATTAGGCTAAGTGCGGTGGGTTTTCCGAGTACTTTAAACTTTTTTAGGCTATAATCATTTTTGCGGTAGGCGTAGCCGTTGCCTGCGTCTTCGTATAGTTCGCTGGTGTGTTCGCCTTCGGTGTAGTATAGGTGTAGGGTGAGTTGTTCTATGGGTTTTTCGCCGATGTACTGCATGGTTGGGTACATGGGTATTACCGAGCCTTCTTTTACAAAAATGGGTATGCGCTCTATGCTTGCGGCGATGCTAAATTCGTAGCCGCCGCCTTGTATGCTATCGTCCCAAAAGTTAAACCAGCGGTTGCCGATGGGTAGGTACATTCGGCGTTCGGTTTGTTCGGGGCGCATAATTGGGCAAACGAGTATGTTGTCGCCGTAGCAATATTCGTCGGTGCGGTATTGGGTGTGCGGGTCTTGCTGCGCCAGCAGTGAAAGCGGGCGTATCATGGGTGTGCCGTGCGTGGTATATTGCCAAAAAGTAGTGTACAAATAGGGCAGGAGCTGGTAGCGCAGGTTTATAAACTCACGTATGATGTTGGTGGCGGCTTCGCCAAAGCTATACGGCTCTTGGTTGCCGTGTTCGCCCGAGGAGTGCGTGCGCATAAAAGGGTGAAAAACCGCCGATTGTATCCAGCGCACGTACAGTTCGCTGGTGGGGTGTTCGGTAAAGCCGCCTATGTCCGAGCCTACAAACGAAAAGCCCGAAATAGCCATGCGCTGCACCTGCATATTGGCTACCCAAAGGTGTTCCCAAGTGGCTATGTTGTCGCCTGTCCAGGCGCTGGCGTAGCGTTGCGTGCCGCTGTAAGCAGCCCTCGTAATTACAAATGGTCGGTTGGGGTAGCCTGCTTTTTTCACGCCGTGATATGTTCCCCGAGCCATTTGCATACCATAAATGTTGTGGGCTTTGCGGTGGCTGGCGGGGTTGCCGTCGTAGTTGTGGCGGGCATCGTGCGGGGCGGTTTTGCTTTCTACCTCAAAAAAAGCGGGTTCGTTCATGTCGTTCCACACGCCAGCCACGCCTATGTCTTGTATCAATTCTTTGTACAGCCCGCCCCACCACTGGCGCACGTCGGGGTGTGTAAAGTCGGGGAAATTGCACTCGCCAGGCCACACTTTGCCCTTCATCAGCGGACCGTCGGCACGGCGCACAAAGTACCCGTTTTCCAACGCTTCGTTGTAAACCCAATAATCCTTGTCTATTTTTATGCCTGGGTCTATCATCACGATGGTTTTGTAGCCGTCTTTTTTCAGCTCATCTACCATGCGTTTGGGGTCGGGGAAACGGTCGGGGTCGAAGGTAAAGCACCTAAATCCGTTCATATAATCTATGTCCAAATAAATGGCATCGCAGGGTATGCGCTCGTCCCGCATTTTTTTGGTTACTTCTTTTACCAAGCTCTCGGGGTAATAGCTCCACTTGCATTGGTGGTAGCCCAGCGCCCACAGCGGCGGCAGCTCGGGCTTGCCCGTGAGGTGCGTGTAGTTTTCTACCACTTCCAGCAACGACGGACCGTATATAAAATAATAGTTCATTTCGCCGCCATCTGCCGAAAAGGTGCAAATATCCCGCTTGTCCTCCCCAAAATTGAACACGCTTTTAAACGTATTGTCAAAAAAAATGCCGTAGCCCGTGCTGTTGTGCAAGCCCAAATAAAAGGGTATGGATTTATACAGCGGGTCGGCATCTTTGGCAAAACCGTAGTTGTCGTGGTTCCAGTTCAAAAACTTTTTGCCACGCAGGTTGAGGTTGCTTGGCTTGTCGCCCAAACCATAAAAGTACTCGGCGGCGTGCGCCCGTTTGCTCATTTTTACGTTGTTGCCGCCGTATTCGGTGTTCTCTTGCCAGCTAAATCCCTTTTCGTCGTCGTTTATAATCGTGCCGTTTAGGTCTAAAAAGCGTGTTTTCAACCCGTCTTTCGATATTTTACAAATCAATTTTGCCGTTTTTATCACGTAAGTATCCGAAAGTTCCTGAAACTCCAAATTGTTGTAGCCGCCCTCAAATTTTTTATCGATTGCATAAGAAAAGTCCTTTTCAAAATCGCCATCGGTGCTAAACCTAAGCCTAATTACCCTATCCGAAACCACCGTAACGCATAGCACGGCTTCGTTGTGCGTAAAAATAAAAAACTGGTTGTTTTGCCTCGTATAGCGTATGGCTTTGCCTGGCGTGTGTGTTTCGGTTTTCGATGTAGTTATAATAGGTGGTATAATATCTTTCATTTTACAGGTTAAATGGTTTTAAATTTAGTATGACAAAGATACAAAAAAAATGGGTTTATGAACCAGTTTTGCCAAAAAATCATATTAAAAATATCTTAATTTGTTTTTCCTCCTTTTTAAATAGATTTGGTGGTTTTTGGGTTGCCAAATAATTATTTGCAAATGCCCCCGATATTGGTTAGCTTTGTAGCCATTATCCAACCAAATATTTAAGTACAATGCGCCAAATCACCCTTGTTCTCACCCTTATTTTAGGCATTGTAGCCTCTTCTTGCTACCGTGGACCAGAAAACTTGCCACGCCTAAAAACCAAGTTTGCAAAAAACATAGCCAGCCTCGAGTCGCAAAAAGAAACTACAAACCAATCGCTTGAAGACGGTTTGCAGCGGCTGGGTACGATACAAGATGCCCTAAAAAGTGCGGCGAACAAAGACAAGGAGTTTAAGAACTTGTACGCAAAATGGTACAGAATAGACAAAGATGTGAACCGCCTAAGCAATACCTACGACGACCTGCGTGCGGATTCCGACAGCCTTTTTGAGGCAATGCGCCGCCAAACGAACAGCCTAAGCGACCAAAAAACAAAAAATCAGTTGCTCAAAGCCATTTCAAAAACCCAAAATGGCTACACGCCTACGCTCACCAAAACCGAAACTGCCATAGGTAAGCTGCGCAAGGTGCACGCACAGGGTTTGGAGGTAATTAAAGCCTTGGAGGTAGCCGTGGCGCTCGGCGAAATTTCTACCATCAAAGAAGGTTTGGCGGACATAGAGGCGCAAGTGCCAGCCATTATGGCGGAGCTTACGGCTACCATTGATGAAAGCCGCAAAATGTACGACCAAAAAATAGCCGCTTTTGAATAAAATTACATAATCCCAAACTCGCCACGCAAAACCTTGGTTAGTAATGTTCCTATGGCGTTGTTGGCGTTTATTTTGTGTAGTTGTAGGCTGCTAAACACGATTTTGCTGCCCGTGATGCCGTTTGTTTTTATGCCCATCACCACCGAATTGCCTGTGTAAGGCGTAAACGATGCGCCGTCTCGCAGTATAATGTTGGCTCTTAGCAGCGGCGTGCAGCCCGCCAAAAGTTTTATGGGGCGTGGCACGGTCAAAAATCCTTCGTTTTGGAGCATCGGGTAGCCGCTCGCCAAAGGAGCGATGGTGCTGGTATCGGCGAGTAAAAACAGCTTGCCTGCGGGCGGTTGCTGCAAACTATCGATGGGCGTGAACTCGTAAAAGGGCGACTTGGATAGGTCTTCGCCGCCTGGGCGGCAGCTCATGAGCAGGTTGCCACCGTTGTTAAAAAACGTGTTTAACACGCCTTGGGCGTACACCATACTAAAATTCATATCGTCGCTTACCCAAATAATGTGCTTAAACAAACCAAAAATTCGGTTTTGGGTGGCGTAGTCGGGCGCAAGTTGGGTGAACTCAAACTGTGCGTTTTTTTGCAGTATTTGTATCTTTTCTACATTTGTTATCCCAATGCCATTGAGCTGTGTGTTGTAAAACTGGTCAATTGCCAAAATGCCGTTTGCGTAGGCATTTACCAGCACAATGTTGGAGGTGAGCCGCTTTACAAAAACTTTTTTGGCTGCAATATAAGCCGATTTTGCGCCTGAAAGGTCTATGGCTCGTATGTACAACACGTTGGTATCGTTTAAGTTAAGCCCTTGCAGCTTGTTGGGTTGGGCTTGGTTGCTGTTGCCTGCCAAAATGGAGCAGTCGCTGCTGGTGGCATTTGGGTTGTCCGCCACCAAAGTTGCGCCGCTATACACATTGCCCAAAAAAACGGGCGTGCGAGCCGTGTCGTTTAGCGTAAGTTCGTAGCCTCGCAGGTTGGCTGCGCCGTCGGCATCGGTGGCTGTCCAGTTGTAGCGCAGTATCGGAAAGCCCACCAACACATTGCCGCCCGCCAAAGGGTTTCCGCCCGCTTTTATGTACCTAAAAGCGATGGTTGGGGCTGTGTTTTTTAGTGGCAAAACGAGCTGCGCTGGCGTTGGGTCTTTTTCGCCGAGGTTGTCTATGGCACGCACCGAAAACCGAATGTCGGCGGTATCTGCGCCCAGCGGCAGATTTATCAAAAATACGCTGTCGGTCTTGGACGTAAACCGCCAAATTGTAGCCGCTGTAATTGGGTTTTCGAAGCTATATTCGTAGCCAGTTACGTACCCGTCGGGGTCGGTTGCCCACCAATTTATGCCTATTTGCGTGCTTAGTCGGTTGTTGCCGTTGCGGATTATGGTATCCACGGTGGTGTAGGTTTCGGGTGTGCGGTTGGGCGTTGCGCCGCCAGTTATATCCGTTTTGCAACCTGCAAAAACACCACAAACAACACACAGAGCTGCAATAATATGCTTCATTTTATCTTTTTTTAGGCTTATTTCAAGCGTTTTTCGGGGGCGATGGTCATTTTTGCCGCAAAACTACTGTCGATGGGTACGTACATTTGCCCCAACCAAACGTAGTAGCTTAGTGGCTCATACACCCTGTATTTTATAAAAATGCGGTTGAAATTTGCAAAATTTAGGGCTATGATGGGCAAAGTTACCCATAAACATTTAATTAATAAACGTTTTGGCGTTATTTTTTCTTTATCAAAATAATTTACCACAAAAGATGCGGCAAAAAGGCAGTGTATCCAATCCAAAAAACCGACGTAGCGCACGTTTTTGGGCAAAAAAGCGTACATAATTATTGTAAAAATGTAAAAAGCAATGAGTACAGAAGTTTCGGTTGTGATTTTTTTTTGGGTAATAATACCAGCCAAAAACAAGCCAAAAACAATGGGCGATAGCAGCCCAAAATTGATTAAATTCATGTACCAACCGCCTGCGCCGTAGTGCCACACGCTGGTTATTTCTACGTTTTTTAAAATGCTGAGTACGGCTACAAAACGCTGCGCTCCTACCAAAAATACGTACAATAAAATGCTACACAAGGCAGGTAGCGCAGTGGTAATTATGCTCTGAAAAATGGCGTGGAGCGTATGTTTTTTTTGTGTAAATGCCCAAAACCCGAGGTAAAGGCTGTAAAACGGCGCAAAAAAGTAGTTCGATTCTTTGACCAAACCAGAAAAGGTGAGTAGGAGCAGAAACAAAAAATAGTTTTTGGCAACGGGATTTTTTAGGTAAAAAATAAATGCCATGAGCGGCAACAAAACCCAGGTGTAAGTAGCTATGTCGGCTAAGGCACGGCGGCACAAGCCCATGTACAGCGGCGAAAACGCCAGTAAAACCACAAAAATAAGCGCAAAACCGTGGCTGTAAACCCTCGTGCCGAATACATAGCTGGCGTAGAGCAAGCCCACAAAAAGTGCGATGGAAGCCAAGCTCAGACCCCAAACGCCCACCCAACCCACAAATGGCATACAAAACCAGAGGTAGCCTACCCGCAGCGGGTGCGGTTTTTGGTGCAGTGTGGCGGTGTTTATGTAGTTTTCGGTGGCTATGCGCACGCCCGCTATTGGGTTGTGTGTGAGCAGGGTATTTACTTGCTCGAGGTAGATGCCCTCGTCGGCAGCGAGTACGTAGTCGGTTTTTTTGGGTAGCAACGCCAGCTCAATGCCTACAAAAACGACGAGTAAACCTACAAAAAGTCGCAAGAAAAAGGTCATTTTTTGCGTGCGAGTTTGCTCAAAACGATGGTTTCGAAGGTAGAAAAGCCGAAGTAAAGCAGCATAAACCAAATTACGATGCTTCGGGCTTGTGGTTTGTTGAAATACACCAAAACGCCGATGGCTGCGGCGCACGCCGCCAGTTTTATGCCCGTAGAAGCCATAAATGAGTTTACAAAACGCTGTGGCGTGAGGGCGGGGCTGGTTAAATAGCCGTGAATTAGCAGACTTACCAACCAAAAAAACGGGTGCATTGCCCAAATGTACCATTGCCACTGAATGCCCAAAACTTGGTTCATAGCCAGATTTACCAAAACAAAAACCAGTGCCAGTGCGGCTAATTTCTTTTTGTATTCCATTACTTTTTTAAAAAATCGGCGATGCTGTTGTACACGGCTAAAACCACAAAAATCACGGCAAATAACCCTGTAAAATAGGGTTTTGGCGTGTGCAGGTATTTATCCAACCGATTGCCCAAAAACACTCCGAGACAAATTGTGGCTATCATTTGAAAAGCCAAGCCTGAGTATCGGAGTATTTCGTTGGGGTTTTGGTTAGGCTTTGATGGCTTTGGTTTCTGTATTTTCATTCAAAAATTCGCCTATGCTGCCTCTATTTGTAATGCAGTTGCCGTTGAATATTGCGCCTGCTTCTACACTTATTTGGCTTACTTTTAGGTCGCCGTTTACATTTGCGGTTGCGAGCAGCCTAAGCACGCCCGACGATTCTATGTCGCCCCTTACGGTGCCAGCTATGTCGGCATCTTTGCATTGTATTTTGCCTTCTATGATGCCCGTCGGACCCAAAATGAGGCGTTCTTTTACGCTTATTGTGCCTTTTATTTTGCCGTCTATGCGTAGGCTGCTGTTTGATTCCATGCCGCCGTCTATCGAAGTGCCTTTGCCTACGTGGTTTAGCATATCAAATGAGCCGCTGGGTTGGGTGCTTGCGTCGTTGTTGTTTTGGGGTTTTCTACCGAACATTTTAATAGTGTGTTAGTGTGTGTGTTAGTGTTTTATTGTTTAAAGCTGATGAATTCAGCGGGGTTTAATGCGATGCCGTTGTACCAAAGTTCTAACTGAAACTGTGGCTTTGCGTTGGGGCGGGTGCTGCCTGTGGTGGCTATGGTTTCGCCCGCTTTCACAAAGTTGTTGTTCTTTTTCATTAGGCTAAGGCAGTTTTTATAAAAAGATATGATGTTGTTTTGGTGCTGTATGCCTATGGTGTATCCTGTTTCTATGCTGTAATTTGCCATAATTACGGTGCCGTCCAGTATGGCTCTTATGGGTTGGTTTTGGGGTGTGGCTATGGTAATGCTGTACCGTTGGTTTGCGGGGCTAAATGGTGTGGATATTACGCCGCCGTCGGTGGGTTTAAAAAAGGCGATGCGCTGCAAGCCGCCGTTTTGTTTGCCTGTGGCTACATCTACGTTTTGTATGTTGGGGTTGTTTCTTAGTATTTTTTCGTTTTCCAGTATTTCGTCCATGATGGCAGGGTTGTATATGCTATCTCTTACGTCGGTTTTGTTGGTGCGTTTGTCTTTAAAATCGCCTTTTACCACTTCCTGTATCGTTTCTATGTAGGCGTAGCGGTCTTCTATTGCCCCCTCCAACGAATCTACTCGGTTGTATAATTTGCGCAGGTTTCGGCTGGTATTTACGTCGGCATAGCCTGGTATGTATTCTCTTAGTGGTGTAAATGCGATGGTGGCTACGATGACAGACGTTAAAACCACAAAAAACATACTCAAACCCACAATTACGCTTAGGCGGTTGAGTTTAAAAACGGCTTTTTCCTCGAAAGTATCCTCGTCCAATACCACGAGGCGGTATTTGTTTTTTAGTTTTTCTAAAATTTGCTCCTTGCGGCTCTGTTTTTCTTGCATAGGTACAAAATTAGTATTTTATTTTATTTTATTTTGTCATTTTTATTTGGCTGCTTAATACATAACATTTTTTGTGAAGCTGCAACGGATTTATTCCCTTTAAAAACGATTAAAGTTTAGTAAGCACGTTCTTTTCGGTTTTCATAAAAATTTACGAAGGCTTGGTTTGCTACCTTGTTGCCGCCTGGCGTGGGGTAATCCCCCGAAAAATACCAGTCGCCTTGGTGGTCGGGGCAGGCTTCGTGCAGGTTGTTTATGCTTTGGTAAATGATGGTTACGGGCGTGGTGGTTTGGGGCGGCGTAATTAGCTCGGCTATTTTGTTGGATATTTCTTGGGTAACAAAGGGTTCGTAGATTTTTTTTACAAAATTTTCGGTTTTCAGCATTTCCATGCTTGAGTTTTTGCAGAGGTCATACACTTCGTCTATGATGTGGGTAAGTTTGTGCTGTTGGAGCAGGGCTATGGCAGCCTGAAACGCCACAAACTCGTAGAGCCTCGACATATCTATGCCATAGCAGTCGGGGTAGCGTATTTGGGGTGCGGACGATATAATGAGCAGCTTTTTGGGTTTGAGCCTATCCAGCATCCTAATAATGCTCTCTCGCAGGGTAGTGCCACGCACTATGGAGTCGTCTATGATTACCAAATTGTCTTTTTGGGGCGTAATAATGCCGTAGGTAATGTCGTAAACGTGGGCTACGAGTTCGGAGCGGCTGTTGTCGCTGGTGATAAAAGTGCGGAGCTTTGCGTCTTTTATCGTTGCTTTTTCGATGCGTGGGTGCAGGCTCATCAGCTTTTTTAGCCCGTCGGCATCGTATCCGCCTTTGAGTAGTTGGGCTATTTTGTATTCGTCGAGGTAGGTTTGCACGCCCTCTATCATGCCATAAAAGGCTATTTCGGCGGTATTGGGTATGTACGAAAAAACGGTGTTTTCTATGTCGTAGTCTATCACTTGGAGGAGCTGCGTGGTAACGAGTGCGCCCAGTTTTTTGCGTTCCTTATAAATGTCGGTGTCGCTGCCACGGCTAAAATAAATGCGCTCGAAGGAGCAGGGTTTTTTGGCGGCTGGTTTTAGTATTTCGGTGGTTTCGTAGCTGCCGTTTTGGCGCACTATCAGGGCTTGCCCTGGGCTAAGTTCTTGTATTTGTTCGGTTTTTAGGTCAAAAGCCGTTTGTATCGCTGGGCGTTCCGAGGCAGATACCACCACCTCATCGTCGGCATAAAAGTAGCTTGGGCGTATGCCAGCGGCATCTCGCATCACAAAAGCATCGCCATGCCCCATCATGCCCGCCATGTTAAAACCGCCGTCCCAGCTTTTTGCCGACTTGCGCAGTATGTGCGCTATGTCCAAACTTTGGTGTATTTTTTGGTTTATAATAATGTTTCTATCGCCGTTAAATAGGTCTTTTTCGCCCATTTCGTTGCGGTATTTTTCGAAGAGTTTTATGTTTTCTTCGTCCAAAAAATGCCCTATTTTTTCGAGAGCCAGCACGGTATCGGCTTTTTCTTTGGGGTGTTGCCCCAGTTTTACGAGTGCGTCAAACTGCTCATCTACGTTGGTAAAATTAAAATTGCCCGCCAGCAGCAAGTTGCGACTAAGCCAGTTGTTTTGCCGCAAAAAAGGGTGGCAGTACTCCAAACTGTTGCCGCCGTGTGTGCCGTAGCGCAGGTGCCCCAGCAGCAGCTCGCCCGTGTAGGGGAGGGTTTGTTTGAGCAGCTCGGCGTTGGTATGCAGCTCGGGTTGCAGCTCAAATCCCCGTTGCAGGCGGCTATTTATTTGCTCAAAAAGGTCTTTTATCGGCTGCTGTGCGTTGGAGCGCAGGCGGCTTATGTAGCGTTTGCCAGGTTCGGGTTGTAGTTTTATGGTGGCTAATCCAGCGCCATCTTGCCCTCTGTTGTGCTGTTTTTCCATGAGCAAGTACAGTTTATTTAAGCCGTAAAGTGCTGTGCCGTACTTTTGGAGGTAAAAATCCAGGGGTTTTCTAAGGCGAATAAATGCGATGCCGCATTCGTGTTTTATAGAGTCGCTCATTTGGGTTTATAAAGCGCAAAGGTACAAAAATTATGCGTGGGCGCACCACATTTGTCATTTTCCTACCAAAAATGTGGCATAAAACCCAAAAAAGCCGCCGAAATTGGGCTTAATATTGGTTGGTAGCCAGCAAAACGAGCGTGCAGGCTTGCAGGGGTTCTATGTTGTTTTGTATGCAAATGGCTTCTAACGCTGGGTTTTCGGTGCCAGGGTTAAAAATAATGCGCTCGGGTTTTAGGGCTACAATGCGCTCGTAAAATGCCGCTTGGGCGCTGGGGTTTAGGTACAGGGTGATGGTGTGTATGGGGGCGTGCGCCGTGGGCAAATCGTTGGCGATTTCCACGCCCAGCACCGTGGCGGGGCGTGCGCCGAGGGCAAGCACGGGGTGTTTGTGGGCTATAAGTGCGCTTATGGCTTTGTAGCTGTACCGCTCGGGGTTGGGGCTGGCACCTATTACCAAGGTGTTTTTGGGGTTTTGCATGGTTGGGTTTGGGTATTGTGGGGGCAAAATTACTAAAAAATAACGGTTATTCTCCACACCAGTTTTGGTTTGTGGTGGGCGTACTGCGGGTGTTTTATCCACAAAAAAACCCCGAAAGGATTATGGCAAACTTATTTTGGGTAATTTTGTGCGTTGGCAAGTTTTATGTATCGCTTGCAAAAAATATTAAGTTATGGCAAATAAATTACGCAGTGTTCAGGTGGAGGAGGCAACGAGTGCACCCACCGAAAAAAATAGGTTGAAGCCCGAAAACAAGCGCACAAGTGCGCCACGCCCGCTGGCGTGGGTGCGTTTTGAGCCTACGGAGCGTGTGCGTTTGGTTTTGGGCGGCTTGTGCGTGCTGCTGGCTGGCTGTATGTTTGTGGCTTTTTTTTCGCACCTTTTTGTGTGGCAAAACGACCAAAATTTGGTGGCGGACAGCGGCATTTTTGAGTTTTTGACCAACAAAGACCTCGTGGCGCACAATTTACTTGGGCGTTTTGGTGCGCTGCTCTCGCATTTGATTATTCATGGCAGTTTTGGCTTTGGCTCGTTTGCCTTGGCGTATATGTTGGGTTTGTTTGGTTTGCGCATTTTGGGCTACACTTTTGCCATTAACTACAAAAAAAATTACGTCAATGCCTTTGTGCTCATGGTCGCCGTTTCGTTTACACTCGGTTTTTTGTTGGGTAAATGGAGCATTTGGGGCGGAATGTTTGGGTATTTTTGCAGCAGCTGGCTGATGGGTTTTTTGGGTGTTTTTGGTACATTTTTGGTGCTGGTTTTTGCTTGGTTTTTGGTTTTGAGGGTTTATTTCGGGGTAAAATTTGATTTTGAGGGTTTGTTCGAGGGTTTTAGGCGTGATAGCACGCCCGAGCCACTGCGCACGCCCGCACGTGGTAGCTCGCCCACGTCTGCCTCCACGCTATTCACGCCCGAGCCTTCCACCCTCGACCACACACTTGCGCCCGCACCCACATTTGCGCCCACGCACACCCGCACGCCCATAGGCGACCTCCCGCTCGAAGTACACACCCCCAGCCCCGAGCCTTACCTCACGCCCGCCGACGAAGTGCCGCCCCGCAACAAACTCCGCACGCCCATACCCGAGCCAGAGCTCGAACTCACGCCCACACCCGAGCCAGAGCTCGAACTCATAAGCACGCCCGCACCCGAGCTGCCGCCCATGCACCCCAGCCTGCCCGCCACCACCCAGCCCTACGACCCCACAGCCGAACTCTCGCACTACCAATACCCAACCCTAAGCCTGCTCGACCCGCCCACCAGCAACCCACTAAAAATGGACGAAGACGAGCTAAACCGAAATAAAAAACAAATATTAGAAACCCTCCGACAATTCGGCATCGAAATAGAACGCATCAGAGCCACCGTAGGTCCCACCGTAACACTCTACGAAATAGTGCCAGCCGCAGGCGTGCGCATCTCCAAAATAAAAAACCTCGAAGACGACATCGCCCTAAACCTCGCCGCACTCGGCATCAGAATAATAGCCCCAATGCCAGGCAAAGGCACAATAGGCATCGAAGTACCCAACCACAACAAAGAAACCGTAAGCATAAGCACCGTATTAGCCAGCGAAAAATTTACAAACAGCACCTACGAACTGCCCATAGCACTGGGCAAAACCATATCCAACGAAGTATTTGTAACCGACCTCGCCAAAATGCCCCACCTACTCATGGCAGGCGCTACGGGGCAAGGCAAATCCGTGGGATTAAACACCATACTCATCTCACTCATTTACAAAAAACACCCCTCCCAAATAAAATTCGTACTCGTCGACCCCAAAAAAGTAGAACTATCCATCTTTAAAACCATAGAGCGGCACTTCCTCGCCAAGCTACCCAACGAAGACGATGCCATAATCACCGACACCGCCAAGGTAGTAAACACCCTAAACTCCCTTTGCATAGAAATGGACCTGCGCTACGACCTGCTAAAAGATGCCAGCGTGCGCAACATCGCCGAATACAACCAAAAATTTGTAGCCCGAAGGCTAAACCCCGAAAAACTACACCGCTACCTGCCCTACATTGTACTGGTGGTAGATGAGTTTGCCGACCTAATGATGACCGCAGGCAAAGAAGTAGAGCAGCCCATCACCAGGCTGGCGCAGCTCGCCCGTGCCGTGGGCATACACCTTATCATAGCCACCCAACGCCCCAGTACAAACATCATTACGGGAACAATAAAAGCCAACTTCCCCGCCCGTATAGCCTTTAAAGTAAGCTCACAAATAGACGCACGCACCATACTCGATACCAAAGGCGCAGAGCAGCTCGTAGGGCGTGGCGATATGCTACTGGCACAAGGCTCGGACGTGATACGCATACAATGCGCCTACATTACCACCGAAGAAGTAGAGCAAGTAGCCAACTTTATAGGCGAACAACAAGGCTACGAAAGCGCCTTTATACTGCCTGAGTTTGTGGGCAAAGACGGCGACCAAAGCCACAAATCAATGGAAAACATAGGCGAATACGACGTAATGCTCGCCGACGCAGCCCGCACCATCGTAAACAACCAACAAGGCTCTACCTCGCTCATACAGCGCAAACTAAAACTGGGCTACGCACGCTCGGGGCGCATCATGGACCAGCTCGAGGCACTGGGCATTGTAGGCAAGTTCGAGGGCAGCAAAGCCCGAGAGGTCATGTTCGATAGCATAGCCAGCCTCGAGGTATTTTTAAAAGAAAACGACATTTAACCCACAAAAAACCACCCAACCCAATTAATGACGACCTTAGATTACATCGTACTCGCACCCATGGCTTGGGGGCTAATATCTGGCTGGCGCAAAGGCTTTTTGGTAGAAATAGCCACACTGCTCGCCCTGCTCATAGGCATCACGGGCGCATTCAAACTAACCAACACCGCCGCCACATTTATGGCTACAAACCTGGGCATTCACAGCAAGTTTTTGCCCATGATAGCCTTCCTCACCGTATTTGTGCTGCTGGTGGTGGGCATTCATTTTTTTACAAAAAGCATAGAAAAACTGCTCAAAGCCGTACACCTCGGTTTTGTAAACAATCTGGCGGGCGCAGCCTTTGGGCTGCTAAAAGCCGCTTTTTTGAGCAGCATCATCGTTTGGCTGTTTAACAAAGTAGGCGTTATTTCGCCCGAAACCGCCCAAAAGTCCATTAGCTTCGAGTTCCTCATTACCTTAGCACCCACATTGCTGCACTATGCGGGCTTTTTGCTGCCTTATGCCAAAGATTTGTTTGGGCAAATGGGGCATTTTTTTGATAATGTAGCCACCAACAACCCACTCAATTAACTGAAAATCAATAAGATTTTACTTTATCTTTTGTTTTTAGCCAAAAAAGCAGTAGTTTTGTAAAATGCAGAAAGCCAATCCAAAAACAATAAAAAACAACCAGCGCACTGCACCCAAAAAATTCAAATAAATCCGTATGTCCGACAACAATCCTCAAATAAGCAAATCGCTATATATAAGTTCATCGCTAAAAGGCGCACAAATAGCCCTTTTGGAAGACAAAAAACTGGTAGAACTACACCAAGAAGCAAACTCAAAAGAATTTTCGGTAGGCGACATTTACTTAGGTAAAGTAAAAAAAATAAATACATCGTTAAACGCCGTGTTCGTGGACATAGGCTACGAGCGAGATGCTTTTTTGCACTACTTCGACCTCGGACCACAGTACGCCTCACTGCGCAAATACAGCACCGAGCTACTAAGCGGCTCACGCAAAAACCCGATGCTAAATGAGTTTGTGCTGCTGCCCGAAATAAATAAAAATGGCAAAATAAGCGAACTCATAAACAAAAGCCAAGATGTGCTGGTGCAAGTGGTCAAAGAACCGATTTCTACCAAAGGACCGAGGCTCTCGTGCGACCTATCGCTGGCGGGAAGGTACGTGGTTTTAGTACCATTTAGCAATGTAATATCTATATCGAAAAAGCTAAAAAGCCTCGACGAGCGCAAACGCCTAAAAAACTTGATACAAAGCATAAAACCCCGTAACTTTGGGGTGATAGTGCGCACCGCAGCCGAAAACATAAGCAGCGAAGAACTAAGCAAAGACATTAGAGACCTGGCAAAACGCTGGGAAGACTCGCTGCAAAACGCCAACACCGCCGTAGCGCCCACACGCCTGCTGCGTGAAATAGACCGCACCTCGGGCATACTCCGAGACCTGCTAAACGACTCTTTTGACCAGATAGTAACCGACGACGTAATTATTTTTGGGGAGGTAAAAAACTACATTTCCAACATTGCGCCCGATAAGGTAAACATTGTAAAACTACACAAAAATGCCAAACAAACGCTCTTCGAAAACTTTGGTATAGACAAGCAAATTCAAGGCTTGTTTGGTACAAATGTAACCATGGGCGGCGGCTCTTACCTCATTATAGAGCATACCGAAGCCATGCACGTAATAGATGTAAACAGTGGCAGTAAGCTCGGCAACCAAGACAAAACCAACCGAGAGGAAAACGTGTATCAGGTAAATGTGGAAGCCGCCGCCGAAATAGCACGCCAGCTCCGACTAAGAGACATGGGCGGCATTATAGTCATAGATTTTATAGACCTAAAAACGCCCGCCCTGCGCAACAAACTGCAAAAAGAAATGCAGGATTTTATGGCTGCCGACCGTGCCAGGCACACCATACTGCCCATTAGTAAGTTTGGGCTGATGCAAATAACCCGAGAGCGTGTGCGCCCCGAAATAGAAATAGCCGTAGCCGAAACCTGCCCCGATTGCGCAGGCACGGGCAAAGTGCGCCCCACAGGGCTTATCATAGACCAAATAGAAGAAAACCTAAGGCACATATTGCAGCAGCAAAACGAAAAAAACATAAAACTGCACGTAAACCCATTTGTAGCCGCTTACCTAACCAAAGGCATAGCCAGCAAACAGGTAAAGTGGCTGCTAAAATACAAAAACTGGGTGCGCATAGCCCCCGAAAAAACCTACCACCTCACCCAATATGCTTTTTTTAACAAACAAGATGAAACCATAAACGTCTAAAATTCATTTTACATAAAAAGACATACCGTGAAAAACAAAACCTATAAAATCACCACAGTTTTATTGCTCACCTACACCATTGTAGCTGGCTTTTTGCTGCCCGTGCCACGCTTAGAAGTCCTAAACGAAACCATTCGTGCGCTGTACTTTCACGTACCCATGTGGTTTGGCATGATACTCATACTCACCAGTGCCTGCGGTTACAGCATCATGCAGTTGGCTGGCACCAGCACCACATCGCCCACGCTGCTGCGCAACCTCAACTTTTTTAACATCGCCACGCTCGGCATCGCAGCCATTATGGTTTTGTTTAAGCAAAAAGGATTTCAAGCGCCACTCACCATCGGCGGCACCAGCCTTTTTTATTACTTCACACTTCGGGTTTTCAAAAACCAAAACACCGACTACTTAGCCGAAGCCACCACAAAAATTGGGTTTATCTTGGGCCTTTTGGGCATTGTTACGGGCGCAGTTTGGGCTAAATTCACTTGGGGTGAGTATTGGAGCAGCGACCCCAAGCAAAACTCGGCAGCGATATGCCTGCTCATTTACGCCGCCTACATAATACTACGTGGCAGCATAAAAGAAGACCAACAAAGAGCCAAAATAGCCGCCATTTACAACATTTTTGCCTATTCAGCCATGATACCCTTGCTGTTTATACTGCCACGCCTCACCGACAGCCTACACCCAGGCAACGGCGGCAACCCAGCCTTTGGCAAATACGACCTCGACAACACCATGCGCACCGTGTTTTATCCCGCCATTATTGGGTTTTCGATGCTGGGTATTTGGGTAGCGGAGCTTATGGTGCGTGTAAAAAATATCTCCATAGAAAAAAATAAAAACAACTAAAAATGAACCTGCAAAACACCGTAGAAATGGCAGACCTGATGCGCAGCCAAGGAAAAATATTTGTCGTAATTGCTATTTTGTTATTAATATTTTTTGGCTTAATATTGTACCTGATAAGGCTGGACAAAAAAATACAAAAATTAGAGAAAGAATAGCCTAATAAAAAACATTTTATACATCATCAACCCCTAAAATACCACCAAAAAAATGTCAAAAGGAACACCAAAAGGTGTGGCACAATCTAAATTAGAAGAATTGCGTACACATAGTTTTTTTCAGGACGTACTGCACTATTTCGATAAGGCAGCCCAATACTTACAGTACCCCGATGGGTTACTGGAACAAATTAAATACTGTAACAGCGTGTATCAAATGCGTTTTCCGATAAAACGTGACGATGGCAGCATAGAAACCATAGAGGCATACCGAGCCGAGCATAGCCACCACAAATTGCCCACCAAGGGCGGCATACGCTACTCGCAGTTTGTAACCCAAGATGAGGTAATGGCGCTCGCCGCCCTCATGACCTACAAATGCGCCATTGTAGATGTGCCGTTTGGCGGCGGAAAAGGCGGTATAACCATAAGCCCACGCAAATATTCGGTGGGCGAGCTCGAGCGCATTACCCGCCGCTACGCAGCCGAATTGGTAAAAAAGAACTTTATAGGACCAGCAGTAGATGTGCCAGCCCCCGACTACGGCACAGGCGAAAGAGAAATGGCTTGGATAGCCGACACCTACGCCACTTTTAACCCAGAGCTAAACAGCTTGGGCTGCGTAACGGGCAAACCGATTACACAAGGCGGCATCAGGGGTAGGAAAGAAGCCACGGGCTTGGGCGTTTTTTACGGCATCAGAGAAGTATGCGACGTAAAAGAAGACATGGACGCACTGGGGCTAACCACAGGCGTGGCTGGCAAAACCATTGTGGTGCAAGGCTTGGGCAATGTGGGCTACCACTCCGCCAAGTTTTTTCATGAGGCGGGCGCAAAAATAATAGCCATAGCCGAGGCAGAGGGCGCAATTTACAACGAAAACGGCATCAATTACGAAGAGGCATTTCAGCACCGCCAAGCCACCAAATCGCTGCTCAATTTTAAAGACTGCACAAACATAGCCAACTCCGCCGATGCGCTCGAGCTAAAATGCGACATACTCATACCCGCAGCCCTCGAAAACCAACTGCACGTAGGCAATGCCCATAAAATACAAGCAAAAATAATAGCCGAAGCCGCCAACGGACCCACCACACCCGAAGCCGAAGCCATTTTGATAGAAAAAGGAATTGTAATCATACCCGATATTTACCTAAACGCAGGTGGCGTAACGGTATCTTACTTCGAGTGGCTCAAAAACCTGTCGCACGTGCGCTTTGGTAGGTTGGGCAAGCGCTACGAAGGCAATATGAACCGCAATATTTTGAGTGCCGTAGAAGACATGACGGGCAAAACTTTTAGTGCCGACCAACACGCACAAATAGAGCGAGGCGCAGACGAGCTGGACTTTGTATATTCGGGCTTGGAAGAAACCATGATTAACGCCTACCACGCCATAAGGGCTACCAAAAACGAGCTGGGCATACCCGACTACCGCACGGCAGCATTTGCCACAGCCATCAGAAAAATAGCCGTTAGCTACGAATCACTCGGCATTTTCCCATGATTTTGCGCATTTATTTCTTTTATTAAATACATTTACACGACCAAGTACTGCACCGCAAACCACTTGGTCGTGTGTTTTTGTAGCCGCACTCAACCATAAATTTTGTGTGAAATATTGTATAAAAAAACCATATATTTTTGTACATTTGAGGCTTATTTTAGCAGCGTAAATGAAAAAAATAGCTTTGGTGGTAGCCGCAGGTATCGGAAGCAGAATGCAAAGCCAGATACCAAAACAGTTTTTGGTGCTGGGCGGCAAACCCGTTTTGATGCACACCATGCAAGCGTTTTTTGATGCCGATACCGCCACCGAAATTGTGCTAATTCTGCACAGCGACTATGTGGCTTACTGGCAACAATTGTGCGTAAAATACGCTTTTTATGCGCCGCACAGCCTTGTGGTGGGTGGCTCGGAGCGATTTTTTTCGGTAAAAAATGCCATAGATAGCATAAAACCAACGCCCAACTGCTTGGTAGCCATACACGATGGCGTGCGCCCGCTGGTGAGCCAAAAACTGATAAACGAGCTGTACCACGCAGCAAAAGAACACGCCGCCGCCATACCCGTGGTGGCTCTAAAAGACAGCATACGTAGCACCGTAACGCACCGCACCGCCGACAGAAGTGCCTTTAAACTGGTACAAACGCCGCAGGTTTTTGGGTTGGAGCTGCTAAAAAAAGCGTATAACCAAGCGTACTCGCCGCTCTTTACCGACGATGCTTCGGTGGTGGAGGCATTGGGGCAAGAAATTAGGCTGGTGGCAGGCGAGGCTACAAACATAAAAATAACCGAACCGCTGGATATGCTTTTGGCGGAAGTGATTTTGAACGAAAACAAACACAAAACATAAAAAAATGAGCTGGATAGTAAGCATTTGTTTGGGTATAGCACTGAGTGCGGCGTGCGGGTTTCGGGTGTTTATTCCGTTGCTTGCCGCCAGTTTGGCATCGCATTGGGGCATTGTGCCGCTCACCGCCAACCTGGCGTGGATGGGTAGCTGGGCGGCTACGGCTTGCTTTGCTACGGCGGCGGTCATAGAAGTGGCGGCGTACTACATTCCGTTTGTAGATAATTTGCTGGATACCATCACCACGCCGCTGTCGCTGGCGGCTGGCACGATGCTCTCGGCATCGATGCTCACAGGCACAAACGACCCACTCATACAATGGGGCTTGGGTGCGGTGGTGGGCGGCGGCAGCGCAGGCGTGGTGCAGGCTGGCACCAGCTTTATCCGTGCCAAGCTCAGTGCATTTACGGGCGGCACGGGCAACGCAGCGTTTTCTACCGCCGAAAACGGCTTGGCTGCCACGCTTTCGGTTGTGGCTATTGCCATTCCGCTGGTTACGGCGGCGGCGGTGTGCGCACTTTTTTACTTTATTATAAAAAAGATTTTTTTTAAAAACAAAAAACGAAATGAGAAAAATATTTAGGCTCTTCGCCATTTTTATAGCCGTTGTAGCCTTGGTATGCGGTTGGTTTGGGTACAATTATTTTTTTAAGGCAAACCTAAATCCTGCCCAAAAAACCTACATATACATACCTACCAACGCCAGTTTTGCACAGGTGCTGGATAGTTTAAACGCACAAAAACTGCTGAAAAACGAGGCGGAGTTTGTGTTTTTAGCCAACAAAATGAAGTATCCGAGCCATATAAAAGCGGGCAAATACCTACTCAAAGGAGGCGTGAGCACCTACGCATTTTTAAAAAAACTGATGAACGGCGAGCAAGACGAAGTTACGCTTACTTTTGTAAAGTTCAGAAAACTGGACGAGCTGGGCAAGGCAGTTGCCAAAAAATTGGAGCAAGACAGCAGCGCATTTACCGCTTTGCTCTACGACAATGCGTATTTGAGCCAGTTTGGGCTGGATAGCCAAACGGTGCTGGGTATGTTTGTACCCAACAGCTACCAAATGTACTGGACCACCACGCCCGACCAGTTTATGCGCCGAATGCACAAAGAATACAAAAAGTTTTGGAATGCAGAACGCTTAGAAAAACTAAAAAACAACTCATTGACCCAAAACCAAGCCCTGAGCCTGGCAGCCATTGTGGAGGAAGAAACCAACCAAAACGACGAAAAACAGCGCATTGCGGGCGTGTATTTGAACAGAATAAAACTGGGAATGCCGCTGCAAGCCGACCCTACGGTGAAATTTGCCCTAAACAATTTTGCCATTAAACGCATTACTACTGCCATGACGCAGTTTGCATCGCCCTACAATACCTACATGGTGCAGGGTTTGCCGCCTTCGCCCATTTGTACGCCCTCGATAGCCAGTGTAGATGCGGTTTTAGATGCAGAAACGCATAATTATGTGTATTTTTGTGCCAGCCAAGACTTTTCGGGGCATCATAATTTTGCAGTAACCTACGCCGAGCATTTGGTAAATGCGCAAAAGTACCAGGCGGCTTTAAATCAAAAAGGAATTTATTAAAACAAAACGCACTATGCAATCATTTATACAAATAAAAAATTCGGTTATAGAGATACTAAAAACCGTTTACGACCCCGAAATACCCGTAAATATTTTTGAGCTTGGGCTGGTGTACGAGGTGAACGTGGATACGGATAGCAATGTGGTGGTGGTGATGACGCTTACTTCGCCCAGCTGCCCTGTGGCTGGCACGCTGCCGCTCGAGGTAGAGGACAAAATAAAGGGTTTGGCGGGCGTAAAATCGGCGAAGGTGGAGCTTACCTTTGAGCCAGCCTGGACCAAAGACCTGATGAGCGAGGAGGCGCAGTTGGAACTGGGGTTTTTGTAAATAGCATATTTTAAACACTAAATTGTAGCATAAAATGATACAACAAATTATATTCGTACTGTTAGCCACGGCGGCAATAGCACTTTTTGGGCGTAAAGTAGCCAAAATAAGGAGAAATATTTTTTTGGGCAGACCTACCGCCACGCCGCACTCCGACCAAAAAATAAAACGCTGGGCGCAAATGGCTCGAGTGGCTTTGGGGCAAAGTAAAATGACGACGAGACCCGTGGCGGCGTTTTTTCATGTGCTTATATACGTGGGTTTTGTGCTTATAAATGTGGAGGTAGCCGAAATTTTTATAGACGGTGCGCTGGGTACACACCGCTTTTTTGCGCCGTATTTGGGCGGTTTTTATTATGTAGCCATCAGCTTTTTTGAGGTGCTGGCGTTGCTGGTTATTGTGGCTTGCGTGGTTTTCTTTTGGAGGCGAAACATACAAAAACTGGCTCGTTTCCGCAGCCCCGAGCTTACCATGTTTCCCCGCACCGATGCCAACATTATACTCATAGTAGAAGTAATACTGATGGGTGCGCTCCTGCTCATGAACGCCGCCGAAGCCAACCTACAAGGCAATGGCTACCAAACGGGCGGTTTTTTGGTGAGCCAATACATGGCGTTGGTTTTTTCGGGCATTAGCCCCGAAACGCTGCACATAGTAGAGCGTGCCACTTGGTGGGCGCACATTTTGGGCATTTTTGCGTTTTTAAATTACTTGCCGTACAGCAAGCATTTTCACATCGTTATGGCTTTTCCGAACACGTACTATGCCAGCCTCGAGCCCTTGGGCGCACTTAGCAATATGCAAAGCGTAACCCAAGAGGTAAAACTGATGCTCGACCCCAATGCCAACCCTTATGCCGCCACTGGCGAGGCAGCACCCGCCGAGCGTTTTGGGGCAAAAGATGTGCTGGACCTGAGCTGGAAAAACCTCATGGACGCATATAGCTGCACCGAGTGCGGGCGTTGTACCAGCGTTTGCCCCGCCAATATTACGGGCAAAAAGCTGTCGCCACGCAAAATAATGATGGATACCCGAGATAGGTTGGAGGAAGTAAGCGACCTCATAGCCAAAAACGGCAAAAATTATTCGGACAATAAATCTTTGCTCGGCGATTACATCAGCACCGAAGAAATTAGAGCCTGCACCACCTGCAATGCCTGCGTGGAAGCCTGCCCGATTTTAATAAATCCGCTGGACATTATAATAGAGCTGCGCCGCTACAACATGATGGAAGAAAGCAATGTGCCGAGCGAGTGGGCGGGTATGTTTGGCAACATAGAGAACAACGGCGCACCCTGGGCTTTTGCCGCCGCCGACCGCCAAAGCTGGGCAAAAAAGGGTTAAGTGGGGTGTTTTGTTCGTTTCGGCTACGCTCAACGAACGTGGATTTTGGTCGTTGAGCGTAGCCGAAACGCTCTTTATCTGCACAGGATTTTCCATCGCAATCCTGAAAATCCCAAAATCCCGTAATCTTGTTCCGACATTTTTTGCTGCTGGGCATTGTTCGTTTCGGCTACGCTCAACGAACGTGGATTTTTTGGCTGTACAGACGTTGCACTGCAACGTCTGTACAAATTTATTTTTTTCAATAATTCCGTAATCGAACGGTTAAAACCGTCGGCTATTGAAAAAACGTTTGTGGTATAATTAATTCATTGCAATTGTGAATAAAAATCAATAGCCGACGGCTTTAGCCGTTGGTTTAAAAGGTGGACATGATTATTGCAATCCTGAAAATCCCAAAATCCCGTAATCCTATTCTGATGTTTTTTTTCGGTGGGCGTAGGGCGCAGGTAGTAAGCTAATATTTTAGCACACCTTTTTTACTTAAATAAAAAGTAAGTTGGTATCAGCCCCACCGCAAAACTGTCGGTTTTGGTGGCGGCACTTGCACTCGTTATGGTGTATTTGTATGCCGTGCCATTGCTCGTAAAGTTTCCTTTGGCGGCGTACAAATTGCGTTGGTTGTTGCGCACGGGGTCTATGCCTATAACCAAAAAGCTGCCAGGCACTACGGGCGATGTGCTTATTTGCAACGGGTTTTGGGTGCAACTAAACACCTCGCCGCCATAATAATTGCTCAAAAAATAAACCGCACTAAACTCATTGCCCAGCACCATTTTGGCGGGGTGAAACGTGTTTGTGGGCATATCTTGGTGGTCTATCACAGCGGCTGTAGCCGCATTTATGCGCCAAATGCTGCCTTTGGTATCGTTGGCAGGGTTCATAAAATCTTGCGTGCCGCCGCACAGCACCCAAATGGTCGTACCCGCTTTGTCCACCAAAATGCTGTTAGGTTGCTTGCCCACCACAATTTTTTGGGTGAGGCTATTGGTCGTTACATCTATCACCGCAACGGTGCTATCCACGCCAAAACCGCCAGCATTTACCACAAAAACCAAGTTGCCCACACGCACCATCTGCTCCGAGCCGCTGCCCGTTTCTATGCTTTTGGTTACCTGTTTGGTAGCCAAATCCACCACCAAAACCTTGCCCGAAATACCATCGCTGCCCCACTGGCTCACGTAAGCCGTGCTGGCATTTATGCCCAAAATGTAGCGTGGCTGCGCTATTTGAGCCGCATTTATTACGCCCACCGATTTAAACTTGGCATCTACTATCTCTATTTTGTTGGCACCGTTGGCTACCAAATAGGTGTTTTCGCCTATCACAGCCATGCTTTGCCCTACGTTGCCCAAAGGGCGTGCGTTTTCTGTTTCAAAAATATTTTGGCGCACCTTGCTGCTATCTGGGTTGTAGTGCGTTACCGTGCCGCTACCGCCCGAAAATGCGCCCTCGTTCATCAAAAAAACGCCTTTTTCATACACATTTACAGGTGTTGTAGGCACTTCGGGACCGCAGCTACCCAAAAATAAGCTCATTGCAGCCAAAATGGCTATGTTTAATCGTGTTTTGTTCATTGTATTGTTGTTTGTTTTGTTTTAAAATTGAAGCCAACGCCCAACAAAAAATTGCGTGGCGGCATTATTCTGTATGCCAGCACTTGGTATTTTGTGTTGTATAAATTGTTGGTTTGTAGCTGAATGTCCACGTGGTTTTCTTTTATTTTTAGCCTATAATGCACACCCAACGAAGCAATTTGGTAGGGTTTTACGCCGTTCAAATTGTCGGCGGTGGCGTAGCGCAAACCTGTGTATTGGTGCTGGTAGGTCATTTTTAGGTTTTTATAAATGAAATCAAACTCGGCACTGGCTTGGTTTTTGGGCGTATAAATGAGCTGTTTTTGGGTTAGCAAATCGGTGGCTTGGGTATGCGTGTATTTAACCGAAAGACGGCACAGGCTATTTTCAAAAAAAGATTTTTCGTACTTTGCGCCCAGCTCCACGCCTTTGCTTTGCGTAATTTGTATGTTCTCGGGCTGCCAAATATTTTGTGGGTTGGGTAGCCATATAATGTTGTTTTTTATGCGGTAATAAAAAAAATTGCCATAAAACTGCACATTTTTTCGGCTAAAAACCGCCCCAAACCCAAAATTATTACCACTTTCGGGCAGCAGTTCTGGGTTTCCCTTTGCGCCGCTGTCTTGCCAAAAAAGGTCGTTCAGCGTTGGCAAACGGTAGCTCTTGGCTGCATTTACATCGAGTTCCAGCTCGTTGGTGGCTTGCCAATGCAACCCAAAACTGGGCGTGGTAGCCTGTGGTTTAAAATCCACAAACTGCCTGCGCACCACCAGCGAGGCGTTTATTTTGGCATTTATTTTGGCATTTATTTGCCCAAAAACCGCCATTTGGTTTAGCGTATGCGCCGCCTGATAGGAGGTAGAATTTGCCTTCACCAAGCTATATTGCGTGCCTGCCATGAGCGTTATTTTGCCCAAAACCTGCTTTATTTCCAGTTCGTTTATGGTGGCTATGGCTCGGTTGCGGGCAAATAAACTAATGAGGCTATCGGTATAAAATATTTTTTCGCTGGTGTACGCCGTTTGCAGCTTCACCAAAAAATTTCGGTTTTGGTACTGCCAGCTCAGTGCCGCTCGGGTGGTGCTGTCGGTTTGGTATGCCTTGGTGGGCGCACTGGTGAGCGTGGGCGGTATGTGCCGCTGGGCGAGCTGCTGCCATATTTTTAGGTTCAGCACGTTGTTTTCGTTGGGTTTGTAGCCCATTTCTACCATGTAGCCCAGTTGATGGCTTTGGGCATTTTGCAGCGTTTTTTGGGGCAATCCAAAATCGAGGCTTTGGTAGCTATAATTGTTTTGGGTTTTTTGGGTCAATGCCTTGGCTTTGATGTACAGTTTTTTTGTACCCAATTGGTATTTTGTACCCAAAAAACGGTAGCCAAAACTACCCAAAACAGGTTTTATTTCGAGGCTCGAGGGCTGGCTCTCGAGCCGCTGTTTGTCGTTTAGCACAATGGTGCCACCCACTGCGCCGCTGCCATACAAGCTGCTCGTGCTGCCCAGTATAAGGCTCGCATTTTCAAAAAAATAATTGGGCAGCAGCGCAAGGTCGGCTGCACCGTTCATGGCACTTTGTAGGTTTATGCCATTCCAAACCACCGCCGTGTGCGACGAACCCGTGCCACGCAAAGCGGGCAGCGCCAGCGTACCAGAGCCATAATTGCGCACAAAACTATTGGTTTGGGCGTTTAGTGCTGCGTCCAGGCTGCCGTTTTGGGTATTTAGGCTATCCAAATAAACGACCCTGATGCCATACGCTTGCTTGTAATACGACTGCGTAACCACCAGCGGCGCAAGGCTGCGCACCAAACTATCGGTTTGGGCTTGGGTTTCTTGGCAAAAAAATACCAAAAAAAGGCACACCAAAGCAACTTTGTAACGTTGCATCTGTAAAAAAAATAAGTAACCACAAAAAACTCGATACACCACCCAAACTCCCGTAGGTTGCATAACTTTGAGCTATCTTGGCAGGTCTTCTGACTCGTTCTGTGTATGAACCTTCCCAAATTTTATAATTCAGTGGTGCAATCTCATACATTTTTTATAGAACTTACAGCAGCGGGTACTGTCGCCGAATTTCACGGCATTCCCTTTTCATTTGGGCTTTTAACACTTGCCCAAAACCAACATAACGCCCCAAAGGTACGTGCTTTTACCTGAAAAAAAAAATGAGGGCAAATTAAATTTGCCCTCATTTTTGGTTTTATACCAGCCTTAGTTTTGTACCACAAACGGGTTCGAAAACTTGGCATCGCCTACCATCGAGTGGTCGGTTAGTGTATTTAAAAACGCCACCAAAGCCTTCTTTTCGGCATCTGTAAAATTCAAACCGTTTTTGCCCACAAACTTATCGTCTAAGCTGGTGTGCGGTTTTATATCTTGGCTATAATGATTTATCACTTGGGCGAGCGTAGTAAACCTGCCGTCGTGCATATAAGGCGCAGTTAGCGCAATGTTGCGCAGGCTCGGTATTTTAAACTTGCCATTTGATTTGCCTTGGTCGGCATAAATAAGGTCTAAACCGATGTTCGCCGTTCCTCTAACCTCGGGCGAGCCGTATCCGCCGCCGCCGCCAGGAAAACCAGGGTCTATAATCGGTCCTGAGCCGCCATTAAAAATCATCGGATTGTTGTCGGGTGCGGAAAAATTAACGCCCGCATGACATTGTACGCACTGCGCACGGTCGCTCATAAAAATGTTTTTTCCAGTAAGCTCCAAGTTACTAAAATTGGCAAAATTACTCGCCACGCCTTGGTCAAACTTAGAGTTGGTGCTTTTTATGGAGGTTAAAAACTGGCTCATGCCGTCGGCTATTTTTTCGCTTGTAATAGGACCAGTGCCAAATGCTGCCTCAAACAACGGCGCATAGTACGCTATTTTTTTGAGTTTATTTATCAGGTCTTCGGTGTTTTCCATACCCATTTCTATGTGGTTTAGTATGGGCTGGCTCACCAGCTCTGGCACCGATTGCGCCCTCGAGTCCCAAAAAAGGTTGTTGTTTATGCCCACATTTACAATTGCCATGGAGTTTCGGGGCGTAATACTGCCCGCAAAACCCTTGCTATGGGCTACATTGTCCGAAAAAGCATTCGCTTGCAAGTGGCAAGAGGCGCAAGCCACCGAGTTGTTTATAGACAGCGCACGGTCGTAAAAAAGCACCCTGCCCAGCGTAGCACCCGCATTGGTTATTTTGGGGTTTTGGGCGTTTCCTTGCACGGTATCTATTTTCATATTTCCGCTTGCATCGGTTACGGTTGTTATCTGCGTTATTTCTTGCAAAAAATGCGCTGGATACTCCGTCTTATAGTTCGCCAGTTGGGCGGGCAGCACGAGCTTTTGCGCCTTCACATCGGTGTTTTCGTATTTTTGGCACGCCACCATTGCCACGGTAGCACCTATCAGTGCGCTGGCGATTAAAAGTGTCTTTTTCATTGTTTTGCTTTTAAATTGTTTATGTTAGGAGTAAAACACGCTGTAAATCTATACATTTTTTTTGTAGTTTCGCATTATTATACGAAAAAAATTTATAATTCGTTGGTTATTAGTGTTTTTAATACAAAAACCGTGCAATTTTTTGTTATTTATCCCCTTTTTTATAAAAAACGGTTCTATTTTTGCGTTACTAAAAACAAAACTAACTTACAACTAAACACTTAAAACAATGAAAAAATTACAACTTGTGTGCCTGCTCTTGGTGGCTGGCTTGGGTTTGGGGCAATGCAGCCTCATCACCGACGGCATCAAAAAGAAACTGGGCACCATGGATTTGATGGTAGATGGCTCGAGTTTTTCGGCGGCAACTTGCCTCACGCTGGGCTTTACGCAGGTGGCGGGCGCATCGGCGGTAGAAATTACGGGCGTTTTTGCCTCTCGCAGCGATGCCCGCACGGTGCTTATAAACCTCGTGGATACCACTGGCACTAAGCTACGCACCTACGACATTTCGAAAAAGGGAAACTTTGCGAGCTACACCGAAAACACCACCATTTTTGCCTCGAACGGCGGCGGCAGTACCTTGGGTACGGGCAGCGTGGTTATTTCGGCGATAGATACGGCAGCCAAAGAAATAAAAGGCAGCTACGACCTCACGCTTTTTAAGCTCGTAAACGACAGCGTTACCAGCACTTCTAAGCAAATAAAAGGCAGTTTTGTGAGCAAAATCCAGTAAACTTGGCTTAAAATCGCTTTTTTGCCAGATAATTCAGCGCAATAAAAAAATGATTGTATAGGTTTGCCGCCACGCCATAGTGTTTTTTTAATACATTGTAGCGTTCTTGCCAGGCGAGCCTATACTTTTTTTGTGAAACGCCCGCCTCCAAAAATTTGGCTAAAACAGCGTTTGTGTTCCGCACGTTTTTGGTAGCATTGAGGCAATTTATCACCCAATCTACGTCGGCGCAAATGCGGTATTGGAGGTCGTAAAGTGGCGCAAGGCTGCGCCGCACTATAAAAGCCTGATGGCTCACCACCATGCCTCGGCGCAGGCTACGGGCGTGTAGCGCAGCGGGCGGGCGGTGTTTGCGGTAGCCCAGCACTTCGTCGTTTTGGTTTATAACCACAGCTTCGCCGTAGTAAATGTCCGCCAAACTGTGTTCGTTGTCAAAAATTTGTGTGAGCGTATCGGGGCTGTAAATTTGGTCGCCAGCATTTATAAACCAAACAAAATCGCCTGTGGCTGCCCGCAGTGCCTTGTTCATGGCATGGTAAATGCCCGCATCTGGCTCCGAAACCTGATAGCTAATTTTGTCGGCGTAGGTTTGCATCAATTGGTGCGTGTCGTCGGTAGATGCGCCGTTTACAACCAAATACTCTATGTTTTTATAGCTTTGGTTTACAATGCTCAATATGGTTTTTTCGAGCAGTTTTTCGCCGTTATATACTACGGTTACGATACTAATGGTTGGTTTGGGCATCTAAAAAGTTGGTGGGGCAAGGCGCAAGGGGCTTAAAACAACCAACTAAACATAAAGTTTTTGTTCGCAGAGCTTTGGTTCTTCTTTGTTTTTTGCGAAAAATACTTTTGTACGGCTTTGTTGGCATCTGCCACATTAAATGCTTTGGCATCAAAATCCGAGGCTTTTTCTAAGCCCAACCAATCCAAAAGGTCTGCGTGTTCTTTGTTTTTGGGGTCGGCTATGGCTTCCACCAAATCTTGGTAGCCATACACGCCGCCGCAGTCTTCGGGTGGGCAAGCCGACTTTCCCGCCACGCACTGCGCCATTACCTTTTCTTCGGCTTGGGGTTCTATGTCGGTTAGTTCTATGCGGTGTTGCCAGTAGTCTCCAAAATCGTAAATATACTCCAAAACCTTGCCTTTGGCGGTCAAAAAACTGCTTAATTTTACCGTTTTTGCGTCTAATATCGAGTCGTCTTCCAAAAACTCGGGGTCGCTTATGCGTATCGTTTCTTGCGTTTCTTTTGTGCCTTGCATTATTTCAAACTGAAAAAGGTGCTCATTTTGCCAGCCAATGGCTGCCTGCAAAACGTGGTGAAAGTCAAGAAAGCTAAGTGAGCTATCTATTTTTATGGTGCGCCATATTGGCAAATGTGCACTTTGTAATTTAACTTTGAGTGTGAGTAGGTTCGACATGGCTTGGTTTGGTTTTGAGTATAGTACCTTTAAGAACGGATACAAATGTACAATAGTTGGTTTAATTAAAAATTATACCATTATTACGTTTGTGTGAAATAAATGCGTAGTCAAACCAACTATTAACTTTTTTTAACCAATTTCGTTGTAGTCGCCTATGCTGGCATCGAGCGGCTTGCCCGCAAGTATGGTGTGGCTGCCCACCATGCTGTTGTGCAGTACGGTGTTGGCTATGTGGCTGTGGTTTTGAATGATGCTATTGGATATTACGCTGCGCTCTACCAGCGTGCCTGCGCCTATGCTCACGTGCGGGCCCACCACCGAATTTTTTATGGTAACGCCCTCGCCTATAAAACATGGAGCGATGATGTGCGCATTTTCGGTGTGTATGTTTGCCGAAACGGTGTTTTTTTGCTGTTGGTGCAGTATTTCCAGCATTCGTTGGTTGGTGTAAACGGTCGCATTTTTGTTGCCACAATCCAGCCACTCGGTTACGGCAGATGCCGTAAATTTCAGCCCTTTGTTTTTCATGTTTTCGAGGGCGTTGGTGAGCTGGTATTCGCCCTTTTCTTTTATGTCGTTGGTTATGAGGTATTGCAGTTCTTTTTTCAGGTTTTCGCCATCTTTAAAGTAATAAATGCCTATAATCGCCAAATCGGACACAAAAGTTTCGGGTTTTTCATAAAAATCGGTTATGTTGCCCGTTTCGTTTAGCTTTACCACCCCAAAAGCCCGTGGGTCTTCTATTTTACTCACCCAAATAATGCCGTCTTGCTCCGAGTCGAGTACAAAATCGGCTTTAAAAAGCGTATCGGCAAAAGCCACCACTACTTTTCCGCTAAGGCTGGCTTCGGCACAAAGTATGGCGTGGGCAGTACCCAAGGGTTCTTTTTGCACAAAAAGGCTGGCGGTAGCGCCCAAACTTTGTGCCAGCTCCACCAGGCTTTGCTGCACGGCTTTACCAAACATTTCGCTGTCGCCCAAAATATAGGCTATCTCCGTAATTGGCTCTTGGCACACGGTGCTTATGCTCTCTACGAGGTGTTGCACAATGGGTTTTCCAGCCACCACCACCAACGGTTTGGGTACGCTAAGGGTGTGCGGGCGCATACGTTTGCCGATGCCCGCCATGGGTATTATTATTTTCATTTTTATGTTTTATCAGTGTTTTTGGGCTGCAAAGTTACGTATTTTTATCTATTTCTGCTTTAAGTAATGGGTAAGGATTTTGCCAGCCCTCGGGCTTTATCGTTTTACCGTCGGCGTTGTAATGCGGCTTGCCATCGCTCCACAGTTTTTGCATATTGGCTTGATGCACAATGTCAAAAAGCGCATCGGGTTTTACGCCCATCTCCACCATCGTACCCAGCGCAAAATAAATGAGGTCTATCATGGCATCGGCTTGGTCGTATATATTTTCGGCATCTAAAAACTCCTGTATTTCTTCACGCATCCATTTGCTGCGAGCTTGCGCCCGCAGCTCGGGCATAAACAGTGGCTTTTCTGCTGTTGGGTGGTTAAATTTTTGGTGAAAAACCGCTACGTCTTCATACGCTTTATTCATGCTTGATTTTGTTTATGGTTAATTATTTTTTTACATATCGCATCGGTTTCAAACCCAAAATGCGCCTCTAAGTCTTTTTGTGGTGCAGATAGCCCAAAAGTATCTATACCAATTTTTATGCCATTTTGCCCCACAAACCGTTCCCACCCAAAAGTTGTGCCAGCTTCTATGCTTATTTTTATGCTTGCATCGAGCTGTAAAACCTGCTGGATATAAGCGGGCGTTTGCTCAAAAAATAGCTCCCAACAAGGCACAGATACCACCGTAATATTATGTTCAAAGTGGATTTTTAGCGTTTCGGCTACGCTCACCGCCAAATGCACCTCCGAACCCGTGGCAAAAATAACCACATCGGTTTGGGCATTTTCTGGCTGGCTTTGCTGCAAAATATACGCTCCCTTTACCGCATTTTGTGCGATGTGCTGCGGCAGCGTGGGCAGCTTTTGGCGGGATAGCGCAAGCAAACTGGGTCGCTTTTTTTCTTGCAAAAAAACCTGCATACACGCCACCGTTTCGTGGGCATCGGCGGGGCGCATTACCAGCAAATTGGGCATGGCTCGCAGGCTGGCTATATGCTCTATGGGTTGGTGCGTGGGTCCGTCTTCACCCAAAAAAATGCTGTCGTGCGTAAAAACATAGAGCGTTTGCAGCTCCTGTATGGCGCTCATGCGTATGGCATTACGGCAATAATCGGAAAAAGTAAGGAACGTAGCCCCAAACGACAAAATGCCGCCGTACAACGCCAAACCATTCATAATGGCTGCCATAGGGAACTCCCGCACGCCAAAAGCGATGTTGCGCCCCAGCCTGTTTTGTGCCGTAAAGTCGCCCACGGCTTGCATAAAACCCGCCGTGTTGTTGCTCGGTTCCAGGTCGGCACTGCCGCCCACAAGGTTGGGTAGCTCAGTAGCCCAGTGCGTAAGCACCTTACCAAAAGCCTCCCGTGTAGCCAAGCTGCTGCCTTGCTCAAACACAGGATAAGCCAGCTCAACCGTAGGTTTTCCGTAAAACTGCGAGAATTTTTTGTCAAAATCTGACGAAATTTTACGCATTTCGGCTATTTTTATTTGGTCGGCTGCGGCTATCTGGTCGCTTTTTTCGAGGTTTTTATAAAAAAACTGCTTCGTTTCCGTGGAGCTAAAAAAGTACTCATTTGGGTCTAAACCCAAAAGCGATTTGGTAGCCGCTATTTCGGCTTCGGGTAGCGGCTCGCCATGCGTTTTGTGGCTTCCTTGCAGCGTAGCCGCACCGTTAGCCATGATGGTATTGCCTATAATGAGCAGCGGTTTTTGCCTATCTGCGCCCTTGGCTTGGTTCAATGCGCCACGAATTTGCTCGTGGTCATGCCCGTTTATTTCCATTACCTGCCATTGCAGGGCTTCAAAAAGTTTTTTATAATCGGTAGAATCCGAACGTGAGGTTTTGCCCGAAATTTGAATGTCGTTTTTGTCGTAATACACCACAAGGTTGTTCAAGCACAAATGCCCCGCAATGGCGCACGTGCCGAGCGCCACGGATTCTTGCAAATCACCATCGGAAACCAACGCATATACTTTGTGGTTACAAAACTCGGTGCCAAACTGCGCACCCGTAATTTTTTCGCCCATAGCCATGCCCACCGCCATGCTCACGCCCTGCCCCAGCGGACCCGTGGTAGCCTCCACGCCAGGTGTAAGGTGGTTTTCGGGGTGTCCAGGGGTAAGGCTGCCTATTTGCCTGAACTTTTTTAGGTCGTCGGTGCTAAGTAAGCCAGCAAAGTGCAGCAGCGCATACAGCAGCATACTTTCATGCCCTGCCGACAGCACAAACCTATCTCTATTGTGCCACTTGGGGTGCTTAGGCGAAAAACTGAGGTACTCGCTAAACAAAATAGCGGCAAAATCGGACGAAGAAAAAGCACCGCCTGGGTGCCCAGAATTGGCTTTGCGGGTAGCGTCCATGACCAAACCTTTGATTTCGGCAATGAGTTTTTGGGTAGATGTGTGCATTTATATAAAAGAATTGATTTTTTTTGCAAAAATACCTTTTATTTCTTGTAAATTTGCCACAAAATTATGGGTACACAAAAAAACACTAAACAAAACAAAAAACCGTGAAAAAACTTAGTATGTCTAAATTTACGCCACTCTATGTGGTTTTAGCCATTGTTGGCATCGCTTCGGCATTTGTACCACAAATTCCGTATTTGAATGGTGTAGTGGCGGCATTGCCTTTGGTTTTAGCATTTTTCTTTTTTGCCGTTACCCAGCGCCAAAGCGTGGAGCGTGCCAGGCTCGGCGGGTTGCGCCTGCTTACTTCCACCGCTCTGCTGGTATGCGGCATAGCAGCCTTGGGCAGCAGCGTGGATATTGCCCAAAAAGGCTTGTATTTTTTGGCAATGGTTATTTTTGCCATGGCATTTGGGCGCAGCTCCAACTTCAAAAACGAACGACCCTATTTAGCCGAAAACTTGGGCATATTGCTCGTAGTACCGTTTTTGTTTTTGGGTATGCACGCCATGCTCATTCGCACCTTAGGCTTTGTAAACTTTCCAGTAATGGCGTGCGAAGTAGGTTGCGTAATAATTATTTTTGCAGCCCTAAACCGCAAATACAACGTAAAAGATGCCAGTTTCAACACTGTTTTGAGAGGAACTTTTCTCTTGGTACTTTCATTTATCGTTTATGCCTTTAAAAATTATTCGTTTATAAACTCCGAGGATTACCAATCGTATTTTGTTTACTTTGAGGCTGGTTACTTTTTGTGCTATGCCTTGGGTTTGTACCTAATCACACTTGGTGTATTAATGCAAATAGATGCCGAACTGCCAGATGAAGATGAAATTACTTTCTTAGATGTGGAGCAAAAAACTGGTTTTTGATTAAAATAACCGCTCAAAACCAATGAACTATTTAGCGCACTTGTACCTCGCAGGCGACAATATGGGTTTGCGAATTGGTAATTTTATAGCCGACCACATACGGGGCAAAGAAATACAAAACTACGAGGGCGACGTGCTAAAAGGCGTTTTGCTCCACAGAAACATAGATGCTTTTACCGATGCGCACCCGCTGGTAGATGTAGGCGTGCGTAGGCTGCACGGGCGTTTTCATAAGTATGCGCCCGTAATCACCGACATTTTTTACGACCATTTTTTAGCCAAAAACTGGGCAAACTACCACACACAGCCGCTAAAAGATTTTTCGGCACAGGTGTATAAAGATATGCAAGCCAACGCCGTACTTTTGCCAGAAAAAGCACAAAATATGCTCGTTTATATGCAAAAATACGACTGGCTACACTCTTATGCCGAGATAGACGGCATACACAAAGCACTGAGCGGCATGGCTAAACGAGCCAAATTTGAGTCGAATATGGAGTTTGCCTCCGAGGCACTTACCCAAAACTACGAGCAATACGAATACGAGTTTTCGGTGTTTTTTGGGGATTTGCAAAACTTCGTAAAAACCGAAATTGCCCGCCAAAACCAAGCCGAAGCCTAAACCCGTGGCTATGATGCCCGCCCCAAACTTTTTATTTCTGCCGAGAGCCGAGCTGCATCTTGCTGGCTGTAACCGATGCGCAGGTACGCCTCAAACGCCGCAGCCTTGGGGTTTTGTTGCAAATATTTGTGGTCGATGAGCGGCTGATAGCGGCTTTTATATGCGTGATTTTCCATGTTTGTTTTTGTTTTTATTTTTTAAATTTAGGCGCAAGCGGGCATTTTACCGCTTATTTCTTGCATTACACTTAGCATCAAATCGGGGGCGAAGTGGCTGTTTTCTTGTTTGTGCTTTGCGTATCGGTTTATAAACATCACGGCGATGTAATAATCGTCTATCAAAGTGCCGTTTTGCATCAAAATTTCGTACTCGTAGGTTTTTGCATTAAAAACGCTTCGGGCTGCGATGCCTAACCTCAAACAGTTTTTTAAAATGTGGTTAATTTGTAATTCGGTCATGGTCGTTTTGGTTTAAAAAAAATTATAATACAAATGTATTGCCCGCATTTGACCTCTTGCGTCAAAAAACAAATTAGGGCTACAAAATAATATTTTTGTACATTTGTATCTGTTCCAAAAAAAATACACAACCATGGCTTCTACCAAAACAACCACCGACGAAAGGATTAAAATCCTTTGGGCAATTTTACCGCTTACAATTTTTTGTTGCTTTGTTTGGTATTTTCAAAACATAGTGCTGTACCTGCTGCTCGCCATCATACTTAGCTACATACTCAATCCGCTGGTGAATGTGCTGGCAAAAGTTCAAATAAAGCGCATTGGCTTGCCCCGTTGGTTGCTTACTTTTGTGGCTTTTGCGGTGGTTTTTGGGCTAATTTACGGTTTTTTTGCACTTTTTGCGCCGCTTATAGGTCAGCAATGGAGCTTAATACGCAACACCACGCCCGAAGAAATATTGGTGGCGTTAAATCCTTTTTTACAAAAAATAGAGAAAACATTGGTTTCATTCCACCTTTTAGAAAACCAAAAAGGGCTGCTCGAAAAAACCATCATAGCCAAAATAAGCGATACTTTGGGCAGCAACAGCGTAAATACGTTGGTGCAAAACGCTACCGATGCGGCTGGTAGCTTTGTTTTTGGTTTTTTTGCGGTGCTGTTTATGACATTTTTTATTGTAAAAGAGCGAAGCCTGCTGCGGGAAGCCAGCGATAGCCTGCTGCCCGACCGCTACACCGAACCCGCTCGCAACGCTTTTAGTCGGGTGGAGGAGCTGCTATCTCGGTATTTTTTGGGCATTATAGCCCAAAGTACCATTGTAGCCACGCTTATTGCGCTGGGTATGTGGGGCATTGGCATCAAAAATGCGCTTTTGATTGGCGTTTTTGCGGGCGTAATCAACGTAGTGCCGTACATCGGACCTGTTACGGGCATTCTTTTTGCGCTTTTTGTGGGCATCACCACCAATCTAAACCTGAATTTTGATACGCAGCTTGTGCCGCTCCTCACCCAAATGGCGATGGTGCTTATAGGCGTGCAGCTTTTGGACAACTGGATAGTGCAGCCGACCATTTTTTCGAAAACGGTGAATGCGCACCCGCTCGAAATTTTTATAGTGGTGCTGATGGGTTCGAGGGTGGGCGGGGCGTTTGGTATGTTTTTAGCGATACCTGTTTACACCATTTTGCGGGTTACGGCTCGAGAGTTTTTTATGGGCTATCAGGTGGTGCGCAAAATCACAAAGAACATTTATGGCAGCGACACAGATGCCAATACCTCCTGAATATCAATGTTTTGCATACATTTAAAGTGTGTTTTTGGGCAGGAGCTGTACCCTATTTTGGAGCAAGGGCGGCAACCCAAACCGAGGTTTTGCACCACGGTGTGCGGCGTTTTGTAGGGTGCCATGCCGAAGGCTGGCACGGTGCTGCCCCAAACGCTGGTGGTGGGCGTGCGCAGGGCGGCGGCGATGTGCATCAGCCCCGTGTCGTGGGTGATGAGCCGCTGGGCTTGCTGCACGATGCTGGCAGATTGCTGTAAATTGTAGCCGCCGCAGGCATTAAAAATGTGCGTATTCCTGGATTTTTGGGCTATTTTTTGGGCGGTTTCATAGTCGGTTTTGTCGCCCAGAAGCACCACGGGCATGGGTAGCTGGTCGCATATTTCTATTATTTTGGGTGTGGGCAGCCGCTTGGTGGCGTGCTGCGCCCCCACGGCAAAAGCAATGTATTTTTTGCCAAAAATGGCTTGGGCATTTACTATATTTTGGGCATCTATAAAAAAATCGAGCCCTTGTTCGTCGTTTACCACACCCAAACCAAGTGCGGTTTTTAGGTTTCTATCTACAATGTGTAGCTTGGGTAGCAGGTCTATTTTAAAATTGACGAGCAGCCATTTTTCGAGGTTTAGCTTTTGGAACGAAACCGATTTTTTGCCCAAAAACAACTTTACCCAAAGCGTGCGCAGGTTGTTGTGCAGGTCTATGATTAGGTCGTAGTTTTGCGCTTTTAGCTCGGGCAGCAGTTGGCTTATGCGCGCATCTAACCCAAAAATTTGGCTGATATATGGGTTGTTTTGGAGTATGTTTTGGTACTTTTTTTTGGTCAAAAAATGGATTTCTGCTTGGGTTTGTAGCTTTATGCAGCGCACCACGGGCGTGGTAAGCACAATGTCGCCGATGGAGCTAAACCGAATTATCAGAATTTTCATGGTTAGATGGCATTGAGCCAATTTTTGAAATTTTGGAGGTACTCAAAGTCAAAACTGCGCTCGAAATAGCTCGAATCAAAAATGGTATCGCCCGATTCTATGGCTGCATCTAAGGGCGGAAAGTCGGTATTTTGTAACTTTACGTCGTACTTTTTTGCGATTGCTTGGGCTATGTCGGCTATGCTTAGGGTATCGTTTCCGCCGAGGTTATAGGTTTGGTTGGCGGCTTCGGGTGCCAGGGCTACGCAAGTGAGCGCCCGCACGAGGTCGTGTATGTGTATGAGCGAGCGTTTTTGGTTGCCGCTGCCGTAAATTGTTATGTCTTCGTTTTTTAGGGCTTTGTTCAAAAAAAAACCGATTGTGCCAAACGAGTAGCTGTTGTCCATTTCGTTGCCGTAGGGTACGCAAATGCGGGCTATCGTGTGGTTTATGCCAAAATATTGGGCGTACATTTGGAGGTATTGCTCGCAGGCAAACTTGTTTAGGGCGTAAATGGTTTTAAATTCTTTGGGCGCATCTTCTTTGAGCGGCGTGTTTTCTGCGCCTTTGTACACCAAGCGTGTGGACGGAAAAATGATGCGAGCCTTGGGGTTGGTGGCACGCATTTGCTCCAAAATACCGAGCAGCGCTTTTTCGTTTAAGTCTATAAACTGGCTAAAATTAGCAAAGGCTTGGCTTGTGCCTGTAAGCCCCGCAAGCAAAAAAATGAGGTCTGTGCCTTCAAAGTTTAGTTGCTTTATTGCGTCTAAATCCTTTAAATTGAGGGAGGAATAGTTGGGCAAATGGTCTGTGCTTTGCTCATTTACATCAAAAAAACGGGCTTGGTAGCCTTGCTCGAGCCAATATTTGGATAGGTGGCGACCGATGTAGCCATTGCTACCGATGATGGCTGCGTTCATGTGAGTTGGTAGTTTGCGTGTTGTAGCATTTGGTGTAGCAGTTGGGCTTGGTGTTCTATTTTTTGGAGTTCGGGTTCTATGCTGTTTTGGGCTATGTTTTGGGCAAAGCTGGATAGTATGTTTACAAAATGGTTGTCGGTGTGCAGTACGATTTCGTCTTTTTTGCCTTGTTTTTCCACGGTTATTTTTGGGGCAATGGTGGGCGAGGCGGTGTAGGCTCGTTCGGCGGTAATTTTGCCTTGGCTGCCCCACAGCTCGTAGTTGCATTGGTAAAAATTATCGAAACCCCAAGCGACTTGTGCCGTGATGCCCTGCTGGTTTTGGAAGGTAGCCGAGCCGCCCATATCCACCCCAAACTCGGGGCTGTGCCAAAACTGTGCGGTGGTGGCACGCACGGTTTCGCCGAGCAAAAACTGCGCTATTTTAGCCATGTACGCACCTGTGTCGAGCAGTGCGCCGCCGCCGTCTTGTTTTCTGTACCTAAAATTATCGCCCGCCATGAGCGGAAACCCAAAGGCGGCACGCACCTGGCGCAGGCTGCCTATTTCGCCCGTTTGCAGCAGGTTTTTTATGTATTGGTGCTGGCTATGAAACTGAAACTGGAAGTTTTCCATGAGCATCAAGCCGTTTTTTCGGGCGGTTTCTACCATTTCTTTTGCCGAAATGAGGCTGTTCGCCAGCGATTTTTCTGCCAAAATGTGCTTGCCCGCATTCAGGGTTTTGAGTATAAACTCGTGGTGCAAACCCGTGGGCAGGGGCATATACACGGCATCTATGTCGAGTTTTAGTAGGTTTTCGTAACCAACTACGGGCAGGCAACCAAACTGCGTGGCAAACAGCTCGGCTTTGGTTTGGGTGCGGCTGGCTATGGCTACCAGTTGTAGCTCGGGGCATTGGGCTATGGCGGGCAGCACCAGCCTTTGGGCTATGTCGGCGCAGCCCATTACGCCTATTTTCAGTTTTTTCATGGTGTATTCTCAGCCCAAAAGTACTATATTTTAGCCAAATATTTTAGGCAAATCGCAGGTTTTTTGTAGCAACTAAAATGGTCGGCGGCGCAAAAATTTTTACGTTTTAGGCTTCTTCAAAGTCAGTATCCTCCGCCTCCGCCTCGGGCAGTTCCAGCGATTTTATGGCTTGTATGGCATTGCCCGCTATGCCCCGCAGCGAACTATACATATAAGTGGTGTTGTTCAGCACTTTTTGCAGTTGTTTTTCCCGCTTTTTCCAAGTTCCCGTAATCACACGTTGCTCGCTAATTAGGTCGTCTTGCATTTGTTTGTAGCCCTCCATAATGCCCTCCACCTGCAATTTAAACTCATTGCTGGTCAAATAATCGTAGAGCATTTGCATTTTATCGCCCTTGTTTTCTTGCGAAGCCACGGCGAGGTCGAGGGCAATAATGTTTTCTCGAAGCACAAAACAAAGCCCCTTAAACTCTTCGTAGCTACAAATCCAGATGCCATCTCGCAAGCCCAGGCGGTCCATGCCTGGCGGCATGGCGGTGGTTACAAGCACGCCCACGGTTGCGTTTTGCTCCCGAATGTCGTTTTTAAATTTCTCTATCCAGTCCCTGCCAAAATCCTTGGTGCGCTTGCTCTCGTAGTATATTGTGCCGCAGTTTTCTTTGGACCTTGTGTTTACAATCTGGCGGCAATCGCCGCCCCGCACGCCTTTTCCCACTGGCACAACGGTATCCAGCGGGAAATTATCCGCCAGCCAACCTTCAATCGCCAGCTCCTGCACCTCGCCTTGTAGCTGCATCGAGCCTTGCTCTAGCTTGCGTTTCATTTCTTCGGTCAGCCTTTTTTGGTCGTCCAGTTGCTTTACCAGCTTATTAATCTCTAACTCCTTTTTGTCTTGTACTTGCTTTTCTATCCGTTCTGTTTCAGTATTCAAGGTTTCGGTTATCATTTTTTGGGCTTCGGCATCCGCCAACGATTTAGCCTCCGCATTGGCTCGTTTTAGCCTTTCAATTTCCGCCTTGCTGGCATTCAATTCTATTACCTGCTCTGATTTTTCTTTTAGTTCTTTTTGTAAGCTATAAAACTCCTCTGATTTTTCTTTTTCATATTTCGTTTTTAGGCTCAATTCCAGCACGCTCCGTTCTTCTTTGAGCTGTTTATCCACTTGCTCCCGAAAAATCACATTTTGATTGGCTCGTTTCTGCTCAAACTCCGCTTCTTTTCTCGCCTGCTCGGCTTCTTTTCTTTTGAGTTCGGCTTGCTCCTTTTCAAATCCCGCACTAAACTCCGATTGAAGCTCCGCCCTCACCTGGCTCGACAGCACATTGTTCACATCTATTTCGGTGTGGCAATTGGGGCATTTTATTTTTGTTTCGTTACTCATCTTGTTTTTTTGGGTTGGAGGTTATATCAAAATCGTTTTTCCGTATAAATAAGTTTGAAAACCCGTGAATGTATTTCTAATCAAATCAATGTCGCCAAGCACTTGTTTTGCATCGTCTATGGCGTTGTATTTCAATATAAGCAGCGTCGATAATTTCTCTTCGTCTAATTCATAAACGCCAGAACCAACGTATTTATTCAACACAAAGTTTAAAAACTCCTGTTGCTTTGCATCGTAATTATACAAATGTATTCTTGCATTTTTCGCCCTTTCAGTTCTTTCTAAAATGGGGGATTTAAAAGCCACATACGCCAAAACATCGTATAAATCGCTATTTTGGGCATTTAATATTTTTTGAAAGGCTTCTAATTGCTCTTCTGCAAATCCTTTTTCTTTCAGTTCCTCTAATAATTTTTTTCTTGTGTCGGGTTTGCTCCAAATTGTTCTTAATTCGTCTTCGTTTTTAAAAATTTCGGGCAATGCACCAAACAAGTTTTGCAAATATTCTTCGCTACTAATTGGCGTGCCATCGGCACTATAAAACAGGGTTCTAACCGTACTATCGAGTTCTCTCACTTTTCCGTCGCCCAGTTTTATTTTTATCATTCGCTTTTGTGGGTTATCGCACACACAAGGCTCTTGGTTACAAAAGCAGTAGTGCTGCTCTGGTTCTTTAAGGCATATACAAATATTTTGACCACAGTCTTTGCATTGTTTTGGCTCAGGTTTCAAGTCTGGTGTTTCGAGTTCTAATGGTGGTCCGTCCCACTCATCGTCCTGAAAGTTTTTGTAGGCTTCTACAAAATCATAAATCGTAAAATAATCTTTGCCATCGTACAACCGAGTACCTCTGCCTATAATTTGTTTAAATTCTATGATTTGTTTTACGGGTCGCATCAAAATGATATTTCTTATTTCGGGTGCATCTACGCCCGTACTCAATTTTTGCGATGTAGTAAGTATGGTTGGAATATTCTTCTCATTGTTCTGAAAATCTCTTAAATGTTGTTCGCCCCGTTCGCCATCGTCTGCCGTAACCCTGTGGCAATAGTTGGTATTTTTACTTTTTGAAAGCTGATTAATCAAATCACGCACTGCCAAAGCGTGGGCTTGTGTGGCACAAAAAACCAATGTTTTCTGGTTTTGGTCTATCAAGTTCATAAACGTTTGAACCCGATAGCGCTCAATTTCCATGATTTGTATTACTCGGTTTTGTTCATTTCTGTTATACTCTCTGCCTTCTTCTACTTCGCCTTGTATTATTTCATCGTCAGGGCTATAAATATAGCTATCGCCTGTGGTGGCTATTTGTTTTACCTTAAATGGTGTTAAAAAGCCATCGTTTATGCCTTGTTTTAGCGAATATACGTACACTGGCTCGCCGAAATAATCGTAAGTATCTACGTTTTGATTTCGTTTGGGTGTTGCCGTTAAACCCAATTGCACGGCTGGGCTAAAATAATCTAAAATGGCTTTCCAACTACTTTGGTCGCTGGCACCGCCACGGTGGCACTCATCTATAATTATAAAATCAAAAAAGTCTTTTTCGTATTGCCCAAAATTTGTTTCGCCATTGTTTTCAGAAACAAAACTCTGAAATATGGTAAAAAATATACTTCCATTTTTAGGCACTTTGCCTTTCTTTTTCACTTCACTCGGCTTAATACGCACCAAGGCATCTTCATCGAAAGCATTGTATTCGCTAAAAGAACTAAAGGCTTGGTTTGCCAATATATTTCTATCTGCTAAAAACAATATGCGTGGGCTGCGCTGTCCGTCGCCTTTTATGTTCCATTTGGCTTTAAACAACCGCCAAGCAATGTGAAAAGCAATGGCTGTTTTGCCCGTGCCCGTGGCAAGGGTTAGCAATATGCGGGTTTTACCCTCGGCAATGGCTTGGCTTACATTGTTAATGGCATTTTCTTGGTAATAACGGGGCGGTTTGGTTAAGTTTTTGGTTTCAAACGGAATGCTGTGTAAGTTTTCTTGCAACTTGGCTACCTGCGGTTTTGCTTTTTCTTCTTCGCCAAAAATTCTGTTCCACAGCTCATCTGGGCTAAGGAAAGCCAACACATCGCCCTCCGTACCTTGGTGCATATCCATTTCATAAATCTGCAAACCGTTGGTGCTGTACGTAAACCGAATTTGTAGCCGCCCCGCATAATCTTTGGCTTGTGCCACGCCTTCGGTATAATACAAATCTCTTTTTTTGGCTTCTATAACCGCCAAGTTTCGGTTTTTGTATTGCAATACATAATCGGCTTTGTCGGGTTTGGTGCACTGCCCATGCCCAATTAGCCTGCCTTTTGATATAGGAAACTCCTCTCGTATGCTACTGCCTTGCACAATGCCCCAGCCTGCTTTTTGCAAAGCGGGTAATATATATTGGGTTCTGGTTTCTTGTTCGTTCATTGGTTGCTAAATTTGCCTTTCGTCCATTTTGCAGGATTATTAATGATGTAGTTCGCAATGTTTTGGTAGGCTCGTTCATCTCTAATTATAATTTCGTAATAATTGCGTTGCCACAGCTTGCCCATTATTTCGTTTTTTAGTTTGCAAGTTTTCAAACATTCATTAAATACCAACGATTTATATGCCCCTACAATGTCGCCCATCGTCGGGGCAAGTGTGGGGGTTGCCCCGACGGTTGCACCTTCACCTTTATTCAACAGTATTATACAGTGAATATGGTCGGGCATTATTTGAAATACATCTAATTCAAAATTTGCAAACCGCTCCGCCAATTTTATCCATTGATTGTATGCAATGTTTCCAAATTCATTTAATTTCATTTCACTATTTTCAATTTTTCCAAAACGGTGCGTTCTATACTCACAGCAAATGGTTATAAAATACAGCCCTGCCTGAGAGTAGTCGTAGCCTTTTAGTCGGATAGACCTGCGGTGATGAATTGCTGGGTTATATGCCATTTTAATATTTTATTTATCATTTTGGGCAACCGCAAGGGTTGCCCTTATCTTCATCATTTGGGTATATCTGTGGGGGCAACCCTTGCGGTTGCCCCTTTATCATTTTGGGCAACCGCAAGGGTTGCCCTTATCTTCATCATTTGGGTATATCTGTGGGGGCAACCCTTGCGGTTGCCCTTATCTTTGGTTGCCCTTATCTTTGGTTGCCCCTTTATCATTTTTGGGCAACCGCAAGGGTTGCCCCCACACTTGCCCCGACTGAAAAAACATCTGCTAATATACGCTTTTTTAATTCTTCTATGTTATTTAATTTTTGTTGGTACACTTTTTCTAATTGTTTCGTGTGGGCAGATAGCGCATCTAACTCCAAAACTATGGCTTCTTGGGTCGCAAGAGGTGGAATCGGAATTGAAGTATTTCTAATTTTTTCTTGCGAAATATTAGGCTGCGCATTGCCAACGGCTTTGCTTATTAATTCTTCTTTTTTTGATAAAAAACAGTAATAAATATATTCTGGAATTGAATTTTTATTTGGTAAAATTCCACAAACTGCTTGGTTCGTACAGGCTTCAAATTTTAAAATTCCTACTTGTGCTGCGGTTGCACCATACATTGCTATTAAAACAGTATTTATTGGAAACATTTTTGCAGAAGAGTTTTTTAAACCCAATTCAGTTATTTTTAATTCTGATTTATGAATTTCTTTTTCACAAACTTCCCCACTTCTTAGCCACGGTATATTGCCATTTTCATAATAGCTTTTATGTTGTTTCAATGGTGTGCCTCCTGCACCCGTTTCACAAATTCCCCCCAGCTTTTTCTCTTGCCAGCCATCGCCTTTTTCGGTAAAAATTCTATTGAGTTCACTTTCAAAAAGCTGCTTGGCATTGTGTAGGTTTTGGGCAATATTGGCTTTGGCTTGGTTTAGCTTGCCAAAGGTATCGTTTAAATACGCTACGATGCGCTGCTGCTCGGCGAGGGGAACCCACAAAAAAGGTTCGTTTTGATAATCTTTAAAATAAATGTGTGGAATGGCAGCACCTGCTACATACTTTTTAAAATCAACAGACATCAAGGAGTAATTCAAATAATCTAAATCAATTCCTTCTTTTGGTAAAATATATTGAAGTGTACCGATTACAGAAGTAAAAGCGTCCATTTTTGTAATTCTACCCACACCCGAGCCATCTTTTACAATAGATAAGTAAGGTTTTGGTTGATGATAAAAACTAACCTTTTTTATAAACCCACTTGCACCATAAATTGGATACTCACCATTGTCATTTTCTAATTTATTTTGAGAAACATTAGAAGAAGCCTTATCGCACACCTCCCCCAATTTTTTTATTTGCCAATCTTGTTTCATAGTTCAAATGTTTTTGGTAGCATTAATAAAAAAGGCAGGGCTTGGGTGTAGTCGAGTTGTTCATAAAAAATTCCTAATCGGTTTAGGTTTTTGTAATAGTCGTTTATGTTTCTATAATAGTTTAATTCGCTTTGTAGGTACCAAGCTTTTTCGCCCAGTTTTTGGGCAATAAACCATTTTTCTATCAGCCTGCCACTTCTGCCATTACCATCTTCAAAGGGGTGTATATTTACAAAAGCAATGTGTATAAATGAGGCGTAATAAAATACTTCTTCATGGGTTAAGTTTGCTTTAATTAGTGTGGTAATATCTTGCCAAAGTTTTTTCATTAATCCATTTACTTCTTCGAACAGTGCTGCTTCATATTGTACCCTAAATGTTTTATGCTCCATTACCAGCATATTTACTTTACGGTATTTGCCTTGTTTGTTTTTGGCTAATAAATGAGTAGCAATAATTTTATGTGCATTTAAAAAATATTTTTCGCTTAATTCGTTTTTTTGAGCATACAAATAAGCATTATAAAGGTCGTTTGGCTTTTCTACCATTTCTTTTTTGTAATCTATATTTAGCATTTTGTACTTTACAAAGCTGTCTATTTCTAGCGATTCGCCCTCTATTTTACTACTTGCCATAGCAGATACCGAGGTATAAAAACTAAAGGTATCGGTGCTTATTTCAGCATCGTGCAGGGCTTCAAACTTGGTTTCTAAACCCGTTAGTTGTTCCAAATATTGGGGCAAAAGGTCGGTTTTTATCAATTGCAGTTTTTGCATTATCTCTTTTGTTTTATAGCCCACAAAATTTCGTTGGTTTCTTCGTCCAGCATTTGCATTTCTGCCAGTATATCTTCCATCTTTCGGTACACCTGCTCTTGTTTTTGGTTGGGGTTTTTTACGGTTAGGTCGTAGTTGTGGGTTGGCACGTCGGCGATAGCTACGCTCCAGCTTTTATCGGTATTGGGGGCAGCCGCAGGGGCTGCCGTAGGGGCAGCCGTAGGGGCAGCCGTAGGGGCAGCCGTAGGGGCAGCCGCAAGGGCAGCCCTTTCCTTGGATAGGGCTACAAACTCTGCCATATCGTCGTCGTTCAGGGGTGAGGTTTTGCCCATGCTACGCCCAGCATTCATTTGATAATACCATATATTGGTGGTAGGCTCGCCCTTGGTAAAAAACAGCACCACCGTTTTTACGCCCGCACCCGTAAATGTGCCTGCTGGCATATCCAGCACGGTGTGTAGGTTGCAGGTTTCGAGCAAATGCTTGCGCAGGCTTACGCTGGCATTGTCGCTATTGCTCAAAAAAGTATTTTTAATCACAATGGCTGTACGTCCGCCAGTTTTTAGGCTTTTTATAAAATGTTGCAAAAAAAGCGAAGCTGTTTCGCCTGTTTTTATGTCAAAATTTTGCTGCACCTCGGGTCTTTCTTTTCCACCAAAAGGAGGATTAGCCAATATTACATGGTAGCGGTCTTTTTCTTGTATGTCCCTAATGTTTTCGCCAAGGGTGTTGGTGTGTATAATATTGGGGGCTTCTATGCCGTGCAGTATCATGTTCATAATGCCTATTACATACGCCAGGTTCTTTTTTTCTTTTCCATAAAAAGTGTTGGTTTGTAACGTTTGCAAATCGGTGGTGCTTAGTGCTTGTCTGTCTTTGGTCAAATAGTCAAAAGCCTCGCACAAAAAGCCGCCGCTACCACAAGCGCCGTCGTATATTTTTTCGCCAATTTTGGGCTGTATTACTTCTATCATGGCACGTATAAGCGGGCGGGGCGTGTAGTATTGCCCACCGTTTCGCCCTGCATTGCCCATGTTTTTTATTTTGGTTTCGTACAGGTGGCTCAGTTCGTGTTTATCTTTGCTACTGCGAAAAGGCAAGCCGTCAGCCAGCTCTATAATGTCTCTGAGGCTGTATCCGCTTTGTATTTTATTTTTTAGTTCGCTAAAAATTTCACCAATTTTGTACTCAATCGTCTGCGGATTGTCGGTTTTTAGTTTAAACCCCGCCAAATACGGAAATAGCTTTGTATCCACAAATTCCACCAAATCTATACCCGTTGTGGCTTTGTGAATATCCAGCTTGCCATCTGCATTTTTGGGCATTGCCCAGTTTGTCCATCGGTATTCTTCATCTATAATGTGTTTGTAGCCTTTGCCCATCAAGCCAGCCTCATCGGCTTTGTCTTGCTCCAAATCGTGCAAATAACGCAAAAACATAACCCAAGAAGTTTGCCCTATATAATCCAGCTCGCTATCTGCTCCAGCATCTTTAAAAAGAATGTCGTCTATGTTTTTAAAAGTTTGTTCAAACATGGTATTGTATCTAAAATTTAATTAACCGCAAATATATTTCTCAAATTGGTCTTTTTCGTCAGTTATTTTCACCAATTTAAAGCGGGTTTTTTTACTACTTTCGGGCATTTACTCCTAAATTTCCATCGGCAGCTCCATCACCAGTATTTCTGCATCGCTCGAGGTGGCTTGCATCGCCAGCCTGTCTCCGCTCCAAAAACCGCAACCGTCTCTGTGCGCCAGCGCTTGGTTTTCTACCAAAAAACTACCTTGCACCACAAACACATACACGCCATTTTTGGGGTTTTTCAGTTGGTAATCCACCGCAAAATCCGCCTCAAACTTGCCCAAGTGAAACCACGCATCTTGGTGTATCCACACGCCCTCATCGCCTTCGTTTGGCGAGAGTATTTGCTGCAATTTATTGTGCCTATGGCTGGCATCGAGCGAAATTTGGTCGTAGCGTGGCGTTACATTTCTTTTGTTGGGAAAAAGCCAAATCTGCAACAATTCCACCGCTCTATCCTTGTTATTATTGTATTCGCTGTGCTGTATGCCCGTGCCTGCGCTCATCACCTGCACATCGCCCTCGTGAATCACCGTGGCGTTGCCCATACTGTCTTTGTGCGCCAAATCACCCTGCAACGCAATCGTAATAATCTCCATATTGTCGTGGGGATGCGTACCAAAACCCATGCTCCCAGCCACCACATCGTCGTTTAGCACACGCAGCACCCCAAAGTGCATTTTTTCGGGGTTGTGGTAGTTTGCAAAGCTAAAACTGTGGTAGCTCTTCAACCAACCGTGGTCAGCCCGCCCACGAGTTTCCGATTTGTGTAACACAAAATTTTCCATGATTTTATTTTTTAATTGAAATTTATTACGTATAAAAATATATTTAACTACCTTTTAACCAATTAATTGAAGCGTTTTTGCTTTTAAGTTTTCTTTTACACTTTCAGCCCACTCGTTTTTCAAAATGCTCAACACCACGGCATCTAACCTACCGCCTTGCGGGTCTGTGTTAAAACTCCGCAGCACGCCCTCCTCCACACAACCGATGCTTTTCATCGCATTTTTGCTCCTTGTATTCTTATTATTTGCCCTAAATCCCACACGCTCCATGCCCAGTTGCTCAAACGCAAAACTGAGCAACAGGTATTTACAATTTTTATTTATGCCCGTTCCCTGAAACGATTTTCCGTACCAAGTATAACCAATTTCCAGGCATTTTGCCTCCAAAAAAACATCGTAAAACCGTGTGCTACCAATGTATTTGTTCGCTCTTTTGTCAAACACAACAAACGCATATTCTTTCTTCAAACTTCGGTTTGCTATCGCATTTTCAATGTATTTTTTCAGGTTTTCGGCACTGTTGGGCGCACCAGTATTGTACTGCCAAATGTCGGATTCATGCACCGCATAGTACAGCAAATGTTCAAAATCTGCCTCCGCCAGCGGGCGCAGCAGCACAAAATCATCTTCTAAAATATAGGTTTCTTTAAAATCTAAAATCATTTTATAATCACTAAAAAAGTAAAGTTAAATCTATTTTTTGGTTTTTTTTGGAGGGAGGATTTTGTTGGTTTTCGAGGCGTTTTTTTGCTATTTCGTAGTAAGCATTTTCTGTTTCGTAGCCCACAAAATTTCTTTGCAGCTCCATAGCCGCCACGCCCGTGCTACCACTACCCATAAACGGGTCGAGTATCGTCTGCGGCGAAAAACTAATGAGCTTCGTCAGGTGCATCATCAAATCTACGGGTTTTAGGGTTGGGTGCAGGTTAAAATCGTCTTTGTGCTGCCGCACCTTGGGTACCAAAAAAAACTTGTCGTAGCCGTCCTCGTGCGCATCGGTGCGCAAAATATTGGCGGTTACCCTACCCAAAGGGTGCGGATTATGCCCCACCTTTCCCTCTTCGCCCGCTTGGTACGGCATTCGGGTTTGCTCCAGGTTTAGTGCGCCCGTGCCGTATTTTACCACATTTTCTGCCACGGTTAGCCCTTTTTCTATGGGTTTTTGCACCAAAATAATGGGTTCATAAGCGGGCTTTATACCCAAACCTGCGCCCGCATAGCGCATACCCAGCTCCGACTTCGGTTCTAATTTTAACTTTTGAGCTTGGTTGTAATAATGCTCCGCACCGCCTTTTTTATAGCCTTGCACGTAGTTGTACGTACCCACCACCGCACTTTCCACGCCCAGCACTTTGTCTATATCCAGAGCCACATTGCGGCTCTTAGGCATTCCGTTCAAAAAACCCCACATCAGCACATCTTTTATCAAAAAACCGCTGTCCTCCAAGTCCACCATCAGGCGGTGCATGAGGCGCACCGCCGAAAAAACCAGCCCAAAACCGCCAGGTTTAAGCACATTTAGCGCATCTGCCCATATTTGTTTGTCGGGCAAATCCTTGTCCCAGTAGTTGTTTTGGTACGAAATGCCGTAGGGCGGGTCGGTCAGTAGCGCATCTATGCTGCCCTGCGCTAAGTGGGGCAAGCCATAGCACGAGGTATTAAATAGCTTGGCGCTGGCTGCGTGCTGGTTTTCAGTCATTTTTATAAATAAATCCGTTTTGTGTAGTGGCTATTATGTTGTCATTGGTTATTTTTTGGGCTAAAAGTTCGTTTTTTAGGTACTCAAAATAGCTTTTTTGGTAAATGCCAAAACCATTGGGCAAAAAATGCAGCGAGTTAAAACGATTAGCCTCGAGGCTGTACGGCACATTGATATGTATGCCCGTGAGCTGGTTGCTGTTCTTATATTGCGCCTTTATTTGCCTAAAATGCCACGCCCGTTTGGTATCCACAAAGATATGAATGTGGTGGCATTTCTGCTCAAAAAATATTTGAAAATCCACGCCTATTCGGTCCAAATCGGGGTGGCGCAGCACATTTTCTTGCCCAAAAACCTCCCTACACAAAAAAAAAGCATGGTACTCCGTAAGCATACCAAACTGCGTGCGGTACAGGCGAGCCTCCAAGCCTTTTTTTAGCTGCGCTGGGCTTAGGTTTGGTACTTGTTTTTCTAAGGCAAATTGGTTGTTTTTCCAGTAATAATCGTAAAAATCCTTAAAATTCAACCAACAATTTTTTTCAAAAAACAAATAATTCAGCCAAATACTCGGGTTCAAATTGCCCTTCAAATCCATTTCTATGGTCTTGGTTTGCGCCAGCTCGGGGTTTAAAACAAGGCTGCCCAAAAACCGCACCAGCGCATCGTTTACCATTGCGTGCGCCCCTTCCAGTTGTAGCCTTTTTTTAGGGTAGATGCCGCCACCAAAACCACGTAGGGTATTTGCAATGCCTGCCCCAACAAGAGGTTTGTGCGCCAGTTTTTTAGGTCGTAAAACCCTGCAAAGGAGACATAAAAATACCATTCGGCAACGTATTTAAGTGCGCACTGCCACAGCACCACCTCAAAATTCAGGCACAAAATATTCATTAAAATGCACAAATTTACCAAAAAAACCAATGCCATTTGGGCAGTAATCCATTTGTTTTTATAACTCCCCGATTTTGATGCCCAGCGTTTTCGTTGGCTAAAAAACTGGCTAAGGCTCGCCTGAGTTGCGGTGTAAACAGTAGCTTGGGCTTGCTGCAAAAACGCAACGCTCTGACTGCCATAGCGTTCATGTATTTTGTGCATCAAAAACTCGTCGTCGCCCGAGGCAAGGTGCTGGTTTTCTTCAAACGCATTTACCTCAAAAAAAGCCCTGCGCTCGTAGCACAAATTTGCGCCATTGCACATATTGGGCTGCTCCAAAGCGATGCAGGCGGCACCTATGGCATTGAGCCCCGCAAACTCCAAAATTTGCACTTTTTTAAAAAAATTTTCATCGCCCGTAAGCCGCACGGGCGCACTCATCAGCTTGTAGTTTTGCTGCACATAAGCCCCCGCAAAAGTACCCAGCCACTCGGGCTGCACCACGCAATCGGCATCGGTTACGGCTATCAGGCTGCCCGTTGCGTGCCTAATTCCTTGTAGCAATGCGGCTTTTTTGCCCGTTTTTTCTGCCTCCAACACCGTTATTTTACCACCAAATTGCGCAACAAACGGCTGCACCACACCCAACGAATTATCGGTCGAGTGGTCGTTTACCAGTACTACCTCGTAGTTTTTGTAGGTTTGCATCAGCACGCTGTTTAAGCATTGCGCTATGTTTTGGGCTTCGTTGCGCATGGCTATCACCACCGTAATTTTGGGCGCATTTTCGGCATTTTGCACCAAAAAAAGGTTGGTTTTCAGGCGTTTTATGCCCGTTCTGTACCAAAAAAGCAAGCCCGCATACACCACCAAAACCAACAAACTAAGGCTGTTTAAAGCAAGCGTTACCATGTTATTTTGCCTAAATTATTCATGTTGCGCAGTATCCAGTTGCGTTTTTGTACAATGTAGCCAGTGGGTTTGCTGGCGCTCCAGCGGCGTGGGTTGGGCAGTATGGCGGCTATGGTGGCGGCTTGGCTGGAGCTTAGGTCCGCCGCCGATTTTTTGTAGTAATACTGTGCGGCGGCTTCTATGCCATAAATTCCGTCGCCCATTTCTACAATGTTTAGGTACATTTGTATAATGCGTTTTTTGCTCCAAAAAATCTCCATCAAAACCGTAAAATACGCCTCTAATCCCTTGCGAAAATAGCTGCGCCCTTGCCACAAAAACAAGTTTTTGGCGGTTTGTTGGGTCAGCGTGCTGCCGCCTTTTATGCGCTTGCCTCGTGCGTTGTTTTTATAGGCTTTTTTCATTGCCGCAAAATCCAAACCAAAATGATTCATAAAATTTTGGTCTTCGGCGGCTATCACAGCTTGCATCATATTGGGCGAAATTTCTTCGAACCCAAGCCAAGTTTTTTGCAGCCGAAGTTCTTTTTTGGAGTCAATGGCTTGCTCTACCAAGCGCACCAGCATAAGCGGCGTAAAGGGCGGCGGCACAAACCGAAAGGCTATCACGGACAGAACAGAGGCTATAAAAAAGTAAAATAGGATTTTTTTAAACCAGTAAAATACGGCTTTCATTTATGGTTTTAGGTGTTTTTTGTAGGTCGTTTGCAGCAAAAGTGCTTGTTTTACGTAGGTAGTTAGGCTGGTTTCTAGCACCTCTGCATCGGCTGGCGAAAAGCTGGTTTTCACGGGCAGGTACGCCCAATTTATGGCATTTTCGGCAAAAAATTGGCTGAATTGTTTTAGTTTTACCCAATCTTTTTCGGTGCAGATAATCCACTTGTTGTCGCCGCTCAGTTTGTCGTATTGTTTTTTTATCTTTTCCAAGTCTTTGGTTTTATAGCGGTAATGGTCGGCGTAGGCTATGTGCGCCACCTGCCTAAAATGCTTGTGCAAATACTCGAGCAGGCTCGTGGGTTTGGCTATGCCAGTTACGAGCAGTATTTGGGCTTCGGCGGCTATTTGTGTGGGCTGGTTGGTTTGGGCATTGATGGGTTTTTCGTACTCCAAATAAGAAAAAATTATTTTTTGGCGTGGCACCGACTTGGCTTGGTCTGCCATGCGTTTTTTATCGTACACATTTAGGTCTTTGGGCGATTTGGTTATGATAATAATGTCGGCTCGCTTGGCGGCTCGCTTGTGTTCTCGCAGCCGCCCGAGCGGCAGCAGTTTGTCGGCATAAAAAGGCTTGGCAAAATCGGTGAGCAGCACATAAAAGCCAGCCGAGAGCGCCCTGTGCTGAAAACCATCGTCCAAAAGTACCACTTGGGTTTGGGGTGCGTGCGCTTTTATTTGTTCTATGCCTTGCCATCTTTGGCTGCAAACGGCTATTTTTGTGGTGTGTTGGTGCTGCAAAAATAGCTGGTACGGCTCATCGCCCAGTGCCGCCACGGAGGCATTTTGGGCATCTGCCAGCAAAAAGCCCTTGGTTTTTCGTTTGTATCCACGGCTTAAAACGGCAATATTGGCTAAGTTTTTTTGCAACATTGAAACCAAAAAAGCAATGTGAATTGTTTTACCAGAGCCTCCAACCTCCAAATTACCTACCACAATTGTGGGCGTTTCGGAGGTTCTGGACCGCAAAAACCCGAAGTTGTACAGTTGGTTGCGCACATACACGCACCAGCCGTACACCCACGAGAGCGGTGCAAGTATTATGTTGGGAAGCCAATTCATTGAGGTTCAAAGTTATGTATTTTTTTGTTTTATTTTATTTTATTTTACAATGAATCAACCATTTGCCATCATAGATTTGGGCACGAGTACTTTTAAACTGGGCATATACAGCCCGCAAAATGCGCTTGTGCTCGAGCAAGTTTTTGCCGTAGGTTTGGGCGAAGGCATCGAAAAAGGCTTTATTTCACCCCAAGCCTTTGAGCGTGGGCTGGCTTGCCTGGGAGAAATTGCGCATATTTTGGCACAAAAAAATGTTCTGGCGCACCGAGCCATCGGCACATCTGCCCTGCGCAATGCCTCCAACGGCGCAGTTTTTGTGCAAGAAGCCCTGGCACTTACGGGCATCGCCATCACGGTTATAAACGGTAGCCAAGAGGCATTGCTTATTTATAAGGGCGTGCAAGCCGCCAGCGTTTTGGGCGATGCGCCCACGCTCATTTTGGATATTGGCGGCGGTAGCGTGGAGTGTATTGTGGCAGATGCCCAAGGGGTGCATTGGCACAAAAGTTTTGAGGTGGGAACCTCGAGGCTGGCGCACCTTTTTGCGCACCAAAGCCCGATTTTGCCCACCGAAATACAAGCCGTGGCGCACTATGTGGCTACCCAACTCACCGAACTCATTTTGTATGCCAAGAGCCATAAAATAAGGCATTTGTGCGGCGCATCTAATGCTTTTGATAGCCTTTCGGAGCTGATTACTGGGGCGTTCCGCCCCAGTAATTTCTTTGAAACAAACACCAATTTTACATACAAAAAAACTGAATACGATTGGGTTAAAAACCTGATTTTGCAATCTAATACAGCCCAAATACAAGCCATGCCCCAAGTACCCCAAGCCCGCAAACCCGTAATGGTGCTGGCTATGGTGCTTATTGATACGCTGGTGCAGCAGCTCGAAATTAGCCATATCACGGCTACAAAATTTTCGTTGAAGGAAGGGATTTGTGCAGAATTTTTGGAGGGATAAAACCGCAACCCCACAGACATTGCAGCAGAGACGCAATTAATCGCGTCTCTACCCAGCAAAACAACCAACAAAAAATCCGAACACAATTACGGGATTTTAGGATTGTAGAGACGTTCTATTAGAACGTCTGCCATCTTTTAATCCTAAAATCTGCAGATAACAAAACCGAATAAATGCGTACAGACGCGATTAATCGCGTCTCTACCCAGCAAAACGAACAACAAAAAAAATCCGAACAGGATTGCGGGATTTTAGGATTTTCAAGATTGAAAAATTCAATAATCCTGTTCATCTTTTAATCCTGAAAATCCTGTACAGACAAGAAAACCACAAATAAACACACACAAAACCGCCCCCACTTTTTGCAAAGTGAGGGCGGTTTATAAAAAATACGTACTATTCCTTGATGAGTTTTATAACTGCATTACTCGATTTATCCATCACCTTCAAAAAGTATAAACCAGCCGCAATGTTTGCTACATCAATTTGTAGGCTGTTGCTGCCTGCGGTTGCTGTATATTGTTGGCTATATACTATTTTTCCCGTAATATCCAAAACACTCAAAGAAATTGCGCCTTGCGTAGGCTCAAAAACCACAACATTCAATTCGCCTTTGGTTGGGTTGGGGCGAGCCTCCAAAATTGTGAGTTTTTTGGGTACTTGTACCACGCTCACCACATTGGAATAAGCAACCGTGCCATCAAAATCAACTTGTTTCAACCTGTAAAACGAAGTGCCGATTCTGGCATTTACATCGTCAAAATTATAATTTTGTTTGACGTTTGTAGTTCCATTACCTTTTACACGGGCGATGTTTTCAAAATTAAGGTTGTCCGTAGAGCGTTCAACTGTGAAATAGTCGTTGTTTCGTTCGCTATTTGTAACCCAATTTAGGCTATTGTAACCAACATTTGCTTTTGCCGAAAAACTCACTAAGTCCACCGAAAGTACGGTTGCGCACACATTGTAAGGCGCAGTTACCGAACAGTTTGGCGAGGTAACCGACCTAACTGTTACCGTTCCGCTGCCTGCCGTGCCTGCTGTACTAAAAGTAGCAGAGGGCTGGAAAGCCACACCGTCCAAAGAATATTCTAAACTTGTGGCATCGCAAATGGCGGCACTAACCGTAAACGACGTGCAGTTTCCAGTTACACTACTCACAGTGGGCGCAGGGCTTACGGTAAGCGTTCTGGTTGTGCTGCTCACATTGTCTGCTACTGCATCGGTATAGCATTCTGCTTCGGTAGCCGTAGCGGCACTATAAGTGTAAACGCCAGGTGCTAAACCAGTTAGCGAGGCTACTGTTTGGTTTGTTTGAAAGCCAGTATTTAATATACCCATAAGCACCGTAGATGCTGTAATGGGACTTGGCGCAGCGCAACCACCCACAGCAGCCACACTTATGGTAGCCGTTACAGTGTATTTGCTCAAATCCAAGGGGCAAAGACCATTGTTTACTACATTCACATTTACATCTGTGCTGGCTGTGCCGCACGCAGTACCGCTGGTAGATAAAGTGTTAGAAATCACCTCGATGTTAGGCGTTGGTATTTGTATGTTTCTTGTTCCTATAAAACTATTGTTGGCGGGTATGGCATCGCAGGTGGCGGCTACGGCAGCCGAAACCACGCTCACCGTAGCTTCTTCTACTTTATAAGTGCCAGGCTGGCTCATATCTACGGAGTTAGATACCACATAATCGGCACTTGTGACACCAGGCGCAAGCGCAACCGATGCAACACAGGCTGGGTTTATGGTTCGGCTAATTAGTTGGTCGGACGCAGCAATACAACCAGCCACGGGCGTGTGTGTAACTTTTGCGCTTAAAACCACTGGTATGTTAAAATCCGCCAAAGCACCAATGCTTACGGGGCAAGTGCCATTATTTTTAAACCTGAGGGTTACGGTTTTGTTGCCTGGGCAATCGGGTGTAACCGCTGGGCTAACTATAAACGATGCCGCATCTAACTGCAAATCTGGTAGCGGTGCGGTAAAGGTACGAGAAGAAACCGCACCGTCTATGTCGTCGTTGCTGGATAGTTCGTCTTTATCCGACTCATAAATGTACTGAAAACCTGCATCAAAAACGTAATCGCCTGGTAGGTTTAGGTTTAATTTGTCTAAGGGACAAGCAGCGGGGACTGGTCTTACCAAAAAGTTAATGTTGTTTTTCAAGTCCTGAGTTGCCAGTGAAGGTGCATCTTGAAAAGCGTCTTTTCCCGTTGGAGCATAGTCCGCTGACGGAAACATCATTGGAAAAGAAGTCATAACTGGTCCGCTTGTGGTAGATGCGGTACTCAAATCAACGGTTATATCGGCGGCAGTGGCAAGTGTGCTGGTTATTATGTCTTTGTAAAAATACTGAACACCTACCGTTCCGAAACCCGCACAAGCGGCTGGTGCGGTGTGCGTTACTTTGCCCCAAACACGTATGGGCGTGCCTTGTACGCTCGAGGTAGTAGCTAAGTTAGAGGCGGTAAAATCGGCGGCACGGCAGCCGTTGTTTTTTACTTTTACCTCAAATATTCTGGCAGATGTGCAGGCATCTATCGGGCTTACCAGGGCTGTAACTTCCAAATCGGGCATTACGTCCACCTGAATGTCGTCTATGTTCAAAATATTAGCGCCTGTGGTAGTGCCTTCTATGGCAAAAAAGAAATTGCCAGTAGTAAGTGGCGAAACAATGTAGGTATAAGACCTATAAACACCTGGAACGCCTGCAATGGTTTGGGTATTTATTTCTAAGGGTGCTGCGGCTGGGGCAGTACCCAAAAAGTTTGCTTTTGTGAGCATATTCGCTGGCAACGAAGCCACATTTGCCAAGTGCAATTTAAAGGCGGGTGCGCCTTTGTAGTAAATTTTTACCCTGTATTTTTTACCTACAACCAAGCTCATTGCCTTACGGAAAATAACCCAGTCGTCGTTGTCTTCGTCTATCACAAGGTTGTTGGCGGTGGTATGTGGGTCGTAAGTGGTGTTGGTATTTGTCCACTCATCGCCACAATTATAGCTGTGTATCACAAACTCATTGCCGCTTGCAAGCTGCGATGGTTTATCGAAACTATTGGCATATACGCCATTTGAGCAAGGCTCGGTAGCCACCAAATAGCAGCCTGGGTCTGGTATTGCATCTGCCACAATGGTAACTGCGCCCCTATCCGAGCTGCGTGCGGCACTGTTGTAATCGTCGGCGATGGCGGGCGTAGTGGTAAGGTCGTCGTTTTCGGCGTAGCTATCGCCGCTTGGGGCAAAAACAGGTGGGCTAACTACAGTGCGGGTCAGGTTTTTTTCGGTATAAGTATCCGATTCTCGGTTTGTAACCGCAGCCGACACTGCACCTCCATTCATAAATTGTTTGTATTTTCCACAAAGCAGGTTAAAGTTGGGGTCGTTCACGATGTTGTTTGCCGCACTTTCTGTAAGACCTGCAAGGGCGTAGCCGTTTAAAAGTGGCGTAGCAGTGCTTATACCATCTACGTATAAGTAGTTGTTTGGTCCGCAAGGGGTGTAATAAATATTGTTGTTTGCCTCAAAGTTGCCAGCTACTGGGGCTGTGTTGGCGGCTGCGCCAGCGGTGTGCCTGCGCACTGCGGCTACTACGCCCGTGCCGTTGGGTGTGGCATTTACGTAAATGATGTTGTTTTTCAAATCCATGAGCGTGGTGGCACTTAGCGGGTAATACACACCAGTTGCACCAAAGTTTGCGCCGCCTACGGAGGCTGCGTTTACGCCTATATACACGGTGTTGTAGTATGCTTTGAGCGTAACTGTGGTAGTACCCAAGCAAATGCCCAAGATTGGTGTGCCAAAAGTGGTGTTGGCTGGCGCACTTGGTGCTTCTAAGCCCGTAAAAAAGTTGTTGAACAGGTTGAATGCGCCAGAACCGCCACTGAGGTAAAAACCCATAACTGCCGTTGACGGATTGGCTGATGGACCAGCGGTAAGTGTGTTCACGTTGTTTTTACTGATAGTCGGCGTGGTACTGCCTTGCACTTGTATGCCATATATACCCAAACTGGTGGCAGGTGCGCTGGTGCAGCGTAGGTTGGTTATTATGTTTTCTGAAATGAGTGTGTTTGTACCCACGGCAACCTGCAAAATACCCCGTACGATGGGTGCAGTAATACCCGAAACAGACAAATCAGAAATAATATTTTTTGCAATAATTATACCTGAAGCCGTTCCAGTAGGCGCATTTACAATGCCTACTACCGTGTTAGATGCGCCCGATGAAGTAAGGGTTGTTATGTTGTTGGCACGGATAGAACCAGCAATGCTACTTCCACTTGTAGGGGCAACACTAGAATGAGTAATGCCATACACGTCTCCTTGCCCTGTAATGTTGGTTATTGTATTGGTATCGCAGTAAGAAGTGGCACTAAAATAATCGACCACCAGTCCAGTAGTTCTGCCCGTTCCGTTTTGAATGTTACTAATGGTATTGGTTCCTATCAATCGTGTTTGGGGTACGTCCGAAGCTGCACGCATACCATAAAAAATGCTTGCGGCTGCGGGCGAACCTACAAAACTTATGTTGCTAAAATTGTTGTTTCTAAGCGTTTCTGTTCCTGCGGTAGGCGAACCAAAATTGTTATAACCAAAAAACGTAGCTGCACCTGTTCCGTTGCGAACAATGTTACCTGAGGTTACATTGCCTAAAACATTGGTATTTTGAGTACCAGTGCTGTTGTTTATCAGATACACAATAAACGTAGTACCCGTAATGCCCAACGTGGACGAAAAAGTATTTTTGTTGATGTTAAGCAATGAACCAACTGCGGTTAATGACGTTGTTTGACCTATCCAAGTTAGGGTACTCGTTGTGCCTGCTGTTCTGCTAACATTTACGGTGTTGTCATTTATGTTTAAAAAGATAGGTGCTAAGTTTTGGTGCTGAATACCTGTGGTGAGTGCTACACCTGAATTGTTTATGGTAACGGAATTTAGGGTAAGGTTTACGGTGTTTGCTCCGCCTGCTGATAATATACCAGTTACGGAGCCAGTGGAAGTAACAACCGTGTTCCGTAGCGAAATTGTGTTTCTACTTATCGTTACCGTATTAATGGTAATTGGTGTAGAACCAGCCGAGGAGTTTATACCATCTACTGCGCTTGTGGTAGCGGCACTTGTAAGGGTTATGGTGTTGTTGGTAATGGTAGAGGTGGCACTTACTGCGGTACTTACAAAAACTCCTCTAACAATGCTTACATGGTTTACGCCTGCGCCTGTGTTGTTGTTTATGGTGTTGTAAGAAACATTGAGTAGGTTTTGGTAAATGGCTCTTGCGCCCTGTGCGCCTATGGTGGCGGCTGCGCCGCCGCCGTAGTTTATAATTGTATTGCCTTGGGCTGCGCTTGCGCCGCCTATGTCGTTGTTTTGGTCGTAGAGCGCATAGGGTGCCGCATCTAAGAAGCCCCTGAGGTATATGCCTCCGTTTGCGTTTTGTATGGTGTTGGTATAAAACTTATTGTTGGAGTGCGCCCCCGCAACTGCTGTAATAGCAAGCGTGGCATTACCAGTAGAAAGGGTGTTGCCAGCCCAAATGCCCACCGAGCCATCGGCAGACTCTGCCGCACCTAATGCAACATTTGCCCTGTTGAGGGTTATTGTGTTGTTTGTAATGGTTGTGTTTTGGCAACCATCTGTGGCACTTAGTTTAAACAAGCCTATGCCAAATTCTACCGTAGCGGGGTTGGCTGCGTTGGGGTCGGTGAGTATTAGCCCGCTTATGGTTACAAAATCGCAGCCTATGAGCCGCAAAATGCCATCTAAGGGTGTGGCTGTGGTGCCTGGTGTGGCTACGCCGCCTGCGGCGGCGAGTAGTGTGCCTCCACCAGTGATGGTGAGCGGGTTGGCTGCCGAAAGCGTGGCATTAAGTGCCGCACTACCGAGCGAAAAACCGCTCGCCGCAGGAGCCGTTTCGCTGCCACCAAAAACAATGGTAGCGCCACCTGCGCCCACGCCCACTGTGTTCAAATCGGTGATGGCTGCTGCCAGAGTGGCATAATCGCCAGGAATGGCTTTTACGCCGCTGACTTGCGCCGAGCTTTGTACATACGTGAATAGCAAAGCAATCACGCCAAGAAAAAGGTACTTTTTCATCATTTTTAAATTTATGGGTTTAATAATTGTGTTTCTTCGGGATTAATAACAATCCTTCGAGGTGCAATTTATACATAAAAAATGATTTTATCGATTAAACTTAACAAATTATCGATAAAATTTAAAATAATAGCGCAAAAAGCACAAAAACAGGTACGAACAGCGAAAATTAACTGCCGTTTATATTGAAAATATGGATTGTGGTAGAGGTAAGGTAATGAAACATCTGTACAAAAAACACAGTAAATACGTTTCGGCGGAGACAAGGCAGTGTCTTGTCTCTACAATCAAAAAAAAATCCGAACAAGATTACAGGATTTTAGGATTGTAGAGACGTTCTATTAGAACGTCTGCCATCTTTTAATTCTGAAAATCCTGTACGGACAAAAAACCGCAACCGTACAGACGCGATTAATCGCATCTCTACCCAGCAAAACGACCAACAAAAAATCCGAACAGGATTGCGGGATTACAGGATTTTCAAGATTACAGCAAATAATCCTGTGCAGACAAAAAAACCCAACAATTTACACCATTCCAAACTGGCTGCCTTGCACCACGCCTCTTTTTATAAACGCATCGTTTATGTAATTGGTGATGGCTGCCTTGGGCAAACCCCAACTGGGTGCCAAGTGAAAAGCAAGGTCGGATATGCCAAAAAGGCGTTGGATTACAATGTCGGGGCGTAGGCGTGGCATGAGCTGGCACAAAAAATCGGTGTACGCCTCGAGGCTATACAACTGAAATTTTTCGGGGTTGCGCTTGTACTCCACGCCCATTATAGAACCCGTTACGATGTATAAATGGTGGAGTTTGGCGTATTTTATGGGCAGGTCATTGAGCTGCTCCGCCACAGCAAGTTGCATTTCTTGGGTTTCGCCTTGCAGCCCAAAAATGGTATGCACGCAGGTTTCAAATTTTCGGTTTTCGCACAGGTGCATCATATCCAAAAACTCTTGGTGCGTATGCTGCCTATTTAGTGTTTTTAGGGTGGCATCGTACATACTTTCCATGCCTATTTCCAAATCCACATCTAAGCCCGTGCTGGCGTATTGGTCAAAAAGTTGTAGCTTTTCTTCATCTAAACAGTCGGCTCTTGTACCCACTGATAAGCCCACTATTTTATCGGAATTAATACTTAAGGCGTGGTCGTAGAGCGTTTTTAGGGTTTCTACGGGCGCATAAGTATTGGTATTGGGCTGAAAATAAACGATAAACAGCTCCGCCCCAAAACGCTTGGCGGCAAACTCCATGTTGCGCTCGAGCTGCTCGGCGATGGTTTTATAAGTGCGGGTGTTCAATGGCGTAAAGCTATCCACGTTGCAATAGGTGCAGCCGCCCCTGCCCTTGGTTCCGTCTCGGTTGGGGCAAGTAAATCCGCCATCTACAATTACTTTGTACACTTGTTTGCCCTCGTATTTTGAGCGCAGGTAAGTACCGTAATTGTTGTAGGGCAATGGTGGTGTTTTTTGCATTTTTATTTTTCTGCAAAGATACGCAATATTTGCCCTAATACAAAAAACCTCGCAGACAACCAAAACGGGTTCTGCGAGGTTTTTCCAATTTTATGCGTGGGTTTACTTGCGCAAAGCGTCACGTATTTCGGCAAGCAACACTTGGTCGGCGGTAGGTCCGGCTGGCACTTCTGGTGCTTTTTTCTCAAACTTATCTTTTGATTTTAAGATAATGTAAATAAACAATGCTACAAAAACAAACTCGATGGTAAACTGCAACACTTCGCCCCAGCCCAAGGCTGTTTCGGCTACGTCTATCGTTCCGTCAGCTTTTAGTACCGCATCTTTTAGTACTACTTTTTTATCGGCAAACGAGCCGCCGCCCATCATCAGGCTTACTACGGGCATCAGCATTTTATCTACTACTGCCGTTACTATTTTGCCAAACGCACCACCGAGTACTACCCCCGTGGCGAGGTCTAACACGTTTCCACGCATTATAAATCCTTTAAAATCCGATACAAATCCCATGTTTTTTTGTTTTAAGTTGTTAATAAATTAGATTAATGAGCCGCAAAGCTATGAGAAATTTCCCATAAAACGAATATTCCATTTATTTTTTTTCACATTTAGAACGCCATATATATTTACAAATCAAATTTGATGCCCTGCGCCAAAGGCAGGTCGGCGCTGTAATTTATGGTGTTGGTTTGTCGGCGCATATAGGCTTTCCAAGAGTCAGAGCCGCTTTCTCGCCCGCCGCCCGTTTCTTTTTCGCCGCCAAAAGCCCCACCAATTTCCGCACCGCTCGTGCCTATATTTACGTTGGCTATGCCACAATCCGAACCATTTTGGCTCAAAAACTGCTCCGCTTGGCGCATATTGTTGGTCATTATAGCCGACGACAAACCTTGCGGCACATCGTTTTGCATGGCTATGGCATCAGCCAAGTTTTCGTACTGCATCAGGTACAATACGGGCGCAAAAGTTTCATGCTGCACAATGGCATAGTGGTTTTGCACCTCCGCAATGGCGGGCAGCACATAGCAACCGCTTTCGTAGCCCGCACCTTGCAGCACGCCGCCAGCCACCAGCAGCGTTCCGCCTTGCTGGGTTACGGCTTGCAGCGCATGGCTATAATTTTTTACGGCATCTTGGTCTATCAGCGGACCCACGTGGTTTTGGCTATCCAACGGATTGCCTATTTTTAGCTGGCTATATGCCTTTATTAAGTTCTGTTTTACGGTTTCGTACACATCTTTGTGTACTATTAGGCGGCGTGTGGTGGTGCATCGCTGCCCCGCAGTACCCACAGCACCAAACACAGTGCCGATGGTTGCTATTTTCAAATCCGCATTTTCGGTTATAATAATGGCGTTGTTTCCGCCGAGTTCCAGCAGGCTTCTTCCGAGGCGTTCCGCCACTTTTACGCTTACTATTTTGCCCATGCGGGTGCTGCCCGTAGCCGAAACCAGCGGCACTCGCTTGTCTTGGCTCAGTAGCGCACCAATTTCGTAGTTGCCCACTACCAAGCCCGAAATGCCCTCGGGGAGCGCATTTTCTTTGAGTACTTTTTGTATGATGTTTTGGCAGGCGATGGCGGTCAGCGGCGTTTTTTCGCTGGGTTTCCACACGCACACATTGCCACATACCCACGCCAAAGCGGCGTTCCAGCTCCACACAGCTACTGGAAAATTAAACGCCGAAATAATGCCCACCACGCCCAGCGGGTGCCATTGCTCGTACATACGGTGCAGCGGACGCTCGCTGTGCATCGTCAAGCCATACAACTGGCGAGAAAGCCCCACCGCAAAATCACAAATATCTATCATTTCTTGTACCTCGCCATAGCCTTCTTGCAAGCTCTTACCCATTTCGTAGCTCACCAGTTTGCCCAAAGCCTCCTTGTGCCTGCGCAGCTCGTCGCCCATTTGCCGCACTATTTCGCCACGCTTAGGTGCTGGCATAGCCCGCCAAACCAAAAAAGCAGCCTCGCATTGCGCCATTACCTGCGCATAATCTTGGGCATTAGCCTGCCTAACCTCCGCTATCAGCCTGCCATCTACGGGCGAGTAGCTACCCAAAAGGTCGCCGCTGCCCCAGCTTTTAGTACCCGTGCTAGCCCCGTTGTTTTGCGCACCTATACCTAATTCAGCCAAAACCGCCTTCATTTCTATTTCTACATTCATTTTAGTTAAAATATATTTGGTTAAGAGGCAAAATTACGGTTTTTACAGCAATTTATCCATTTTTTTTGAACCCAACGCACATTTATACAAATTCATCTATATATTTGCCTAATTGATAAAAATTTAATACATAAAAATAAAAATATGTATTTACATTTGTTCACTCCTATCACCCAAATAACTATGAACCCATGACAAACTGGAATATACTCGAGGAACACTGGCAAGAACTCGCCGCACAAACCATATTAGACCCCACGGTTTACCAAGAAATTTTTCGGGAAATAAAGCGAAAATACTCCTACGGCAGCAGCGTAAAACGGGTGTATCACTCGCCCGAAAAACTGGTAGCCATGCTGCAGCTCGCCGAAAAATACCACAACGAACAACTCAATATGCGTGTAATAAAATACGCCATCTGGTTCAGTATGTTAGATGCCACCATTATACAAAGCAAAGACCTATCGCCCAACTACAAGCTGGCGAGCAAGCTACTGAGCCGAATAGGCGTGCCAGAAATAGAGCTAAACCACGTGCGCAACTGCATAGATGCGCTTGTAAATACCACCGAAACGCTCACGCCCGAAATGGCACTTTTTTTGGACATTTACAACCTGGATTTGGGCAAAAACCACAACAACTACCTAAGCAGCATCGAGGAAATAAAACAAGAACTCAGCTTTACCGAGCGGTTTGGCTTTAAAAAACGCTACCGCAAATGGTTGGAAACGGTGATAAACCCAAACAAAATATTTAAAACCGAAGCCATAAATACCCAGTTCGAGAGCCAAGCCCAAAAAAATTTGGCACTCGTTTGGAACTAAGCCCCGCATAGCCTGCGCCCAAAATTTAATGAAAATAAAACCATAGTACCAAGTTTTTCGTTAATTTTGGGCAATGAAACGATTAGCACCCGCACTATTTTTGTTTTTAAACCTGATGCCCACATACAGCCAAGCGCAGTATTGGCTTTGGGGCAGCGTGCAGGGCAGCCAGCTCGCCGAAGCCAGCACAGCCACCTGCGTGGACAACGCAGGCAACGTATATGCCGCTGGTACTTTTGCCAGCCCCAGCCTAACTTTGGGCGCAAACACCTACACAAACCAAGGCTACACCGACATTTACCTCGCAAAATACGACAGCGTAGGCACTTTTTTGTGGGCAAAAACCTTCGGTGGCTTGGGTAGCGACAGCGTTTTTGCCATAAAAACCGACACACAAAACAACCTTATTTTTGTAGGCACTACCACGACCAACGGCGACACCGACGGTTTTTTTACAAAATTAGACGCAATGGGCAACCAAATTTTTAGCCAAAACATAGCAGGCAGCAACCTACAAACCGTGCAGCACCTCGCCATAGATAGGCTAAACAACATCATTTTAAGTGGCGAATTTAACAGCCCAACCCTAACCCTCGACGGCACGCAAAGCATACCAAACAACGGCAATACCGATGCCTATTTGGCTAAATACAGCGCAACGGGCAGCCTTTTGTTGTACAAGCACTTTGGTGGCTCGGGCTACGAAACTGCGCCCGCCATCTGCACCGATTTTCAGAACAACATATACGCCGCAGGTGCTTTTTCTACCACAAACCTAAGCATAGCCAACCAAGTATTTAATTGCAATGGCGCTACCGATTTTTTTATAGCCAAAATAGCCTCCGCAGGCAGCTTCGACTGGATAAAAACCTTGGGCAGCACAGGCTACGATGCCGCCACTGCCATAGCCACTGACAGGCTCGGCGGCGTGTACCTCGCAGGGCAGTTTACGAGCAGCCAACTGAACTTTGGTAACAATTTGGTGCTAAACAATGCCAGCAACACCAGCGATGTGTTTGTACTAAAATGCGCCACCAGCGATGGGCAAGCGCAATGGGTGAGGCACAATTTTGGCGCACAAAACGACTACGCCACAGCCCTGAGCGTATCGCCGAGCAACGACATTTGGGTGAGCGGTAGTTTTTATAGCCCATTTTTAAACCTAAACAACGGCGGCGTTACGCTCGTAAATTTTGGTTTGGGCGATGCCTACCTGCTGCGTTACAACACATCGGGCGTGCTGCAAGTGGGGCAAGCCATAAACAGCACTGGCTACGATGCCGCAAAAGACCTTGCGGCTACCCACCAAAACAGCGTGTATGTGGCTGGTAGCTTTGCCAGCAGCATTATTGGCTTTGGTACTTTTGTGCTAAATGGCGTGGGCGGCAACGATGGTTTTTTGGCAAAATACGGCTATACCTTAGCACCCATTGCCAATTTTACGATGAGCGATACCACCATTTGTGCCGAAAGCTGCATTTCACTCACCAATTTTAGCCGAAACAGCCCCACGAGTTACAAATGGCGTTTTACGGGTGCAAACCAAGATAGCTCCACGCAAACCAGCCCGCAAAATATTTGCTTTGATACGCCAGGCAACTACACCGTGAGCCTTACCGCCACAAATGTCTATGGAAAAAATACACTAACGGCACAAGTTTTTGTAAAACCGAACCCAACTGCAAGCATTTCACCCGCCAACAATGTAGAAATTTGCAGCGGAAAAACCACCACGCTTACCGCCCTACCGCCCAACTTGCGCTATGCGTGGAGCAATGGCTCTGCCGCAAGCAGCATCGAGGTAGGCACTCAAAATTTTTATACCGTAAAAACCATCAGTGCCTTTGGGTGCGTAAGTCCTTCATCGCTACCAGTGCAGGTAAATGTACTCAATTTAGAACCTACCATAACCCAAAGTTGCTACGAGCTTACGGCTTCGGAGGCACTAAGCTACCAGTGGCAACTCAATAATTTTGATGTGGCGGGCGCTACCGCCAAAAGCCACCAAGTGCTGCCCAGTAGTTTTGGTAGCTACCGTGTGCGCACCACCACCGCCGACGGTTGCGTGGGCATTTCGCAGCCGATAACCGTGGGTGAAATTAACCACAAAAATTTAGTAAAAATAATGCCAAACCCCAGCCTTTCGGGTATTTTTGAGCTGGAATATACCCAAAAAATTACGGGCAACACACGCATTTTGGTTGTAAATGCACTGGGGCAGGTGGTGCGCACCTTTGATTTTTTGCCCAACCAAAAAAAGATTGTTGATTTGCAAAACCAAGCCATGGGCGTGTATATTTTGCAAGGCACAATAGCCGATTGCGGCGCATTTAACTATAAAATTTTGGTAGGCAAACCCTAAAAAAGTTATATCAACGAAAAACCGCCGTCTATTACCAAGTTCGTTCCAGTAATCCATTGGCTGGCATCGCTCATAAAAAATGCGACGGTTTGGCTTATGTTTTCGGGGTTTCCGTAGCCGAGCGGGTAGCGTTTTTCGTCGGCTGCGAGTTGCTCCACACTAAGGGTTTTTAGTAGTTCGTCCATGAGTTCGGTGCGCACCATGCCAGGCAGCAGGCTGTTTACACGGATTTTTTTGCCCGCCAGCTCTATGGCTAAAACCTTGGTTAAGCCGTTTAGCGCAGTTTTGCTACTGGCGTACAAGCTATGCCCCAGCGTGGCGGTGGTGTTGCCGCTTATGCTACTCAAAAACAGGATAGATGCGCCGCTTTCTATCTTTTTTTGTTTTAAAAGCTGTTGGGTGAGCCACATTGGTGCGTAAAAATTTAGCTGCATGATTTGGTCTAAGGCATCGGGTGTGGCGAACTTAAATGGTATGAGTTTGAGCAGCCCCGCCGAGTGTACGATGCCGCTTAGGTTGGGGCATTGGCTCACCAAGGCACTGAGCGAGTGGGGCTGGGTGAGGTCGGCAACGATTTTTAGGTGGCGCTCGGGGTGGGGCAAGGCACTAAGGGTTTGCGCCAGCCGCTGCTCGTGGCGGGCTGTGGCTACCACGTTCGCCCCCATCTGCGCCAAGGTAATGCAGGCTTGTTTGCCTATGCCCGAGCTTGCGCCAGTTACCAGTATGGTTTTGTTTTGGAGGGAAAAAGGATTGTTCATGGCTCTAAAATTTTTTTATAAAATGCGACTAATTTTTCGGCTTCGGGCTGCCAGTTGTAGCATTCTTGGGCTACTTTAACGCCGTTTTCACCCATTTTTTTTGCCAGTGTTCTATCTTCTATAAGGAGTTTTATGGCTTGCGCCACAGCTTGGGCATCGTAGGGCGAAACACAAAACCCAGCGTTGTTTTGCGCCACAATGGGTAAAAAATGCGGCAAATCGGACGTAATTACGGGCAAACCCACGCACATATACTCAAATATTTTTGTGGGATAATTATGCTCATAATTGCCTATGGGTTTTATAAGAGACAAGCCCGCCACGCATATTTTCGATAGTTCAAAGCCAAACTTAGGACTTTTTTTGCCATAAAAAACGATGTTGTTTTTGGCTTCATCGTAGCCTGGTATTGCCTGAGTGGTGTGCTGGGTTTCGGTGTTTTCGCCCACCAAATGCAACAAAACATTGGGGTATTCTACCCTTAAAATGGCTACAGCCTGCACCATGGTATCCAAACAACGGTGAATGCTAATGCCACCTATATAAAACAGGTTTATGGCTTCGTTGGTTTCTAAGCCACGATTTAGGTTTAAGTAAGGCTTATAAAAATCCAGCTTTGGGTAATTTAAGGTAATGGCAAATGGCTCTTTTTTATTCGGATAAAGCTCGGCTTGGGGAGCCTCGGCAAAAACCAAAAACAGATACTTTTCGGCTAAATGGTTAAACACATCAAAACTTTTTTTATAAAATGCGTTGTTGTTGTAGGTTTTGTGTTGTAGTTGTTTTTTTACCTTTTCGTGTATGTCAAAAACCACAATTTTACCCAAAAACCTAAAAAACAAGCCCAGCGGTATCAGCTCTGGGTCGTGAAAATGAATAATTTTGGGGTTTAAAACCAGCAGCCGCACCAGCACCACAGGGTGCAAAAACAACAGCCGCTGCCACAGTTTTCTGTACTGCCTAAGTGGCACGGTGTGCAGCCCAGGCACCGCCTGCGCATCGGCATTGGGTATGATAAGCGTGGTGTGGTAGTGCTGCGCCACGGTGGCTGCGGTGCGAAAAACCACCCGAGGGTCGTGCGCAAAATGTACCACGCTCAACTGCACCACCTTAGTATTTTTCATGGCTCAAATATTTTTTTGGCATCTACTTCCAGCTCCCAGTTTGCCCTTATTTTTACTTCGTCTGCAAAAAAATAGATGGTTTCTGGCTGCGTTTTTGTACCAAAATCGCCGCTATCCAAGCGTTTGTTTTTGTTTTTATCTATAAAAAACCGCAAACGATACGTAGCTGGCACCAGGTTTTCGAAACTTTGGCTGGCTTCCAATATTTCTTTGCTTTGCATCGGGTCTCCGTTGGCATTGAGGAGCTGCGCTATGTAGTTTTTTTTCAAAAGCGTGTCGCAATTCACCAGTATCAATTTACCAAAATCGCCTTCTTTTGGGCTTGTAAACGTTGTGGTGTCGGGTTTGGCATTGGTGTTGCCATAAAAATCGGTGTAAGCGCCCGCCAGCGCAACAACTTGGTATTTTTGGTTTGAGAGCAACTTTGCATACCCATTTATTTGGCTGCCTTGTATTTTAAGGCTATCCATTTTTTGAGGTTTATCACCCAAATAAAGGATTATTTTTTGCTTGTCTATGCTTTTTAGGGCTGCGTTTGTGGTAAGTTTTATGGCATTTGGTAGCTCCACAACCGTTTTTTGGGGCAGTATGGTTAGGTTTTTTTCGAAACTATACTGCGCACTTTTTTTGTTTTGCACAATGGCAGTATCCAAAAAATTAGTATCCTTTACAATAAAAAAAAGGCTGTCGGTTTCCGTGTTTTTATAAAAAATATTTAGCGTATCGTTCTTGTTTTCCAGCAAAAATGGCTCTGGTTTTTTTTCGGCATTCAACAACAAAAATGTGGTATTCTCCGTGTTTTTTTGAGCCAAATTAGCCACTATTTTACCGATGTTCGCCGCCCTTATGCTAATTATTCGCTGCTGGGTATTTTGGGGTTGGTATAGGCGCAGGCTGGGCAGCACTTGGTTTTGGGGCAATATGCTGCTGTCCAAAAAAGCAATGGCTTCGTTTCGTTGCGGCTTATTGTCTGGGTTTTTGTCGGCAAAAGCGATGATTTGATAGCGTTGGTTGCCCAGATTTTCTAAGGTAAATCCGCCATTTTTGTCTGTTTTTGCAAAATATATCGGCTTTTGATTGATTACCGTATCGGTTTCGGCGTACAAACCTATCGTAATTTCGGGCTGGGCTTGGTTGGTAAATGCGTTTTGTACCTTGCCCGAAACTTTTAGGCTATCCAAAAAATTGCCCGTACTAAACACAAACACAAAGCCTTTCAGCGGCGTATTTTCGTTTACATCGGTTATGTTTTCGCCAAAATTTATGGTGTAAGTGGTGTTGGGGCGCAGCGTATCTTTTAGGCGCAGGAGGAGCTGTGTGCCTTTTTCCACAAATGCAATCGGGTATTTGAGCGTGGGCGAAACCGAAATGCTGGTTTTGTTGCGCAGTTGTACTTTTTCGCTGAACTGCATTTTTATTTCTTTTTCCGTAAAATTTAGGCTTTTATTTGCGGGCAATGCCTCCAAAAACTCGGGTGGCTCGGTGTCTTTTGGTCCGCCATCGGGTGCTACAATGTTAGCGCAGCCGCACAAAAAAAGGCAAAAAAGCCCATAAAAAACGAGTTTTTTTGTCATTTCCGAAAAATATAAATTTGGCTGCTGCCCGTATCTTTGTTTTGCATGGCGTGCAGCAGCGATAGCAACCCTATCCAAATTGCTTTTGGGTAGTTTGTCGTGCCGTTTTTGTATTTTTGGCTCAGTAAACTTACGTAAAACCCATCAAAGGGCATAATTTTGGTTTCTATACTTTTTAGCCCTTGTTTCTCAAACATTTGGCGCAATAGCTGCGGCTCAAAATGGTAGAGGTGGCGTGGCAAATCGTAGCCCGCCCAGTGCTGCTGGTAGTGCTGGGCATCGAGGCTTTTTGGGTTTGGCACAGCTATAATGGCTATACCGCCGTCTTGCAGTAGTTTGTGTATGGTTTTTATGCGTGGCTCGAGCTCGTGTACGTGTTCCATCACGTGCCACATGGTAATGATGGCTACGCTGGCTTCGGGTATTTGGGCGAGGTAGCTCGGCTCGGCTACCTGCAATGCGTAGTTTTTTATAGCCATCGCTCGGGCGTTTTCATCGGGTTCTATGCCTTGGGTTTGGTAGCCATTTTTTTGGGCAATGTGCAAAAACTCGCCCGTTCCGCAGCCAATATCCAGTAAAAAACCCTGCTGCTGGTATTTTTTTATCAGTTTTATTTTGGAGCGCAACGTGATTTTGCGCACAAGCTGGTACGCCGTATTCAAAACGCCTTTTTGGGTATTGCTATGCGAAATATACGCCTCCGACTGGTAATAATAGCCTATTTCGCTTGCGCTCGGGCGTGGGTTTGTGAACAAAAAACCACAGTTTTTGCACGCCATTACCTCAAATTTTTGGTGGCTCACCGTATTGTCCACACAGCTAAGGTGGTGCGAAAATTGGCTGGCATAGCAGCAGGGGCAGTTCTGTAGGGTTTCCAAATCGTTATTTATGCCCAATAATGAGCAGTTACAAAGTTAGTTATTTTTAGCTAAAAACAAACTGGTTGGCAAAACTATTTATGCGTTTTGCCAACCAGATTTATATAAAAATGTGGGCTGTTATATGCCCAATTTGCGTTTTACATCAGCCGCTATGTCGGTAGATGTGCTTTGGTATAGCAACGAACCGCCTGGTGTAGAGTCGAATATGTAGCTGTATTTGCCGTCTTCTGCCACCAATTTTATGGCATCTTGTATTTTTTTCAAGATGGGCTGCACGAGTTCCTCTTGTTTTTTGGCTACTTTTTGTTGTGCGCCTTCTTCAAAAGTTTTTATGCGTTCTTGCATTGCCAAAAGTTGTTTTTCTTTGTCTTCTTTCACAAACGATTCTACATTTGCGGGCAAAGCATCGTATTCTTTTAGCAAGTTTTGGTACTCTGCGCCCATTTGCCCATACTGTTTTTCTATGGCGGCACTAAACCTTTGTAGGCTGTCTTTGGCTACTTTCATGGCGGGCATTGCCTCTATTATTTCGGCAGAGTTAATGTGTCCGAGCTTGATGGTTTGGGCTTGGCTGCTTGTAGCGAGGCTTACTGCTGCCAAAAGGGTAAAAATCAATTTACGCATTTTTTTGTTTTTATGATTAATTATTGGTTTATTTTTCTTTCGACCTACGGGGTTGGTCGGGGTTGTTTGCTGGTTTTTTGCCTTCGTCGGCGTTCGGTTTTAGGTTGGCTTTTTTTATGTAGCCCAGTAGCTCTATCACGTCTTCGCTGCGGTCAAACTTTGGGTTGGCGAACAATATGCCCGCACCGCCCGACGATTTATCCAACACAAAATCGTAGCTTCTACTGTTTGCCATGTCTTTTATGGCGTTGTAAACCTTGTCTTGTATGGGTTTTATAAGCTCTTGGCGTTTTTTAAATAGGCTGCCTTCGTAGCCAAAATATTTTTGTTGGGTGCTGCTGAGTTCTGCTTCTTTTTTGGCTACGTCTTTTTGGCGTTGGTCGTACATTTCTTTGGTTAGCAGCACTTTTTCGGCTAAGAGTGTGCGCTGCAACCGTTCCAATTCTGTGCGTTTGTCGTCTATTTCCTTTGCCCACTGCTGGCTTAGGGTTTCTATTTGCTTTTGGGCTGCGCTGTATTCGGGGCTTTGTTTTAGTATAAATTCGGTATCTACGTAGGCAAATCGCTGTGCAAATGCCGTGGTGAATGTGGTTAATGTAAAAACTATGCCAAATATTATTTTTTTCATTTTTTGTATGACAAATTTAACGATTTATTTGTTTTTAACAAAACGGTTTGTTGTGCTAACTGGTTGCATTGGCTCGGCTTTGTATTTGGGTACTTGGTTTTTTTTGGTGTTCGGAGCGCAAAACTACGTAATTAAAACGATTTTTGTACAAAAATATTTTGTTTATTGGCTTGGCGGCATTTTTTTTAGCCCCAAAATCAGTTGTATCCTGTATTTTATGCGCCGCAGTAGTTTTTGGGCTTGGTTTCCTTGTGTTTCGTAATAACGGTCGGCGGCTCGGTGGGCTACCAGTTGCTTTGGGTGTTTGAGGTTTTGGGTTATAGCGGCGGTTTTCAGGTTGGCTTTTTGCGCACGTGGGTTTATGGTATGCGTGGCTCGGCTATCGAAACCGATGTTACTCACCAAGTTTTTTTGGGGCGTAATGGCGAGTGCGCCTTGCTGCCACTGGGCAAAAAACAGCGAATAATCCCAGGTATCGTGTTGTTTTTTGTGTACTTCTTCAAAGGTTTTGAGCCATTTTTGTTGGGTTTTTTCCTCTGTAAATACGCTGGCTATGGTGTTGTTTTGCTTGAATTGGGGCAGGGTGCTAAGGTACAAATCGTAGTGCTGCCACGCCCTGCGCCACGTAGCCCAGCCCCACACGGTGGCGTACTGGCTGTAATAGTAGCTCGCCTGCCCACGCTGCCTCTGGTGCTGAAAATTACTGCCGCCCACGCTCCACACCTTGGGGTTGTGCTTGTGGTGGTGCAGTAGCTGCTCGCAAAAACCAAAAAACGACGGGTGCGGCAGGCAATCGTCTTCGAGTATAATGCCTTGCTCTACCTCCGAAAAAAACCACGTAATGGCTTGGCTCACCGCTTCGGCGCAGCCGAGGTTTTGGGTGCGAAACAGCGTTTTTACCTCGCAATTCCAGCTTATATTGCCCAAAAGCCACGCCCTAAGCTCGGCGCATTGCTGGCTCTCGCCCGCTTTCAGCGGGCGAGAGCCGTCGGCAGCTATAAATAGCTGCGCAGGCTCCGCCTGCCTTATGCGCTCAAAAACCCGCTTGGTCAAATCCAACCGATTGAACACAATAAAAAGCACAGGCGTTTGCAGCATCATTTCCCCCTGCCCTGCGCTATAATCAGCACGGTGTATATCATTATCTTAAAATCCACGAGCAGCGACATATTTTCGATATACAAAATATCAAACCGCAGCCGCTCTATCATTTGCGCCACCGTATCGGCGTAGCCATATTTCACCTGCCCCCACGATGTAATGCCAGGGCGCACCGTATGCAGTATTTTTACGTGAGGCGCTTGTTTTTCTATTTGCGCTATGTAAAACGCACGCTCGGGGCGTGGACCCACCAAACTCATATCGCCTATAAGCACGTGGTAAAACTGCGGCAGCTCATCTAACCGAAACTTGCGCATGGTCTTGCCCCAGTGCGTAATCCGTGGGTCGTTTAGCCCGTCAGAAAGAGCCGGACCGCCAGCCTCCGCATCTTCGTACATGGACCGAAACTTGGTAATAAAAAACTTTTTGCCGTGCAAACCCACACGCTCCTGCCGAAAAAATATACTGCCTTTCGAGGAAAATTTTACCCGCAACGCCGTATATAAAAGCAGCGGCAACAACAAAACCATAGCCGCCACAGCCGCCACCATATCAATTACTCGTTTTAGAAAAACCTGCCACGAGGGCATAATGTCGGGGTAAATTTCTATTAGCACCTCGCCAAAAATCTGCTGCATTTTTACATGACCCAGCATAATGTCGTACATATCGGGTATAATTTTTATAATCACCTTTTCGCCCCGCAGCACATTTATCAGCTCCTTAAACTTGTGTTGCTCTTGGCTATCGAGGGCTATCACCACCTCCTCTATTTGGTAGCTTTGTATCACCTGCGACACATCAGCCAAGCCGCCGAGGCGTTTTAGTTGGGTCTCTATCTTCGATTTTTGGGTATGCACGGGGTCTATAAATCCCAAAAAATGATAGCCCAAGCCCTTTTTTTGCATTGCAAGCCGCTCGTATAAATCGGTAGCCAAGCCATTGCCGCCTATCATCAAGGTATTAAAACGAATGCTGCCAGCCGCAAACCTGCCCGCTATTTTGGTAAGAAAAACCGTGCGCACCAGCCCAGTAAGCACAAAATGCAGCACAAACAATGCCGCAAACGACTGATAATAGGTTTGGTAAGAAGCCACAATATCGTCTAAAAGCAGCGAAAAAAACAAAATAATAGTGCCTATAAGCGTAGCCAAAAAAGTAATGCCAAGCTCATTTAGCCGAGATTTGCGGTAAACATCGTTGTAGCAGCCCAGCAATGCGTACAAAATCACCCAATAAAAAGCAATGATAAGCGTGCCGTTCACCAGTTTTTTGTCGAAATACACGGCTACATCTACGCCAAAGAGCGGCGTTTCCACATACATTTTCCGATACACAAAAAACAACGCCCAAGCCACGCCAGCCGCCAGCCAATCCAGAAAAAAGTAAATATAAGTATCGTTTTTGCGTATGCGCATATATTTTTATGAATTTAGTTTGCAAAATTAAGGCTTTTTTGTTTCTTTGTACTTTAATTTTACATCAAGTCTTTTATGAAACAAAATATACGCCTGTACCTCATTTTTTTTGTGTTTTTTGCCAGCGGTCAAACCGTTTTTGCGCAAAACACCGTAGTTATCAAAGTTTTGGCAGCCAACCAAAAAACCGACTTCGGCTACAACATTGTGTCGGAGCTTGCCAGGCTCGTATATCCAAAACTGATTTCGGGACAGCTAAAACTTTACCCCGATGCCAACCAAACGCAGCGGTTGCGCTCAAAAGTAGCCATAACCAACATGGAACGCCTTAGCGGCACCACATTCGAAAACGCCACGGGCTTTTATATTTACGAGCTATGGAATTTTTCGGGCAAAAACACGAGCTGCGAAATAAAGGGCTTTCAGTTTTTTCAGGACGATACTTCGCTCATAAACTACGGATTTATAAACGCTACGGATTTAAAAAAAGAATTGCTCACCACCAAAGTTTTTACCAACGCCGACGGACCGGGCGAGCTTAGTTTTGAGCAGGCACTGAGTAATTTTGTGTTCAACTACGAAATAATAGACTTTGGCGGCAAAAAAGTGCGCATGGATAGCAAGCAAAACAGGATAAAAAACATCTTTTTTACCAAAAACAACTACATTCCTACCGTGCCTTTTTTGCGCAACCAAAAATACGTTACCTACGAAATTTACCCTTGGAACCCAAATAACTACACCTCGGGAAACAACATAATATACCTTGCCCTAAATGCGTATGCCAACGATATGAAGGAGGATTTTTTGAACAGCGGCGGCACGTACCACAGCACCGATTACAGCAAAAACGAGCGCATTAGCCTAAAAAAACTGCTGGTTACCGAGCAATGGTTTAAACTAAACGACAGCATAGGGCAAGTGCCGCTGTACCTTAGCCTCGAGTTTAGCAACGGTAGCAAGGTGGACAACCTGCCCCTGAGCAGCACCAACGATTGGGCGTTGGATTTGAACGGCGAGAGCCTAAGCGATTTTTTGGTGAACAAGCAGTTTGGGTTTAAAATTACGCAAATAAACAACCAAAAAATAACCACACGTGAGGCAAAAGCCTACTACTCGGCACTGCAAACCTGGAACTGGAAAGACCTAAATGGCTACCAAGAAGCGATGCTCAAACTGCAAAACTTAGAACCTTAGCGCATTTTTTGTTTTTTTGGGCAATGCCCGTGTTTTTTTGAGTAACTTTGTAAAAATAATTGTATCCATTGTTTAGAAAGTTGTGATTTTGAAAATAGCGCTCGCCCAAATAAATGTACACATTGGTAATTTTGATGCCAATACAAAAAAAATAATCGATTTTATAGCGCAATCCAAAGCGGCAGGCGCAGATTTGGTGGTTTTTCCTGAGCTTTCGGTGTGCGGCTACCCGCCCCGAGATTTTTTGGAGTTCGACGATTTTATACACCTCTGCCAAACCGCCGTGAACGAAATAGCGCAGCACTGCCACGGCATAGCCGCACTGGTGGGCGCACCTTGCCCCAACCCCGACCCCAAGGGCAAGCCGCTGTACAACTCGGCGTACCTGCTGCAAAACCAAAAAATACACAGCATTGTACACAAAACTCTGCTGCCGACCTACGATATTTTTGACGAGTACCGCTACTTTGAGCCAGCCAGCCAGCACCAAACCGTGCGCCTAAATGGCGTGGAAATAGCCGTTACCATCTGTGAGGATATATGGAATTTTGGCGAAAACGCCCTCTACGACACTTCGCCCATGGAGCAGCTCATAGCCCAAAAACCCGAGCTTATCATCAACCTTTCGGCATCGCCATTTAGCTACACCCAAGCCGAGAGCCGCAGCCAAGTTTTACTGCAAAACACCCAAGCCTACCGCATACCGATTGTGTATGTGAACCATTGCGGCGCACAAACGGAGCTTATATTCGATGGCAATAGCCAAGCCTTAGATACGAGCGGCAACCAAATACTTTGCCTAAAAAACTTTAAGGAAGACCTCGGTTTTGTAACCCTAAGCGAGCTAAAAGCGGACAAACCAAGGCAAAAACCGACGATAGAACCCACAGAGCCAGCCATAAATTATGAGCTTGTACATCAGGCTTTGCTGTTGGGAATAAAAGATTATTTTGAAAAACTGGGGTTTAAAAAGGCGATTTTAGGTTTGTCGGGGGGCGTGGATAGTGCGCTGGTGAGCGTGCTGGCGGCGCAGGCACTGGGCAGCCAAAATGTACACGTGCTACTGATGCCGTCGGAGTTTTCGTCGGAGGGCTCGATAAGCGACTCGCTGCAACTGATAAAAAACTTGGGCATAAGCCACGACATTGTACCGATAAAAACGGCTTTTGAAACGGTTACGAACCAAGTACTCGAGCCTTTTTTTAAGGATTTACCCTTTGGCATTGCCGAAGAAAACATACAGAGCCGCCTGCGGGGCTTGATTTTGATGGCATATACCAACAAATTTGGGTACATACTGCTAAATACCAGCAACAAAAGCGAGCTTGCGGTGGGCTACGGCACTTTGTACGGCGATATGGCGGGCGGCATTTCGGTCATCGGCGATTTGTACAAAACCCAAGTGTATGCCCTGTGCCAAAGCATAAATAAATACGAGGAAATAATACCCCAAAACATACTTACAAAAGCCCCAAGTGCCGAGCTGCGCCCCGACCAAAAAGACAGCGACAGCCTGCCCGAATACGACGTGCTGGACCCAATATTGATGCAATACATAGCCCACCGCCGCAGCCCGCAAGAGCTGGTGGCGCAGGGCTACGATGCGGCTCTGGTGGCTCGTGTGCTGCGTTTGGTGAACATAAATGAATACAAACGCAACCAGTTTTGCCCTATTTTGCGGGTTTCGAGCAAGGCTTTTGGGGCGGGCAGGCGAATGCCTATTGTGGGCAAATACTTAGGATAAAATATAAAACACCGACTTTTTGAAAAAAATAGAAACCTGTCTTTCGCCGATGCTGCTGCCCGTATATGCGCTAAACCAAAAAATAGCGGTGGTGGTAGATGTGTTTCGGGCTACCAGCACCATAGCCGCTGGCTTGCACGCAGGCATAGCCGCCATACTGCCCGTAGCCACCATAGCCGAGGCGCAGGCGCACCAAGCGCAAGGCTATTTGACAGCCGCCGAGCGCAACGGGCAAACGGTAGCGGGATTTGATTTGGGTAACTCGCCGCTGGCTTTTTTAAGTGAAAATTTGCGCCAAAAAACCGTTGTGCTTACCACCACCAACGGCACAAAATGCCTAAATGAATGCCACGGGGCGCAAGAAATTATTTGTGGGGCTTTTGTGAATTTGCAGGCTTGCGTGAACTACCTGCACCAAAAAAACTGCGATGTAATAATCGTTTGTGCGGGCTGGAAAGACAGCCCGAGCCTCGAGGATACGCTTTTTGCGGGCGCATTGGTACAAAAAATGGCAGAAAAAAACTACGAAATAGCCGACGATGCCAGCCTGATGGCAGCCAATATATACGAACAAGCCAAGGGAAATATAACCGAGTATTTAAAAAATTCGTCGCACTACAAACGCTTGCAGCAGCACGGCACCGATGCCGATTTGGTGTATTGCACCAGCTACAACACAGCGCCAGTAGTACCCATTTATACACAAAACAAACTGATAACCCACATATTTTGATACAAGAAATTAGACTTATAAAACTAAAAGAAATACTGGCTGGGTATAAAACCAAGCAGCCTTTTCAGGCTTACCTAAAAGATTTTTTTGGCAAAAACAAGCAAATGGGCAGCCAAGACCGCAGGTTTTATGCCAATGCGGCTTACGCTTATTTGCGCCTGCACAAGGGTTTTGAGGGACAAAACATGAGTATTGACCAAAAAATAGTGGCTTGCTGTGCGCTCACGCACCATTTTTCGGACGAGGCTTTTGTGGCGCACCACACCCAAAGTTTTGAAACGCCGCAGATAGACTATGCCAAGATTTTTGTGGCAGAGGAACAAGTTTCGGAGCTGCTGAACAAAAGCAATTTTTTTGAGGGCTTTGCCTACACACCCAAAATATGGCTTAGAATACGCAAAGGCTACGAAAAACAAACCTTGGAAGCTCTGGAAAAAGCCAAAATAAGCTACGAAACCGATGCCGAAATGCCGAATGTTTTGGGCATTTTGCGGGGAAATATCACGGATTTATCTATTTTTAAAGATGGATTTGTGCAGGTGCAAGACCGCTCGTCGCAGCTTACGGCACGGCTCATGCACCCCAAACCACAGCAGCACTGGTGGGATAGCTGCGCTGCCTCTGGCGGCAAAAGCCTGCTGCTGCACGACCTGGAACCCACCCTAAAACTGTACGTAACCGACCTGCGGAGCAGCGTGCTGAACAACCTAAAAACCCGATTTAAACAATACAACCTAAAAAACTACCAGCAAGCCACCGCCGACCTAAGCAAGTTTGCGCCGCTGGAAAACATGGCTTCGTTCCCCAAACAGTTCGACGGCGTGATACTGGACGCACCCTGCACGGGGTCAGGCACGTGGGGGCGCACGCCCGAGCAACTGCTACACTTCGAGCCTGCAAACATAGCCATTTTTGCCAAAAAACAAATAGAAATAGCCAAAAACACGATACAATACCTAAAAATTGGCAGCAAACTGCTGTACATCACCTGCTCGGTTTATAAAGCCGAAAACGAAGACATCGTAGCCAGTTTGGTAGCCACCAACGACCTAAAACTGGATAAAATGCAGTACATCGAGGGCGCAAAACACCACGCCGACACGCTTTTTTGCGCCGTACTCACACGCATATAAGCACACAAGTTGCGGCATAACAGAATTTTAATTACATTTGTACCCAAGAACTTAGATTTTATACCTTGCTCCAAAAACTTACCATACGCAACTATGCGCTCATCGAATCGTTGGAAATAGACTTTTCGGACAATATGACCGTAATTACTGGCGAAACAGGCGCAGGAAAAAGCATTTTGTTGGGCGCACTGGGGCTTATACTCGGCAACCGAGCCGACACCAAAACGCTGCTAAACGACACCGAAAAATGCGTGGTGGAGGGGATTTTTACGATAGATAACCTGGATATTAAGTGGTTTTTTGATGCCAACGACCTGGACTACGACGACATTGTTTTTGTGCGGCGAGAAATACTGCCCTCCGCAAAATCTAGGGCGTTTATAAACGATACGCCCGTGAGCATACAACTGCTCAAAGAGCTGGGCGAGCGGCTCATAGACCTCAACTCGCAGCACCACACATTGCAGCTAAACGAAACCAATTTTCAGCTCACGATTGTAGATGCCTTAGCCAAAAACCAGCTCGTGATAGAAAAATACGACGAGGCACTGCAAAATTTTAGGACCTTAGACAAAGCCTACCACCAGCTACGCACCAACGAACAATTGCTCAAAAGTGAGACGGATTTTGTGCAGTTTATGTACGAAGAACTACAAAAGCTGAACATAAGCAACCCCAACGAGCAAGAGCTTTTGGAACAAGAGCAAAGCCTGCTGGAAAACTCTGAAACCATAAAAACACGCCTGCAACAGACCATAACCCTGCTTAGTTTCAATGACCAGTCGGCGGTGAACCAGCTTGGACTGGCGCAAAATAGCCTAAGCCACATACAAAAATTTAACGCCAAAATAGAAGGGCTGCACAACCGCCTGCGTGCCATTTATGTGGAGCTAAAAGAGCTTTGTTTCGAAATAGAAAACCTAAACGAAGAACTAAGCAGCAACCCCGAGCGGCTGATGGTCGTGGGCAATCGGCTGTCGGAGATATATAGGCTGCAACAAAAACACCGCCTTAGCTCACTGGTGGAGCTGCTGAACCTAAGCGAAAATTTAGAAAAAAAACTGCATAGCATCTCTAATTTTGATGGCAATTTGGAGCAAAAACTCAAAGCCGTGCAGGTAGCCGAAAAAGCCACACGCACCATAGCTTTGCAGCTCTCGGAACGCAGAAAAAAGGTGATAGCACCCTTCGAAACCCAAGTATCGGCGATGCTAAGAGAACTGAATATGCCTCATGCAAAAATAAAATTGCAACAAATAACCGTGGAAGAACTCCAAAAACGGAACTTTGGCATAGACAGAATAGAGCTGCTTTTTAGCGCAAACAAGGGCGCAGAACCCATAGAAATAGCCAAGGCTGCCTCGGGCGGCGAGCTATCTCGGGTGATGCTGTGCATAAAATCGCTGGTGGCGGACTATATGCAAATGCCCACCATTATTTTTGATGAAATAGACACGGGCGTATCGGGCGAGGTGGCGTTTAAGGTGGGCGAAATGATGCAAAAACTGGCGCACAAACACCAAGTGGTGGCCATTACGCACCTGCCCCAAATTGCATCGAAGGGCGACAAACATTTTTTTGTTTATAAAGACAATTCATCGCAAAATACGGTGAGCAAAATTAAGCTGCTAACCACCGAGGAGCGTGTGGTAGAAATAGCCAAAATGATAAGCGGCGAGCGTGTAACCGAAACTGCGCTGCAAACCGCCCGTGAGCTGATGAATATAAATGTGTAAAACCATACTATCCAGCCCTTTTGGAGCTGGATAATATGGAGTTTCGGGTAGGTACTTTAGCGCTTGCCTCTTCTTGTTTAGGGTTCGTCAGTATAAGTTATTGTATATCTGCAAATAAAGCGTTTGTAATTTCTTCTAAGAGTGATAGCGTCCGTGCCATTCCATGTAATGTCAGGTCTATATGGTTTTTATAAAAGTCAGGAAGTGCTTCCCTTTCTGCCTGAATTTTTATCATTGCTTCTCTATCTCCTGAACCCTTTTCTAAATGTTGGTATTTGTAGTCGGTTTCGGTTGTTGTATAGTGAACGACCTGTTTTCGCCTTTCATTTAATTCCTTGTAGTCCGTCTTGCGGAAATTGTCAAGCCACAAATAATTTTCACTTGTGTGAAATTCAACAGGAATAGTGTCCATTGCAGTAGGAAAAAAAACCCGAGAAGGGTCAATTTTTTCTGGGAAGAACGCAGCAATCATATCACCAACCCTGTCCCAAAAATTATATACACTTTGGCTTGCTACATTAGCGAACATACTATATCGCTTTGCATAGTGGTTTTGAAAGTTCGGATAAATTACTCCACCACTAAGTGAAATTTTTTCTTTTAATGGATTGTTGATGTAAGGTCTGTATAAATATAAAGACGCAGTAAAATAGAGCAACTCTTCTGAACAAAAAAGAATGTCGTCAAAATTCTTCATGTGATAAAATTGTCCACTATACTTAACTGAACATTTTCTGGTCGCATCACTATGCCAGACCAAAAGCGCACGTCCGTTTAACTTGAATTCGTTCTTTAGTCCACTCAAACTTGTCAGTCCATAATCTGCATAGATTTTCTGATGAAGTTTATGATACTCCAAAATTAGTTCATTTGGTTTCATTTCAATTTCTGCATTCATTTCTTGTAGTCTATTTAAGAGTTTGTTCTATTTTCATAGCACGACCGCTAACGGGCGGCAGCTTAGTAAAACAATTTTGGCTAACTGGTTAATGTGCGAAGACGAGCGAAAGGAGATTTTTCGCAATAAACAGCCCACCACCACGGTACACTGCAATCGCTTTTCGGGCGATTGCAGTGGCAAATTTCTGTCGCTATTATTACACCTTAATCCTTTCTAATTTTTACATTTTTGCAGCCCGAAGCATTGCAAAAACGCAAAATATACATACCTTGCGCCAAACCGCTTAGGTTAAGGCTTTGCTTGCCCGAGCCTCGTTGGTTTATTTGTATGGTTTGTATGGTAGCACCCATGGTGTTCAGCAGGGTTATTTGCGCACTTGGGTTGTTGTCATTTTCGTAGTCTATCCACAAAATTTCGTTGGTTGGGTTCGGGTAAATTCTTAGTTTGTCGTCGCCCAACACAGTATTTTCGGCACTTGGCGCAAGGGTATTTCTCACCTCCACATTGTCTATGTACAAGTTGTTTCCACCGCCATTTTTGCCCACAAATTTTACCAAAATATCGCTCGTGCCTGCAAACTGCGATAGCACCACCGAGTCTTTTTTCCATTCGGCAGCCAACGAAGGCACCCAAGAAGTAGAGGCATTTCCAGCCGTAGTTACCAGCGTAGCGCCGCCTTTGGCATATACTTGTTGGTAGGTAAGTCCGCAATCTTGCGAAACCATAATTTTTAGGCTGTCTCTGAACACAGAGCTTCTTTGCTTGTAAGCTCTGTTAAAATACATATAAATATTGCCCGTTGTAGGCACATTTATCGGCGAGCTTATTAGTTCATCTATTTGGTTTAGGCGTGCCATCGCAAAAAACTCCAAGCCAGCCGAGCGCACGCCAGTAAGTCCGCTTGCCGCAATGAGTTTCCAGGTAATGCCGTCTTGGGTTACGTCGTTTTCGGTGTATTTGGTTAGGCGCATCGCCGAAAACTCAAATGCCTCCACCGTATTTATTTGTACCGCAGGTTTTATGTTGTACGTAATAGTGCGTTTGTTGTTCAGCGAGTTGGCATCAGTGCCAGCGGCTGGGTTTACGGTTATGGTTAGCGTGTGCGGGTTGGCGGTTTGCGTGGTAGTTACGGCGGGCAAGGTAGCTCGCACCACTTGGTTTGGCGCAGCCGTTCCTGTCCAGTTAAAAGTTTGGATAGTACCAGCGTCCAGTTTATAAGTAATGGTAGCCGAGCTTAGGGTCGTTGTGCCTAAGTTTACAAACTCCACCACGGGGGCGGTGGTGCTGGTACAAGCCACCAGTTTGGGGTTTACTATTTCCCTTACCACAATGTCGTAGGCTGGGTTTGGCGCAGGCGTTGGCGTGTTGCCAGCGGCTATCAGGGCGTTGTATGCGGCTTGTAGGTTTATAAGTCCTTTGCCGTAGGCATTGTCTTCGCCCGCAGCACCCAAATCGGTGGCAGAGTTGTACAGAGCCAGTTTTAGGTTTATGCTACTCACGTTCGGAAAAGCCTCCGCCAGCAGCGCCACTGCGCCCGTTACGTGCGGACCCGACATAGATGTACCCGTGAGCAGCGCATAGCCGCCTATGCCAGTTGCCGAACGAATATCGGTACCAGGTGCAGATACCTCGGGTTTTATGAGCAATGGACCCGCGCCGCCGCAAGGATTTGGTCCTCGGCTCGAGCTCGAGTTTATGGTGTAGTTGGCAGAATTTCCATCTAAGTTCCCCACCGAAAAAGCATCTACCAAACCGCCTTCTTTCATATAGCCCAAACCATGCACGCTACTTGCGCTCGGTCCATCGTTTCCCGCCGAAAAAACCACGGCTACATTGGCTGCTTCCAACGCACTTACGGCTACGGTATAATTATTGCTGCAAAAAGATGTACCCGCCGAAGTATAACCCCAAGAGTTATTTATAGCCGTGGGTTGGTCGTCGGTTGAAGCATTGTTGTCGGGGTTAAGGGCTTTTTGGTAAGTAGCCAGCACGTCGGCTGCGCCTGGGCAGCCCGTACCAATGGGCGAGCTACCCATCCAAAGGGCGTTAAAAGCCACGCCTATCGTATCGTTTGTGGCACGAGCCAAACCGCAAACCGTACCTGCTGTGTGCGTGCCGTGCGTTTCGGGACCACCAAAGCACGTAGGTGCTAGCCCCAAGCCATTGCTACTAAAATACGACTCGGATAGCGGGTAAAAATTGCCCTTAAAATTATCTCTCAATGCAGGATTGCCCGCCAAAGTGCCGTCATCTACTATCATTACAAAAGTATTGCGCCCCGTGTAGCCCAAGTTCCACATAAAAGGTGCTTTTATTACCTTCAAACCCTGCTCGCTGCCGTTGGGCGAGCTTGCCACCGCCTCCGACTCTTCGGAAGTAACGCCGCAACTCGCCAGCGTGGGCGCAAGGTAGTTTTCTATGCTCATGTCTATATAATCCACCAACTCGTGGCTAACCAAGGCTTTTATAAGTGCTGGTTTAGCCTCCAAACCAATGGTATTGGCTATATAATAAGGCGTAATGTTCATGGATTGCCCAGGCTCAGTAGTCTCAAAACGCTGTATAAAATCCAAAACCGAGGGCTGCGTGCGGTTGGCTATGGCTTGCAATTCAGCTTCTACAATGCTGGCTCTGCGCTTTACAGGCACTTGTTCCAGCTCAAATTTTTGGTACAAAGCCCTGCTGTTTAGCTGCTCTTTCAAAGTTACATTAATGCGCAAATAACCGCCAGAGTAGCGCCCCAGCTCGGTATTTAGGTTGGGCATGATGCCCTGCGCCTGCGCTTGCAAAACAAGTGCAAGCATGGTTAGTGTGCCAAGGCACAATTTTGTAAGTTTTTTCATCTTTTATATTCTGGTGTTTTAAGGAAAGGTTATGACCAATTAAAACGTAAAAATAGTATGTTCCGTTGATATTTTAAAGGATTTTTTTTGGTTGCAGCATATTTTCAAAAAAATGACAAAAAAAACCTATCTTGCATACTTTTACCATCAACCCATATATGCCCCAAGTATTGCCATTTCAGGCTTTTTTGCCTGCGCCCGAGTTTGCGCCTCAGGTTATTTTGCCCGAGCATTTGCGCTTCAATGCCCAAAAACAAGCCATAGAACTGGGCAACAACCCGTTTTCTTTTGGTAAAATACTCTCGGCTGCCAACCCCGAAAAAAGCCAAGAGCCTCAAAGCGTTTTGCAATGTAAGCGCATTTTCGACCAATTTTTAGCCGAGGGCATCTACCGCAAGCAAGCCCAAAACGCCTACTACATTTACCAAACCCAAAGCCAAAACCACACCCAAACTGGGATAGTGGGCTGCGTGCAAACGGCGGATTACAACCAAAATACCATCAAAAAACACGAGAACACCCGCACCGAACGGCGCAAACAGCTATCGGGTTTTTTGGGCAATTTGGGCATAAATACCACACCCGTGATGCTTAGTTATTTTAAAAACAAAGCCATCGACGATGCCGTTTTTACGGCTACCCAAGCCACGCCCACGTTTAGTTTGCAGCACCAAACGGGCATACAAATCAAACTTTGGGTGGTGGCAGATGCCGCAACCGTGGCTGTCATCGGGCGGGCTTTTGCGGCTATGCCTTGCCTCTACATCGCCGACGGACACCACAGGGCGGCGGTTTTTTCGGATTTAGATGCGCCACAGTTTTCGGTGCTGCTCGTGCCACACAACCAACTGGCAATCCACCCTTTTTATCGGCTCATAAAAAACCACGAGGGCTTTGATTTAGACGAAATCATGCAAAAAATTGAGGTGAATTACCACGTAAAAAAGTGTAATTTGAACCAAATGTACCACCAATACCTACCAAACGGAAATTTTTTGCTGTGTACACGCCAAGAAACCTACCAACTCAAACCCAAAAATACGGCGGCAACAAAGCCAGATAGTCCATCGTCTGCGCTGGATAATTTGGACGTTTCGTTGCTGCAAAACCACATACTTTCGCCTTGTTTGGGCATCACAAACCCGAGTACCGACCCACGCCTTGGCTTTGGCTCGAGGAACATTGCGCTGCCCGAATTTAAGCACTTACTAAGCAGAACCGACACCGCTTGTGTGTTTTTGTGTAAAGCACCGAGCATAGAGGCGGTGTTTGGCATCGCCGATTTTGGTGGGATAATGCCGCCCAAATCCACCAGTTTCGAACCAAAAGTACTTAGCGGATTGGTTCTACAACAAATTTAGGGTGATGGTTTGAAAAAAGGGTAATTTTAGCCATTTTTTGCATCATTTTAAGTGTAAGATATTGTATTTTTGCAGAAAAATTACTGATTTTCATGACTAAAATCCAAGATACGCCCATTGTGGCTTCGGTTGTAGGCGCTGGTTTGGTAGGCTCGCTGCTGGCTATTTATTTGAGCCGCAGGGGCTACAAAGTGCAAGTTTACGACCGCCGCAGCGACCTACGCACCGCCAAAATTTATGCTGGGCGCAGCATCAACCTTGCCCTGAGCGAGCGTGGCTGGCGTGGGCTGCAAGGCGTGGGCATAGAACCCGATGTGCGCAAAATAGGCATACCCATGTACGGGCGCATCATGCACAGCCTCGATGGCAGCCTAAGCTACCAGCCCTACGGCACCGAAAACCAAGCGATATACTCGGTTTCTCGGGGTGTGCTAAACCTAAAACTGCTGGAACTCGCCGACGAAAACCCAAATGTGCAGTTCTTTTTTGATGAAAAATGCCTCGATGTAAACTTTGAAAAAACAGAACTAAGCCTCGAAAACAAACACACGCAAGTACAAACGCAGGTAAAAAGCGACCTCATTTTTGGGGCAGATGGCGCATATTCGCAGGTGAGGCAGGCGATGCAAATCCAGCCACGGTTTGATTTTTCGCAGCACTACTTGGCGCACGGCTACAAAGAACTGAACATACCCGCACTGCCCAACGGCGCATTTGCCTTGGAACAAAACGCCCTGCACATTTGGGGGCGAAAAAACTTTATGCTCATTGCCCTACCCAACCTCGACGGTAGTTTTACGTGTACGTTGTTTTTTCCGTTTGAGGGCGAAGTTTCGTTCGAGAGCCTAAAAACCGAAGCAGAAGTTACCGCTTTTTTCGATACTTATTTGCCCGATTTTACGAGCCTTGCCCCCGATTGTGTGGCGCAGTTTATGCAAAACCCCACGGCGAGCTTGGTTACGATGCAGTGCTATCCGTGGAAAAACGGCAACACCGTACTCATCGGCGATGCCGCCCACGCCATTGTGCCGTTTTATGGGCAAGGCATGAACAGCGGCTTCGAGGATTGTACCATCTTAGACCAAATTTTGGATACCGAAACCGATTGGCAAAAAATACTGAGCCAGTTTGAAGCCAGCCGCAAACCCAACGCCGATGCCATAGCGGCACTTGCCCAATATAATTTTATAGAAATGCGGGATTTGACCTCCGACCCACAATTTATTTTGCGCAAAAAAATAGAGGCAAAAATACACAAACTCTACCCCGAAATTTGGCTGCCGCTCTACACCATGGTTACTTTTAGCCACATACCTTATGCCGAAACAGTGCGCATCAGTAAAATTCAAGATGTATTTATGCACCAAATTTTGGCGATGCCCAACATAGAAAACGACTGGGATAGCGAGGCATTTGAGCTGGTAATACACGAAAAAATAAAAACCTATAAGCCATGATAAGCCTGATAGTAGCCGCCGCCGAAAACGGCGCAATAGGCAAAGACAACGCCCTGATGTGGCGGCTGTCTGCCGACCTAAAAAGATTTAAAGAAATAACCACGGCGCACACCATAATTATGGGCAGAAAAACCTACGAGAGCATCGGTAAGCCGCTGCCAAATAGGCAAAATATAGTGATTTCGAGGGCAAAAAATTATGAGGTAGCTGGCTGTGAAACGGCGCAAAACATAAATGATGCGCTGAAATTAGCCCAAAGCCAAGAAATTTTTGTGATTGGCGGCGGCGAAATATACAAGCAATACCTGCCCATTGCCCAGAGAATATACCTCACCGTGGTACACACCGTTTGTGCCGATGCGCACGCCTTTTTTGCTATACCCGACCCAGCTCAGTGGCGTGAGGTTTCTCGGGTGCGGCATAGTGCCGAGCCACCCAAAAACGAGTTTGACTATAGTTTTGTGCTTTTGGAGCGGATAGCTGCGCCCAAGGTTTAGTTTCTATTTCGGTCTTTGAGTTGCGAAATTTTGTCTCGCAGGCTGGCTGCGCCCTCGTAGTCTTCGTTGGCAAGCAATTGGGTGAGGCTCAGTTCGAGGTCGGCTATCTGCTGCTCCACGGTTTTTGTGCTGCTTTTGGGTGCGGCTTCGTTGCTTTGGTCGTCGGAGGCATTGGTTACTACAATGCTGGCTGCTTCCATCACGGCTTCGTTGGTGTAAATGGGGCAGTCGAAGCGCATGGCTAAGGCGATGGCATCGCTGGAGCGAGCATCTATGTTTTGGGTGTAGTTGCCTTGCGTGCAGTGGATTTGGGCAAAAAAAGTAGCCTCCTTCAATGCCGTAATGGATACGCTTTCGATGCTTAGGTTAAAACCCTTGGCGAGCTTTACAAACAAATCGTGGGTGAGCGGGCGGGCGGGTTTTAGGTCTTGCAGTATAATGGCTATGGCTTGGGCTTCGCCAAAACCCACCACAATTGGCAAGCGACGGTTGCCGTACACCTCCTCGAGTATTACCATGTAAGAGTTGGCGTGCAGTTGGGTGTCGGCTATGTTTATGACCTTGAGTAGTATGTCGTTCATGAAAAATATAGTGGAAGGCAAATTTACAAAAATAAAAATTATTTTAATTAAAAAAAATTTGCGCTGAAATTTTGGATTTTATTTCCCAGTATTTTTTGTACACACGCTGCATCGGAGACGTTGCAGTGCAACGTCTGTACGGTATTTCTGTTATTGTTTTCGACATTTTTCGTAGAGACAAGGCACTGCCTTGTCTCACGCCGTGGTATAAATTCTGTATTTTTTGTACAGACGTTGCAGTGCAACGTCTCACGCCAGCCATTGCATTTTCACCATAATTCCACGAAGCCTACAATTTTATGGTATTTTGCACCACAACCCAAAAATTTAAACAAAAAAAACCCACAGCTTTCGCTGTGGGTTTGGTGGGAGTTACTGGGTTCGAACCAGTGACCCTCTGCTTGTAAGGCAGATGCTCTGAACCAGCTGAGCTAAACTCCCTCTTTGTAATTGAGAGTGCAAATATACGTGCATTTTTGGAATTTGCAAAATTAAAATGAAAAAAAATGCAAGTCGTTTTTTATCAATATTTTATGTGCTTTTAACCGCATTCATACACAAAAAATTTCATCAACGCAATTCGTTTTTTTTTCGTAATATTGTACACATTTCCAAACCTAATACAATGTACAAAAGAATTACCCTTTTCGTTCTTATCTGCATAACTGCAATATTTGCGCAAGCCCAAAATAGCTGCCCTGCGGGCATGGCTCGCATTATTATAAAGGTAACGCCCGACAATTACCCGCAAGAAACCTCTTGGAATGTAAAAGACAACGCTGGCAACATTGTAGCCACTGGCACTTCGAACAGCGATACTTTGTGCGTGCCAGACAACAAATGCTACCTTTTTGCGATGAAAGACAGCTACGGCGACGGTATGTGCTGCGCATTTGGCATGGGGAGCTACTTACTGATGTACAACGCCGATACCATACGCACGGGCGGGCAGTTTGCATACCAAGAACTTAGCTACATGGGCTGCGGCATAGGCGACAATTGCCAAAACGCCATAAATATAAACGGAAACACGGGGCTTTACGTAGCACCCAAGAGCGAAACTTGGTATCAATTTACGCCTGATACCACGGGGCAATACAGCATTTCTACGTGCCTGAGCAGCAATACCTGCGATACAAAAATTTATTTGTACGACTATTGCACCAACCTATCGCCCGATACCACAAACATTGCTACGATATATTACAACGACGATTTGTGCGGTTTGCAAGCCGAAATTTCGCCCGTATTACAGGCAAACAAACCATATTACCTGCGCATTGGCGACAAAAATGGTAGCTGCGCAAACAATGCCATAAGCTGGCGTGTAAATTATTTGGGCGCAATAGTAGGCTGCACCGACCCCACGGCGTGCAACTACTCGCCGCTGGCTACCGTGAGCGGACTCTGTATGTACCCAGGAAACCCCAACTGCCCCGCCGGACCCGACCTTATTGTGAACCAAAACGACCTAAGCACCTCCATACACCTTACCACAATAAACAACAGCGACCAATGTATGGTAAACGAGGGCTGTGTAAACGGCTACGGGCAGCGCACCGTAATACGATTTACGACAACCATAGCCAACATAGGCACGCAAGATTATTTTATAGGCGCACCCGCCAACCAGCCCAACCAGTTCGACTGGGACCCGTGCCACCAGCACAGCCACTACACGGGCTATGCCGAGTACGTACTTTTTGATGCAAGCAACAACGCAATTCCAGTGGGTTTCAAAAGCGGTTTTTGTGTATTAGACCTGGGCTGCCCCGCTGGCGGCAACGGCAAATACGGCTGCAACAACATGGGCATATCGTTTAATTGCCAAGATACCTACGACCAAGGGCTGGACTGCCAATGGGTGGATATAACCGACATAGATACGGGCAGATACACCCTAATGATACGTGTGAACTGGGATATGTCGGCAGATGCAGCGGGCAGGCAAGAGCGAAACTACAACAACAACTACGCCCGTGTGTGCGTAAAAATAGGCATGGGTAGCGTGGGCGTGGGGCGCAGTATGCAAATATTGCCCAACTGCCCGCCAGTGCTGGACTGCTTGGGTGTGCCTTTTGGTAGGGCAAAAACCGACTGCAACGGAATGTGCAACGGCAACGGCATCTGGGGCGATGTGAACCAAAACGGCAACGCCGACAGCTTAGATGTACAAGATTATGCGCAGTTGGTGATAAACCCCAGCATACCGCACTCCGCCTGTGCCGACCTAAACCAAGACCAAACCATAACCATAGCCGACGCAGCCATGCTCAACAATTGCCTGCTATACGGCAACAGGCACAACCACCCCATAGGCACGCACAACCATTGTACCTACAAACCGATGCTCTACAACCCCAACGACAGCATTATTTTTAGCATCGAAAACGCCCACATCTCCCAAGGGTACTTCGATGTGTATGTGCGCAACCCAAATGGCAATGTAGCCGCAGCGCAGTTTACGGTAAGCGGCGTGCAGCTATCCAGCATTATGTCGTTGACCAACAAGCCTTTTACGTTTATGCACAATGCCCTAACCAACACCATTGCGGGCATGAGCTACGCCGACTCGTCGCTATCAAAAAGCCAAGTGGCACAGCCGTTTTGTAGGGTTTATTTTACCTCACTAACGGGCAGCTATGTGTGCATACAAACCATAAGAGAAGCCATTACGGGCAAATACGAGCGTGGTTTTAGCAGCATAAATTCGTCTAATTGCGTGAGCATAGGCGTGGGTACAAATGAAATAACGCAAAACGCCCAAATCCGCATTTACCCCAACCCCGCCAATGCCTCCGCAACGGTAGAAATAGACAACGAGAGCGGCGAGGGCATCGTTTTAAATGTTTTTGATGTATTGGGTAGCCCAATTTTGAGCAAGTCATCTGCCAAAAAAGGCACGCAGCTCTTTGTTTTAGATGTGGCTACGCTGCCCAAAGGCGTGTATTTGGTTCAGGTAAAAAAACAAAAAGGCACGTACAGCAAACGACTTGTGGTTAATTAGTGTATTTTTTTACGAGTTTTTGGGCGGATATGTAGCCGAGTACAAGGCTTAAAGAGCGGTTGAAAAGGGTGGTGTTCAGTATGTTTTTAATTTTTTTGAATGCCCACTTTTCGCTGCCATCTGTTATTTTTTTTCCTTTAAATGTGCCTTCGGTTACCGTTTCCCCCACAAAAAACTTAAACGGCGTACCAAAATTGTACATATAGTACCCAAAAACAAGCACGCTTTCGGCTGGCTTAGGCTCGAGGTTTGGGGTGTAAATTAGCTCCATGAGGGCTTGGTGGCTGCTGGGTTCGTACACCGCATTTAGCCCGCCGTAGGTCATGCTGCCCAGCAAAACCGAAGGTTTGCCCCAAAAAGTGGCTTCCAAACCCATGATAGAACCGAAGCACAAAACGATGCTGGCTTGGTGCATGAGTGCGTAAGAGCTTACGGGCGAATCGGAGGCGATGATGGTTACATTGTGCTGCGAAATTTGGTGGTAAGCCGCTACGATTTCGGCTGCAAAATCTATCATGTTCGGGTGAATGCGCAGGTATAAATGCGTATTTTGGTCGTTTTTTATGCTTTCGGCTATTTGTTTTATGCCGCTTAATTGGTCGGTATAAAACGGGTAATCGTATTCTTTGCCCAGGCTCACGTACTCATCTTCGGAGGAACAAAAAAGTACGATGTTGCGCTTATTTACGTTCCACTCGGGCGGCAGTAGGTCTTTTTTTTGGCTCACCGTAAACGATTTCCAGTGTTGCTCTACGCCTTTGGCTCTGTCGGTGAAGTATTGAGCGCCTATTTTTAGGCGTGTTTCGGGGTTTTCTTCGTTCCAAAGCTGCCACATTTTGTTTTTTATGTACGAAAATTCGTGCGGCAAGGCATTTTTGGTGAGGTTGTAGTGGTTTTTGGTTTGCCCTCGCTCGTGTATGTAACAGCTTACGCCGAGCTGCTGGCAGGCTCTGAGCACGGCTCTTTGGTGCGCAAACCGCCCGTTGAACACATACACAATGTCGGTGGGGTGCTGGCTTAGGTAGTTTTTTAGGCTAAAAAAAGTGGCGGCTGCCGACGTAAGGTAGCGTTGAGTTAGCTTTTGGTATTTTTGTAGGTCGGTGTTTGGGTTTCGGGTGGCGGTTACCACCGACGAGGCGGCGGCATAGCCTATGTCAAAGTTTTCTATGTAGAGGTCTTGCAGTTTTTTTATGGTTTCGAATGCCTGTGGCAGAGCGGCTATGTTTTTTTTGTCGGCGGCTGTGAGGTTCAGCAGGTTTTGTTGGTTTAGTTTGCCTTCTATGCGTTTTACGCCGTTGGTGCGGCGGGTTTGGCATTGGTAGCAGCTTTCCAAAAAATGCCCCGTGTTGGCATCGCAGGCTGCCAGTTCACCATCGCAAAAAAGCTGGGTTACGTGGTCGCCGAGGTCTATGTGGTTTTGAATGAGCTCGAGCTCGGTGTCGTAATGCACGCCCCAAAGGGGCGTGTAGCTCGTAAAAAAAACGATGTTTTGGGGCATATTCGGCGTTATTTTATTATTTTGTCGTAAAAACCGCTGTATAGTACGGCTTTTACGCCCTCTTGCTGCAAAAAATCGTGGGGGAAACCAAATTCTATTTTACTTAGCTCGTTTAACTGGCTTATGTGCGTGGGCTCGAGCTTTATTTGGGTGCTTTTTAGGTTTTGCAGCACTTGGGCGGGGCTGGTAGCGCCTACTATTGGTATGCAGGCTTTGGCTTGCTGCATCACCCAGTTTAGGGCTACGGCGGCGGGTTCGGTGTTTAGGGTTTGGGCTATTTCTATGAGTTTTTCGGTAATGGCTATGCTTCTGTCGCCGAGTCGGGTGCTGCCTTGTTTTAGTCGTCCAGGTTCGCCACGCAGGTATTTGCCCGTGAGTGCGCCGCCCGCCAGTGGTGCCCAAGGCACGAGGCTCAACCCAAAGTGCGCCGCCATTGGTAGCAGGTCTTGCTCGGGCATGCGTTGCAGCAGGCTATACTCCACTTGCAGAGCCACAAACTGGTTCCAGCCCATGAGTTCGGCTAAGGTATTGCCTTTGGCTACCACCCAGGCGGGCGTATCGCTTATGCCTATATAGTTCACTTTTCCCTGGGTTACAAGGTCGTCCAAGCCCCGCATTACTTCGTCTATTGGCGTGAGGCTATCCCAGGCGTGTAGGTAAAAAAGGTCTATATAGTCCGTTTTCAGTCGTTTTAGGCTTAGTTCTACGCTGCGCATCATGTTTTTTCGGCTGTTGCCCGATGCGTTTGGGTTGGTATTGGCGGCAGAATCTCGGAGGCTGTACTTGGTAGCCAGCACCAAAAAATCTCGGTTTTGCTGCATAAAATCGCCTATAAAACTTTCGCTTGTGCCGTCGGTATAAAGGTTTGCGGTATCTATAAAATTGCCGCCCGCAGCCACAAAGGTCTCAAAAATTTGTTTCGAGGTTTCGAGGTCCGCACCCCAGCCCCAGTCTTTTCCGAAGCCCATAGTGCCCAAGCAAAGTTGCGAAACTTTAAGTCCGCTTTTGCCCAAAAGTTCGTAGTTCATGTTATGTGGTGTATTGGTTTAAATAAACAAAACAAAAAAGCGTGGAAACAGTTCGCTGCTGGGCGCAATGGCAAAATTAAGCGCAAAAATGGGCGGTTTGGGGCGAAGAATGACAGAAGCGGAAATGTACAATTTGATTTCTACCTTCATAACCCGCATCTACTTGTATGTGTACATTTTCAGTTTTGGGAAGTTTCTAACTCAAAACCAAGTTTAGAATAACAAATTCATATTGCTTGATATTTCTATTTTTCGTTTTTCTTGCACAAACCCTAAACGATGTTCTTCTGCTATTTGTCCGTTGTTTTGTAGTCTGTCTTGTATCATTTCGTAATACTCAGGGTGCAGTTCGCAACTGATAAAGTTCCTTTTCAGGTTTTTACAAAGCATAATTTCAGACCCACTACCACCAAATAAAATAAAAACATCATCACTTTCCTGCGTACAAGATTTTATCAACATTTCCACTAAATTTAGTGGAATTTGGCAAGAATGAAAGGTTTTGTCTTTGCTTACATTTTTTACCAAATCAAAATAAAACCAAGAGTAAGGCATACGTCCCAAGTGCCCTTCTGCCATACGTTGCTTAATACGTTTATCGGTTGGATTTTGGTAAGGCACTGCTACGTTATCTTTATAAAAATGGTTTTCAACTGATTTTGTAGCGTGCAAAATAGAACGGTGTGCAGTAGTAAAACGTCTATGGCTATGCCCTACATTGGTATTATAAATCCAAACATAATCTTGCACATCATAGGCATTTTCGTCAAGATATTTCACACGTAAGTAGGCATTTTGTTTAGGATAGTTCATCATAAATAAACTGCCCGTTGGCTTCAAAACCCGCATACTTTCTTTTGTAAGTTCTATGTACCAATCTATGTAGTCATTCCATTTTTGCGTATAACTTTTACCCGCATAGTTAATCCCAACGTTATAGTCGGGGTCTCCATACACCATATCCAAACAACCATCGGGCAGTTGTTTTAGCGTTTCTAAAATGTCTTTATTAAAGACTTTATTTTTGAAATTGTGAAGCATTATATATTTTTTATCAAAATATTAAACATTTAATTGATAACAAACAGATTTTACAAACTTTATGCTTGTAATATCCAAAGGATTTTCAAAAGTATAAGCCCAAATTTTGAGGTTTGTAACGCCATTTTCAATGGTTTTAACAACATAAACCCCAAAAATTTCTTTAATTTTCCCTCCTATGCCTGAAAGTTGATTTGCTTTGTGATAGTACAAAAATGGGTGATAAATTTGATAGATTGCAAAATTATCAGGTTTTCCGTTTTTACCTTCAAAAACGCCAATAGTTCCCCGAAACTCTATGGTTAAATCTATTTCTATCTGTATATTTTCTAAGTCAAGGCATAAATCTGAACCAAAATTATAAGAAAAACTTGTTTTGGTTCTGTGTGGGAAATACGTTTTTGGTCTTTTAGAGATGTCTATATCTTCAAATTCTGTATCTCTTCCAAACAAAAAATGGTGTAAAATTCGTTGATTATTGGCTACCGACAAAATATTGCTCTCACTGCTATTGTATTCGTTGAGAATACTTTTTTTGTAATTCCATTGCAAAGTGTGTTGTATCGGCTCAAAATTATGATAAACTTTCCCTATTCCCTTGATAAATTGATGATTTCCGTTGCCCAAGTGAATAACTGCATAATCGTTTTCAAGCAATATTTCAGGCAATTTACCTTTGTTGTCTATCTTTGTAGCATCAAAAGGATTTCCGAAACCTACTTTTCGGGCAATGTCTTTCACTAAATCATTATGAAAAACATAATCATTTTGCTTTTGGCATTGCTGGAATATTTCTGTTAAAACTTGGTCTTTTTTGTTCATAAACTTTTAAAATTATTGATAATTTCAATCAAACACTCATAATTATATCGTTCTATGACCCGATTATTGAGCCATAGCGTTACATCTTCACCATTCCAGTCCCAATCATCGTAGGCTTCGCTTGTTTTGCGAAAATAGTAGTCAATGGCTTCTAACTGTTTTTCAGAAAGTATGTGTATCATTTTGAATTTTGAAGCGTTTCGAGAGGGCAAAGTTACTATTTTTCGGTTTTGTTTTCTTAAAATATCAGCTAACTGTTTGGAGCTGGGCGCAATGGCGAAATTAGGCGCAAAAATGAGCGGTTTGGGGCTTCTAACTTTTGCAAAATCTTTGTTAGCTGATTTTTTTATTTTGGTGTTACTTGCCAAGTAATGGTGTCAAAATTGAAATTTGAGAACAATTCATTTTGATTTATAATTCTGACATCTCCTCGTCTTGTTTCTCTGTTAAAATTGTAAACTCGGTAGATAAAAGCAGAACCTTCGTATTCTTCAAAAAAATGTCTTTCGTTTTTACTCATATAAAATGGCTGATTAAAACCACCACTTGTAGTTTTTACTTCAATATAACGAGGTGAACCGTCATCGCTTATTGAGGAAATATCATAACCAAGTCCGTCTCCTTGCAAACGGCTTAAATGCTGAACATTTTGTGTCGCTTTTGTTCTGTCTATTGTAAGTGTTTCTATTAAGCGGTCAATTTCAAACTCCAATACAAACTCTTCGCCTTGGTCTCCAATTTCATTATTTCGGTCTCGTGCTTTTTCCCAATCAACTTTACGAGCAATAAAGCGTCTTGTTTTTTCCTTAATTGTTGTTATTTCAGCAGGTTGAATAACCGCCTGTGAAATAGGATTTAGTAAAGAAAATGTGGCTGGTCGAAAATTCTTGTCAAGTATAAAACCTTCATCATAGATTTTTAAGGTTTCTGTTTGGTGAGCAACAATATTTCCTATTCTTTGAATGATAAGAACCTCGTTCCTTGTTGCAGAAGGTATATTGTCCTCTTCACTAAATTCTAAAACTGTATGCAATAGATTTTTAACTTCTGACGTATTTAATTCACCATAAACGGTTAATAATGGTTTAATTGCTCGTCTAATCTGTGCTTCTGTATGTGCGGCCATTATTGTTTTTAATAATTTGTGATTAAAAGGTGTTCTACATTTTTATCGTTTCTATTCATAAAACTAACTAAATAGGTTTTCTCAAAAGATTGAATATTTAGTCCTTTATCATTGTATAAATCAAAAATGAAATCAGTATTTTTAATTATCATCATCCATTTTGCTTTGCAATTGTTTATCAGATAATTTGCTAATCGCTCCTGGTCTTTTCTTGTAAATTCATTTTTTGCATAAGTGCTAAATTCACTGTCATAAGGTGGGTCAAGAAAAATAAAATCTTTTTTTGTTGGATTGTGGATTTTAAAAAAAACCTCAAAATCTTCGTTTTCAATTGTTGTATTGTCAAGTAAAGATTTTAGCTGTTTTGTTTCTAAATAATCAATTTTTTTGCTGTAATTTTTTTTATTATATGCAATTCCTCCATAAGGCACGTTGAAATCTCCACCTGAATTGTAACGAAACATTCCGCTGTATGCAAAGTTTCTTATAAATAAAAAAATTGCGGATTTAAAAGCATTTTGGATATTATACTTTTCTGTATTGTTGTAAATGTGGCGAAAGTGCATATAAAATGCACTTTTAAAAGCTGTTTCAATATTGTCTAAAATGTCATTGTCTGGCAATTTTGATTTTAATAATTCTAACTCTTTCATTCGCTTAATCTTGCGAATTAAATTTACTTTTATTTCTTTAATAAAATTTTCAACATTGAAATTGAAAATAGTTGAAAACATTCCATTAAATTGTTCATCATTTTTAAGAATAAATTCAAAAAGTATGTCTTTTAGTTTTGTTTCAGTGATTGTATTTTCAGAATAATCTTTGTACGTTTTTATAAAAAATTTAGAATTTTTTTCAGTTACAACACTTAACAAATCCCAATTATGAATTATTTCCTTTGTCGCTTGAAAAAAAACCTTTCTATCTCCATTTGTCAGACTGCGATACAATAAAATTAATTCGTCCGACTTGTCGTTTATAAAATATTTGTCTGCCTGAACTGCTGTATAAACTGCGCCGCCACCAACAAATGGTTCGTAGTAATCTTGGAATTTAGTTGTGGGCAAGTTTGGAAGAATGTACTTTAATTCCTGTTCTTTTCCTCCTGCCCATTTTAAAATTGGTGAAAGTTTTCTTGTATCAACACAATTCGTCAAACCAAGTCCGATTTGGGTATATGCTTCTACTGGTTCTGATACAATATTTTCCATAATGCAAAAATACAAATTTTATTAAGGTCAGTTGTCCCTTTTTATAAAAACATTCAACGTTTTTCAGTCGTAATAGCCATAATCACTAACTTCCGCCCACCCACTTCGCTGCTCTAACTTAGCCAGCCCTCTCTGTCCAAGCTGCGGTATTGTATGGCTTCGGCGAGGTGGTTTATTTCTATGTCGGGCTTGCTATCGAGGTCGGCTATGGTGCGGGCTACTTTGAGTATTCGGTCGTAAGCCCGTGCCGAAAGCCCGAGTTTTTGCATGGCTACTTTGAGCAAATTTTGCCCCGCTGGGCTTATTTGGCAGTATTCACGCAGTTGTTTGCTGGTCATTTGGGCGTTGCTGTGTATTTCAGAGTTTTCGCCGTAGCGTTGTAGCTGTATGTTGCGGGCATCTATTACCCGTTGGCGCACGGCTTCGCTTTTTTCTGTGGGGCGCAGCTCTGTTAGCTTGTCAAAATTTACGGGCGTTACCTCTATGTGAATGTCTATGCGGTCCATGAGCGGTCCGGAGATGCGGCTCATGTACTTTTGTGCGCTGCCTGGGGCGCACACGCATTTGCGCTCGGGGTGGTTTTGGTAGCCGCACGGGCATGGGTTCATGCTGGCTACGAGCATAAAACTGGCGGGGTAATCAATGCTAAATTTTGCACGCGATATGGTAACCCTGCGCTCCTCGAGTGGCTGGCGCATTACTTCTATCACGGTGCGTTTAAACTCGGGCAGCTCGTCCAAAAAAAGCACGCCATTGTGTGCCAGCGATATTTCGCCTGGCTGCGGCACATTGCCGCCGCCCACCAGTGCCACGTCCGAAATGGTGTGGTGTGGCGACCTAAACGGGCGCATCGCCACCAGCGAAGTATTCGATTTTAGCTTGCCCGCCACCGAGTGTATTTTGGTCGTTTCCAGCGCCTCGTGCAGCGTTAGCGGCGGCAATATACTGGGCAAACGCTTACTAAGCATTGTTTTTCCAGAGCCAGGTGCGCCCACCAAAATAATGTTGTGTCCGCCTGCGGCGGCTACTTCCATGGCACGTTTTATGTTTTCTTGCCCTTTTACATCGCTAAAATCTAAGTCGTTGTTGTTTTGGTTGTACTTAAATTCCTCACGGGTGTCTATCACCACGGGCGTAAATTCTTTTTTCTTATTAAAAAAATCGGATAGTTCCACCAAGTTTTCTATCCCAAAAACTGCAATATTGCTTACGATGGCTGCCTCTCGGGCATTTTCTTTGGGCAAAAGAATGCCCTTAAAACCCTCTTTTCGAGCTTGTATGGCTATGGGCAAACAGCCTTTTATGGGCTGCAAACTACCGTCCAAAGACAGCTCACCCATGATTATATAATCGCCAATTTCGTCGCTGGGTATTTGCTCCGATGCCGCCAAAATGCCCACGGCTATCGTAACATCGTAAGCCGAGCCTTCCTTTCTAATGTCGGCGGGAGCCATATTTATCACCATTTTTTTGCGGGGCATACGTAAGCCGCTATTTTTCATAGCGGCTTCTATACGGTGTTGTCCTTCTTTTATGGCAACGTCGGGCAAGCCCACCAAAAAATACCCAAAATCGCCTGCGGTCATATCCAGTTCCACCGTTATCGTTATGGCATTTACGCCATACACTGCGCTACCAAATGTTTTTACGAGCATTTTTAGGCTTTTTTATAAAAAATTAGGGTTGTACCTCTTCTGGTTTTTCGGTTGTTTCTTCGTCGGTTGAAGTAGCATCGTGTATTTTTTCTTTGGCAGTATTTGCCATGTCTTTTGCTTTTTCTACGGCGTTTTCTGCCATTTCTTCGGCTTTATCGGCGTATTCGCCCGCTTTTTCTTTGGCGGTTTCCACCAAACTGCTGGCTTGGTCCATGCCTTTGGCTATGGCTTCTTTGCCTGCTTCTTGGGCTTTGTCCAATAGTTCACCGCCTTGCTCGGCGTATTCTTTTGCTTTTTCCACGGCGTTTTCGGTGGCATCTTTTGCCTTGTCGTAGAGCTGTGCGCCCATGCCTACTGCCGTGTTCGTAGCCGATTTGCTGGCTTCGAGTGCGTCGCCCGCCATGTCTTTGCCTTTTTCGAGGGCTTGCTCACTCAGCTTTTGTGCTTGTTCGGTGAGGCTGCTGCCTTGCTCTACGGCTTTTTTGCCGAGGTTTCTAAAAAAATCTAATACGCCCATAATTTTGTGTGTTAAGTGTTAAGTTGTTTGTTTGTTATATTTTTTCGATGCGCTGTATAGCCTTGTATGTTGCGCCTCTAAAAGTAAGCACATATATGCCTTGTGGCAGGTTTTCTATGTTCAGCACGTTGTTTTTTTGGCTGGTATTTTGCACCAATACGCTTTGCCCTTGTAGGTTGGTGAGGGTTATAGTGCCGTTGTTTTCGGGCGTTTGTACCTGTATTTGGTTTTGGGCGGGGTTGGGGTAAGTGCTTAGTGTGGCTATGCTTGGCTGGTTTGTACCAGCGGTAAATGCCGAGGCTATAAACGTAACTTTTTGGGCAGCCGCACGGTTCGTGGGTTCAAAAACCATGAGCGTAGTAGTGCCTGCGCCCAGCGTGCTGTTGTTCATAAAGTGCATCGAAAAACCAGTTGTGCCACTGGCGGGCAGCGTAAATGTGGCGCTATCTACCATCGGACCAAAACAAGTGCCGCCCAAGTAACACACCGCCGTAACCCAGCCAGCGCTCAGGTTGTTTTGGGTGCGTAGCCAGCGCAAAGTTATGTTGTTTGGCGTTTCGTTTACGAGGCTTACTTCGCCTACTACTTCAAAATCGGCGGTGCTGCCATTGGCATAAACGGTATCTTTTTCGAGCAAAAACTTGGGCAACACTTGCCCTTGTGCCATGCCATTTATGAGTATAAATGCAAAAGCCAGTAGAATTTGTTTTTTCATTTTAGGTCTATTTTACGTGTTAAAATTGTTGTAAAAGCACAAAGTTACGCTTTTTTTGGGGTTTTATTAAAATAAATTCATCTACACCGTTTTGCGGCTTTGCCAAGGCGTAGGTTAAAAGCACAGATGTTCCGCTGCTTCGTACAGCCTGACTTTTATAAATAATACATTCTTGCTGCACATTACAAAGGTATAAAAAATTAATTTAGAACCATAAAAAATATACGACTACTTGATTTTCAGTTTTTTAGGCACGTATTTGTGTAAACCATGCGCCGCCGCCATCGCCCCGCCCAAAAGCAATGCAAATAAAAGACGCATTTTTTGGTTTTTCGCAAAAATGCGAATTTGCCACCAAAAACACTGGTTATTCCGTCAATTGCCCAACTTTACTAACTACTTTATATGCCAAATCGTCAAATTGGTCAAAATGTGCTTCGCCACACCTTATTTTCATTTGTTCATCTGCACTTAATTTTGACAAATCTACATTTCTACCGCCTGTGTCTTTTGTCTCGGCAACAAAATAGATTTTCTTGTCGTCTTCAAAAACGATTGCCCAATCGGGGTTGTAAGTGCCAATCGGCGTTGGTATTTTAAACCAATTGGGTAATTTAAAATAAAATTTTATCTGTTCGCTCGTTTCGCAATCTTGCGCAAAGCGGCTTTCTACGCCCGAGTCCAAGGGAACAAACTCCTCATAAATGGTTTTGGAGTTGTTGGTAACTGAAAATGAAAAATCGTTGAGGTATATTTCTAACTCTTGCTCCTCAAACAATGCCATTTCGTATTCTGAACCACCAATTTTTTGGTATTTAATGCCGTCTATCATCATGCCGTACAAGGTTCGTTTTATAGCCTGAATGGATAAATCTAAGAACAATTGTGGGTTTACCAAAACATCTTTCATTCTGCCCGAGTTTGTCAAAATTTCTTGAATTGTGGTGCGGGTCAGCTCGGTTTTGTTTTGAATATAGCCCAAAACATCGGGGATTTTCCAGGTATAACCGCCGTAAGTTTCTATTTTTTCGCCCAAAAAATGCGTTCCAACGCCATCGCCCGTCATCGTAATTCCTGTTTTCGTGGAGCGTATCGAAGGTGCTTTTATTTCGGGTAAATCTTTTACTGCTTTTGCACAAAAAATGATTAAATCGGTGGTACTGTAGTTTACTCTGTATGTGGTTTTGTTTTTTATTTTTGCCCAAATTTCTAAAAATTTTGGGTCGGCTTCAAAGCCTTTTCTGTATTTTATGGCTGTGCGGTCTTGTGCTTTTTTTATTCTGCCTTTAAATTCCACGCCGCAATCTTCCTCTATTTCTTTTTGTAGTGCCTTGGCAAAATCGTCGTAGCTCTCGTTTGCAATAACCGTCAATCGGTTTATGTTTTGGTCGTAGGTGCGTTTGCCCGATTGGTCCACGGCTAATCGCAAACCCCTGCCTATTTCTTGGCGTTTTTTTATTTCGGATTTGGTTTCGTTCAGGGTACAGATTTGAAAAACGTTCGGGTTGTCCCAGCCCTCACGCAAGGCGGAGTGCGAAAAAATAAATCGCAAAGAATTATCGAGGTTCAATAATTTTTCTTTGTCCTTCATTATCAAACTGTATGTATCGTCGTCGGCTTTGGTTTCGCCCGATGTGTCTTTGGCTTTGCCTTTGCCATCTAATGAAAAATAACCGTTGTGGGTTTCGCTAAATAAAAACTTGTCTAAACTTTTGTATTGGGGTTTTGCTATGTATGATGTATAAATTTCTTCGAACCAAAGCGCAAATTTTCCCTTAATTTCATTGCCTGCGCCATCATACGAGCGGTAGTTCGCCACTTTGTCTATAAAAAACAAAGACAAAACTTTGATGCCTAATTTGTTTAGCCGCAATTCTTTTTTTAAGTGCGCCTCAATTGTTTTTTCTATCTGATAGCGCATTATTTCGTTGGTCATACCGCCTTGGCTCTCGCCCCTGTGAAGCAAAGTTCCGTTTGAAATAGTAATACATTGGTTGCTTGCATCTATTTCTTCTACCATATAACCCTGTTTGTAAATTTCTCTTTCGTTTGACAACCTGTATAAATCATCGCCAACTTTTACGTTGATTGCCTTCTTTTTTACTTCGTTTTTATCGTTTACAATAATCGTTAGTTTGGCAGTTACCCTGGTTTTCGAAGCCGTTATGGTATCCACCGATATGTAGGCATCGTTAAAGGCATTTTCCTCCAAAATAGAGTCCACCTCAATTTGTTTTACCAAGCCTAAATCGTAGGCTTTCACTGGGTTAAGGCTATACGTGAGGTTGTATTGGTTTTTGTGTGTAGCCGAATAACGCAGGGTACACAACGCTTTTAGGTTGCCTATTGCCGTGATGCGTTTTTCGGTTTCCATGTTTTGCGGTTCGTCCACAATTACAATCGGGCTGGTTGCCTGTATAAATTCAATGGGTTTTTGCCCATTGAGTTTGTCGTTCGGTTTGTTTATTATGTTTTCGTCTTTGGCAAACGAATCTATGTTTATAACCAAAACTTCTATGGTGTTTGTGGTTGTAAAACCCCGCAGCGTAGAAACTTTTGTACTGTCGTAAACCTGAAAATTGATGGGTACATGGTCGTACAAATTTTGAAAATGCTCGTGTGTGATTTCTAAATTTTTTAAAACGCCCTCACGAATGGCAACCGACGGCACAACGATTACAAATTTTTTGAACCCATACAATTTGTTGAGTTCGTAAATGGTGCGCAAATACACGTAGGTTTTGCCCGTGCCTGTTTCCATCTCCACCGAAAAGTGCATTCCGTCCAAGGTACTCGAAATTTTAATTTCGTTGTTGCCCTGAACCGTTTGGAGGTTCTCAAAAATTTGCTCCTCACTCAACACCAACCTATTGCTTACGCCATTGATGGGGTGAAGCGTGCTGGGTTCTTTTAAAAAAAATTCAAAAACCGCCGCTTCAACAGGTTGCCCCTCAAACAAATCGGTAACAGATTTAATGGCATCTTGCTGAAATTGTAAATTGGCTTCAAACGTCAGTTTCATGCGTCAAATTTTTTAAATTCGTCTTCCAATTCTTCGATGGTAGGCATACTACTTTTTAAGTTTTCGGGCAAATTTTCGGTTAGTTTTAATTCACTAATGCCAATCGGTTTGTTGATGTCTCTTAAAGCAAACTCGGCTTCTACATTGTTTTTATCTTTGCACAACAAAATGCCAATTGTTGGATTGTCCGTTTCGTCTTTTATCAAACTATCCACCGCCGACAAATAAAAATTAAGTTTGCCTGCAAACTCTGGAATAAATTTGGTGTTTTTCAGTTCTATTACCACATAGCATTTGAGCTTGGTATGGTAAAAAAGTAGGTCGATATAATAATCGTTGTCGGCTATTTGTACATGATATTGGTTGCCTATAAATGCAAAACCCTTGCCGAGTTCCAACAAAAATTTACCAACGTGCTGCACCAGTTGCTTTTCAATATCACGCTCTCTGTACTGTGTATCGAGGCTTAAAAAATCAAAAACATAGGGGTCTTTTAGCGTTTGAATGGCTAAATCGGAGAGTGGCTCTGGCAAAGTAGCTTTGAAATTTGTTATTGCCTTGCCTTTTCTGCCATACAAATTAGATTCTATTTGCATTTCCAAAATAGTTCTGCTCCAATTGTTTTCTATGGTTTGTTGAATGTAAAAATAGGCAATTTCAACATTTTTTATTTTGGTAATGATTACTTTTATATGCCCCCAAGGAATATTAAAAATTTGATTAATATCCGTTTCGTCCCCAAGTTGGGGACGAATTTGGTTCACAGGTCGGGAATTATTTATAATACCCGAAGCTTTCAATTCGTCCCCAAGTTGGGGACGAATTGAAAAAAACTCAAAAAATAATTTACAATACTTTAAATTAGTTGTTGAAAAGCCCTTCATATCAGGAAACTCGTCTTGTAAATCTTTCGAAACCTGCTCTAAAAACTTAGTTCCCCAAACCTTTTCTTTCTCTGAAATCATTTTGCCCAGCTCCCAATAAAATTCTATCAAGGCGCTATTAACAGCCATTGCGGCTTTTATTTGGGACGAGCGCACCCTGGTTTTTAGCTCCGTGAGCCATGCCACATAATCTGTGTTTATTTTCATGTTTCAAATATTTTACGGGTTTCAATTCTGGCTTTTGCCTCAATGAGTAACGAATGAAGTTTTGCCTCCAATTCTTTTTTAGACGGTAGTTCTGTCCAATATTCGGCTACCATAATGCCGTCTTTGTGCATTTCTAACAGTTCTACCTGCTCATTGCTTTTGCCTGCACACAGTATCAAACCTATTGGCGTATTTTCTCCTTCTTGCTTTTCGTATTTGTCGAGCCATTTTAGGTAGAGTTTCATTTGTCCGTTGTGGCTTGGTTCAAATTCGCCCAGTTTTAGTTCAATGGCTACCAATCTTTTTAATTTTCTGTGGTAAAAAAGCAAATCCAAATAAAAATCTTTGCCATCTAAAATCAGTCGTTTTTGCCGCTCCACAAAACTAAAACCAACCCCTAATTCTAATATAAAATTTTCGAGTTCTTTGATAATGGCACTTTCTACATCTTTTTCTAAATATCCATCTTTTAAGCCCAAAAAATCTAAAAAATAAGGGTCTTTAAATGTATTTCGCACATCTTCCAATTCTGAATGCGCTTGCATATTAGCAATTTCGTTGCGTTCATAAGCCTTGCGGTCTATTTGTCTTCTCATTTCATTTCTACTCCAAGCCGATTCGCTTGCTTTGGTAGCATAAAAATACTTAGCTTCATTTTTTTGAAGGGATAATAATTCTATAAAATGCGACCAACTCAATTGTGTCGCCAGTGGCGACACAATTCCAAAATCAGGAAATTCTTGTGCAAATTGCATCATTCTTCGCAGGTTACGTTCTGCAAAACTCTTTCCAAATTGTAGTTCTAATTGCCTTGCAACAGTACTTACAATCTCTTTCCCATATTCCGCCCGTTCGTTGTGCAAAATATGCACATTTATTTTTTGCCCCACCTGCCAATAGGTTAGCGTAAGCACACTATTTACTTGTGCCACCACCTGCTGTTTGCCTTGCTCTATAATTTGGGCAAGGTCCGTAAAAAGCACATTTTCCATTTTATCACGCATCATTATATGGTTTTAAACTCAATGCCCGCATCTCGCATTTGTAAAACGGTATTTGTTTTTAGTTGGTCGTTGCCCACAAAAAGCCTATCGAGCGCAATTACTTTTATTGGTCTTTGGGCTATCACTTTTTCTATGGTAGCACCCGAAACCTCCTCGAGCAACAAAACAAGCTCATTGCCGTTTATTGCAAAAAAGGTTTGGTGTTTGGTAATTGTACTATTTAGGTCTTTGCCCGATTTGAGCAAAAACTCGTAAACCATATTTTCATTTGTGGCATTTTCGGCAATTGGGTCTATAAATAGTTTTATTTGCTCGGCAAGTGCCTCTACATCGCCTGCTGCCACTTGCTGCCATTGTTTAAAATTGCTGTCGGCTAACCTCATCACTTTAAAACCCAAATCTATACCGCCCCGCCCTGCTGGCACCCCTCCATAGGAGGGGAATTTACCGCCCCGCCCTGCTGGCACACCGCCCGAGGCAGGAAACTCCAACGTAGTTTTTTGCTTTGCGAGTTCTTGTTGTAGTTCGGTTTCTATTTTTTTGCTGGCTCGGCGTATGCGTTCTTTGCTTATTTCGGCTATGGTGGCATAGCCCGCTTTGTGGGCTTCGCTGCCCTCGTGGCAGGGTTCGGGTAGCTGCACACAAATGTACCTGCGGCTGCCACCATCTTGGGCATTTAGTTCCATAACTGCATGGGCGGTAGTGCCACTGCCCGCAAAAAAATCGAGGATTAAGTCGTCAGGGTTTGAACCTATTTGAATAAAGTCTCTTATTAGACTTAAAGGTTTAGGGTTACTGAAAAATCTTTCATTAAAAATATCTTTAAGTTCTTTTGTCCCATTACCACTACTATAATTTGGTTTATAAAAAAAACTTTTTGGCTTTTTGGAAGGCAACTCACCTAAATCAGGTCTTTGTTTTTTGTAAATAGAATACTCATTTCCAGTTTTAGAAATTATTAAATTATGCTGTTCATTACTAAATTTACTTCTACTCCATCTCCAAGACATATGTTGATTATTCGTAATTGGATAAATTTCTTCAAAGCCTTCTTTTTTTTCTAAACTAAATTCATTGCCTTGAATATAAATTGGAAAAAACAAATTTGGTCTTTTTTCTCTAGGGGCATTAGCACCAGTAGATTTTAAATTAGCACCTTGTTTATACAAACCAAATTCATCTTCATCCCATTTTTCAATTTCATCCTCATTTAACGTAAACTCTCCAATTCTTCCTGAATTGTAGTCTTTTAAAAATACTAATGAATATTCGTGAGTACCTGAAAAACCAAATTGATCATTGTTGCCTTTTAAGTTCATTACAGTAGGCAAACAACCTAAAAAATTTTCTTCGCCAAAAATTTCGTTCATTAGCAGTCGCAAGTTATGCACCTCATTGTCGTCTATACTCACGAATATAACGCCGTCTTGTTTCAGTAGGTTTTTGGCGAGGTACAGGCGTGGCATCATCATATTGAGCCAGTTGGAGTGGTATTGTCCGTTTTCTTTGGTGTTTTTTGACCACCCCGTCCTATCGGACACCCCTCCTAAGGAGGGGAATTTACCACCCCGACCCTCGGACACCCCTCCTAAGGAGGGGAATTTACCACCCCGACCCTCGGGTACACCTGCTACGGAAGAGAATTTACCACTCCGACCCTCGGGCACACCTCCTACGGAAGAGAATTTACCACCCCGACCCTCTGGCACACCTGCTACGGAGGGGTGTCCGACAGGACGGGGTGACACACCTGCTACGGACGGGAATTTTTGTGTACTTTTGGTCATATAGCCCTCTTCGTCCTTATCGCCCACACGGCGTTCGTATTCGGCTACGGTTTCGCCAAACTTATCGGGATAAATAAAACTGTCGTTGCCTGTGTTGTAAGGCGGGTCTATGTAAATCATTTTTACTTTACCAAAATAACTTTTTTGCAGCACTTTGAGTACCTCGAGGTTTTCGCCCTCTATAAAAATATTTTGGGTGGCATCAAAGTTTATACTTTCGTCTTTTGCAGGAATAAGCGTTTTGGTTGTTGGGGTTTGAAGCACCTTAAAAGCATCGCTTTTTCCAGCCCAGTTCAGCACATAGCGCTCGTTGGCAAAGTTTACGTTTTCGCCAAGGGTTGCTTTTAGTTTTTCCCAGTCTATTTTTCCTTCTGCAAATGCCTCTGGCAAAAGCGCTTGCAATGCTTTTAGTTTTTCTTCTTGTGGCGTTTGGCTTGTTCCGTCCATGGTATATTTGTTTGGTTGTGGTGCGCAAAGGTGGTTCTAAGCCAATTATAAGTCATTAGTAGGCGAATGCAATTCGCCCTTACATTTTTACTGTCCGTCGGGGCAAATGCAATTCGCCCTTACATTTTTACTGTCCGTCGGGGCGAATGCAATTCGCCCTCACCAGCATTCGCCCTATATTATACAGTTGCCCAGTTGGTTTTAATTGGGTGTGTAAATGAGTTTTACGGTTTTTTTGCCCTTGGGTGTGGCTACCTGCACAAAATACAAACCCGCTGCCAACCCGTGGTTTTTAAAGTTGAGCGTTAGGGTATATTCGCCGCTTTGTTGCTTTTGGTTTTGGCTGCTAAGTTCGGTTATGGTAGTGCCTATGGCATTGTATATGGTTAGCTGCACGGGTGTGGCTTCGGGTAGGTAGTAGCTTAGGGTGGTGCTGCTACCAAACAGGTTGGGGGCGGCACTGAGCCAAATTTGGTCTTGGTTTAGGTCTTGGCTGGCTACGTTGTTTCTGGGGAGTTTGGGTACAAAGTGCGCCGTAATGGTATCTAAATGATAGGCGGTGGTGGTTACCAACGCAAGGCTGTCGTAGGGCGAAAAGTTTACGTATTTCGACGACCATTTTTTGAATTTATACAGGCTATCGCTCGTGTATCCAGTCAGTTTTATGTCTATGCCGTTGTAGTAATCGCCGTCAAACGGAAATTTATCTATGGTCAAAGAGTTTATTTTTATGCGGTGGTTTACATTGGCGCTATCCACCATAAAATACATGTGGTAGGGTCCGGTAAGCCCATAGCAACTGTTTATGGTGCTGGGTATGGCGTTGCATCTGTTGAGTATAAAGGTGCGCAGGGTTTGCACATTGCTCCACCACCCTGAATATGTACCGAACCAGCGGGTGGCGTGCTGCTGCATTTCGGGTTGTATGATGGTTACGATGCTATCTAAGTGTTTTAGCATATTTCCGCAACTGAACGTGGTGTTCATCAGGTCTATGTACCTCGAGGTGTAGTAGTGGTCAAACTCGGGGTTTGTGCGCAGTTTGTTTAGCAGGGCTATGTGCTGCTCGGGGTCGCTACTGGTCGAGGTTAGGGTTTGGGCTTGGCACACGGGCGCATTAAAAGCCGTGCTGGGTACGCCCGTGTAGTTTATATAAAAATCGAACACAGCGTCGTTGTCCCACAAAATGTAGCCCCAGCGTTTGTGCGTTCCGTTGGGGTTCATGCCACGCCACCAGCCCGTGTTGTAGTTCAGCCAGTCGCTGCAAATGGTCATGGAATTTACGATTACATAGTCCGCCAAACTCTCGGCATCTAACCTATTTATTACGTATTTGTAGTGCGTTGGGTCGGTCATGCTGTGGGTCATGGCGTAGGTTCTTAGGTTATCCCAGTCGGTTAGGGCTTGGTTTCCGCCGTATTCTGCCCAGGTGTTGCCCCAAGTGAGTATGTATTGCAAGTCGTATTTGCCCTGCCCGTAGTTGTATTCGGTGTAGTCGTGTTCGTCGGGTATTTCCCTGATGTCGTACACGCCCCAGTAGCTGCCATTTATATACACAATGCACTTTTCGGCTGCCCGCACATCGAGTTTTAGCCCGCTTTCTTTGGCTAAGTTTTGCACGTAGGCATCTCTTACGTGCGCCGAGCCTGCATTGCTGGCTCTGTTTGCCGAGGGATAGTTGTCGTCGCCAGCGGCACGTAGTATAATGCGCTGAAACTTGTCTCTGTCCGTGAGGTGAAAAAGTTTTTCTTTCAAATAGGCGCTGTAACCCATTTCGTCTCTTGCCACAAAATCCACGCTGCGCTGGTCGTTTGCCCACGAGTCTTGTCCGTGTTGGTTGTATTCGCCATACGATTTTGCCTTGCGCACACCCATTTTATCAAAATACTCTATCGAGCCAAAGGGGCGCAGGCTTCCGTTTCCGTTGGCGAGGGTTTGTAGCTGCGTGCCAGATATAGACACCACATTTAGCGTATGCGATACATTGATGAAGTAAGTGGCGTACTCCAAAAAGCCGCTTATCACGCTCGAGTTGGTGCTAAATGCCCGAGCTTTTAGTACTTTGGTGGTGGCTATGCTTAGTGGCGTGCTGTATATGGCGGAGGTTTGGGTGGGTTCTGTGCCGTCTAAGGTGTAGCGCACCACGGAGTTGGGTTCGTTGTTGGTTATGGTTACGGTGATGGCGGAGGTATAAAAGCCAGGCGTTTGGCTAAAACTGGGGCGGTCGGCGTAGGCGGTATATACGGTTTGGGTGCCGTTGGTGGCGTTGGGTGTGGGCGTGCGAAAAATGCCCCAAGCCGCCGCTCCGTTGGTGGTGCGCCCTCGGGAATGCCCGAGTTGGGTTTTGTTTATTTTTATTTTATCTATCAGCACGCCCGTGGCACTGCTTAGGCAAATTACCTCGGCATTGGTTTTGGTTTGGCTAAGTTTGAAGTTGGTGTGGCTTCCCGTGTTACGCCCGCTGGCAAAAAAAATCTTGGTTGCCCCCGCCAAAATGGTCGTGTTGTTGGGTATGCGCCACTGGGTTAGGTTGGTGGTGTCGTCGCTGAGGTAGTAGCCGCCGAGGTTCAACGAAGTGCCGTTGCCGTTGTATAGCTCTATCCAGTCCTCGTGTTTGCCATAGGTATCGGCGAACTGGCTTAGGTTGGCGCAAGAGTATTCGTTTATAACCACCTGCGCCCAGCCCAAGCTGGCGCACAACAAAATGGCGGAGGTTGTAAGTAATTTTTTCATTTTAGGGATTTGGTTGCTTTAAATTCAATGGAAATAACAAGAAAAATGCTTGTAAGCGATGTTACAAAAGTACGGTATTTTAACGTTATATCCATACGCCATTTTGTATCCATAATTACGGCATTTGTTGGCACATAGTTGGTGGCGCACAGCCCAAAAACGGGTGTTTTTTTACCCAAAAAACCAAAATTTCTTTTGACAATCAAACAATGTTCCTCCCAACAATCAAACGAAAATGAACCCGCCCCAAACTTACGTTTGGGGCGGCGAAACTGTATTGATAAAGCACTAAAACTCTTTTTTCACAAAAAACATAAACCCTGAAATTAGGACGACCTGTACGCTATTTCGTGGTATTTTTTTATGTGTTGCCCCAAAAACAAGCGGGCATAAATGCGCAACACCGATATTTCTATGAATATAAAACCGATGGCGGTGCAGGCGGTAGGCACAATTTGGCTCGGGTGCAGGTGCGAAAACATTAAATCTATGCCCAAAAATGTGGGCGTAAACGGAAACCCAACCAAACCCAGCGCACATACCAAAAACGCAAAACCAATTTTTGGGTGTTCGTAAATGTGTCCATGAAATCCGTTGAGCTGAATGTCGTTCTCTATGTTTTTTATTTTAGACAAACAAACATACCCAACCACGGCACAAACCAGCGCACCACTCAAAAACGTACCCAACTCACTCATAACCACGTACTCATTTATGGCAATGGACAATGCCATAAAAAACTGGCTTATGAGCAGCAGCACCCACGCAATGCGGGCATCGCCTCGGTGTACAAACGCCCTAATAACCAGCAACATACCGATAAAAGGATACACAATTTTTAGTACATTGTATATGCTCGGCGAAAGATGGCTTTGCTCTAAATATGAGCCTACACCCACTGCAAAAACAATAAATATGCACGCAAAACCAACTTTGGCTGACACAAAATTAAACCTATTTCCAATCCATTTGAAGGGCTGCCATAGGTAGCGGTACTGAAAAAAGTCTAAATTCCACTCTTTCAAACCTAAAATATAGACGGTATTGCGGATTTTTTGCCCAAAATTTTCGTGGTTTTTCGTAGCTTTGGGTTCGTAGTTAAACACTTGGTCATGTATCATGTAGCCAAGCACCGATGGCGAAACCAAGAGCTGGTACGTGCGCAAAAAGGCATTGCCCGCAAAATGCACCAACGCCAGCGTGTGCCAGCCCAAGGCTACTTCTATAAAAATAATGCCTATTTGCACTATGGAGCTGTACGCTATCTGGGTTTTTGCGGTAGCCTGCACGTTGGCGGTAGCCGTACACAGTATGGCTGTGGTTAGCCCCATAAGTGCCACGGCTATTTTCAAAACCACCATTTCGCCCCAAAAAGGATAGGTGCGCAACAGCAAAAATACGCCCAAATGCACCGACAGCGAGCCGTAAAAAATGGCACTCGAGGTCGTAGGTCCTTCCATGGCTCGGGGTAGCCACGACGAAAATGGCACTTGCGCCGACTTTATAGCCGCTGCCAAAAAGAACATAAGCGCAATCAAAAAGCTCATTAAGTAGTTATTATTGATGTGCTCGGCTACAAACTGGCTGTTGTTTAGCTTAAAAAACGTAATGTTTTCGTGCCATAAATAATGCGACAACCAAATGCCCAGTAGCAGCCCTACATCGCCCAAGCGGTAAACGGATAGCACTTTCAACGCATTTTTTGCGGGCAAAAAACGGTCTCTGTAAAACGCTATGAGTAAAAAAGATGTGATGCCCATTACTTCCCAACCCATAAAAATGGTTTCGAAATTACCCGAAAAAATGATTAGGTTCAGCGCAAAGTAAAACAACAACAACGTGTTGAAAAACCGCTTAAACCCTTGGTCTCTGTGCAAGTAATAACGGCTAAAAATGCTAACTAAAAACACCAGCAGCGATGCCACGCACATATACACGGCACTTACACTATCGAAATAAAAACTTACATCAAACCTAAAATCGGTGGATTTGTAGAGCGTAAGAAACTGGTACTGAACTGGTTTGCTGCCCGAAATGAGCCACTGCACCAAAAAACCAAAAAACGTAACTAAGTGTATGGCTATGGTGGTAATTGCGGCATAAAAAAGGGCTTTTTCGCTTTTGGCACTTATAAAGTAGTTTATTATAAGCCCCAGCAATGGAATAAGTATAAAAAGAGCAAGTATCTGTTGCATAATAATTTATTGTAAAATGTGGATTGGGAGGTTTTCTTTGGTAGAATCTACTATTTTATTGGATTTCATTAGTTTAGCCGATTCTATGAGGTCAATCATGTTTTTTTTGTTTTGTATTTCTACAAAGCCTGGCTTATATTCCTGAAACTGGTCATTTTTAAAGTAAAAATACTTGTTCGTTACAGGGCAAGCCGCCACCAAATGCACCCACTCGTTTTGAAACCACTGGTAGGTATCGGCTTGGGTGTTTATTGCTTTTAGTACTATTTCGGGGCTATGCTCCACTATTACCATTAGGCGCACGGGGTCGTGCACTTCTACCATTTGTATGGGCAAGCCTGGGCGTAGGTCGCCGTCGCTGCTGTTGGCTACACCAATAAGCCCCATTACATTGTGCGAGAGCTTAGTACCCGCCCCCAGCTTATAGTTATCTACCCTCGAAAAATAGTACTCCAAGTTTATACCGCCGCAAACCGGACCTATGGGGCGCATCACACCCAGTAAGAGCTTGCCCTCGGGGTCGGTTTTGTAGTCGTAGGAGTTCATAAACGCACGCCTATCCAAAAACAAACCCTTGGTAAAACTGCGGTTGCCTATAATACACAGGGCATTGGTGCCGTGCCCAAGCTCTGGGCGTGGCTCAAAAAACGACACCGAGCGCTCTTTTATTTTTTGGCGTACTTTTACCAAGCTACCTTTGGTATCTATGGAGGCAAACCTGCGAGAGCGTTCTTTTGCGTTGTAATTTAAAGCATTTTCAAACGTTATTTCATTGTTTTTGTGTGCTTCTTGGTTTACGGTTGTGAGCGCATCTAATTCATAAAACTGCATTTCGTCGGCAGAAGTATCGTGCATCGCCCCCAAAAACTGCGTAGTATCTGGTATCGTTATGCCTCTTTGCACCAATATTTCCCTTACCTTGGGGTGGTTCGCCATAAATGCCATCACTTTTGAGTTCACAGAGCCTGGTCTGCCGCTGCACGCACCACAATCGTATGCGCCGTGGTGCGGGTTGTTGGCTGTACTTGCCCCATGCGATACCAAATATATAAGCGGCGCAAAGTTTTTTATAAGCCCAATGTTGCGCAGTGCGCCCTCTACCCTATCCGCCATTTCGGTGGTGGTAAAGCCTATTTGCAGCCCGTTTTCTTGGTCGTTTACGTCTTTGTTTTCTATGCTCAGGCTCGAGTATTTGTGCATGTGCGCAAAAGCATTGGAAATGGCGGGTGTCATTTTGGGTGCGTACAAGTTGCGTATTAGCTTTCCAATAGCCCAAAAACCAAAGGTGAACGATGCCAAATATCCGCCCAAAAGCGTGTGCGCCTTAGAATTATAAAAAGCCTCGTGCGGGCGTGATTTGTTGTTGTTTTGCTCTTTTATAAGAAAACGAGGCGTAACGGGCGCAGGTGCCATTTTGTCGTAAAACTTGGCGTTTTCTGCCTGAAAATAAAACTCCACCCCAAAAAACCCTGGCATACCCAGCGTTTCGCATTCGGTATCTAACTGCTCCACGTGGCGGCGCAAGGAGCATTCTCGCTCATCTATACAAAATATGGCTTGAAAACTTTTTTGGTACGCTTCTTTTTGCGGCAATTCCCTACTTTTTTTGTCTTTTAAGGCACTTATGCCCGACAGTACTTGGTCGTAGTAGCTCCACTCAAAGGCTTTTTGCCACAGTTCATATACCTCTTGCAGCTCCGTGGGCGGCACGCTATCCAGCAACTCCATCGGCGGCTCGGTTAGGTACTCCGCCAGTGGCTGCCAGTTGCCCACGCCAAATTTGTAGGTTAGGTTGTCTATTTCCAGCAAAAGGTCGAGCAGCACTACCTCTTCCAGCGTTATTTTTTTGGGACTGAGCAAGGTATCTGGGCTATGCTCTAAGGTAGCCGCCATGCCCGACCAGCCTCTGTGCGCAAACTGCTGGTCGTACAAATATTGTTTGTAGTAGCTGGGGTTGCCCACCACCATTTTAAGCAACGATTCTATGGTGCAGTCATCGGATAGCAATAGCTTGCGAGCCGTTTTGGTTTTAAAAAAACTGGTAAAACTGTTTTTTTCCAGCGTTTTTAAGCCCGCTATCAAGCCTTTTCCGTTGGTAGGAAAATCCCAAATGGCGATGCCTTGGTCCAAATAGCTACAAAGTATCCGAAACAAAGTAGGGTGAACCATTGTGTCCATGTCTATTTTGTAGTGCTTTTTCCAGTTTTGGCGCAATGTGCCTATTCTGGCATCGCTTTCTACATTATAGGTTTGGCTTAGTAGTTTTTGTTGCCAGTTAATGAGCTGCGCCACACCTTTTTTGTCCAAAATAAGCCTGTTTAGTACCTCGGGGCTAATGCGCCCTTGCTCATACATGGTTCTATAATCGGCGAGCTGCAAAGTAGCTTGGTAGCCAAATATTTTTGAGGCTTTAAAAATGGCATCAAAAAACTTCATATCCTGAAAAGCGTGCAGCGAGTTGTGGTGTATAAAGTCTTTTATGGGCGTTTGCGAGGGCAAATAGTGCGCCAGTTCGTGCAGCACTTCGTGCGCATCGAACGTGTTATCGGTTTGTGTGTGCGTGTTCATTTACTTTTTTTTATAAAAATCGATGGTAGAAAAAATGCCCACTTGCAGCGTGTAGTTGCTCTCTATGCGTATGCCGTCCGATTTGGCTATTACCTGCCACAGATAGCCAGCCTCTACCCTACCCAGTTTGGGTACTTTGTAGCCTATGGCGGCGTAGGCACGGTTTTGGTCAAAAATATTTTTGCCTACATTCTTACCAAAATTCACAAATATTTCGTCGGCAGCCGTAACGTACACCGATTTATCTACAATCGTTTTTCCGTTTAAAGGCACGGCTATCCTGTTTTGTAGGCGTATGCGGTTGGAATAAACGGCTGGTCCGGGCTTGTACGTGCCGTCGGTTGCCGAGCGAACGGGCAGGTTTACAAACCGCTGCTCGAGGCGTATTCTGTTTACTTGCTCCACCCTATTAAACTGGTTTTTTATCTGTATTTGCTCCCAAGCACGGCTCTCCCCAAACTTGGTGGTTACTGGAAACTTGCCGTAGGGGTCGGTTTCTACGTAGGCGTAGCCAGCCGTAGCCATTACTTGCGGATTGAAGTAATAGTTAATGCCCACCCTTGGCAGTAGCTGCATGGGTTTCGATAGCAGCTCGTTGCGGCGCACTTGCATTTCTAAGTGAACGCCCCACTTATCGCTTACTTTGTGGTCGCCGTTATATACCAGCCACGCATTGTTGTTTATTACTGTGTTGCGCTGGGCTTGGGCGGTGTAGCCGCTCATACATACAAGGGCGGCTACTATTATTATTTTGAAATATTTCATTTTATTAGTGTCGTTTAAACGGTTAGGCGGGTTATTTTTCTGGCAGCCAGCTCGTGCGCCGACAGTGGTCTGTGGTTTTGTATGCCCTCGAGCACGCACCTATAACCTTCGGCTATGTAATCCTCCTGAAAATGGTACAGGTTTTCCATCACCGAGTGGTCTATTAGTTTGGCTTTGGAAAGGTTTATGGTCAAGTTTTTGCCGTGTGGTATGCTCTCCAATTGGCTTTTTATGCCTATAAAATTGCTGAATATCGCCGATTGTTCTATTTCTACCAAATAATCATCTTCGTGCGATGAGATAGATACCACGGCTTTGAACAAAGAGCTGATGGGTGCGCCGTTTATCACGTGTACAATCATTTTTAGGGCAATACCTGCGGCGATGCCTACCAATAAATCTTGGGATAAAGTAAAGAAAATGGTTACTAAAAATATGGCTAATTGTTCTTTTCCGATTTTAAACACGTGGATAAACTCTTTTGGGTGCGCCAATTTTATGCCCACGCTTATAAGCATGGCTGCCAAAGCGGCGTTGGGTATCATTTCTATGAGTGGGGCTGCAAAAAGCACAAATACTAAGATAAAAAACCCGTGAAAAAAGTTTGCCCACCTGGTTTTTGCGCCGTTGTTTACGTTGGACGAGCTACGTGCTACCTCCGAAATCATGGGTAAACCGCCCAATATTGCCGATATTACGTTGCCTACACCTATGGCTATAATGTCTTTGTTGGTGTTGGATTTGCGTTTGTGGGGGTCCATCATGTCTATGGCTTTTACGGTAAGCAACGACTCGAGCGTACCCACCAGCGCAAACATAATTACGTATTTTACAAAAGTACCCATTTGGTGTATGCCCGAAAAATCTACGTTTATTTTTATATTGTCCAGTAAGTTGCCTATTTTTACGAGTGTGTAAGCGGGCTGGGTGGTTTTAAATTGTAGAAATAAAGCTGCGGGTATGGCTACCATAAGTACGAGGAGCGAACCTGGTATTTTTTTCACAAATTTGTTTTTTATCATCGGCAAACCCATCATAATAACCAAACTAACCACGCCAATAAGCGTAGCCGTTGGGTTTAGGTGCGTTATAAAATTGGGGATATTTGCCAGCAGTTCCAGCGGTGCTTTGCCCTTGGTTAGTGCGGGGTTCACGCCCATAAGCACTGGTACTTGTTTGGCTACAATTATAATGCCTATGGCAGCCAGCATACCGTGTATGGCAGCCAACGGAAAAAAATCAGAGAATCGCCCTAATTTAAGCACGCCAAATAAAATTTGTATCAAGCCAGCCACCACCATAGCGCCCAGCGCAAGGTGCCAGCCAGTATCGCCGCCGCCAAAATCGGTTACGGCACCAGCTACAATTACGATAAGCCCTGCGGCTGGTCCTTTTATGGTAAGCAATGAGCCAGAAATTAGGCTCACCACCAACCCGCCTATCATGGCTGTGAGCAGCCCCATGAGCGGCGGAAACTCTGATGCCTTGGCGATACCCAAACTTAGGGGCAATGCCAGTAAAAATACGATGAAGCCAGAAATGGCATCGGTAGAAATATTTTGTTTTAAGCCTGCGAAACCATCGACAGGGTAGTTTTTTTGATTGTTCATTGTTCGATTAATTAATTTTTTGGTTACGATTTGTAAAAAATACGCACGGCTCTGCGCAAACAAAATGTGCGAGCGTGCTGTGGGGTATGCCTTGGTGGTAGCCCAAATTACTTTTGGAGTAATTTTATTGCCGTAAATTAATTAACAAAAAACCTTTAACTTGTTGTAAAGCAAGTAAAGTGGAACTATGGTAGAGATACCTAAAATAGCAAAGAAATTAGTAAAAATTTGGCTTAAATGTGCGCCAAATTCGTTTTTGCTACCATTAAAAAGTTGGTTAGAGCCACCAAAGTTTTTTTCGGGAGCGCTGGTATCGTCTTGCGCAGTTTCCTCTATAAAAATTTGTGGCTTTTTAAAGTCGAGTTCGGTCGTTTTTACGTCCGAGTTGGGTGCGTGGCTTACGAGCTGGCTAACCTCATTTATTTGGGTGCTATGCACAGCGGCTTGCTTGTTGCTACCCAAATAAAACACTTGGGTAAAGCAGCAGAGAGCTGTGAATAAAGCAAAAAATAAGAATTTTCTTTGTGCGCCTTGCATTTGTAAACTACTTTTTGTGTTGGTTGAACACTTGATTTTGGGCATTGTTGCCCATTTTTGTTAGAGCAACAAATATAATGCCGATATTTTATGGTTTTGGGTGCAAGGGCGCAGAACACATAGACATTTTAACAATTTAACAAAGTTTCTAAACTCAATCGCATTTTTAGCTTTTGTTGGTTTTTTCGGTTGTTTTGTATAAAAACAGCTTTTAACCCTTGCTATGTTTGAGCATAGTTACACCCGGCGGCGGTAGGTTTAGCAGCACCGATTGTGCTTTGCCATGGCTTTCTATGGCTTCGGTTTTAGCTGGCTTTTATGTTGGGTTTTGAGCTTTTGTGGCAATGTGTTTCACACCCAAAACCAACTTAGCTGCATCACGGCTTTTGTATATTTTAAACACCCAACACAATTACCCAAAAACAATTAACCACTTAATTTACAAATTGTTAAAACTCTTTATATTCAATTTCTTTTTAGCCAAAATACAGATAAAACTTTGAACACGGCTTGATTTTCCACCATTTTAGCTTATATTTGTATGCCAAAAATAAAGGCAAAACACCATATTTTACTAAAATTTATAAATGAAAAAATTATTCGGAAACATCAAAAGCGACTTACCAGCCAGTATCGTTGTATTTCTGGTAGCAATTCCGCTGTGCTTGGGCATCGCCTTGGCATCGGGCGCACCGCTACTTTCGGGCATCATTTCTGGGGTCATTGGTGGCATTGTGGTGGGGTTTATAAGCCAATCGCAAACAAGCGTGAGCGGACCCGCCGCTGGGCTTGCCGCCGTGGTACTCGCCTCAATCACAAAGCTCGGTTCGTTCGAGGTGTTTCTAACTGCGGTATTTTTGGCAGGCATTATTCAGTTACTGCTGGGCATAGCCAAAGCAGGTTTGGTAGCCAACTTTGTACCCTCAAATGTAATTAAAGGGCTTTTGGCATCTATTGGCATCTTGTTGATTATCAAGCAAATACCGCACGCCTTGGGTTACGACAAAGACCCCGAGGGCGAAAGTGCCTTTTTTCAGGTTGATGGCGAAAACAGTTTTTCGGAAATATTAAATGCCCTAAACCACATTACCCCAGGCGCAATTGCCATAAGTTTACTATCCATTTTGGTAATCCTTTTTTGGGACAAAACGCCACTAAAAAATGTAAAACTGTTGCCAGCATCTTTGTTTGTGGTTATATTTGGGGTGTTTTTAAATTATATTTTTACGAATTTTGTGCCTTTTTTAGCCGTTCAACAATCCCACTTGGTAAACATTCCAGCCATTGATACCAACAACCTATCGGGCTATTTTCATTTACCCAACCTAACCAACCTATCGAACTACCAAGTTTGGCTCGTGGCGCTTACGCTCGCCATTGTGGCATCGCTGGAAACACTGCTAAACATCGAAGCCGTAGATAAACTGGACCCGCACAAAAGAAACTCGCCCCCAAACACCGAATTGGTGGCGCAAGGCATAGGCAACATGATGGCGGGATTGCTGGGCGGTTTGCCCGTAACTTCGGTAATTGTTCGTAGCTCTGTAAATGTGCAGGCGGGCAACCAAACCAAACTTTCGGCGATATTGCACGGCGCATTTTTGTTGGTTTTTGTGTTGTTTTTAAGTGCATTATTAAACCAAATTCCTTTGGCATCGCTGGCTGCCATACTGCTTATGACGGGTTATAAACTAACCAAAATATCTTTGTTTAAAGAAATGTACCAAAAAGGCAGACCGCAGTTTGTGCCTTTTGTCATCACTATTTTGGCAATCGTTTTTACCGATTTATTAATCGGCGTAATCATAGGTTTGGCTACTGCGGTGTTTTACATACTAAGGAGCAATTTTAAAAACCCATTTTTAAGAAACGAAAGCAAACTGAACATCGGTCAGGTTATAAAATTGGAGCTGCCCAACCAAACCTCATTTTTGAACAAAGCAACCATAAAAGAAACGCTTTGGAGCATACCCAAAGGCTCAAAAGTGGTGATAGATGCTACCTACGCCAATTTTATAGACAATGATGTGCGTGAAATAATAGACGATTTTAAAACCACCATTGCGCCCGAAAGAAACATTCAGTTGAATTTGCTTGGCATAAAAGGGCAATATAATTTAAAAGACAACGTACAGTTTATAAATGTGTTGGACAAAGAAACCCAACAAAAACTAAAACCACTGGACGCTTTGGAGTTGCTAAAAGCAGGCAACAAACGCTTTGTAGATGGAAACGGCACCGACAAACACTATTTGCATCAGGTAAAAGCTACTTCTATGGGGCAAAACCCGATGGCGGTTTTGGTTAGCTGCATCGATAGCAGAACCTCGCCCGAAATATTGTTTGATGCAAATTTGGGCGATTTATTGACCGTTCGCATTGCGGGCAACATTATAAACCCCGAAATAATTGGGAGCTTGGAAATTGCGGTAAAAAAACTGGGCGCAAAACTAATTGTGGTAAAAGGGCATTCGAGCTGCGGTGCTGTGGCGCTTTCGTTAGCCAATGTAATGGACGACAACATTCATACCGTTACCTCAAAAATTCAGAAGGTAGCCGCCGAATGTGGTTGCTACCCAAAACCTGAAAACGCCAGCGAAGATGAACTCATGGAAAAAACGACCAAACAAAATGCCAACAATTCGGTGAAAGAAATATTGGAGCAAAGCCCGTATTTGAAGCACAGAATAGACCACAAAGAGATTGGCATTATAAGCGCCTACCACGACATTGCTACTGGGCAGGTGCATTTTGAGGAACTGAATTAAGAGAATTTACCCCAAATGCCTGTGTTGTAGGTGTTTGGGGCAAATGAAACAAAGCAAGAATATTTTTTTGGCAAAATTGGTTTTTGGGCTTGGTGTAAACCAGCTTTTTATCCTTTGCTGTGTTTGAGCATAATTACACCGAGCGGCGGTAGGTTTAGCAGCACCGATTGCGCTTTGCCGTGGCTTTCTATGGCTTCGGTTTTGGCTTGGGGCGCTATTTGGTATTGGCTGCCACCGTAGGCAAGGTCGTCGGTGTTTAGTATTTGCTGCCACGTGCCTGCTTTGGTTGCGCCCAATCTATAATTGTTTCGTGGTATGGTCGTTAGGTTGCATATTACCATTATTTGGTCTTTGCCGTTTTTGCTTTTTCGCACGTAGCTAATTATGCTGTTTTGGGTGTCGCTGTGGTCTATCCACTCGAAGCCCTCGGGCGAAAATTGCAGCTCAAAAAACGCTTTTTCGGTTGTATATAGCCTGTTTAGCTCCGCAAATAGCTTTTGAATGCCTTGGTTGTTGGGTTGGTGGGTGAGTTCCCAGGGTAGCTGCCCCTCGTGGCTCCACTCGGTAAATTGCCCAAACTCGCAGCCCATAAATATGAGCTTGGTGCCTGGGTGCGAAAACATATAGGCGTACAGCAGCCTGAGATTGGCGTACTTTTGCCACGCATCGCCAGGCATACGGCTTAGTAGCGAGCCTTTGCCGTGCACCACTTCGTCGTGGGAAAAGGGCAGCATAAAATTTTCGGTGAATGCGTACACGAGGCTAAATGTGATTTCGCCTTGGTGGTATTGGCGGTAATATGGGTCTCGTTTAAAGTATTGGAGGGTGTCGTTCATCCAGCCCATCATCCATTTCATGCCAAAACCCAACCCGCCCAAATACACGGGGCGAGAAATCATGGGGAACGCCGTGCTTTCTTCGGCGATGGTTTGTATGCCTTCAAAACTGGTGTAGAGGTATTCGTTTAGTTCTTTGAGCAGCGAAATGGCTTCTAAGTTTTCTCTGCCGCCGTATTGGTTGGGTATCCATTCGCCCTCTTTGCGTGAATAATCGAGGTAGAGCATGGAGGCTACGGCATCTACCCGTAGCCCGTCGGCATGGTACAAATCGCACCAAAAGCCTGCGCTGCTTATTAAAAAACTGCGCACTTCGTTGCGCCCGTAGTTAAATATCCAGGAGTTCCAGTCGGGGTGGTAGCCTTGGCGGGGGTCTTCGTGTTCGTAGAGGCTGGTGCCGTCGAACTTGTGTATGCCGTGGGCATCGCCTGGGAAATGCGAGGGCACCCAGTCTAAAATAACGCCGATGCCCGCCTCATGCAGCGCATCTACGAGCTGCATAAACTCTTGGGGCGTGCCAAAACGGCTCGAGGGTGCGAAGTAGCCCAAGCTCTGGTAGCCCCAGCTCGGACCGTAGGGGTGCTCCATTACGGGCAAAAACTCCACGTGCGTAAAGTGCATGGCTTTTAGGTACGCCACCAGTTCTTTGGCAAGCTCTAAGTAGGTAAACGACCGATTGCCCTCGTCGAGCTTGCGCCGCCACGAGGCTATGTGCATTTCATACACGGAAAATGGTTGGTCGAGCGCATTTTTTTTGAGGCGGGCAGCCAGCCATTTTTTGTCTTTCCATTTGTAATCCAAATCCCAAACGATAGATGCGGTGCTGGGCGGCACTTCCCACATAAAGGCAAAGGGATCGGCTTTTTCTAAGCGCAAATCGCTGTGTTGGCTGTGAATGTGGTATTTATACACTTCGCCCTTGCCGAGGCGTGGCACAAAACCCTCCCAGATGCCCGTGCCGTCCCAGCGGGCGCAGAGGTTGTGCTGGTAGGGCTGCCAGTGGTTAAAGTTGCCGATAACGCTTACATTTTTGGCGTTGGGTGCCCACACGGCGAAGTAAACGCCCGTTTCGCCGTCGTGGGTTACGATGTGCGAGCCGAGTTTTTCGTATAATTTAAAGTGCTTGCCCGATTTGAACAAATTGGCATCAAAGTCCGTAAATAGGCTAAATGTTTTTACTAATAGGCTCATAGCGTAGGCGTTAGGTTTGGTCGTAGGTGGTGGGTTTGGGCTATAAACTGCAAAAAGGCGCAAATTATAGCATATTTTCAAGCCCAAAATTAAGCAAAAAAACAATAAAAACGCAAGTAATTTTCAACCGCACCAAAAAACTTTTGTTAGAAACACAGGGCGGAGCGCAGAGTGTGGGTGGAGGGGAAATGTTGGAGTTGGGGGGGCTGTTGAATTGTAAGATTATTGGTCTTCGTTATCAAATCCCTTGGCATAAATTATTTTCAATTTTAATTCTTCGGTGTAATCGTCTTCGTAAATTATTGAATGGATTATTTCAAAAAGCAAATCTTTATCAATTCTGTTGTCTGCTACATCCACTGCTACGTTTTCCATTTCAGCTATAAATTGTTCTGTTTTAAATGAACAATTATTGATTTCCAAAAAATAAGCAGACAATGCAATTGAAGCTCTTTTATTTCCATCTTGAAAGCTGTGATTTTTATTAATTGAAAAGAATAGGTGCGTAAGTTTGTGTTCAAATTTTGGATAATAAAAATCATTTTGAATATGCTCTATAACACTCTCTAATAAGCCTATATTCAAAATGCCTAACGACCCACCTGATTGATTTATTATTTCGTCGTGCATCGTTATAGCACGAGCAGTATCAAAATATGCAAATGCCATGTTATCGGTCTTTTAATCGTTTGAAAACATCTAATAGGTCAGGATTTTCTGTTACTCTTTGTATAAGGTCTTTACTTTTATCTCCTAAAAATCTGTCATAATCCACTGCATTTAGTGAATTGATATAGGGTTTTAACCTTTCATGAATAATATTCCTTAAACCATAATCTCGGCTTGCCATTTTGCTTCTTGCATCTTCAATTTGTGGTGTCCAAAATCGTTGTTTTGAAAATTCGTCTATCAATTCATCTAATTCTGGTGGTTGCAGTTTCCTATTCAGTTTTTCAGATTTTAACTTCATTGCATCTGCTATTCCTACTTCAAACGAAGCAATCAACCGAAGAACCTCAGAATACATTGTGTCCCTCATATTTTCTTTTTCTTCTAACTTCAAAATCACTTTATATTCAGCTGATTTTTCAAGAAAAATGGCTTTATAAATAGCATCGGTATAAACAGCATATTTATAGTTCCCCATTTCCAAATATTTATTTAATGCTTCAGTAAATTCTTTTCTATAAACGGGCTCACGAGCCATTGCAATTAAAAAATCTTCTTCACGCTGGTTAATATACTTTGTTGAGCCACCTAACTTTTGGTTAAGAGTGTCAATTACAATATCCAATATTTTACTCCTTAATGCTTTAGCTTTTTCACTCTCTGTTAGCAGCATTCCCAAATTTAAAAATGAACGAAAATTGAAAATGCCAAGTTGCGGAGCCTTAGCTCCCTCCTGCAACATCCAACCAAATTCATCTTTAAATTCTTTAAGTGCTTTCCCTTTTAGATTTACATAACCATTATGTTTTAATTCTTCTTGGTTTTGAGATAAATATCTATCTATGGTTGAATTGTCTATAGCGTAAAATTCTATAATTTGTTGTCGTGTAAATTTATACTCACCTTGAAAAAGCATACCAGTAACACCCAAATAAGTTTGTATATTCTGTACTGCTTTTTTATTATTAATTATGTTTTGTCGGTCAATAGCCGAAACGGTCAAATCTTTCATATTTTCAATTTTTATTCAAAAGTATTTATGTTTCCCTCATAAATAAAGGAAACATTTCATAATGTATTGTTTTTCAATGACTTTAGTGGTCTTAAATTTTTCATCGTCATTTATGAATTTGTTCTGTTTTTCTCAATTTTGTAGTTTCTTCCACTTTTGGTGTGCGGTTCTATTTTAAAATGACCGCTAACGTTTTGGGGCTTGACAAGAGCAATATAATGAAATAATCCAACTTTGTAAATATACAAAAAAAACAGAAACAACAAATATTGTTTTTAATAAAAAACTATTTTACCAAACTGACATTATGCCTTCCCCCCACTCCCTACATATTCCGCCTGTATTGCCCGCCTACGGCGTACAGGGCGTTGGTCATTTGCCCGAGGCTACAAAACTGACTTAGCTCCATTAAATAGTCAAATATATTTTGGTTTTTTAGGGCTGCCTCCTGCAATTTTTCTAAGCCCGCTTGTAGTTTTTGGGCGTGGGTTTGGTGCAGGTTGGCTACGGTATTTAGCTGCCATTGCTTTTCTTCTTGGGTGGCTCTTATTACCTCTTGCGGCAGTATGGTGGGCGAGCCTTTGCTGTTCAAAAAAGTATTTACGCCTATAATCGGCAGCTCGCCCGTGTGTTTTTTCATTTCGTAGTGCATACTTTCCTCTTGTATTTTGTTGCGCTGGTACATATTTTCCATTGCGCCCAGCACGCCGCCCCGCTCCGATATGCGGTTAAACTCCAAAATCACGGCTTCCTCCACCAAGTCCGTTAGCTCGTCGTTTATAAATGCTCCCTGCATCGGGTTTTCGTTTTTTGCCAAGCCAAGTTCCTTATTTATAATCAGTTGTATAGCCATGGCACGGCGCACGCTTTCCTCGGTGGGCGTGGTTATGGCTTCGTCGTAGGCATTGGTGTGCAGGCTGTTGCAGTTGTCGTATATGGCATACAGCGCTTGCAGCGTGGTTCGTATGTCGTTAAAATCTATTTCTTGGGCGTGCAGGCTGCGCCCCGACGTTTGTATGTGGTATTTCAGCATTTGGCTGCGCTCGTTTGCGCCGTATTTCAGCTTCATTGCCTTCGCCCATATACGCCTCGCCACCCTACCTATCACGGCGTACTCGGGGTCGGTTCCGTTGCTAAAAAAGAACGACAAATTAGGCGCAAAGTCATTGATATTCAAGCCCCTGGATAAATAATACTCCACATAAGTAAACCCGTTGGACAGCGTAAAAGCAAGCTGCGTAATCGGGTTTGCGCCCGCTTCGGCTATGTGGTAACCCGATATACTCACCGAATAAAAGTTCCTTATTTGGTTCTCAATAAAAAACGCTTGCACGTCGCCCATGAGCCTAAGCGCAAATTCGGTGCTAAAAATACACGTATTTTGGGCTTGGTCTTCCTTCAAAATATCGGCTTGCACCGTGCCACGCACTTGGCTCATGGCATCACTTTTTATTTTTTGGTAAATGGCGGGTTCCAGTATTTCATCGCCCGTAATGCCCAGCAGCAGCAAGCCCAACCCGTTGTTTCCCTCGGGCAGCGGCTGGCTGTTGTATTGGGGGCGTGGCAGGTTTTTTTGGTCGTATTTTTCGGTCAGTTTTTGGTTTACGAGGTGCGTCAGGTCATGCGCCACAATGTATTTTTCGCATTGTTGGTCTATGGCGGCATTCATAAAAAAAGCCAGCAGCATCGGTGCAGGTCCGTTTATGGTCATGCTCACCGAGGTTTTTGGGTCGCAGAGATCAAAGCCCGAGTACAGTTTTTTGGCATCGTCCAGGCAGCAAATGCTCACGCCCGCATTGCCTATTTTGCCATAAATATCGGGTCGCAGCTCGGGGTTTTCGCCATAAAGCGTTACGCTATCAAAAGCCGTGCTCAACCGCTTGGCGGGCATACCCAGGCTTAGGTAGTGAAACCGTTTGTTGGTGCGCTCGGGGCAGCCCTCGCCCGCAAACATTCGTGCGGGGTCTTCGCCCTCCCGTTTAAACGGAAAAACGCCCGCTGTATATGGAAACTCCCCCGCAAAATTCTCTTGCAACGCCCACCGAAGCTGGTCGCCCCAGCTCGTATAGCGAGGCACAGCCACCCGAGGTATGCTTAGGTTCGACAGGCTCCGGCTGCGGGTTTGCACCCTAATGTCCTTGCCCCGCACTTGGTACACAAACTCATCGCCCTTATAGTTATTCAGCGTTTTTTGCCAGTTTTGCAGTATGTCCCAGTGGTGCGGATTTAGGTCTTTTTGTATGGTCTCAAACTTTTTTTGCAGCTTCGTTGCCACATCGTCGCTGGTGTGGTCTGCGCCCAGTATTTTTATGGTTTCGGTCAGCGCAAAAAGTTGGTCGGCTATCTGGCTTTGTGTTACCGTTTGTTGGTTGTAGCCCTGTATTTTTTCGGTAATTTCGGCTAAATAGCGTGTGCGCTGCGGCGGAATAATATAAATTTTTTCGCTTTGGGCTTGGCTGCCCAAAAAATGAGACGTACTAAAATCGGCACCCGTTTTCTCCGTTATTTTTTTGAGTATGGCGTGGTACAAATTATTCACGCCTGGGTCATTAAACTGCGAAGCTATCGTACCAAACACAGGCATCACATCTAAATCCTCCTCCCAGCGGTTGTGGTTGCGTTGGTATTGTTTTTTCACATCACGCAATGCGTCCAGCCCGCCCCGTTTGTCAAACTTATTTAGGGCTATTACGTCGGCAAAGTCGAGCATATCTATTTTTTCGAGCTGCGTAGCCGCCCCGTATTCTGGGGTCATTACATAAAGGCTGGCGTGGCTATGCTCTATAATTTCGGTGTCGCTTTGCCCAATGCCCGAAGTTTCGAGTATAATAAGGTCGAAACCCGCTGCGGCTACCACATCTAAGGCATCTTGCACGTATTTACTTAGGGCAAGGTTGCTTTGGCGGGTGGCGAGCGAGCGCATATAAATGCGTGTGCCAGCCAGCTCGGGGCTTATGGCGTTCATGCGTATTCTGTCGCCGAGCAGTGCGCCGCCCGTTTTGCGCTTGCTCGGGTCCACCGAAATAATGGCGAGCGTTTTATCGTCAAAATCCATCAAAAACCGCCGAATAAGCTCATCTACCAAGCTACTTTTGCCCGCACCGCCCGTGCCTGTAATGCCCAATATCGGTGTTTTTGTGGCATTGGGTTGTAGGTTTTTTTTCAGTTCCAAAAACTGCTCGGGTTCGTTTTCGGCACACGATATAAGCCGAGCCACATTTTTTTTGTCGTTGGTATTGGTGTGCAAGCCAGTATAATCCAGTGCAAAATCCGCTTGTTGCAGCAAGTCGTTTATCATGCCTTGTAAGCCCATGCTGCGCCCATCGTCGGGGCTGTATATGCGGGTAATGCCATAGCTATGCAGCTCGGCTATTTCGCTGGGCAATATAGTACCGCCGCCGCCGCCAAATATTTTTATATGCGCTGCGCCCTGTTCTTTTAGCAGGTCGTACATATATTTTAGGGTTTCGGTATGTCCGCCTTGGTACGAAGTAATGGCTATCGCTTGCGCATCTTCTTGTACGGCGCAGGCTACTATTTCTTGCACCGAGCGGTTATGCCCAAGGTGTATTACCTCTGCGCCCGAGCTTTGCATGATGCGCCGCATGATGTTTATGGCGGCATCGTGCCCGTCGAAGAGGGCGGCAGCCGTAACAATTCTTATATGGTTTTTTGGCTGGTAAGGCGTGGCATTTTGCATCAGAATAAAAAGTAAAGGGTGATATGTGTGCAAAATTACGCAAAAGTTTCGTTTGGTAGTAAGCATATTTTTATGTAATTTTGGTATCTAAACCAATAAACTTTTTTGTACCATGAAAAAACAGTACGCTCTTTTATTTTTTTTCGCTACACTAACCAACATTACCCACGCCCAAATTTTTAAATACGGCGCACGTGTGGGTTTAAGCACATCGCCCAGCCAAGCCCAAAGCCTCGCCATAAGCGGCAACACGCAGCAAGTATTAAGCAGCAAATTTGGGCTGCACGCTGGCTTGTTTATGCGCCTAAAATTGGGCCCGCTGTACGTACAGCCCGAAGCCCTGCTAAACTCAGGCACGATGGAATACACCATAGAGCAGGCAGGCACTAGCATTATAAATACTTACAACGGCAGCAGGTACAACCTGGATTTGCCCGTAATGGTAGGCATGAAAGCCGGACCGCTGCGCATACAAGCCGGACCCATAGGCAGCTACACGCTTAGTAACTGGTCGGAGCTAACCGATGCCGACGTATATTACGATGCCTTTACCTACGGCTACCAAGCGGGCGTGGGCGTAGATTTACTGGGCAAGCTCATCTTGGATTTAAAATACGAGGGCAGCGTATCGGGCTTAGGCAACGGCATTACGGTGGGCGGCGAAACCTACCAGTTCGACACCCGACCCTCGAGGGTGGTATTTAGTGTGGGCTACGCTTTTTAAAAAGGAGGCGTTTTTGTTTTATTTTGCTAACAAAAAAAAAGCTAACTTTGTGGCACATTTTTGACCTTAGCCAACCCGAGCCAAATACACTATGGTTTAAAAAATTGATTTTAGCGCACAGCATTTTTGTAACTGAACTTGGGTTTTTTTACCCAAAAAAATGATTTTGCTGCGCCTAAACTGCTTTATTTTAAAAAAAGATTTCAAATAAAAATACATACAAACAATGGGCAAAGTAATTTGTGTTGCCAACCAAAAAGGTGGAGTAGGAAAAACAACCACCGCCATAAATTTGGCGGCGAGCCTGGCGGTACTCGAGTATAAAACCCTGCTCATAGATGCCGACCCGCAAGCCAACGCCACATCGGGCGTGGGTGCCGACGTAAACAACATACAATCGGGCATATACGACTGCCTCATAAACGGCGTGCCAGCCCGAGATGCCATTGTAAAAACGGAAGTGCCGTTTTTGGATTTGCTGCCCGCACACATCGACCTTGTGGGCGCAGAAATAGAAATGATAAACCGCCCCAACCGAGAGCGCATCATGCTACAAATGATAGAGCCGATAAAAAACCTCTACGATTTTATATTCATAGACTGCTCGCCATCGCTGGGTTTGGTAACCATAAACGCCCTTACCGCCGCCAACTCGGTGGTGATACCCGTGCAAACCGAATATTACGCCTTGGAGGGCTTGGGTAAACTGCTCAATACCATAAAAATAGTGCAAACCCGCCTGAATGCGACCTTAGAAATAGAAGGCATTCTGCTAACGATGTACGACGGTAGGCTGCGGCTCTCGAACCAAGTGGTGGAAGAGGTAACCAACCACTTTGGCGACATGGCGTTTAAAACCATTATACACCGAAACGCCCGCATCAGCGAAGCGCCGAGTTTTGGAAAATCGGTGATAATGCACGATGCAGCCAGCAAAGGCGCTATAAATTACATCAATTTAGCCAAAGAACTGCTGGTAAAAAACCACCTAATAGCCCAGCCTGTGCAGTCGAATAGAAACGAAAATCAAAAATAAACCAATCTTTTTTTATAGCAAATAATGAACACCACCAAAAGAAACGCATTGGGCAGAGGACTTGGCGCACTACTATCGAACGACATAAACGAAAGTATAAAAAATACACAACCGCCTATTTCTGGCACATTGGGGCGTATATTGCTCACCCAAATAGAAACGAACCCATACCAGCCACGCACCGATTTTCCGATAGATGCCCTGCAAGAACTCGCCGCATCGATAGTAATGCACGGCATTATACAGCCCATAACCGTGCGCAAACTTGGCTACGACCACTACCAACTGGTATCGGGCGAGCGCCGCTTGCGTGCCTCGAAAATAGCCGAACTCAAAGACATACCCGCCTACGTACTCGAAACCGACAACCAAGGCATGATAGAAATGGCGCTCATAGAAAACATACAACGTGAGAACCTAAATGCGATGGAAATAGCCTTTGCCTACCGCCGACTGATAGACGAATGCAGCCTAAAACAAGAAGAACTGGGCGACCGTGTGGGCAAAAACCGCACGACGGTAACCAATTTTTTGCGCTTGCTCAAACTGCCACCCGTAATTCAGATAGGCATAAGAGACGCAAAACTGAGCATGGGACACGCCCGAGCGCTCATTAACATAAAGGAGGTAAGCGACCAAATAAGCATTTATGACCAAATTATAAAAAACGACCTTACCGTAAGAAAAGTAGAGGAGCTGGTGCGCATACTCGAGCAGCCCAAGGCAGAAAAAGAGCCAATAGCAGAAAAGCCGAAAAACGACAATCCGCACCAAGTTTTTGTGTTAGATGTGCAAGAAAAACTGCGCATGAAGCTGGATAGCAAGGTGCAAATAAAGCACCAAAACAGCGGAAAGGGCGAAATTATTATTCCTTACCTCTCGAACGACGATTTGAATAGAATGCTGGATATTTTGGAGGCTTCATCGCCGAATATATAAAAATATTTTTTGGCATATTTATTTCAATAAATGCTATATTTGTAACTTAGTACTAACTCATAAAACTCCACAAAATTATGTCAAACAAAACCGTAGATACCACGAACTACACAAAAATGGACGCTCTAAAAGACATTCTTTTTGGGCAAGAAATGGGCGGACTGGAAGAACGCCTGAACCTTTTGGAAGATAGGCTAACCGCACAAATGACGGAGCAAAGCGAAAAAATAGCCGCATTGAAGGTTTATTTTGATGAAAAAATAGCCAAAACCACCAGCCAACTACAAACCGAAACTACGCAAAATAAAACCGAGGCTCTGGCAAAAATACAGGAACTAAGCCGAGAGCTAAACCTTAAAATAAACACGCTAACCACCGATACCGCCGACATAGCCACGATAAGCAAGGCACTGAGCGACTTGGGAACAAAATTGCTAAAAAAATAAAGTGTGTAGGCGCATTGGCTTTTTTTGCTTAGATTTGTGCTAACTAACTGCCATGAAAACCGCCCAGCCCGACCACAGCCCACTAAACGGCTATTTACACGAAATTCTTTTAAAGCTATTTGGTGGCAGCCTCGATGCTGCGATGCTCCAAAGTTTTGAAGCCGCTATAAGCTGGCAAGAGCTTAAAAGCGGCGAGTACCTTTTTAAACAAAACGATGCCGCCGATGCCATTTATATAGTGGTGGCGGGGCGGCTGCAAGTGTGCCAAAAAAACAGCACCACGCACATAGAGCGCACGGTGGGCGAGGTAAAACACGGCGAAATAGTGGGAAAAATGGCGATGTTTCCGCAAGAAAAACGCTCGGCGAGCATATTCGCCCTGCGGGATTGTGTGCTGGCTCGCCTTAGCCACACGGAGTTTCAGGCACTGACCCAAAAGTACCCGCAGATTTTTTACCACATTACCCACACCACCCTAAAAAGGCTAAACAACCCATCTGCCCAGCCCAAAATTAGTGAACCAAAAGCCGAAATAAACAACATAGCGATCATTGCCGCCAACGAGCATACGGACTTAAATATATTTGCCAAAAACCTGAACAAAGCCCTGAGCAACATTGGCAAAACCCTACTGCTGAACCCACAAAACCCTGGCAAAAACGCAGACTTGCCCCAAGAACTAAGCGAAGACGACCCCGATTTTTCGTACAAAATAACGACTTGGCTCGCCCAAAAGGAACAAAAAAACCGCTTTATACTCTACCAAACCGACCCCGACCCCAGCCCGTGGACGCTGCGTAGCCTGCGCCAAGCCGACCTTATACTGGTGGTAGCCGATGCCCAAAGCCCGCCCTACCCCAGCCCGCAGCTCAAAAAACTGCTGTACCACGCCCAACCCAACAGCAAAGCAAATATATACTTAGCCCTGCTGCACCCACCCGAAAGCACGCCCCAAAACACCGCCATCTGGCTGCAAAACTACCCCGCAAAAAACCATTTTCACATACAAAACCACACCCCCGAAAGCTACAACCGCCTCGCACGCATTGTGGCGGGCAAGTGCATAGGCTTGGTACTGGGCGGCGGCGGCGCACGAGGGCTGGCGCACATTGGCATCATAAAAGCCCTAAGAGAACACCACATACCCATAGATGCCGTGGGCGGCACCAGCATGGGCGCAGTTATTGGTACTTCCATAGCCCTAAACTGGCAAACGGAAAGCATGGAGGAAATATGCAAAAAAACTTTTTCGAACTGGCGGCTGCTCAAAGATTATACCCTGCCCACGGTATCTATTATAAAAGGAAAAACCGCCGACGAAGACCTCCAAAAAATATTTGGCAACACCCAAATAGAAGATATGTGGCTCAACTACTTTTGCGTATCCAGCAACTTAGCCACCTCCGACATAGAAATACACCAAAGCGGCAGCCTGGCACAAGCCCTAAGAGCCAGCGCATCGCTGCCCGTAATTTTTCCGCCGCTGATAACCAACCAAAAAATGCTCATAGATGGCGGACTGATAAACAACCTACCAGCCGACATTATGTACCAAAAATTTGGCGGTAAAACCATATTAGCCGACGTAATGGCGCACGATAATTTGGAAATAATAGGCAAAAAAAAACCATCGCTGCTCAGTTTTTTGTTGGAAAAAACGCTAAACATACCCCAAAAAAACCGCACGCCCGATATTTTAGAAATCATACTGCGAGCCTCGCTCATAAATAGCAGCCAAAAAACCAAACACCTGCGCACGCAGGCAGCCATGTTTTTGCAACCGCCCGTAAAAAACTTCGGGCTGCTGGATATGGGTTCTATCACCAAAATAGCCGAAATAGGCTACCAATACACAAACCATTACCTCGAAAACCTGAGCCAACCCATAGACCAACTGCTCGGACTAAAAACAAAATAACCGCAGCACAAACATTGCAATATCAGTTTTATTGCTTATTTTTGCACACCAAAACAACCACAAAATGAAATTTAAACTCGGCGTAGCATTTAGCGCAACAGCCATAGCCTTTACTTTATACCTCATGAACTTAGGGTACAACGGACACGGCAACATCAAATTCCCGCACATATTTATACTGCTCGCCTTGGTATCTGCGGCTGCTTGGTACATTTGTACGGGTGCTTTTGAGGACATGGACAACAAAGCCAGGAACAAAAAATAACATATTTTTACCCAAAATACAGCACCCCGAAATACTTCGGGGCTGTTTGCTTTATACAAATACCCTATGCTACTGCAAGAATCCAAAAATACGCTCAACCTCGCCCTGCCCATGATTTTGGGGCAACTATCCCAGATACTGCTCGGCTTGGTAGATGCCTATATGGTGGGCAAATTGGGCGCTACGCCGCTCGCCGCCGTGGCACTTGCAAACAGCATTTTTTCGGTTATCATGCTATTTGGTTTGGGGCTTGCCTACGCCCTAAGCCCCATTTTAGCCAATGCCCTAAGCAAAGGCGAAACCAAAAAAGCAGCCATTATGCTCAATAACTCGCTGATGCTAAACATGATAGCTGCCATTATTATAGCCGCTACCATATTTTTCGGGGCAAACATCGTTTTTTATTTAAACCAGCCGCCAGAAGTAAGCATACTCGCAAAACCTTTTTTACAAGTTATCGGCTTGTCGTTTATTCCGTTTATGGTTTTTATGACTTACAAACAATTTTCGGAAGGACTCGAAATAGTAATACCGCCGCTCATAGCCGCGCTGCTGGCAGTTCCGCTAAACATTGTGCTAAACTACTGGCTTATGAACTCAAACCCAGGCGAAATAACCTTTTACAACGGCTACATGGGCGCTGCCTACGGCACTTTTTTTACCCGCACCGCCATCATGGTGGGGCTAATGATTTTTGTGATGCGCAAGCCAGTATTCAAGCCGTTTTTTCCGAGAGACATACTGCCCAAGCCCAAAAAAGATGTGATTGTTCGCCTGCTAAAACTGGGCATACCAGGCGGTTTGCAGTGGACTTTGGAAGCAGGCGCATTTAGCGTAGCCGCCATTATGATGGGTTGGATAGGCACAAAATCGTTGGCTGCCCACAACATAGCCATAAACATAGCCGTGCTTTCTTTTATTGTAGTAAGTGCCTTAGCCGCCGCCAGTGCCATACTTATAAGCAAGGCAAGGGGCGAAAAAAACTACGAAAAAGTAACCAACATCGGCAAAAGTTCGTTGGTGATGGGCATCGGTTTTATGGGCGTTTGCGGCTTGATATTGCTTTTGTTCAGCCACGCCATCGCCGCATTTTTTATCGACGACGATGAGGTGGTGCGCATTGCAGCAGAGCTACTGGTTATTGCCGCATTTTTTCAGATATTCGACGGCGCACAAGCCGTGGCGGCGGGCTTGCTACGTGGGCTGGAAGACGTAAAAGTTCCGACCATCATGATAACAATCGCCTACTGGGTGCTGGCTATACCCATGGGCTATGTGCTGGCATTTAGGTTTCAGCTAAACGAAGCTGGCATTTGGTATGCGCTGTCGTTTGGGCTGCTTATTGTGGCTTTTTTGCTGGTAAAACGCTTTTTTTACCTATCCAAAAAACTGGGTTAGTTTTTTTTGACAAAAGGTGTCCTATTGGGTTGGTAGTTTTGTGGTGAAATAAACAAAGAACCATGAAAAATCCAATTTTAGACATACAAAACAAACTTAGCCAAATACAAGAAAATTTTTTGGTAGGCAGCACCGACTTTGAACAATTTGCCCAAGACCTGCGCCAGATAGCCAAGAGCATCAGGCAATGCGAGGGCGGCAAACCAGGCGGCACAGCCAAAAAAATGCACGAAACCATTGTGGCACTTAGCACCGAGGGCGTGGCTGCGGCTGCGTGGTGGCACAGGTTCGAAACCCGCCGCTTGGAGTTTTACAAGCTAAAAGTAGCCGCCATAGCCACCACACAAGGCTACCTCGACTATTGCTTGCAAGAACTCGAGCTCGGTGCGGGCTTCGGTGCGGCTGCGTAAATTTGGTTAGTTTTTGGCGTTTAGTGCCTTCAAAAGCGGCTTGCGGTTGGTGTACTCTATGAGCAAGCCACGTATTGCGCCCATCATTTCGTCGGTGGGGCGGGCAGATGTGCCGTCGTATATGCCCCGTATATGCCCTTCGTCGTCTATCACTATGGCTCTCGAGGAGTTGAAAAACCCGTCGTTTTGCGAGCCACTATTTAGCTGCAAAAAACTCTTTTGGGCAAGTGTTTCTATCTCCGTGCGGTTGCCCGAAAGTACTACCCATTTTGGGTAGTTGATGCCATTTTTTTGGGCAAATAAGTTCATTTTTTCGGGTGTATCTCGCTCGGGGTTTACGGTAAAGGAAACCAAGCGCACTTTTGGATTGTCGGAAAACGCACTCTGAACCCTCGTAAACTGGTATATAAGGCTTTTGCTCAACCCGTTGGGTGTGGCATAAAAAAAATGCGCCACATAAATGCGCCCGTTCAGGCTATCGGTACTGTTGTAAGTGCGGCTGTTTTGGTCGGTGAAGCTAAAATCGGCTATTTTGTGGTAAACGGTATCTATGTACGGTTTTCCTTTGCGGTTGTAAGCCGTAAAAGTATCGAGGCGTGCGCCGTAGTAGGGCTGTTTTTTGTATTTATTTTGGGCAAATGTTACGTAAAAAATGTAAAAAATAGGCGGTACGCCGAGCAGCAGAAAAAGAATTAGGTATTTTTTCACTTAGTGGTTATAAATATTGGGTGTCAATGGTAGAAAACACAAAAAACTGCCCTTTTGTTCGGTTAAAGTTTCTACCTTTGTATAAACAATTATGTAGATGCAAAAACTTTTTTTATTAGACGGAATGGCGCTGGTTTACCGTGCTTTTTATGCCTTTCAGTATGCCCCACGCCTCACCAGCAAAGGGCTGAACACCAGCGCAATTTATGGCTTTATTACCACCCTAAACCAAATAACCAACAAGGAGCAGCCCACGCATTTAGCCGTGAGTTTCGATTTGGCTGCGCCCACGTTTAGGCACATCGCCTACCCCGAGTACAAGGCGCAGCGGCAAGCCATGCCCGACGGCATCAGGGACGGGCTGCCGTATCTTTACAAGGTTTTGGAGGCAAAAAACATACCGATTTTAATCAAAGAAGGATTTGAGGCGGACGACATCATCGGTAGTTTTGCCACCAAGGCGGCGGCGGCTGGCGTGCAGGTTTTTATGGTTACGCCCGATAAGGACTACGGGCAATTAGTGAGCGAAAACATTTTTATGTACAAACCCTCTCGCAAAGAAGTGGGGTTTGAGGTGCTGGGCGTACCCGAAATTTTGGCGCAATGGAGCATCGAAACACCCAAGCAACTCATCGATATTTTGGGGCTGATGGGCGATACCTCCGACAACATACCTGGCATACCTGGCATAGGCGAAAAAACCGCCAAAACCCTGCTGCAAAAATTTGGTAGCATCGAAAACCTGCTGCAAAACACCCACCAACTCACTGGCAAACAAAAAGAAACCATTATGGCAAATGGCGATAAAGGGCTATTGAGCAAGCAACTGGCGACCATAGACATAGATGTGCCGATGCCCTTTGATTTAGATGCCCTAAAAATAGCCGAACCCAACCTCGAGGCGCTCACCCAAATATATGAGGAGCTGGAATTTAAAACCCTGCTAAAAACCATGCTCAACCCGAGTGCCACCGCCAAAGCCCAGCCCAGCAATGCGCCGCAGCTCGACCTTTTTGGCAATGCGCTGCCCGAGCCACCAAGTGCGCCCACAGCCGATGCCGCACCCGTTTTTTTGGAAAAAAAGCCCACACAATACCACGCCATAACCACCCACGCAGCCATGCTCGAGCTGGCAAAAACCCTCGAGGCGCAGCCAAGCGTGTGCTTCGATACCGAAACCGACGGGCTGGATACCATTACCTGCGGGCTGGTGGGCATTTCGTTTGCCTACACGCCGCACCAAGCGTTTTACATACCCACGCCCGACGATTTTGAGGAAACGCATAAAATTGTGCAGATTTTTAAACCGTTTTTCGAGAACCCAAACATCGAAAAAATAGGGCAAAACATCAAGTTTGACCTCGAGGTTTTGCTCAAATATGGCATAAATATACAAGGAAAACTCTTTGATACCATGCTGGCGCACTACCTATTGCAGCCCGACCAACGCCACAACATGGACTACCTTGCCAGCAGCTATTTGGGCTACCAAACCACCAGCATCAGCGAATTGATAGGGAAGAAGGGCAAAAACCAACTAACCATGCGCTCCGTGGACCTCGAAAAAATAACGGACTACGCCTGCGAAGATGCCGACATTACGCTGCAACTAAAACTTGTGTTTGAAAAAGCCCTTGCCGCCGAACCCAAATTAGAAAAACTGTTTTACGACGTAGAACTGCCCCTGCTGCGTGTGCTGGCACAGCTCGAAACCGAAGGCGTAGCCTTAGACAAACAAGCCTTAAACGAATACTCAAAAGAACTCGAGATAGCGGTGGTGGGCATCGAAAAAGAGATTTATAGCCTCGCTGGCACGCACTTCAACATTGCCTCGCCGAAGCAAATAGGCGAAGTATTTTTTGATTTGTTAAAGCTGGATAGCAAGCCGCCAAAAACCGCCACAGGGCAATACAAAACCGACGAAGAAGTACTGCAAAACCTCGCCCCAAAACACCCAATAGCCGCCAAAGTGCTGGATTTTAGGGGCTTACAAAAACTAAAAAGCACCTACGTAGATGCCCTGCCCGAACTCATAAACAGCCAAACAAGTAGGCTGCACACATCGTTTAACCAAGCCGTGGCTGCCACAGGCAGGCTCAGTAGCAATAACCCAAACCTGCAAAACATACCCATACGCACCGAGCAAGGGCGTGAGGTGCGCCGTGCTTTTGTGCCACGCAGCTCCGAGTTTAGCATCGTTTCTGCGGATTATTCGCAAATAGAACTGCGCATTATGGCGCATTTTAGCCAGGAGCAAGCCATGATAAACGCATTTTTGCAAGGCATAGACATTCACACCGCCACGGCAGCCAAGGTTTTTGGTACAAGCCCAAGCGACGTGAACAGCGAGCAACGGCGCAAGGCAAAAATGGTAAACTTCGGCATTATTTACGGTATTTCTGCCTTTGGTTTGGCACAGCGGCTCGGCGTAGCCCGAGCCGAAGCCTCGGAACTCATCAAAGAATATTTTGCCAGCTACCCAGGCATAAAACTGTTTATGGACAACCAAATAAATTTGGCTCGAGAAAACGGCTTTGTGGAGACTATTTTGGGCAGAAAACGCTACCTCGCCGACATAAATAACCGCAACGTAGCCCTACGGCAACACGCCGAACGCAATGCGATAAATGCCCCAATTCAGGGTTCGGCAGCCGACCTTATAAAGCTCGCCATGATAAAAACCCAAACTTCGATACAGGAGCAAAACTTGGTTTCTAAAATGACCTTGCAAGTACACGACGAACTGGTTTTTGATGCGCTAAATAGTGAATTGCCCGCCCTAAAAACCACCATAAAACACTGCATGACCACCGCCATGAGCCTAAGCGTACCCCTGGAAATAGAAATAGGCGTGGGTAAAAACTGGCTCGAGGCGCACTAATTTTTGAGATACAACAAAACAAACAAACCCCAACACCGTTTAATACGTAAAGGTAAATGGGGCAATTACACAAAAACGACGAATGCTCGCAGGGGCATCGGCAACAAATAAATCCTTTTTTAAATAAATACAACCATGAAAAAAATCTCTTTTGCGCTGTGCTTTTTACTCATTTTAGGCTTGGGTGGGTGTACCGTGAGCGAACCCGAACCAAATGATGCCAAAATAAATTTGACGTTTTCGCACAGTTTTGGCGATACGCCTATCATTATTTTTTCGGGCAGATACCTAAATCAAGCCGCAAACAGCGAGATAAGCATAGAAAAAATAAAGTATTTTGTAGATGAAATAGTGATGGTGGAAGCAAACGGCGTAGAAGTACCCATAAATACCACAGGGCTGATAGATGTAAGCGAAAACCAATCGAGTTTTAGCATAGATGCGCCTGGCGGAAATTACAAGCAAATAAAATTTGTGATAGGCATAGACCCCACCAGCAACCACGGCGACCCCGCCAGCGTATCGCCCAAAACGGTGCTGCACCAATCGGTACACAACGATATGTATTGGAGCTGGAACCCTGGCTTTATTTTCTTTAAGGTGGAGGGCAGATACAACAAAGCCGACGGCACACGCAGCACGTATTTTTACCACATAGGTTCAGATGAGTTTGCTCGCACGTACACCCTCGATAAAAACTTTGTGATAGACGGCAAAAGCCTGAGTGGAAACATCAATTTGGACATAAAAAAGTTTTTTGGCACGCATAATTTCGAAACTGGCGAAGCTACCAACACCGTAGGCGATGCAATAATAGCACCCAAATTGGCAGAAAACATGAAGGACATGGTTAGCTTGGTTTATTTGCGGTAAAAATATTGAATTATACATTAAAAATGAATAATAAAACTGGTTTATTTCTTGGGTTTTTTGTGGCGGTGTGCAGCCTAACAGCCTGCGATAGCGAGCTGAAACAAGCCTTAAAACAAGGGCAAACGCCTTATAATTTTGTGAGACCCGTGGGGTTTCCAGCACCCATATTGCCCGCCAACAACCCACTTACCGATGAGGGCGTGGAGCTGGGCAGGCATCTATTCTACGACACGCAGCTATCCCGCAACAACACGCAATCGTGCGCCTCGTGCCACGCCCTAAACAATGCCCTGACCGATAGCAGGCAATTTAGCGTGGGCATCGATGGCATAGCAGGGAATAGAAACGCCATGCCCATTTTTAATTTGGCGTGGAGCAACAGCCCGTTTTTTTGGGACGGTAGAGCCAAAAACCTGCAAGAGCAAGCCCTCATACCCATACAAGACCCCATAGAAATGCACGAAACGCTGCCCAATGTGGTAGCTAAACTCACCGACGATAGAAAATATGAACTGATGTTCGCCAAGGCTTTTAGCAACTCCAAAATCACACCCGAAAACATCGCAAAAGCCCTCGAGCAATTTATGCTCACCATTGTGTCGGGCAACTCGAAGTACGACAAATACCTGCGAGGCGAAGCCTCGCTCACTACCTCGGAGGCAAACGGAAAATCGCTATTTGATAAAGAGTTTAAAAGCACCGCCTCGGGTTTAAAGGGCGGCGGCGACTGCTTCCACTGCCACGGAAACGTGTTTTTTAGCACCAATAAGTTTACAAACAACGGCTTGGATAGTGTATTTACCGACGGAGGCAGAGGAATGGTTACGGGCTTGCCCCAAGACCAAGGCAAATTTAAAACGCCAACCCTGCGCAACATCGAGCTTAGTGCGCCGTATATGCACGACGGTAGGTTTGCGACGTTGAGGGAAACCATAGATTTTTATAACTTCCACCAAAAAGGCTCGAACACCATCGACCCCGTAATAAAATCGGTGGGCGAAGGCTTGCGGTTTACAAACTCGGACGTAACGGATATGGTCAATTTTTTGAAAACCCTTACCGATACCAGCTTTACAAACAACCCAAAATATAAAAGTCCTTTTTAAGCCAAGAAATTTTGTAAACAGCCTTTCGAAACCGCCCCCGCCCTGCTTCGCAGGGCGGGGGCGGTGTTTAAGCATAATTTAAAATAGCATCAATCGTGGTTTGGCGGGGCTGAACACAAGCATTGCGCATCAATTTACTTAGTGCCTTTATTTCCAGGCACTGCTTTTGTAAATCAATATTACTTATTAATTTGTGTTCAAAACCATTTTTTTCGTCCGCCGAAAACTCCCCGAAACTAAATTTTAGAACTTCATTAGAGTAGCGTTTTGTCATAGAAATCTTTCTGGTTTATTGGTTAGATTTATACTAAAACGCCGCTTTATCCACAATAGTATGTTAGTTCAATTTAAAAAAAATTATTTCGTTGCGGGCGTTTTTTAACTGCACAAAATAAAAGGCATCTGCGCCCCCAAAATCTTGCTTATTTAGTTCCCAACTACTTTTGTAAGTATTTTTTTGCGTTATTTTATTACCCAGCACATCAAATACAGATAGCATTACTGGCTCTTGCACCACAATTTTATAGTTTCCCTCCGAAATCTTTTGGATACTGGCACTCATTTTTTCCCTTATATTTTGCTCGGCTTGCGCACTACATTGCTGCTCATAGCTAATGTTTGGGTCGGTTGTAAGGTTGTTTTTAAACAGCGTAAGGCTAACCAGCGAGCCATTTAGGGTATAATCCAAAAACGGTTTTAGGTATTTGAACATTCTTTGGTGCTGCACCTCACGTGTAATTGTGCCTTGGCAGTTCGACTCGCCAAAGTTACACGCCAAATTGTTGTACGCAAACTTGCAGTGGCTTCCGCCTTGCAGGGCTATGTACGTGGCGCAGCTCGAACCCATTTTTGCGGCATTGTACATCGGTAGTTGGTTGGCAGCGGGCGGCGATACACAGTCGGCACTGCCCGCAAAAATGAGCGTGGGGCAGCTCATGCCACTGGCTGCCGCAATAGCCGAGGGGTTGGTTTCGGCGGGCGCAAAACCTATGTAACCGTTTATGTTGGCGTTTTGGCTCGAGGCAAGTATGCCAGAACCGCCACCCATGGAATGCCCCAAAAGCACCTTTTTGTCGTTTAACTTGGCATAAAAAATGGAGCTATTTTGCGTGTTTTCGTCGGCTAAGGCTTGGGCTACAAAAGCCATATCTTGCCCAAAACTACCGTGGCTCGGCGACAAACCGCCCTCCATATTCACCAGAGCCACCACATAGCCCATCGGCACAAGCGTATCTCGCAGGTGGTAGTAGGCATCTACGCCCATCACAAAACCATGCCCCACCGTTATCGTACCAAAACTGCCGCTTACCACCGCCGTATTTGTGCCTGCGCTCTGGGCTGGATAGTACAGCTCCACATTTATGCTGCGGCTGCTGCGGCTTTGGTCTATGTAGTTGCGGGTGGCTTTTCCTATGGCGTAGGGCTGCGCCGCTGCCATTAGGCTTAGGCAAATGCCAGCTACGATTAAAAATATTTTGTGTTTCATGTTCGTTTTAGGTGCATTTACATCAAGGCACTTGCGATTGTTTAGAGTTGTTTGGCAGCCATTGGGTATTAAAATCAGAGGAGTTTACTTGCCCATCTAAATTAAAGTCGGCTTGTTGCGTAACGTAGTTGTAAGTCTGACCATTTTGTGGCAGCCATTTTGCATTAAAGTCCGTTGCGTTTACCTGTTTGTCTTGGTTTGCATTGCCCGAAACCAGCACGTTTTTACCTCCCATTACATTTTGGGCATTCATGCCGTAAGTAGGCGTATTCACGTTGGTAAAATCAAGTATAGCGTTGCCAGTGCTTTGTAGCGAAATGGGCGTAGCTGTCATTACATTCAAATGGTTTCGGTGGCGCACTTCTACATAGTACTGGTCGATTTCCACCCCAAAAACAATGGGCGAAATGCCATCGTCGGAACTCACCAAATCGCCATCTCGCTGCAACAAACCTACATAGCTTTTTACGACTATGGCTGGGTTGGTTTTGCTACGCAGGCGCACCATTACCCAATCCACAACGGCATTGTTACCCGTTTGGGCTAACACATTGGGTTGTGCTATGGTATAGTTGTTTGCTACTGGAACAGCCAACATATTTGTGTATTGCTCTGTGGCGGGCAAAACGCCCAAACTGCGCAAATTGTCGTTCATGAGGGCTGTGCTGGTATTGTAGCAGCCTTGCAGCAGTACTTTTATAGGCAGCGGCGAACCTTTTATATAAAACGATTTACAAAAAGTGTTGTTTGCCTTGCTTTGTTCCAAGCTCTGGTCGTTTGGCAAAAAGCTGGTAACGAGCGTGTAATTGCCCGCTGGCAAATTATTTATACTCTGGTTAAGTACCACAACCATTTGGTCGGTGGCAGTGCCTGCTACGCTTAGGTTTATGAAGCTCCCTCCCATAAAATGCACCACTGCACCGCTGCTATTTTTTATGTAATAATATTGTAGCAAAGCTGGTGGTGTGGCGGGCGATAGATTTCTAATTTTTATGCTTTGTTGTATCACACCTCCCGAGTACATGGTATCTGCCACTGGGCTATACGTAGCATCAAAAACCAAGGTGGTTTCGGCAGTCGGCGTGTAGTTTATGCTCCATTTTTGTAGCTGCGGTGCCATGCGTGTGCGGTAGTTAAAGAGCTGTGCTTTTACTTTTAGGTACCTATAATTGTTTATATTGGGTATGGCTGCCAAGTTTATGGTACTGGATAGTTGTTGGTTTACCAGCACCACTTCAAAGCCCGATGTATTGATGCCCGATATGGTTATGCGTACCGAGTCGGTGCTGGGTAAAAAGCTGCACTGAAAACTCGTCCAGTTTGTGCCTGGGCCTACCCGCTGCGTGGTTAGCGTGCCTCTGTGCCACAATCCTTTTACGTGGTTTTGAGAAAGAGCCGATACATCTTGGCTGCTGCTTGGGCTGTTCACAAGCGCCTGACTTATAAAGCTCGGGTTGCCTTTTTGTGCCACAAAAGCCAGTGAGTTTCCAGTAGAAGTGGGGCTTAGGTTGCGCAATGCCGTGGTATCCACACCGTAAGGGGCAAGGCTGGGCAGCAAGTTGTTGTATTTTAGGTATTCTGCGCTACCCAAGGTAGTAAATACGGCTACATAGTCACCTGCGGGTATGGTGTCTAAAATGTTTTTTAGGCTTTGCCTGCCCGCTGGGTTGCTTATATCAATGGATATGGCATCTCTGTTGGCTACACAATCCGTGAATTTTGTAATGCCTAATGTGTTGTTTTTTATATGACCAAGGCGTAAGTTTGCGCCGCAATCATATCCACCCGACATTAAAGTAAAATTGTTCCTCATGCTCGTAGCATAAATGCCAGAAGTGCCGTAAACGTCGGTATTGCTACTTATAAAGTAGTGATTGTTGGCAAAACCAAACTTTTTGTTGGCGGCATCGAGGGTAATGAGACTGGTTGAAAGGGTTTTAAACTGCTCAAAGCTATTTTGCTGCCAACCCGCAGTTGCGCCATTGCTGTATGTAAAATTGCTTTGCTGCCAAGTGGTTTCACTGGCTGTTTTCACCCGCCAAAAGTAAGCGGTATTGTTCAATGCAAGGTTTACTGTGGCAGTAGCCGTAGCATTTATGGAGCTGGCGGTGGTCGTAATTTTTTGGCTGCTGTTGAAGTTAATGGTTGTATCTATTTCGAAAGTATAAACCTCGGGCAAGGCACGCAGGTTGGTGCTTTGCGCCATCAGTTGCACGGCACTTGTGGCTACGATGCTTTGGTTCACGGGCAAAACGGCTACCGTAGCTCCGTTGGCTATGTTTAGCGTGTAGCTCGCTGCGTTGTTCGACTCATTGCTTTCTGCTATTTGGTTGGTGTTATCTACAATCACCAAAAAACTATTGTTGCCTGCCACGCAGCACTTGTTTGTGTTAGGCACGCTTATGGTCAATGAATTTTTTTGGGCTACTTTTTTACTTTTAAAATCATATACCTGTGTAGTGCCGTCGGGTAGCGTGCGCACTATTCTGTATGGTATAGAGTCTGGTGCGGTGCTACCAAGGTTTTGTATGGTTATTTTCAGGCTTATTGAGTCGCCGTATGCGTTGTAAGCTGGCTGCACCGCATCAAAACTTACGGTAAGTTCGGGGCTGGCAAAAGTTCTCATGCGCAGGGCTGGGTCGCATTGCAGCACGCTTTGTTGCACCTGCACTATGTCATATTCTGATGTGATAGACATTTCATTTGCGGTTCTTTTTGCAATTTCACCTATGGGCTGCCCATAGTCATCGTTCGAAAAGCGGCGGCTAAAAATCAACCCCATTTTTACGAGGTAATACTCAAAACCCAAAGTAGATTGTGAAAGCAAACCTATACCGCACTTGCGGGGTTCGGCTACCAAGGTTTCGCCCCTGGATACATAATCGCCGAAGGCATTGCCTATGTTACAGCCGTTGTAGTACAAAAACGGAAACTGACCCGTTGCTAATTTGTCGGGGTATTCGCTGGGCTTGCCCTCATCTATATCTACATAACCGTAAGTACCATGCCCAAAATAAGTGTACATAATAGCGCCTTGGTTGAATTTGTCTAAAATAAAGTTTTTAGATATAACCTGCGTAGGTTCGTTGCCATAGCTCTTATCAAAGTTTACAGTATCCGCCCCAAGTTTAGAGCCAGTAAAGTGTTGGCTCATTTGGTTCAAATAACTGCGAAAGTTGGTGCGATCGTTTGTTGAACGTGCGCCAGTGGTGGTTATTATTTTCTTTTGCCATGCGCCGCTGGGTGCTGTTTCGTAGGCTTGTATTTTGGCTAAATAATCCAATACCTGCTGCGGGTTGGTGGCAGAAAACCGCCCCGTGGATATGCCAGGAGCATTTACAGATGTGTTGGTGATGAGCGCAGTAAGCATATTATCCGAGCCTATATCGCCCCAAGTAGGCACTAAATTGTTAGAAAAACAACGTGACACAAGCCGTAAATCCTTGGTGTTGTAGCCCTTGCCCACCAAAAACAAGTGCTGCGGTGGGTTGGCTTGCTGTGTTGCCAAGTAGCGCATAAAATTCTTTACTGCCAGCGGGTGGTTGAATACACCGTAGCCAAACTGGTCGTAGAGCGTGCTGGTAGTTATTACCAGTACGTTGTAGTTTCCGCCTTGGCTGGTGCGGCGGTAGTTGGCGTAGGTTTGGGCGGCGGTTAGTAGTTTGTTGTGGGTGAGCAGTATAAAATCGTAGTTGGCTGCCGTATTTATATTGTTAAAAGTAAGCGGCTGCACGTCTATGGCTGCTATGGCATCGGTGCTGTCGGTTAGGTATATTTTTCCGTTGGCATCGAGCATTGCGGCGCAGTTGCTGGCATTTAGGTTGGCTCTTATGCGTTTATTTGTGGTTAGGTTGTATATATAAGCCGTGTTTTTGGCGGCATTGTAGTTGCCAAATTCTATCCTTTTGGCGGCACTTGCGCTGTTTATATCGAATAGTTTGCTGCTGCTGCCATTTAGCTCAAAACTGCGTGGGTATTTTAGCTTTATATAGTGGTAGTTAGATGTTTCTACGATGCCATTGGTAGGTAGTGATTGAATGCTCACAGCAGTGGTAGCTGCACCTATTTGGGCTATGGTTAGTGGCTTATTTACCATTATTTTGGCATAATTAGCGTAAGATGTATCCAAAACAAGGGATAAGCTACTGGCATTTGGTCCTACATAAAATTTGGGAGAATGGAGGTTATTGGGTATCCAAGTTTGGCTAGACCCATAACCCAAAATTTGAATGCTGGGTGCTGGTGCAGTGCCTTGATAGCTATATGGCGTATTTAGGGTGTAGTTAAAGTTACTTCCTTTGGCAAAATTTGGGCTGCACAAATGCTCGCCAGGCATATAGTCGGAGTGAGGCACACGTGAACCCACCAATTCGTTGGTGTAGTAACTGCCCGAGAGCAGTTGCAGCTCTTCGTGCATATAATATGGCTCGGGCGTGCCGCTTAGGCTGGCGGTATTGCTGGCTACAAAGCGCAAACCTGGCGTATTGTTGTGGGTCAAAAAATAGGTAGCCGTATCGGTTATGAGGCTTTTGTACTGGTGCGGCTGGTCGGCTGGGTTGGCGTATAGCCCAGCATCGGTGCTTCCCGAGTTGGGGCTACCAAAAAACTCTATGTAATCCGTATTATTAAAGGCATTGTCGGCTTCGCCATGCACATACATGGGTACTTCTACGCCGTTTAGGTACAAGTGCATATTTTTTGGGTTGGTGCCAGATGCCAAACCTGCGCCCAAAAGCTGCGGTTGCCATAGCCGAACCATGCCTTGCTGCGCCACCCTTATTTTGTAGTAAGGTTGTGTGGCATTAATCCACTCATTGCCAAAAAGCTGTGCAAAACTGCTGTGCGCCACGAGTAAAAATACGATAAAGTGCGCTAAAAAGAGAAATTTTTTCATAAAAGGGTTTTTAAAAAACGAACATTAGAAATCACAAGCAAATATAGGATTGAAATAACTGTATTTGTACATTATTTCTATAAAAAAAGTGGTTTTTCATCGATTTTTTGGCAATTTTCATCGATTTTTTATGTTTTGTGGCTTGCTATCTGGTTTTACACAGCATTTAGTTGCATCAGGCAGCCCAAAAATGTATTTTTCTGACCCAAATTTGCTGCATTACCCAACGCTTTTGGGCGGATTTGCGTACCTATAACTTCGTTGGCTAAATGCCCGTACAATTATATTTTTAATATCCAAAAAAAGAAATTAACTTTACCACCAAATTCAAACACTTCAAAAAACTTACAATGAAAAACACATTTAAACTTGCATTTTTGGCTTGCGTAGCCTCCTTAGCACTATCTGCCTGCGGCGAAAAAGAGCCTACGGTAATCACCCCCGAAAAAATAGCCACCGCCGACTACCAAAAAGTACTGTATTACGACATTACGGCTACTTGGTGCCCACCATGCGGGCAGTATGGCATACCCGATTTTAAGGCTGCATTGGCAGCAGACACCGCCAGCGTAGGCTTTTCTTGCCACCCAAGCAACAACAACGACGTTCTTTTTTCGCCCATAGCCGTGGAATTAGACAATCTATTGTACCCACCAAGTGGCGCATCGGGCATACCTTCGTTTGGTGAGGGCATAAATGGCTACGAGCAAAGTATGCAACAATGCAAAACCGCTGGTGCAGCCCGCAAGGCGGCTGGCAACGTACTGGCAGGTTTGGGTGTGCGCCAAACCGTGAGCGGCGATACGCTAAAAATAGATGCCCGTGTGAAGTTTTTGAAAGCGGACGCAGGCAACAAAATATACGCCTTGGGTGTGTATATACTACAAGATGGCATAGCCCAACAACAAGCTGGCGCAGCCACAAACCCATTTGTACACGACCACCTAATAGTAGGTAAAGCCACACTTGGCTATGGCGAAACCATAAAAAGCGGACCTGTAACCGCCACCGACAACATCGGAAAATCTTATATATTTGTAAAAAACAAAGCCAACATGGTGATGAGCAAAATGTATGCCGCCGTGGTACTTTGGGAAGTAAATGCCGCTGGCAAGCCCATTACTTTTATAAATGTAAACAAAGTAAAATTATAATTTGGGGCGCAAACGCCTCATTTCAAAAAACCGCAACTGTAAAGTTGCGGTTTTTTGTTTTATCTTTGTAACGTAAAAAGAGGGTGATTAAAGGGTTGCGAGTACGTGCGACCGTTAAGTATCATAGGACAATCGTATATTTCAACCTTTATTATTAGGACAAAAACTAAAAAACGGCACATTTACAAGACTAAATAAGACAAAATGGTAATTGCAAATCCTATATACGACGTTGTATTTAAAAGACTAATGGAAGACAATCGCATTGCAAAGTTTTTCATCGGAACACTTTTAGAGCAAACCATAGAATCCGTTGAAGTAAAACCGCAGGAGTTTACTTTTATCAAAGACTTAGACCAAGATGACCCTGAGGTAGAAAAATATATCATACAAAAAATTCAAGAGCGCCTCTCTATCAATGTGATGCGCTTAGATTTTGTGGCGACAATAAAAACTGAAACTGGCGAACTCAAAAAAGTACTGATTGAGATTCAAAAAGCAAAAAATCAAATTGATTTAATGCGTTTCAGAAACTACTTGGGCGAACAGTATAAAAAAGAAGATATTGTAAATGACAAAAAAGTGATTTTACCAATTACAACAATCTATATTTTGGGATTTAAGCTCCCAGAAATCAAAGAATCGTGTATAAAAATAGAAAGAAATTATAGAGATTTAATCAGTAAAAAGATAATTGATACCAAAAGTGATTTTGTTGAAAAACTAACCCATGACAGTTATATAGTTCAAGTAAGACGTATTACGAATAGGTATCAGACGAAATTAGATAAGTTGTTAAGCGTTTTTGAACAAACAGATTTTCTTGATTCTACCGAAATAACCAAGGAATTTAAGCATGAAGCAGACATTGAAGAAGTAAAAATCATAACCGACATTTTGCATTATTCGGGCACAGACCCAGTGGAAAAAAAGAAATTAGAGATAGAACAAGAGGCTTGGCGGACTGTTGATGCTTTGACGGGTGATTTAAGAGAAAAAGCAGAAAGAGCAGACAAACTAATGCAAGAACTTGACGACAGTCAGAGGGCTTTGAATGAAAGCGAAAAGACAAATATAGAATTATTGAAACAACTCGAGGAAATGAAACGCAGACTTGGCGAGAATTAAGTACGGCATAGAAAATGATTTTACAAAAAACTCAACTTTCCATTTCGCATTAACCCAAAAACCAAAAAAACACTAAAAAAACACCATGAAAATATCGTACAGTTGGCTGAAAACATATATAAATACCGAACTTAGCCCCGAAAAAATGAGCCTAATACTCACAGGAACGGGCTTGGAAGTAGATGGCTTGGAGGCTGTGGAGCATATAAAAGGCGGAATGCAGGGGCTGTTCATCGGCGAGGTGTTGAGCTGCGCCAAACACCCAAACGCCGATAGCCTGAGCATTACTACGGTAAATATAGGCACGGGCGATGCGCTGCAAATTGTGTGCGGCGCACCCAACGTGGCGGCGGGGCAAAAGGTGGTGGTAGCCCCCGTGGGCAGCACGGTGTACCCCAGCACGGGCGAACCGTTTGCGATAAAAAAAGCCAAAATCAGGGGCGAAACCTCCGAGGGCATGATTTGCGCCGAAGACGAAATAGGCTTGGGCGCATCGCACGCTGGCATATTGGTGCTACCCAGCGAGGCTGTGGTAGGCACGCCCGCCGCACAGTATTTTGGGCTAGAAAGCGACCCCGTGTTCGAAATAGGGCTTACCCCAAACCGCATAGATGCCGCCTCGCACATAGGCGTAGCCCGAGACGTAGCCGCCGTGCTAAACCTGGAAATTTGCCTACCCAAACCGCCCAGCATACCTACCGCCGCACCCACAAAATCTTTGCCAATAGACATACAAAACACGCTGCTTTGCCCGAGGTTTTCGGGCATTTTGATACAAAATGTACAGATAGCACCTTCGCCCGATTGGCTCAAAAAACACCTCACTGCCATTGGGCTCACACCCATAAACAATGTGGTGGACATTACTAATTTTGTGATGCACGAGAGCGGAAAACCCATACACGCATTTGATGCCAGTACTTTAACCAAGGGCATAATAGTGCGCCCAGCCCACGAAAACGAAAAAATAACGCTGCTCGACAAAAAGGATTATACCCTAAGCACAAGCGACATTGTGATAGCCAACGGCGACGATAGTGCCATAGCTTTGGGCGGCATCATGGGCGGTTTGGCGCACAGCATAAACGCCGAAACTACGAGTATTTTTATAGAAAGTGCCTACTTTTTGCCCACCGCCATACGCCAAACCGCCAAACGCCACAACCTAAAAACCGATGCGTCGTTTCGGTTTGAGCGGGGCGCAGACATAAATGCCACGCTACCCTCGATAGAGCGTGCCACCCAACTGGTGCTGGAACTCTGCGGCGGCGCAGCCGCCGCAAGCATCATAGACGTGTACCCAAACCCCGTGCCGCCGCCCACCATCACCCTGCACTACGCCTACCTACAAAAACTCCTGGGCATCACCATACCCACACAAACAATACTGGACATACTCAAAAAACTGGACTTCGAAATACTAAGCCAAACCAACGAAAACGTAAGCCTTGCGCCGCCCTCATACCGCACCGATGTAACCGCACCCGCCGACGTAGCCGAAGAACTTTTGCGCATTTATGGCTACAACAATGTGCATACAACCACCCAAATAAGCTACCAAGCCGCCTACCCGCTGCGCACCACCAAAACGCAACTACAAAACCAACTCTCGGATACACTGGCTGCCCAAGGCTACCAAGAAATAATGTGCAACTCGCTCACGGCAAGTGCCTATTTACACCTGGATTCTGACCTGAAAAACACCGAAATCACCCTCGAAAATCCACTAAGCGAAGACCTAAACATACTCCGCCCCACCTTACTTTGGGGCGGGCTGCAAACCATAGCCCACAATGCAAACCGCCAACAAAAAGACCTAAAAATATTCGAGTTTGGCAATACATACCACAACGCAAACGACACCACCACCGAGTTATACACAATGGCAATGTGGATATGTGGACAAGCCGAGCCAGATAGCTGGTACAACGCCACCCGAAAAACGGATTTTTACCAACTAAACGCCCTCCTCCAAAAAATATTTGGTACCGTAAACCTCACAAAACTAAGCACAGAAACCAGCACAAATCAACAATTTAGCATCGGGCTGTGCTACAAAAGAGGCAACCAAACCATAGCCGAAATAGGAAAAGTAGCACCAAACGTGCTAAAAAACTTTGGTATAAAACAAGACGTTTATTACGCCCAAATATACTACCAAAAGCTGTGGGAAGCCTTCGACCAAAAGAAACTGCGCTACACCGAGCTACCCAAATACCCAAGTGTGCGCCGTGATTTGGCATTGGTCATAAACAAAAGCGTGGAATACACCCAACTGGCAGCCATAGCCCAAAAAACCGAGCGCAAACTCATAAAAAATGTACAGGTTTTTGATGTGTATGAAGGCGAAAAAATAGGCTCGGACAAAAAACAATACGCCCTAAGTTTTATACTACAAGACACCGAAAAAACCCTCACCGATGCCCAAATAGAAAGCACCATGAACAAATTAATGCACGCATTTACCACCGAACTGGGCGCAACCATACGATAACCACGCTTAAAAACCCACGCCATGCAAAGCCGCCTGATACTAAATAGCCAGCAAATAGCCATTATTACCCAACGGCTATGCCACCAAGCCATCGAAACACACGCCAATTTTGAGCAATCGGTGGTGATAGGCTTGCAGCCAAGAGGCATTTTTTTTAGCCTACCAATCGTAGAAAATTTAGAAAAAATATTGGGCAAAAAAATAACCTACGGGCAGTTGGATACTACTTTTCACCGAGACGATTTTCGGCGAAACAACAAAATAATGCTCCCCGAAGACACCACCATAAATTTTGAAATAGAAGACAAAAAAGTACTTTTGATAGACGACGTACTTTTTACGGGGCGCACCATTAGGGCTGGGTTTGATGCGCTGCTGGACTTTGGCAGACCCCAAAAAGTAGAGCTAATGGTGCTGGTAAACCGCCGCTACTCCCGCCAGTTCCCCATCGAACCCGACTACTGCGGCATACACGTAGATACGCTCGAAAACCAGCGCATCGTCGCCGACCTAACCGCCAACGAGGTTTGGCTAAAACACGACTAACTCCCAATTTTTACGATGCTTTTTAATAAAATCAATAGAAAAGAACTAAAAATATTGGTACAAAACGAAACTTTTAAGCGCATCACGCTTTCGTTTTATAGGTACATTTACATAAACGAACCCCAAGTTTTTAGAGATGAGCTGTACCAAAAGCTGCATAGCCTGAACTGTTTTGGTAGGATTTACATTGCAAATGAAGGCATAAATGCCCAAATGAGCGTGCCAGAACACGAGTACGCCGCTTTTTTGGAACTGATAAACGACTTTGCTTACCTAAAAAACATACCCATAAAAAAAGCGATAGGCGAAGATGGCAAATCTTTTTTTGTGTTGGATATAAAACTAAAAAACAAACTGGTAGCCGACGGGCTGCCCGACCACAGTTTCGATGTAACCAATGTAGGCACGCACCTCGATGCGGCGGAGTTTAACCAAGCAATGGCGCAAAAAAACGCTGTGGTGGTGGATATGCGCAACTTTTATGAGAGCGAAATAGGGCATTTCGAAAACGCAATCAGACCCAACGCCGATAGTTTTCGGGAGGAGCTGCCGCTCACACTCGAGCTGCTAAAAGACCAAGAGGAACACAAAATTTTGCTGTACTGCACAGGCGGCATACGCTGCGAAAAAGCCAGCGCATACCTAAAACACCACGGATTTAAGGACGTAAACCAACTCTACGGCGGCATTATAAACTACACCCAACAGGTGGGCGAGCAAGGTTTGGAAAACAAATTTAGGGGGAAAAACTTTGTGTTCGATGAGCGACTGGGCGAAAAAATAACCGCCGAAATAGTAGCCAAATGCCACCAGTGCGCCCAGCCCGCCGACCAACACCGCAACTGCGCCAACGATTATTGCCATATACTTTTTGTGCAATGCGCAAACTGCGCCCAAAAATACGAAAACTGCTGCTCCGCCCAATGCAAAGATTTTTGGGCGCTCACACCCGAGCAGCGCAAACTAAGCTACGAAGACTATACTTTTTCGGGCAATCGAAAAAATGGACAAACACACCGACCTCGCTTACCCCAACCCAAATAAATGCTATTTCCGTTTTATAAATACGAGGGTTGTGGCAACGATTTTATTTTGTTCCACAACCCAAAAAATGAGCTGCCGCCACATAGCGCAGCAATCTACGAAAAACTGTGCCACCGCCGCTTTGGCATAGGTGCAGATGGCATCATTGTGTTAGAGCCGCACGCAAGCCTCGATTTTTCTATGAAATACTACAACGCCGACGGCAACTTGGGTAGCTTTTGCGGCAATGGCGGGCGGTGCGCCGTGCGTTTTGCCCACTTTTTGGGGCTAACCAGCAACGAAAATACCGCTTTTATGGCAGCCGACGGCACGCACACCGCCCACATTTCACCCAAAAAAATTCGGTTGGCGATGGCAGATGTAACGGAGGTAACAAAAATAGATGAACACAATTTTTTTGTGCATACTGGCTCGCCGCACCACATCATTTTTACCCAAAACCTCGCCCAAATAGACATATTGCCCCAAGCCAAAGCCATACGCTACAACGCACAGCACGCACCGCTGGGCGGCACCAATGTTAATTTTTTGGAGCAGGCGCAAAACCAAAACCACCTGCGCACCTACGAGCGTGGCGTGGAAGACGAAACCTACGCCTGCGGCACGGGCGCAACGGCGGCGGCGGTCGTTTTGGCGTTTAAGGCACAAACGCTGGGCAGCAGCCACCACCATTTTTTGGTAAAAGGCGGCGAGCTATCCGTTTCTTTGGAGCAGCCGAGGCTCGGCAGGTTTCAAAACATTTTTTTGGAGGGCGATGCCACTTTTGTGTATCAGGGCAGCGTGGCACTCTAACCGTTACATAGCCACATAATTGGCGTATTGAAAGTTTTCGAGCATCGGCGAATACTTCTTTTTTTCCAGCCCTTTGGGCGTGATTTTGTAAATGGCATAGCCGTTTTTTTCCAAAAGCTCAAACAATTCCTTCAAAAAAACGCCCGCATCGAGGTTCGCACCGCCGTATTCAAACTGTATTATTTCTATAAAACTCGGGTTTAGGTACGCCCCCAAACCCTTAAATGCCGTTAGTTCGTTGCCCTCTATGTCTATTTTCAAAAAGTGAATTTTGGGCGTATTTTCGGTTTTTATATGCCATTCAAGCGTTTTTAGTTCTATGGTTTCGGCGTTTGTTTGCGCCAAATTGTGCTTTTCGAAATGACTAAAATCCCTATGAAAAAGCGAAGCAAGCGTACTGCCTGGCGCATCAAAATAAATTTGGGCTTGGGTATTTTCGTCCGAAATGCCGTAGTTAAATAGCCGCACGTTTGCGTGCTGCCCAAACCTTTTTTGCAGCCACGGAAAAGCCGTTTTTTGCGGTTCAAACGCCGATATTTGGCAGTTTACACCATAATTTGGCTGCATATCCAGCAACATTTGGGTATAATCGCCTTTGTTTGCACCTATATCAAATACATTTATGGTACTATTTTCGTGCTTTTTCAGCAGGTTTTTTACAAAAAGAGACTCGCCATTTTGCTCAAAATGCGCATTGTTGTTGTACTCTAAACGGTTGAATAGCGTAAAAATGATACTGCGCAGCCTACGTTTGTAGTAGGGAACTGTGGCGAACTGCATATTTTTTTGTTTGAAATGAGGCACAAAATTAGCAAAAAAAGCCGATTTTATGGTTTTTATTCTCACAACATTGCTATGCTATTTTTTACGTAAAACCTACGGTTCAAGCATTTATTTTATGCTGCCCATACCGCCGTCTATGCCTATTATCTGACCCGTAATCCAGCTATTTTTTTGCGAGAGCAAAAAAGCCGCCATATTCGCCACGTCGTTTGGCTGCCCCACCCTACCCAGCGGGTGGCGCTTGTCGGCTGCCTCCGTTTTTTCGGGCGAAGCCAGCAGTGCGCCCGCCAGCGAGGTGTTGGTGAGCGAGGGCGCTATGGCATTTACACAAATTTTATTGGGCGAAAGCTCCGCAGCCAGCGAGCGTGTAAGCCCTTCTAATGCACCTTTTGCGGCGGCGATGGAAGCATGAAAAGCCATGCCCGTGCCTACGGCTACGGTACTGAAAAACAAGATGTTAGCTCCACTTTCGGCTTTGCGCAGGCTTTTTAGGCAATGCTGCACTATTTGTACTGCGCCGAGCACGTTTATTTGGTAATCTTGCAAAAAATCTTCTTGGGTAAGCCGCTGCAACGGCTTCAAGTTTATACTGCCTGGGCAATACGCCAGCCCGTGTAGCACGTCGGGTAGCTCGAGCGTTTGGTCGGCGATGGGCTTGGTAGCGTCGAACAAAATTTGCTGCACGCCCAAATCGGCGAGCGTGGTGCTGTGGGTGCGAGCCGCCGAAATCACATGATGCCCCGCCGCTACGAGGTTTTGCACGAGTGCCAGCCCGATGCCCTTTGTGCCGCCTACTACTAAAATATTTTGCATGGTTCTAAGTATTTTGCTTTTTTAAACAACGTAACAGCCAAGTTGTTTTACAATACATTTTTTTGCCCCAAATTTTTAGGTTTAGCACCAATGTTTTTTGGCGCACTATGGTATTTTCTTGCACAAAACCCAGCCATTTTTGAGGCTCTGCAATGTTTTGGGGCGCAATGCCAAAGTTTGTGAGCTGGCTTAGGTTTGGGTTTAGGCTACTGGGCGAAAATTTATTTAACTTGTTTTTTTCGTGAATTACCTGCAACCAAAGCCGTTTATTGGCTATTTTTAGGCAGTTTGGGTGCGCTATCCAGTGTTCTTGGTTTTGGTGGTATATCGTAATTGGTTCGTTGTTGGGTTCTACGGCTTCGAGCAGGCTCATAAACGGGTTAAAGGGCATTTTGCAGTTGCCGAGCAGCATTTTAGGTTGGGTATTCAGCATAAAACCGTGGGTAACGTCTATTAAAAGCGGCGTTTCGAGCGCATTATTTGCATGGCTTATATGGTTTTGGGCGCAATCATTTATGGTTTGCACAAAGGTTTGGTGCAGGCTATCGTCGTTGTCCAGCCTTGTGGTGAGCAGGTAGGGCGTTTGGGTATTTTGTTGGAGGTGGGCTTTTATGTGCGGTTTTAGCAGCTCTATGTCTTCCAAAAAAACGGGTTTAAAATTACCGTAGCTCTTGGCATAATGGTTTATTTTGGTCAAAAACTCGGGCGGCGTTTCGGTATCAAAATAGACAAACCACTCAAAGTTTTGATTGGTTTGGTTTTGTACCGATGGCAGGCAATATAGCTCAAAAAGCTCGAACCTATGCCGCAGCCACGCTTGGGTTTGTAGCAGTTCGTTGTTTTTGGTGGTGCGCCACACCTGCGATTTCAAATTAAAACGGGTAACGATAACGTGCCTAAGCTGCGTGTTCATGTCAGTTTTTGGTAAGCAACTCGGGCATGGTTTGTAATATGCGCTCGAGGTCGGCTGGCGTATCTATGGCAATGCTCTGGTGCTGCGTGGTAGCCGTGTGTATGGTGTAGCCGTGTTGCAGCCAGCGGAGTTGCTCCAAGGCTTCCGTTTGCTCCAAATCGGTGGGCGGCAGGGCGGCTATTTGTTGCAGTATTTCGGTTTCATATCCGTACAACCCGATGTGTTTGTAGTGCGTTTGATGGTTTAGCCAGTGGGCTGGGTTTGGCACGTCTCGGTGGTGCGGCAGGGCGGCTCGGCTAAAATAAAGGGCTTTGCCGTGGTTGTCCACCACAGCTTTCACGCAATTGGGGCTGAGTAGCTCGGCTGGCTCGGTTATTTTTTTGATGAGCGTGGCTATTTGCACCGATTGGTTTTGCAAAAAAACGCCTGCCAGCGCATCTATTTGTTCTGGCTCAATAAAAGGCTCGTCGCCCTGTATATTTATCACCACTTGGGGCGCAAGCCCAAGCAATGCCACGGCTTCGGCGCAGCGGCTCGTGCCATTTTCGTGGGTTATTTTGGTCATTATTGCCCTACCGCCAAAAGCCACCACGGCATCGAATATGCGTTTATCGTCGGTGGCTACCGCCACCCACGATAAACTTTGCGCCAGGCTCGCCTGCGCATACACCCGTTCTATCATGGTTTTATTGCCTATTTTTACCAGCGGCTTACCCAAAAATCGGGTAGAACCATAGCGTGCGGGTACAATGCCTACTACCATCACACCAGTTTTGCGGGCAGCTTGGGCATTTCATAGTTGGCAAAAACCTCCAAAATAGCCACCTGCGATATTTCTGGCACTTCGTAGTTCACCACCATGGTGCGTAGCTGGTGCTGCACACGCTCATACGCCGTTTTTATGTCGTTTGCCGTCAGCAGCATATTGGTCGTTATATTTTTCTCCCGTTCCTGCGCCTCGTCTATGCTTATATAGCATATTTTGCAGCGATACCAAATATCCGAGTCCTCATACAAATACACATCAGCCACATTGCTACGTGTAATGTTGGATAAGTGAAACTCGCCCAGCAAACTACCAAGCTCAATGTGCAGGCGTTTTTCGGCTTCGGTAAACGATACGGCATCTACCAAATATTGTTCGCTTACCGTTTTAATGCGCCCCTTGTTATCTTCTTTTTTGTATTTTATTTTGCATAAAAACCAACTTGGCATAGCTCTATTTTTTTAAATGAAATGCGAAGTTACTAAACTACCACCGAATTTTTACAGCAAAATTTTTGTTTTATAAAAAAATGCACAAATACTTGGTTTCTCACAAAATAAAAATACCTTTGTTATTAATTCATTTTCAAACCAAAAAACACTCAAACCATGAAAAAAACACTTAATTTTATGCTCCTTTTGGTAGCTACCGCCTCACTAAGTAGCTGCGGCTACAACAATTTGGTAAGCGGCGACGAAAACACCAAAGGCAAATGGGCGCAAGTAGAAAACCAATACCAAAGGCGTGCCGACCTCATACCCAACTTGGTAAACACGGTAAAAGGCGCAGCAGATTTTGAAAAAGGCACGTTAGAGGCTGTAATTCAGGCAAGGGCATCGGCTACCCAAATAAAATTAGATGCCAACGATTTGAGCGAAGAAAACATAAAAAAGTTTGAAGCCGCCCAAAGCCAACTTAGCGGCGCACTTAGCCGCTTGATGATGGTATCGGAAAATTACCCAACCCTAAAAGCCAACGAAGGATTTAAAGCCCTACAAGACCAGCTCGAGGGCACAGAAAACCGCATTACCGTGGCTCGTGGCGACTTTAATGAGGCAGTACAAGGCTACAACGGCGATTGCCGCAGCTTCCCTGGCGTAATATCCGCAAAAATGTTTGGGTTTAAAACCAAAGGCTACTTCGAGTCAAAAGCAGGCAGCGACACACCGCCTACTGTGGACTTTGGCACAAAAAAATAAGCACTGCGCACCATTGTTTTTTGTACGCAGTTGTTTTGTAAAACCGCTGCGTACAAAAATCTGTTTTAAAAACAAACCGCCTAAACTCAGCCAAACCATGGATTTTTTAACAGACGAAGAAAACCAACGTGTGGTACAAGCCATACACACCGCCGAGGAGCATACCTCCGCCGAAATACGCATACACATAGAAAACAAATGCGACACGAACGCCTTGGAACGTGCCAAAATAGTGTTTAAGCACCTAAAAATGCAAGAAACTGAGCAGCAAAATGGCGTGCTCATTTATTGTGCCACAGGCACACGGCGCATAGCCATATACGGCGGCAAGGGCATTTATTCGCTTGTACCCGAAGATTATTGGGACGATATTATACAGCTCATTTTGGTGTATTTTAGGCAAAAAAGATACGCCGACGGCTTGATAGCCGCCATACAAGAGGTTACGGCGAGGCTATCGGAGTTTTTTCCGTACCAGAGCGGCGATACCAATGAATTGAGCAACGAAATTTCTTACGGATTGTAACCATGCAAAAAAAACTAAATTCGTTTGTGTTTTTCAGCCTTTTGCTTTTGGTGGCAAATGCCGCATTTGGTTACCAAATACCCGAGCGACCCAATCCGCCACGGCTCGTAAACGACCTTGCGCAGGTACTTAGCTTTGAGCAAGAAACCGCCTTAGAAAGCAAACTGGTGCGCTACAACGACTCCACCTCTACCCAAATTACGGTAGCCATACTGCCCACCTTAGAAGACGGAAACATAGCCGAGTACGCTTTTAAGCTCGGCAGGATATGGGGCGTAGGGCAAAAAGGCAAAGACAATGGCATTGTAATACTCATTTGCCCCGAAGCACGACAAAGTTTTATAGCCACGGGCTACGGCATAGAGGGTTTTGTAACCGATATGGCGGCAGGCGAAATAGTGCGGCAGGAAATGATACCTTTTTTTAAAGAAGGAAAATACTACGAGGGCATAGATGCGGGCGTGGACAACCTTTTTTTGCGGCTTACTGGCGCATACAAAGCCGATGCCAGCAATAGCAGCGACGGCATACCGACTTGGCTCATTATTTTGTTGGTGCTTATTCTTGTAATGATTATCATAAAATCGATGGGCGGCGGCGGCTCGGGCATTACGTACACGCCACACGGCACACGCACGCACTGGGGCAGCACGCCATTTATGGGCGGCGGCTGGGGTTCGTCGGGCGGCGGGTTTGGCGGAGGTAGTTCGGGTGGCGGAGGCTTCGGCGGGTTTGGCGGCGGTAGTTTCGGCGGCGGCGGCGCAGGCGGTAGCTGGTAGTTTTTTGGGGGGAGAAGTTCGTTTATTCCTATCTTAACCACACACTAAAACCCGCATCGCCCATAAAATTTGAGCCAAAAGCACTTAGTACAAAAGAAAAACAGTATATTTGCGTATCGTTTCTTTTATATTACCCTAAAATGAAAAAATTAGCATTTCTATCACTTCTTTTGCTCATAACAAGCCAGATAGTAGCCCAAAACCCGTGCGGCACCACCCACACACCCACCGACAAAACCAACTGGATAGCACGTGCCGCACAGCTACAAAACGGCTTGGGTAGCACCGAAGAACTGAAATATGTACCCATAAAATTTCACCTGATAGGCAACTCGGCTGGCGGCGGATTTTATAGGCAAACCAACCTGTACGAGCTTATGTGTACGCTAAACAAGCAGTTCGATACCACAAACATTCGGTTTTACATGGTTTTGCCCACAAATTTTATAAGCAACGACGCATATTACAGCTTTACCGACTACTCCGTGGGCGACCAGTGCATGAACCAATACAACGTAGCCAACGTGTGCAATGTGTATATAAACAGCAGCCCCGCTGGCAATTGCGGCTACGCCTACTACCCACAAACGGGACCGTTTGGGGGCAATGCGGGCATATTTTTGAACATAAGCTGCAGCGCACCCACGGGCAGCACCACGCTCGCCCACGAAATGGGGCATTACCTTTCGTTGCCGCACCCTTTTAATAACTTCGGGCAATTGGAGTACGTAAATGGTAGCAACTGCGCCACGGCTGGCGATTTGTTTTGCGATACCAGAGCCGATTTTTTGGATTACCGCTGGTCTTGCCCGTACACTGGCGCTAACACCGACCCCAACGGCGACCTATACAACCCCGACCAAACGCTGTTTATGAGCTACTCGCTGGACAATTGCCAGAGGCGTTTTTCGCCCCAGCAAGCCAATGCCATGAACGTATCGTTGTCTGCCGACCGCCCGTATTTGCTCAACGGCGGCGTAAATAGCTTTTTGAACCTCGCCCAGCCCAGCTTGGTTTCGCCCAGCGACTCGGTGGTGGGGCTAACCAGTTTTAACTTTACGTGGCGCAAAGTACCCAACGCCAACGGCTACATTTTTAGGGTGGGCAGAGCCTCATCGCCCAACTCGTTTCACGCCGATGTGTTTACCACCGACACATTTTATAGTTATAGCGGCAATGTAAATGTGTTCCGATTTAGCTCCATGTGGTTTAAATGGAGCGTAAAACCCGTGGGCAACAGGTCGTTTTGTACCAATACGAGCTACAATTATTTTAAGCCGTTAATCAATGTGAGCGCACAAGAAACCGCCCAAAACACCAACATAAACATTTACCCAAACACCATAAGCCCCGAGCTGCCCATTAATATTTATTGCCAAGAAATAGAAACCGATGCGCAGCTAACCCTATACGATGCGCAGGGCAAACAGATACTAAACCAAAAGCTGCCTGCGCTATACCAACACCAAATATATGCGCCCAAGCCGCTGAGTTATGGCGTGTATATAGCCAAAATTGTGGGTAAAAAAGGCATTTATACCACAAAAATAGTGGTAAACTAACCCAAAATGGTACTCATTACAGGTGCAACTGGGCTGCTGGGCAGGGTAGTTTATGGTTTTTTTGCAAAAAAAAATGCGCTGAATACCTGGGCAGCCGCCCGAAACCATGCCGATTTTATACCCCAAAACCAACTTATATTGGGTGATTTGTGCCAAGAAAGTTTTGTAAAAAAACTACTGGCGCACACAAAACCCGAAATAATAGTGCATTGCGCTGCGCTTACCAACCTGCAATTTTGCGAGCAAAACCCCGAAATAGCGCACCAAAGCCACGTGCAAGCCACGGAATATTTAGCCAAAAATGCACCGCAAGCCCGTTTTTTGTATATTTCTACCGACAGCGTTTTTGATGGCAAAAAAGGCAACTACACCGAACTGGATACGCCCAATCCGCTAAATATTTACGCAAAAACCAAATTAGAGGGTGAAAAAGCCGCCCTTGCCCACAGCCAAAATGCACTGGTTTTACGCACCAATATTTTTGGGCTACACAGCCCCACTGGCGCATCACTGGCAGAATGGCTGCTACAAAACTTGCAAGCCCGCCAAGCTGTTTCTGGGTTTGACAATGTGTTTTTTAACCCTGTATATACCCAAAGCCTTGCCGAAATAATCTACCATTTAGCCGTAGAAACAACCGAAAAAGGCATTTTAAACGTGGGTAGCCAGCCCCAAATGAGCAAGTATGAGTTTGCGCTTGCGGTGGCTTACGCCCTAAAACTACCCACCAGCCTCGTGATGCCTCGCAGCATAAATGCCCAAGATTGGCAGCCCGCACGCCCGCTAAACACCACGCTAAACATAGATAAATTACAAAAAATAATGGCTGCACCGTCGCTTGTGGCGGACATACAAGCCATGATGCACCAAGTACTCACCCAATAAAGCAACCAAGCCTTGACCCCAAAGCTCATAGAAGATACCGTAAACGCATTTAGTAGGCTGCCTGGCATTGGCAAAAAAACCGCCTTGCGCCTTACCCTGCACCTACTACAACCCCAAGCCGACACTGTGGCGCAGCAGCTCTGCGATGCCATATCGGTGCTGAAAGAAAAGATTTTGAGGTGCAGCACCTGCCACAACTTAAGCGATACGCCGATTTGTGGGATATGCAGCAGCCACGCCCGAGACCAAAATACGCTGTGCGTGGTAGCCGATATGCGTGATGTGATTGCACTCGAAAACACGGGGCAGTTTAGGGGCGTGTACCACGTGCTGGGCGGGCTTATAGTACCCATGGAGGGCGTGGGCGCAGCCCAACTAAACATAGATAGCCTGATAGAACGCATAAAAAGTGGCTCGGTGCAAGAGGTTATTTTGGCACTTAGCGCCACCATGGACGGCGATACCACGGCTTTTTACATAAGCAAACGCCTAAAAAGTATGCCCATAAAACTAAGTACCATAGCTCGGGGCATAGCCATAGGCGGCGAGCTGGAATACGCCGACGAAATTACGCTGGGCAGAAGCCTAACGGCACGCCTGCCGTTTTTGTATTAGGGGTTTGGGGGGAGATTTGTGTAAATCAAAAAGTAAAAATACATCTTTACTACGCTTTCCACACCTCCCGAAAACCATCATTTCGTCCACTCCGCCCACGGAATAACGAATGGCAAAACCAAACACCAAACCAGAAAAAAACCCGCCATGCCCGATGGATAGGGTTGGTTGTTTTTTATGGCTGGAAGTGCCACCACCAAAAGCCAAGTTCCTTTGTAAATGAGCTGCACCAACAAAATTGGTGAAAAGGAAACAGGTCGCCAAAGCCCCAAAACCGATAAAACGGCGATGGCTAACCACAAACAACCCACGAGCCTAATTACTTCTGTGGGCTGGTAGGCGTTTTGAAAAACCGAAACAGCCGAGTGTTTTGGGTTGAAAATTGAAGTGAGGCTTATCCAGCCTGCTACAATTATGTTTGCGATGTAAATTATTTTTAGTGCCATTGTGCTTTATTGGTTCTACTACAAAATTTTGTTGGTGGTGTGCGCAGTTTCCATTTCTACCAAGTGCAGGCTAAAGAAATGCTGAAAGTGCTTTGAAGCCAAATGTTCTTTAAACGCATTTTCGCTCAGGAAACACTCCCAAATAATTATTTTTGTCTCGTCTTCTTTTGATTGATGAATGTCAAAGGTTTTGTTTCCTTTTTCCATAATCGTTTGCGCTTTGAGTTTTGCAAGTTCGCTTTTTACAAGTTCTACTTTCTCTTGGTCTTTTATTTTCAAAATGGCTGTGGAACAATACAAATTTTGGGTCTTAACGGGTTCTATCAAGTCCCACAAATTGCCAAAAATGTCTTCAAAAACAGCTACCGTGCCATGCGTTTCGGTTGATGGCTCTCTTATTATTTTAATTTTGTGGTCGAGCAGGTTTTGATAATCTCTTTTAAAATTATCGGTGTGCAAAAAAAGGAAAACCCGCCCGCCCGTTTGGTTGCCAATGCTGCTTTTTTGTGCCTCGGTCGCAGCTTTTGCCAGCAACAGCGAACATTCGCTTGCGCCTTGTGGTGTAACCAAAACCCACCTTTTTGTGTCCGACAAAACGGTATCCTCGGTCAGCCTAAAATGCAATTTTTGGGTATAAAATTCTATTGCTTTGTCGTAATCGTCCACTACTATGGCGATGTGTGCCAAACTTTGGTTCATTTTTTATGGGTAAAAATCTATGTTTTCTATAACTTTTTTGTGTTTTAAAACGATGAAAACAACGCTTAATTCACCGTTATTTCCCCTGCAAAAAGGCATAAATATCCACTTGCGCCCTAATGCTCGGCGCATTGTTGTGGTTTTGTGGCTGCGTGTTTTGGGTTGGGTCGGCTATGTGGCGTGCTTTTTGGTTGTCGTTTAGTTGTATGTCTATCATTTTTTTTAGCTGTTTTTGCAGCTTTTTTTGGTAAATTGGGTAGGCTATTTCTATGCGGTTGCTCAGGTTGCGCTCCATACAGTCGGCGGAGGCAAGGTACATCACCTCCTGCCCCGCATTGCCAAAAACGTATATGCGAGAATGCTCCAAAAAGCGGTCTATGATGCTTATTACGGTGATGTTTTTGTACAACTCGCCTATTAGGCTGCACGCTCCCCGCACTATTATCTGAATTTTTACGCCCGCCTCGGCGGCTTCATACAGCTTTGCTATCATGGCAAAATCGGTGAGGCTGTTCATTTTTAGCTGAATATAAGCCAGTTTTTTTTGCTTTGCGTGGGCTATTTCTCGGTCTATGAGTTTGTAAAATGCGCTTCGCAGGTATTTGGGTGCTACCAGCAAATGGTCGAAGTGCGGCTCTATGCTTTGCGGTTTTTCGAGGTAGTTAAAGAGCTTGGCTACGTCGGCGGTCAGGCGTTTATCGGCGGTGAGCAGGGCATCGTCGCAGTAAACCTGAGCGGTATTTCCGTTGTAGTTGCCCGTGCTTAGGTGGGCGTATTGCTGCAACTTGCGTGCCTCACGGCGGGTAACGAGGCACATTTTGCAATGCACTTTTTTACCATCGTTAGAGCCATAAATGACCGTTGCGCCCGCATCTTTTAGCCGCTCGGCATAGTATATATTCGACTCCTCGTCGAACCTCGCCCGCAGCTCCACCACCACGGTTACCTTTTTGCCGTTCATGATGGCAGTAACGAGGCTATTTACGATGTTCGATATTTTTGCCACCCGATAAAGCGTTATTTTTATAGAAACTACCTGCGGGTCTATGGCGGCTTCCCTCAAAAACCGCACCGTATAATCGAAACTTTGGTAGGGGTGATGCAGCAGTATGTCTTGTTTTTTTATGGCATCAAAAATGCGTGGCGTGGCATCTACCTGCGGCAGCGCAATGGGCAAAAAAGTGGGATAGCGCAGCTCTTTGTGGTTCAGGTTCGGAAAATCCATAAAATCCCTAAAATTGTGGTAGCGCCCGCCTGGGCTGAGTTCTATTTTTTTTATGCCCAAGTTTTTTGTCAGTATTTGAATAAATGTAGCGGGTATTTCTTGGTCGTAAATGAGCCTAATGGGCTGCCCTTGCTTGCGTTTTTTTAGGCTTTTGCTCAGTTTTTGAATGTACGACTCGGGTACATCGCTCTCCAAATCCAGCTCGGCATCACGGGTTATTTTTATGGTGTGCGCTTGGTATGTATCGTAGCCCAAGGGCGAAAAAATATCGTTCAAATTATGCCTTAGTACATCGTCCAAAAAAAGCACAAACTGTTTTTTGCCCACGCTGGGCAGCACCCAAAACCGTGGCAGCAGCGGCACGGGCAGCCCCACGAGGGCGTGCTGCACTTTTTCGGGCATTTTTTGGTTGTGCATCGTTACCGCCAAATAAATAAGCGTATCTTTTAAGGGCGTGGTTTTGCTTTTTTCCGAAAGGATTATGGGCGTAATAAATGGCAAAATTTGGGCTTTAAACACCTCTTTTACGTAGCTACTTTGCGCCAAATCCAGGGCTTTTTCGTCTATCAAAAAAATATTTTGTTGGGTAAGCTCGGGCTTTATGGCTTCCTCGAAAATGCGCTCAAAAGCGATGCGCTGCACGTTTATTCGGTGCGTAATTTCGTGGATAATATGGTTTGGGTTAAACAGCAACTTTGCCTGCGCTACCTTGGGTAAATTGGTGTAACGCCGCAATGCCGCCACCCGCACTTTGTAAAACTCATCTAAATTACTGGAAAAAATAGCCAAAAACCGCAAACGCTCCAGCAGCGGCGTGCTGGCATTGGCGGCTTCTTGCAGCACCCGTTCGTTGAATTGCAGCCAGCCAATATCCCTATTTAGTATTTTACAATTGATTTGTTTTACCTTGGTTTGATAATAAATATTGTGTAGGCTCATTCGCATTGGTATTTGGTGGCAAAGTTAGGCTAAAAAGCATTATCTTTGCGCAAAACTACCCAAAAATTAGATGGAAAGCATTAAAATAGCCAGCGCATTTATATCCGTGTACGACAAAACGGGCTTAGATGCCTTAGTAAATGCGCTACACAGCCACGGCACAACGCTGTACAGCACGGGCGGCACGGAGGCATTTATAGCGCAAATGGGCATAAAAGTACACAGCGTAGAAAGCCTAACCGACTACCCGAGCATACTGGGCGGGCGGGTAAAAACGCTGCACCCCAAGGTTTTTGGGGGGATTTTGGCACGGCGCAGCCAACCCGACGACATGGCTACCTTGGCGCAATACAACATACCCAGTTTTGATTTGGTGGTCGTGGATTTGTACCCGTTTGAGGCTACGCTCGCCAGCGGTGCCAGCCACCCAGAAACGATAGAAAAAATAGACATCGGGGGCATTTCGCTCATTAGAGCCGCCGCCAAAAACTACCAAGATGTAGCCATAATTTCGCAGCAAGTGCAATACGAGCAGGTGATAGAAATGCTACAAAACCAAGACGGCTGCACCACCCTCGACCAACGAAAAATGCTGGCAGCCAAGGCATTTAGCACCAGCGCACACTACGATGCAGCCATAAGCAGCTACTTTAATGCCCAAACCAACCAAAGCGAAACGCTGCGCTACGGCGAAAATCCGCACCAAACGGCGGTATTTGAGGGGCAATTAAGCGAGCTTTTTGAACACTTAGGCGGCAAAACCATCAGCTATAACAACCTGCTGGACGTAGATGCCGCCGTAAACTTAATGCAAGACTTTACCCAAACGACCTTTGCCATACTCAAACACACCAATGCCTGCGGCGTAGCCTCACGCCCCACGGTGCTCGAGGCGTGGAAAGCCGCCCTCGAAGGCGACCCAGTTTCGGCTTTTGGCGGCATATTAATAACCAACGCCACCATAGATGCCGAAACGGCTACGGACATAAGCAAACTTTTTTATGAGGTACTCATAGCCCCCAACTACACGCCCGAAGCCCAAGAAATACTCACCCAAAACAAAAAAAGGATTGTGCTGCGGCAAATAAAACCGCTTACTGGCACGTGGCAGCACCGCAGCCTGCTAAACGGCACTATAAAACAGCAAAAAGACCTAAAAACAGAAACAGCCCAAGACCTAAAAGTAGTAACCCAAAACAGCCCGAGCCAGCACCTTATAAACGACCTTATTTTTGCCAATACCATTGTAAAGCACACAAAAAGCAATGCCATAGTACTGACCAAAAACCTGCAACTCATCGGCAGCGGCACGGGGCAAACCTCCAGAATAGATGCGCTAAAACAAGCCATAGCCAAAGCCAAGGCATTCAACCTCGACCTGCAAGGCGCAACCTTAGCCTCCGACGCTTTTTTTCCGTTTGCCGACAGCGTAGAGCTGGCACACCTCGAAGGCATAAACACCATTATACAGCCAGGAGGCTCTATAAAAGACCAAGATAGCATCGACTATTGCAATGCAAACCAAATGACGATGATTTTTACGGGCGTTAGGCATTTTAAACATTAATATCACCATAATTAAGCGTAATTTTGCGCTGCAAAACTAAATTAATATACACAAACTAATAAATTATACAAAATGGGTTGGTTCGATTTTTTAACACCAGAAATAGCCATAGACCTTGGCACCGCCAATACACTGATTATTTACAAAGATAAAATAGTAGTAGATGAGCCCTCGATAGTGGCACAAGATAGGCTTACAAATAAAATAATAGCCGTAGGCAAACAAGCCATGCAAATGCACGGCAAAACCCACGACAATATAAAAACCATACGTCCGCTGAAAGATGGCGTAATCGCTGATTTTCACGCTGCCGAGTACATGATTCGTGGCATGATAGACATGATAGGCGTAAAAAGAGGCTTGTTCGCACCCTCTTGGCGCATGATGATTTGCATACCCTCGGGCATTACCGAAGTAGAAAAACGTGCCGTAAAAGACAGTGCCGAACACGCAGGCGCAAAAGAGGTTTATATGATACACGAACCCATGGCAGCCGCCATAGGCATAGGCATAGATGTGGAAGAACCCACAGGAAACATGATTATAGACATAGGCGGCGGTACAAGCGAAATTGCGGTAATATCCCTTTCGGGCATTGTGTGCGACCAAAGCATACGCATTGCAGGCGATACATTTACCGCCGATATTTTTGATTATGTGCGCAAACAACACAACATACTGATAGGCGAACGCACCGCAGAACAAATAAAAATAGAAGTGGGCGCAGCCCTACCCGAGTTAGACAATCCGCCAGCCGACATACAAGTAAGCGGCAGAGACCTAATGACGGGCATACCCAAGCAAATAAACGTGAATTACAGCGAAATAGCGCACGCCTTGGACAAATCTATATCCAAAATAGAAAGTGCGATACTAAAAGCCCTCGAAATTACGCCTCCCGAGCTGTCGTCGGATATTTTTCAGCGGGGGATTTACCTCACAGGCGGCGGCTCGCTGCTGCGTGGCTTGGACAAACGCCTTAGCCAAAAAACCAAACTACCCGTACACGTAGCCGAAGACCCACTACGTGCGGTGGTGCGTGGCACGGGCGTGGCACTAAAAAATGTGGAGCGTTTTATGCCGTTTTTACTAAAATAAAACCCGTTGGGCTGCACCGCACCAAAAACGCTTTGGTAAAAATGCAGCCCAACAAACTCAAAATAGACAAGGCACAACCCAATTTTTTTTAGCCAAATAAAAATGATAGCTGCCATTGATATTGGCTCTAATGCCGTGAGGCTGTACATCTGTTCTTTTTTTGCGGGTAGCGAGTCGGCGTCCCGCTACAAAGAAGTGCAGTACCTGCGTGTGCCGCTGCGCCTGGGCGACTATGTGTTTATGAACCACGAAATCCCGCCACACAAAGAAGCCGCACTCATCAAACTAATGACCGCCTTTGCCAACCTAATGCAGCTCTACGGCGTGCAGCACTATCGGGCTTGCTCTACCTCCGCCATGCGTGAGGCAAAAAACAGCGGCGACATCACCCAAAAAATACTGGCAGAAACGGGCATAAACATAGAAATTATAAGCGGACAAGAAGAAGCCGAACTGATACTAAACGCACACCAAGATTTTTTGAAACCCAAGGAAATCACGCTTTTGGTAGATGTGGGCGGCGGCAGCACCGAAATTACGCTCATGAACGGAAAAAATAAGCTGGTATCCAAATCGTTTGAGCTGGGTACCGTGCGCATATTAGACAACCAAGACGACGACAAAACCTGGACTGCGCTGCGCAACTGGCTAAGAATACACATAAAACCGCAAAAACCAGAGTGCGTGATAGGCACGGGCGGCAACATAAAAAAACTGATGGAACTGCTAAAAACACCCAAAAACAAGAGTGCGGACAGCAAGAGTTTCGAAAAAATTTGTAGGCAAATGGAGCAGTTTTCGCTCAAAGAACGGGTGCAGCTACTGGGGCTAAACCCAAACCGAGCAGACGTAATAGTGCCAGCCGCCCAAATTTTTTACACCATTTTGCAAGAAACCGACATCAAACAAATAAAAGCCTCGCACGTGGGGCTAAAAGATGGATTGGTACTGCAAATTTACGAAAAATACGGCGATACGCTGCACAAATACGACGATTTTGAAGGTTTTAACATCTAAAACCAAACTACCATTGCTTTTTTCCGTTATTAAGTTTTACCTTTGTTACTAAATAAAAAACAGATTTCAAATGAATAAAATACATAATTTTAGCGCAGGTCCAGCCATTTTACCCCAAGAGGTATTTAAAAAATCGGCGGAAGCCATTCTAAATTTTAACGACTCGGGGCTGTCTATCTTAGAAATTTCGCACCGCAGCAAGGATTTTGAAGCCGTGATGCAAAAATCGGTGGACTTGGTAAAAAAACTGCTAAACCTACCCCAAGGCTACTCCGTTATATTTGTGCAAGGCGGCGCAAGCACGCAGTTTGCCATGGTGCCGCTGAACCTCCTGAGCCTGCAAGGCACGGCAGCCTACACCAATACAGGCGTGTGGGCTACGGCAGCCATCAAAGAAGCAAAAATGATGGGAAATGTGAACGTACTTGCCTCGTCGGAAGAGAAAAACTTCAATTTTGTGCCGCAAAACTACGAAATACCCAAAGATGCCGACTATTTTCACTGCACTTCCAACAACACCATATACGGCACCAGAATGCACAGCTTCCCCGATAGCCCCGTGCCGATGGTGTGCGATATGTCGTCAGATATGTTCAGCCGAACGATAGATGCCTCCAAATTTGGGCTAATATACGCAGGCGCACAAAAAAACATGGGACCCGCAGGCGTAACCATGGTGGTGGTAAAAGACGAAATATTGGGCAAATCGGGCAGGAACATACCCACCATGCTCAACTACCAAACGCACATAAAAGGCGGCAGTATGTACAATACGCCACCCGTTTTTGCGGTTTATGTAATGATGCTCACGCTCGAGTGGCTGGATAATTTTGGAGGCACAGATGCCATAGAAGTGCGCAACAACGCCAAAGCCGCCCTGCTTTACAACGAAATAGAGCGCAACGGGCTGTTTAGTGCCGTAGTACCCAACCCTACCGACCGCAGCATTATGAACCCCACTTTTGTGCTACACGACCCAAGCCAAGAAACCGCATTTATGGCACTTGCTACCCAAGCCAACATCAGCGGCATAAAAGGACACCGCAGCGTGGGCGGTTTTAGAGCCAGTATGTACAATGCCATGGATTTAGACAGCGTGCAAGCCTTGGTAGAAATAATGCAAGCCTTCGAAAAATCGCACGGTTGAGTGTAAAAGCTCAATGGTTTTGTGGGTGTAAATGAGGTAAAAGCCCATTTTTAAGTACAATGCCGTTAAAAATATAGCCAAATTCACTACGCACCAAAAACCATTTTTTGGTGTGTAATGTCGGCTTCCATAAAAGTAGCTCCCTGTGCCACAAAACCAAAACGGGCATAAAAACCCACAACTTGGTGCTGGGCGTGCAGGTAAATATGTGTGTTTGGCTGCGCCTCTTGTATGTAATTAAGCATATACAGCAACAGGTTTTTGCCCGCCGCAATGTGCCTATGCCCAGCCATTACCGCCATGCGCTCTATTTTAATGCCGTGTTCGGTGGCCCTGCACCGTGCGGTGGCACACGGCTCGCCGCCGAGGCGCAACAAAAAATGCGTGGTATCCGCCGCCCCATCAAAGGCATCTTGCTCGATGTGCGCTGGCACGCCCTGCTCCACCACAAACACGGACATTCTTATGCCAAATGCCTGCTCGAGCTCCTCGGGTTTTTCTATTTTTTGTACCTGTATCAATCTTCTTCGGGCAATGGCTTGTAGTTTACGTAGTTTTGCCAGCTACTTATCACGGCTACAAAATCGGGTGGCAGCGCAGCCTCAAAAAACATATCTTTGCCAGAAGTTGGGTGTATAAAACCAAGCGTTTTGGCGTGTAGTGCCACACGGGGCATTTTTGCAAAACAGTTTTCGACAAACTGCTTGTATTTTGTAAACACCGTTCCCCTCAAAATTTTGTTGCCGCCATACGAGCTATCGTTAAAAATAGGGTGTTTTATGTACTGCGAATGCACCCTTATTTGGTGGGTGCGCCCCGTTTCCAAGGCGTATTCCAGCAGACTCACGTAGCCAAACCGCTGCAAAACCTTGTAATGCGTTACGGCGTGCTTGCCCTGACCGCCATCGGCAAACACCGCCATGATGCGCCTATCTTTGGGGCTGCGGTCTAAGTTGCCCGTAATCGTGCCTTCGTCTTGCACCACATCGCCCCAAACCAAAGCCTGATAGCGCCGCTGTATGCTGTGGTCGAAAAACTGGCGTGCGAGGTGGTTCATGGCTATTTCGGTTTTGGCTACCACCAGCAGCCCCGAGGTTTCTTTGTCTATGCGGTGTACCAGCCCTGGGCGGTCTAAGCCGTTTTTTGTGGGCAAATTTTTAAAATGAAACACCAGCGCATTTATCAGCGTGTTTTCATAATTGCCAAACCCTGGGTGTACCACCATACCCGAAGGCTTGTTTATAATCAAAATATCGTCGTCTTCATACACAATATTAAGCGCAATGTCTTGGGGCAATATGGTTTTGTCTCTGGGCGGCTGCCCCATCACAATGGTTACCACATCGTGCGGTTTTACCTTGTAGTTTGCCTTGGTGGGCTTGTCGTTTACGAACACCGTACCAGAATCTATGGCATTTTGCACCCTATTTCGTGAGGTGTTGGGCAGGCGGTCTGCCACAAATTTATCTACCCGAAAAAGCCCTTGTTTGGCATCTGCCACAAACCTGTGGTGTTCAAACAATTCGTCTTGGTTCTCGTCCTGGTTTTCGTCTTGGTATTGGTCTTCTTCTTCGGCTAAAAATTCGTTGTCTGGTGCGTTCATTTGGGTAGGTTTTGTGTTAAAATGTATAGTAAGTCGCCGTTACACGGCATTAGTATTCCTTTTACGCCTGCGGCTTCGGCGCAGGCTACGTCTCGGGGTTTGTCGCCTATAAACAAGCTCTGGCTCGGCGAGGCATTGTATCTTGCCAGTGCTTTTTGTACCATAATGTGGTCGGGTTTTCGGCAGAGGCACTTGGTGGCATTTGGGTTGTGTGGGCAATAGTAAAAAGCCGCTATTTCTCCGCCCGCTTCTTCGGCTTTTTGGGCGATGTACTGGTGTATTTCCACTACATTTTGGTGGGTATAAAGCCCCTTGCCCACGCCCGCTTGGTTCGTAATTACCACAATGGTGTAACCCAAACTTGTGGCATAAGCCACGGCTTTTGTGGCATTTGGCAGCAGCGTTAGTTCGCTTAGGTTTTTGGTATAATCCTCGGGGTCGTGGTTTATTACGCCGTCTCTATCCAAAAAAAGTATTTTTGTGGTCATTTTTAGGGCTGGTTACACAATGTATTTTTGGGCAAAAGCGGGCAATTCCTCCAAAAAACGCTCGGTGGTTTCTTGCAAATTTTTCTTTGATTGCCCGCCTGCTGCATTTTTATGTCCGCCACCCGAAAATATTTCGGCAAATAAGTTGGCGGGTATTGCGCCCTTGCTCCGAAACGATAGCTTCACCTCGTGGGTGCGCTCTATCATAATCACCGCCAGCGCCACGCCTTGTATGCTCAGGGCGTAGTTCACCAGCCCCTCGGTGTCTTGCGGTTGGCTGTGGTGTTGGCGCAGTTCCTCGAGCGATATGCTAAGGTAAGCGGTTTTGTATTGGGGCAACACGTGCATTTTTTGGCTGAGGCAATAACCCAAAAATTTTAGTTTTTCTGGCGTATTTATGTCGTAGAGGCTCTGATGGATTTCGGTGTTTTTTGCGCCCAGTTCTATGAGGTGCGCCGCTATTTGGTGTACTTGCGGCGTAGTGGCAGCAAACCGAAACGAGCCAGTATCCGTAACAATGCCTGTGTAAAGGCACTGGGCTATGGTGGGGCTTAGGCTTTCGGCATCGTTTAAAAGCACTATAAAATCGTAGATGAGCTGGCAGGTGGCGGCGGCACTGGGCTGGCTGAACTCAAAAATGCAAAAATCTTTTGGGTAAAGGTGGTGGTCTATCATCACTTTTGGGGCTTGGGCTTGCTCCAAGGCTTGCTGCAAACCATAAACCCGTGCGGGGTCGTTGAAATCCAAACAAAAAATGAGCGTGGCTTCTTCCAACGCCTGCACGCACAACTCGGGCTGCTGGTCGTGGCTTATGGCAATGTGGCTATCGGGCAAAAAACCCAAAAACTTGGGCGCAGCCGACGGCAAAACCACGGTGAGCTGGTGTATGTTTTTAGCCAAAAAATAATGGTACAAGCCCAGCGACGAACCCATGGCATCGCCGTCGGGGTTGTGGTGGGTAATAATGGCAATGCGCTGTGGCGAGAGGAGCATTTTTTTTAGCTCTGGTAAGTTCTGCATAAAAAAAGTTTATAGTTTGCAAAGTTACTGCACTATCTTTGTTTTACAATACCTCTTTTATACAAATAAAATGCCGAGTTTTGCCATACGAAATGCCGTAGTAGTAAACGACCACCAGCAGTTTGAAGCCAATATATTGGTAAAAAACGGGCTGATATACAACTTAGACAGCCTAAGCAAGCTGCGCATCGCCGACGTAACCATAGACGCAAAAGGGCGGCTGCTCACGCCTGGGTGCATAGACGACCAAGTGCATTTTAGAGAGCCGGGCTTGACCACAAAGGGCAGCATAGCCAGCGAAAGCCTGGCAGCAGCCGCAGGCGGCGTAACCTCGTACATGGAAATGCCCAACACCGTGCCAGCAGCCACCACCATAGAACTGCTGGAGCAAAAATACGCCATTGCCGCCCAAAACTCTTGGGTAAACTACTCGTTTTTTTTGGGTGCGAGCAACCAAAACTTGGCTGAAATAATGCGTGCGGATTATGCCAAAATCTGCGGTATAAAAATTTTTATGGGTTCTTCCACAGGAAATTTGCGGGTAAATGACGAAACTGCCTTAGAAGAAATTTTTAGAAATGCGCCCGCACTCATTGCCACCCACTGCGAAGACGACGACCTCATAGCCCAAAACCTGCTGAAAACCCAAGCCATATACGGCAATAATTTGCAGCCCGAACACCACCCAAAAGTGCGAGATGCCGAGGCTTGCTTTGCGTCATCGCAAAAAGCGGTATTGCTGGCGAAAAAGCACGGTAGCAGGTTGCACATACTGCACATTTCCACCGAAAAGGAGCTTGCGCTCTTCGACGATGCGCCGCTAACCGCCCACAAAAAAATAACCGCCGAAGTGTGCCTGCACCACCTTTGGTTTAGCGAAGAGGACTATGCCGAAAGGGGGAATTTTATAAAATGGAATCCAGCCATAAAAAGCCACACCGACCGTGATGCGCTGCGAAAAGCCATACTTACCCACAAAATAGACGTGATAGCCAGCGACCATGCGCCGCATACCTTAGCCGAAAAAAGTGTGGATTATTTGCAAGCGCCCTCGGGCGCACCGCTGGTGCAGCACACTTGGGTAGCCATGCTGGAGCTGTATAAGCGGGGCGTTTTGCCGAGCATAGCCACCATCGTCGAAAAAATGTGCCACAATCCAGCACGTTTATTTGGCATAAAAAACCGTGGTTTTATAGAAGAGGGCTACTTTGCCGACTTAGTCATTACCGATTTGAATGCGCCGTTTGTGGTATCCAAGCAAAATATTTTGTACCAATGCGGTTGGTCGCCCTTGGAAGGTGTGCGCATGAGTGCGCAAGTGGCGTACTGTTTTGTGAACGGCGCACTGGTGTGGGCAAATGGAAAAAAAGGTGCGCCGCAAAGCGGCGCAAGGCTGGTGTTTGAGAGGTAGCCACCATTGTAACCACAACATAAAAACACATAAAAATGCAAGAAATTCTATTTGATTTTATTTCAAAATACATTTCTCTGACAGAAGAGGAAAAGCAAGCAATACTTTCGTTAGACCTATTTCGCACAACCAAAAAAGGAACTATTTTACTCAAAGAAGGACAGAAATCGAAAGAAGAATATTTTGTGTTGAAAGGGTGCATACGAAAATATTACGACATAGACGGAGAAGAAAAAACGACGGCATTTTATACAGAAATGGAAGGCGTAACACCTCATTGTGCAAAAAACAATGCTCCATCTGAATATTATATAAGTTGTGTAGAAGACACAATACTTTCAGTTTCAACTGCTGAAATGGGCGTAGAAGTAAACAGTAAGTTTCCAAAATTTGAAATAATGTGCAGAATATTGTCCGAAGAATTGTTAGCCAAACAACAAATAGATTTTGACGAATTTAAAACTTCCTCTCCCGAACAGCGATATTTGAACTTACTCCAAAAAAGACCAGACCTTGTTCAGCGTGTGCCACAGCACCTGTTGGCAAGTTTTTTGGGTATAAAACCCCAGTCGTTAAGTAGGTTGAGAGCAAGAATTTTAGAGAAAAATAAAACGTAAAGCATTTATTCACTTAGGTGAACGAGTTTAGGCATTTTGCCAATCTATCTTTGCAGTATCAACTAAAAATACGCAAAATTGGATTTAACTTTTAATATTTAACTTATGAACACACAAAATAAACCCCAAAATGCGCTGGAAGACATTAAAGTCAGTGTCAAACTGCGGCTTGCTGCGCTGTGGACGAGTTTCATGTTTCTGTATATCTACGTAGATTATTTTCACTTATATATGCCAAATACCATAAAAGATATTTTGGTAGGAAAAGTGTTTGTGTTTGACATTTCTTATGTTTTTCTAATGGTAGCCATGTTTTTTGTAGCAATTCCAGTTCTTATGATTTTCCTTTCTGTGGTTCTACCAGCTAAAATAAATCGTTGGGCAAATATCATTACTGCTGCCGTGTATATTCCTTATATGTTGTTCAATTTGGCAGGCGATGCGTGGTTACACATGTATTTTACTGCTGCTATCGAGGTCGTTCTTCTTTGTCTAATTATCCGCTACGCATGGAAATGGCCTCGTATTGAAGCATGAAAACCGAACAAACACCGAAGGCTGCTACTCGATAGTTAGGTTGGTTTCGGCTATGACATAGAGCGGTCGGTTACGCACATTTTCGCTTAGCCTACCCAAATACTCGCCGATAATGCCCAAACAAATGAGCTGCACGCCGCCCATAAAAAACACGGCGATAATCAAGGAAGTCCAGCCTGGCACGTAGTTTTTGGATACAAAACGGGCGTACAAAGCGTATATAATACCAAAAAACGAAGCCAAAGAAACCCAAAAACCCAGAATGGTTGCCATTTTTAACGGAAGGTTCGAAAAGCCCGTAATGCCATCGAAAGCCAAGCGCAGCATTTTTCGGTAGGTGTAGTGGGTACTGCCCGCCAAGCGTTGGTTTCGCTCATAAAAAACGGGCGTTTGCCTAAACCCAGCCCACGCCACCTGCCCACGGAGGTATTTTTGCTGCTCGGGCATGAGGCGCAGCACGTCCGCCACTTTTTTGTCTATTATTTTATAGTCGCCCGTATCCAGCGGAATGGGTACGTTGGTTATTTTGCCCAAAAACCGATTGAAGTAGTACGCCGTAATTTTTTTTAGCCCATTTTCGCCCTGCCGCTGCGTGCGCTGGGCATAGGCTACGTGGTAGCCCTCTTGCCATTTTTGGTATAGCTCCGCTATCAGCTCGGGCGGGTCTTGCAGGTCGGCATCTATCAGCACCGTGGCGTGGCTGCTCGCACTGTTGTTTATCCCCGCCGAAAACGCCACCTGCTGCCCAAAATTACGTGATAAAGCAATGTATTTTATGCGGTTGTTTTGGGCGGCAAGCTCTTTTATTATCGCCAAACTTTGGTCGGTGCTGCCGTCATTTACAAAAAAAATTTGGCTTTCGGTCGGCAGGCTATCCAGCGTTTTTAGCAACCGTTGGGTAAGGGCTACGAGGTTTTCGGCTTCGTTGTAGCAAGGCACTATTACGGTGAGCATATTTTAATTTTGGGTTGCTATCTGTGTAAAATACTTTTTGCCCACGAGGCTGCTTATTGGTACACCCTCACGTAGTCTATCTCGAAAGTAGCGGGAAAAACAGCATCGTTTACGCCATTTGTGCCGCCCCAATTGCCGCCCACAGCCATATTCAACAAAAAATAGTGCGCCTTGGCAAAGGGCCAGTTACCATTTGTGGGATTGGCGGGTCTGTTTGCGCTGTAAGTTATGTTGGTTGGGTTGTCTATGTAAAACTTAATGGAGGTTTCGGTCCACAAAAACCCGTAAATGTGAAACTCACCCTCAGCATTGGTCAGTGAAATAGGACCAGAGCCAAGCGAATTGCCGAGCGTGTGGTTGTTGGCGTTGGAGTGCAAGGTGTTAAACACCGTTTTGGGCTGGTAGCTCACGTACTCCATAATGTCTATTTCGCCGCATTTGGGCCAGCTCACGGTGGCTATGTCGTCGCCGAGCATCCATATAGCAGGCCACAGCCCGTTGCCGAGGTTCTGCGGTATTTTTGCCCTAACTTCTATTTTGCCGTACTTTACCGTTTTTTTGCTGTTCAGCCTTGCCGATGTATAGCTGCCCACGGTTTGGGTTGGGGCTACTTTTTTAGCTATAATTTTTAGCGTTCCGTTGCTTACCTCCACGTTTCCAGCGTTTGTATATTCTTGCAATTCATTGTTTCCCCAGCCGTCTTTTCCAGTTTCGTACAGCCATTTATCCGTATCTAAGGCATTGCCATCAAACTCATCGCTATATACGAGCTTCATTGCTGCGGGCTGAGGAGTGTACGTGGGCTTGGTTTTACAAGCGAAAAGTGCTGCGGCGCAAAGCACCAAAAGGGCTAATTTTTTCATGTTTTAGGTCTTTTAGTTTGTTGTATTTTTTTGGGGCAAGTTTTCATTTACCAACGAAATTACTTTAATAAGGTCTTCGGGTTTGTTGGCATAATCCAAGTTGTCCACATCCAAAATGAGCAATTTGCCTTGTTTATAGTCCTTTATCCAGTCTTGGTAGCGTTGGTTTAGGGCAGATAAGTACTCGGGGCTTATGCCTTCTTCGTAGGTTCTGCCTCGGGCTTTTATTTGTTTTTGCAGCACTTCGTCGGAGGCGCTTAGGTATATGAGCAGGTCGGGCGGAGCTATAAAACTGCTTATGCAACCAAATAATTCTTGGTAGGTTTTGTAGTCTCTGCCGCTCATCAGGTCCATTACGTATAGGTTTGGCGCAAAAATGTGCGCATCTTCGTATATCGTTCTGTCTTGAATAATGGTTGTGGTTTCTTTCTGAATTTTGGCTATTTGGTTAAACCTATTGTTCAAAAAATAGATTTGTAAGTTAAACGACCAGCGGTTCATATTGTTATAAAAATCGTTTAAATACGGATTGTCATCTACCGATTCGTACTGGGCTTGCCAGCCAAAGTGTTGCGCCAAAAGGCGTGTGAGGGTTGTTTTTCCCGAGCCTATATTACCAGCTACTGCTATGTGCATTGTTTTGTTTGTTTTAAAATCCTTTTAATCCCACGAGGTTTCTTACTTCTTTTATCGTTTTTTCTGCGCTTTGGCGTGCTTTTTCACCGCCTTGTGTTACCACTTTTTTTATGTAGGCATCGTTGCTGTTTAGCTCCGTTATTCTTGCCCTGATGGGTGTTACAAATTGTATGATGTCTTGGGCTAACTGCATTTTTAGGTCGCCAAAACGTATGCTGCAATCGGCGTAGGCGGCTACAAACTGCTGGTGTGTGGCGGGTGTGGCTACCAGTTGGAGCAGGCTAAATAGGTTGGCTATCGGCTGGGTGGGCGGCGTGTTGGGTTCGGTTGGGGCTAAGTCGGTGAGGGCTTTTTTTACCTTTTTGGTTATCGTTTCGTCCGTATCTATTAAGTAAATGGCGTTGGCTTCGCCTTCGCTTTTGCCCATTTTACCCTTTCCGTCCAAGCCAGGCACTTTTACCAGTTCGCTACCAAAATTGTATGCGTGCGGCTCTGGAAACACCGCTCCATAATAATGGTTGAACCTGTTGGCGAAGTTGCGAGCCATTTCCAAGTGTTGCTCTTGGTCCTTGCCCACGGGTACTTTGGTGGCTTTGTGTATAATAATGTCGGCTGCCATAAGCACTGGGTAGGTTAGCAGCCCTGCGTTTACGTTGTCGGGGTGTTGGCGTATTTTGTCTTTAAACGACGTGCATTTTTCCAGCTCGCCCGTGTATGCAAACATATTGAGTAGCAGGTACAACTCGGGTATTTGGGGCAGGTCGCTTTGTAGGTAAATCGTAGATTTTTCGGGGTCTATGCCGCAAGCCAGATACTCTACGAGCGCCGAGCGGGCGTTTTTGTGTAGCTCAATGGGGTCGGGGTGCGTGGTGAGGGCGTGGTAATCGGCTATAAAAAAAAAGCACTGGTGTTGGCTTTGCATTTTTGCAAAATTAGCCAACGCCCCAAAATAGTTTCCAAGGTGCAAGTGCCCCGTGGAACGAATACCACTTACTACTGTTTCCATATCGCAAAGGTACAAAGTTTGCGCTAAAAAACGAAAAATATTGCTTTTTATCTGTGGACGTTTGGCGCAGCTGAAATGAGCCTTCGGGGTGTGCTGTCCGTTTCGGCTGCGCTCAACGAACACAAAGAAAAAATACGGAAATCTGAGATTTTGCCCATTTTTTAGGGCTAAAAAACGTGTTCAAACCAAAAAAAAGACTAAAAAATATGCCCAAAAACCAGCGTTTTTTGACGTAAATATGTTAATTTGTGGAAAAAAATTACCTCTTAACACGGAAAACACGTTCTTTATCCCGGTTTTGGGTTTAGCTATTGTATAATAATTTCTGGTTGTTTAACTTTGTAGCACAAATAAATTTTAAAAACAAAAAAATGATTAAAAATCTGCAAACCCACACCATTACTCCCTACGGGTTGAGTACAACTATGAACTTTGTTCAATCCACCCGAGGGAGATTTTCGACTGTATTAGTACTATTGTTGTTCTTTTGGAGTAGTACGATTTGTGGACAAGGTCTCCCAAGTAAGTCAGGCGGGACATCTCAAACCTCAAATAGTGAGGGAGCAAAAATAGATTTTACTAGCAAGCAAGAATTGAAAAATGACATTCAAGAAGTTGCTAGTGGAGTGGCTTATAGACTTATGAAATGTTGCTCCTCATATGGCGGAAACAACGTCAAAGGTAATGTCAATTGGGACGAATGCTATGAAAGTTCTATGCGGAAGAGATACAGTGTTATTATGACAGCAGGTTGGACAGGCTCACTATCAGGAAATTCATATTGGATAAAAGGGAAACTAATATTGACTTACACTCAAAATTCCGATGGTAGTTGGAGTGATAGCAGAACTTGGGAAAAAATTGCAGACTCAGGCGGGTTTTCGCCAGGTTGTGGGCAGAGTTGTAGCATAAATGAATAATTTAAATAACAGAGTACATAGCCCTATTAGTTTCGTAAGTCTTTCATTTCGTATAGTAGCTTTAATAGGGTTATCATCTCTACTCTTTCTCAAAACATATAATTTCATGCAATGGCTTTTATAGATATTTTAATAGCATCAGTATTGGTGCTAATTATGTTTGGTATTGGTATTTCACTTTCATTTAAGGATGTTACAATAGTTTTTGCAAAACCAAAGGCATTAATCGTTTCATTGTGCTGTCAAATGGTTTTACTACCATTAATTGCATTTATAATTTGCTTTTTATTTCATATTCCAATTTATGTAAAGATTGGATTAGTGATTTTAGCATCAAGCCCAGGCGGTAGTACATCAGGTTTTATTGCATATCTATTTAAAGGCAATGTAGCACTATCAATAATTTTAACTACGATAAACTCAATACTAACACTATTTTCTATTCCTTTAATTGTAAACTTTGCTTTGACAACATTTAATGGGCAAAATTCACAATTTCATTTACCAATATTAGAAACGATGAAGGAGATTTTTATTTTGACTGCAATTCCAGCTTTAATGGGAACATTAGTTAGGAATTGGAATGAAAAAATTGCAATGGTAATTACTAAATATGCGAAGCCAGTTTTAATTATTCTGCTAGGGGTTGTATTTATGTTAAAATTCCTCGGTGGAAATGGAAAAGGTGTCCTAACTCAAAGCGAAGTTTTAGAAATATTGCCATTTGCATTTCTTTTGAATGTGGCTTGTTTTTTAATGGGCTTTACATTGACAAAAATTTTCAAACTTGGTTTTAAAAACGAAATAACAGCATCAGTAGAATCAGCTGTTCATAACACAACAATGGCTTTTTTAATCTCAGGGACTTTGTTACATAATGAGCAATTTGGAAAGGTCTCTTTGGTTTACGCAATGTTTTCTTTTTGGACTGCACTGCTTTTTTGCTACATTATTAGAGCGACGAACAAAGAATTAGTTTAAAATTTTATTTTTCAAGCGATAGTTAGCCTAAATGTCGAAAAGTTTTCATAAAAATGCTGGTCGTTGAGCGGAGACGGAACGAACATTTTTTACTAGTCGTTTCGCTGGGTAGAGACGCGATTAATCGCGTCTCTACATATTAGTTCAGGGTCGTTGAGCGCAGCCGAAACGCCTCTTGTCCGAACAGGATTTTTAGGATTAA